>CAYWJO010000027.1:0-46407 GCA_964458565.1 uncultured archaeon | reverse complement strand
CAGGATAATCAGCATACACATCTCGAATATCATCCATTAATCCAGCAACCTTAACAACACGTCTCAGAAATGAGATTCTACTAATCCCTGACATTAAACGTCTAGCTTTCTCGAGTGCACCCATATCCATCTGCCCAGTCATACTTGTGCCTAGTAGCTCTTCAGCTTTGATAATTCTCTTTTTGAAAACGAAATCGATATCATCATTGGTCACGTTGAGTAAGAACCATCGAAATACATCAAGAGAAGCCTGTTTTTGACCATAAGCTTTCATGTATTTTGGATTATATGGCCAAAGTGCATTGATTGATGTGTCACCTGCCTCCAATGCCTCAGACATAGTAATTCCAGCCAAAGCACCACCTAGAAGTGAAGATCCAATACCACCACCATGAATTGGGTTAACTTGACAAGCTGCATCACCGACCAGAACAAAGTTATCATCCACCATTGTATCAATAGGACGACGGATGGGAGCAACTCCTCCACTACTGTCTAAGGTGACAAGTTTTGTTTTCATAAAATCCCAATTGGGAGCGACAAATTTTGACATTATTTCCTGAGGATTCCTATGACCTGTGATAGTCATGACACCGACACCGACATTGACACGATTCTTCCCTTGCGGAAAGATCCACGTGTACCCACCTAATGTTTCATCTTGATTCCAGAATATCTCGAGAATATCAGGTGTTTCAAAATCATACTCAGGGGTCTCATAGATATCACGCCAAGCTACCATCATGTCCTCCTTGTTAATAACTCGCTCAATGGGAGAAGATTCAGGTAATTGACGTCTAAGCATTCCTGTGGCACCAGTCGCGTCAACAACTATCTTTGAACTGATGTTTTTGTCCGTTCCTCCCTCTTGTGAGATTGCAAGTCCACTGACTTTACCATCATCTATAAGAAGACGCTTAGCTCTCGTGGATGCCATCACCTCAGCGCCAACACTTTCAGCAAGACCCAAAAACCATTGACCCATCTTATGGCGGTTGAATGACATTCCAGTTGTTGTTGGTCCCTGCATTCGCATTTTGTGTTCCCGGTCTGGTGAAATTAAGTCTATACCGTTTACAGGATGTTCGATAATATCTTTAGGGAGCTCCGGAATTCCAACGAGTCTACGTAACTCTATGATATGGTGATCACCTAGAGCGTCGCCACATGTCTTATCTCCGATTTTCTCCTTTGATTTCCGATCAATCAAAAGAACTGAATGCCCCTTTTTGGCTAAAGTATAGGCAGTGGTCGCACCACCGGTGCCAGCACCTGCAACAATTACATCATAATCACTCATCATCATCACTCTTTAGCTGTGTTCCAAGTCTGTTCTAAGAACCCTTCTAGTTGAATGAAGTCAGTTCATTTCATTATATTCTTTCTGGAATGCAAAACCAGACAGCAATTCTTTCACAAGGTCTCGAGCTGTTGTTGCTGTGATTCCCGAACTATCGAGTAAAGGATTGAATTCCACAATATCTGCGTAGAGAACTTTTCCTGTTCTAAACACATTCCGAATTAATTGAATTGCCCCTATAAAAGACAGTCCACCAGATTCTGGATGACTAACTCCAGGCACAAGTTCTGGAGACATCACATCAAGGTCTAGTGAAAGATAAAGCCAATCAACATTTTCTGATACCTCTTTGAGGTATTCTGCGAAGACCGTTGGATTTTGTATATCTATTGGACGATTACCTGCAAGCTCCTTAGTATGTTCAGGTATGGCGGTCCTAAGGTCATAAGCAACGATGTTCTCAATCTTAACTAGTTCCTCATTCACAATTCGTTTCAATGTTGTAGCATGAGATAATTGATTTCCACCCATATCATCATAGAAATCTGCATGAGAATCAAGATAGACAACTCCAACAACACCTTCCCTGAAACGAGAGAGACCTCTAATTATGGGATATGTTATGAAATGATCCCCTCCCAGGAATAATAAGGATGTACCATTTTTAGCAAGCCTGGTGGTTGCTTCAGATATATCATAGTAAGCTTGTTCAGGTAATCTAGAACTAATCTCAAGGTCTCCAACATCTTCAATGGTTAATCGTTTTGAGAGAGGTTTTGAATCCTCAAACTCATCCCTTCCAACTTGTAGTAAATGGCTATGTGATTGTTCACTGTCTGTGGCTTTCCGAATTGCATCAGGACCGAATCGCGATCCAGGATAATAGCTAGAAGTCAAATCATATGGAACACCAAGAATACCAATATCAGGTAGACCCTTTTTTGGCGAGGGAACACCAAAGAATGATCTTGGTAATCGCAAGTAACCATTGAGACTATCCTTGAGTTGCATTTGATTCACAATATGAAAATTCACTTTTTCCACATAAAGATACTTGCTAATGAAAAAGAAAAGGAAAACGACATGCACCATAAGAGGTGCAGTCGTTAAGGAATTCTAGACTTGATATACTCCGCCAGATCTACCGCCACCACCACGGCGCATTAGAGCTATGTTAACAACAGCACCCAAGCCGATTATTCCTAGAGCCATTCCGGAATATGGCCATCCATCCTCGATGAGGTTCATTATGCTATCTATGAAGCTCGAAGCAATTGTATATGATTGATCAGGTATTCCCTCAGAATACTCTGAACCTTCGTAAGTATAGCTAACTTCCCCATGAATGAAAGCATATGCACCCTCACTAACAAACGTCACAGAATACTCAAGCGTTGCAGAACTATCTGGGGTGATAGATGAAACAGTTCGTGTTGTTGAGCCTGTTATTACTAAAGTGGGATAAAGAGTTTCCAAATATGAGTCATCAATAACAACATCTGTAATTGGAAAATCACCATTGTTTGTTACAGTGACTGTCACATCGACTGTACCAGCCTCTGTTACAGGTGAATCTGGTTCAAATGTACGCTCAACATCAATGCGGGGCGGGAAATCATCGGATTCAAAGTGAATAATATAATCTGGCTGTGTACCCAAGTGGGTTGCATTCCAATATATGAGGGTTTGATTTGGGTTCCAGAATGACCCCTCAGTATTCGGAGTTATTCCTGTGATATTGGTGGTGTCTGGTAGAGCGCATATTACGATTGAATTCGCATCCGTAAATGGTTCGAATGAACTTGCTCCAACTACCACACTAAGTCTCAACTCAGTGTCACCTGCTTCGATAGCTTGGTCACCAATATATCCTGCTCCTGCGACTGCAATTGGCTGATCAAACGTGAAGTTCTGAGCTAATGCAAATTGACCATAAGGTGATAGCTCATTGGTTCCCATTCCACCAAAACCACCTATCAAATCGTTAATCAGCTCGAACCGAGGTATTGCTACAAGAGCAGCCGCTGAACCAGATGCTTCTGTGAACTCGGTTTGATCAATACTACCAAGAAGTCCATCGTCATCCATTATTCCAAGTATTGTATTGATAGTCTGCGTAGTTGGGGTCTCCAACTTGTGAATAAATAGGTCAATTGACTCAAAGGGGAGGTCAATTCCACCTTCACCACCTGTCATTTCTGCAATCATCGCTTCGTCAATTCTTAGTGAGATTAGTTCTGAAAATGCGAAACTAAATGGAGCTCCTGATAGATGGGCTAGGACCTGACTGACACGTGTATTTGCTGCAGTTTCACTGATATCCAAGTATGCTGTAATCAAGAGACTAAAGGTATCTCCAAGGATATCGAGTATTGAATCGATACTAAAACCGTCACCAAACTGAAGAGCTGTGTACCCCAGAGTTGAAGATATGGTTGCATTGACTGGTTCACTTCCACCAAACAATGTAGGTATAAGATTTGTAAGGAGATAATCAAGGGTTTCTCCTTTGATCGATAGTAAAGCCATTGCGAGACAGTCATCATACATTGTGGCATCTAGATTCAATGCATCTGAAGGAAAACCAACCTGACCATAAGCCGTTATTGGTCGACCCTCTGTATCAATATATGTAAAGAGACCTTCGGCACCATCAGAGATTATAGCCTCAATGGTTTCCATCTCCTGTGCTAAGATAGGATTTGCAGAAACATTTGTGGCCATCATTATTGGAAATCCAAGAAAAGCAATCAAGAAAATGCTTACTGTAATCTTACGGTTTAATTTCATGTTTATCTCACTCCTTTGGTCTGATTGCTGCGCCGATTATGGCTGCAATAATTACTGTTATCACTGGTATCAAGAAATACACAATCAATGGAAGAAGCAATTGCATTATCATATCAGGTCCAAAACCACCAGAACCAATGCCAGTTAACGCTCCAAGAACACTTCCAATCACATCTTGGATTAATGGGATTCCTAGGATATCAGTAATTGAGTAACCAGGTGGAATTACTAGTGTACCAAATGATATCCCTGCTTGAAATATCTGAATCACACAGAAACCAATAATCAAGAGACATGATAGCCAAGTGACTAGTCCAACCACAAATCCACCTTTCTTTGTACCTGCGATAATCCCACCAACAAGACCAGCCGCAATCCAAAGAGCTAAAGCAATAGGATTACTCATAGGATTTACAATGAGTAGATTAATCATTACAGCAGTCGGTCTCAACCAACTACCAAGCTGCGGAGCGAATACCAGAATCAAGGTCTCGTATGCAGCTGGTAATAGAAACCAACCTCCAATGAATATGATGAGTAGGGCTACTAACCATCCGAAGTATTTACTACCAAATGAAATGGGCACGACCTCCTGTAATTAAATAGAGTTTCATATTGTGGAGAGTTTCGAACGTAATTAATTCTTTGGTGAATGGAGTAAGTTGACGATAAGTAGAAATAGAGCATTTAACATTAAACTAAGATAGTGAAACGGTTCAAGGGGAGTAAAATTCAACCTTTTGAATGTGTTTCAGACAACACAAGCAAATAGATGTCCTGTTGATTCCAAATGAGTAGTGACGACAACTTACGCACAATGTATGAACTCATTCAGCTGATGTCCTCACTGAATGATACCCGAAGAGCAATACTATTAGCACTCGGACACATATATCCAAAGAGCGTAAGTGGCGTTCAATTAAGCCGTCTTATCGGCTACAGTGGTAAATCAAGAAGCCTCTACAGAGGAGTCCTATCACATTTGCAGGAGAACGATATGATACAAATCGATGAGCTTACACCCAAGCTTTACGCGATTCGAATCAATAGCGAGCACCCATTGCTTACTGTTCTTATTGAAATGTGTAAGGAATTCGGTGAGGAGTCCAAGAAGATCTACCTAAAATCACTTGAAGAAGAAGAAGAATAATGGATAAGCTACTGAATAAAGCCCGTGGTCTATACATAGACCGGCAGAGGATTGCCTTAGCTGCACTCATAGCTATGTACGCGGCTTCATTCATCTTGTTTTACTCAAATGGTATTGACTCAATTCTCAAAGATCCACCAATAGATTGGATTCCTGCAGGTTGGGCACAAGGATTTGAAGTCGTCGCATCATTCAATACTGTAGGTTTCTTTCTTGCATTCTCTGTTATGATGTTCTTCTACGCATTTTGGCACTGGGCATTTATGCCAAGCCCTGCAGTCACTTACACAATTAGCATTCTAAAAGGTGTGTTTGGTCAGAAAAGCAAGATAACCCAATCACTAGGGAAGCGCTTCAGAGTGTATGTTAGTGATACAGAGTTCATCGATGTTAAATGCAGAATCAGAGAACAAGAGTCAGGAGAATGGTTTGTATACAAACTCACATCTCCAATCATCTCTTCTGAAAAAAGAGAGGATATTGCACTAAGACATGGAATGGCAGTGAGGAACAATAGATTCACAACATGGGTTGCTCATGATGAATTACACCACAGGAGCATTCTTCTCGCGAAGGCCATATCACTTGCATCTTGATTGAATGGATGAGTGCGACAAAGGTATTTCAATGATTTTTCCAACACCATCTCGACCTTAGATGAGTATGCGAGTGAAAAGAACAATTGAGATTGCAATGTCTAATTATGAGAATATCATTGGCTCTTGTGCTTTTACGTTTGAAGGAAAAATGGCATATGCAACTGAGAACATGATGATTGAGAATGATATCTCTATGATTTTAGAGATTTGGAGAACTAGTGGACCCTCATTGATTGTAAAGGGGATCCCATTTCTTGTAGCACTTGCTGCAAAAGAAGGATTAGTGGGAATCAATCCAGATGGAGCGATAGGACTAGTTTGTGGAACTGGGAAGGGGATATGGTTCGTAGCTGCTTTCATAACAATGGACGCCGATAAAGAAGGTATTCTGAGAGAGTGTGTTCAGTCTGCAAAGAACCTAGAATCATCAGTTTCCATCTTTGAATTCTAAGATACTACTTAACCATTGGTGGCTGTTCTGTTATTGTTCGGCCAGTGATAGAGAATATGGCACCAACCCAACCGAGAGATTGTCCCACTTGAATCATTAAATCCATAACTAGTGTACCAATCATGAGTAATTGAACAAGACTCATGACAAGTCCAAGTATTCCCATACCTGTTGAGAGAAAAATAAGAATTCTACCAAACTCCACTCGTTCGGTTGTAACAATCAATCCTGCAATGATCACTCCCAAACCTCCAAGCACTGTCAATCCTGCTAGTATACCGAGAATAAGCTCTACTGTTGCTGCACCCTCAAGACCAAGGAGAGCACTCAAGTTCTCAGCAAAATTACCAATGATGCCTACTGCGCCACTAGCACCTGATGTGATTAGCAACGCTCCACCAACTATACAGAGAATCATTGAATTTCGATTATGAATTGTCATGTGCATCACTTAACGATTTTTTTCGAATTTAAAGATAATTCAAAGGTATTCATCCCTCTATAGAGCGAAAGGGATCTCTAGGATCCCCATCTTCATCCTTTCGTCTCTTTTTCATACGGTACACCTACTGCTTTTGGTGGCACAGACTTCCGAATGACTGCTAGAGCAACTACAACAAGCACAAACGGCAACATGAAAATGAAGTTGTTATATGGTTGCAGAAATGATAGCTCTGGGATAATCTGCACTGCGAAGGTAAGGCCATCAAGGAAGCCAAAGAAGATTCCAGCTAAAAGACAGCCAATCGGAGTCCAATTTCCAAATATCAAAGCTGCGAGCGCGATGAAACCCCGACCAGAAGTCATACCTTTACTAAATCGAGGTTGGAAAGATATAGATAGATAAGCTCCAGCTAGTCCTGCAAGCACACCACTCAAAATTACTCCAATATATCTCATAGTTTCAACATTCACACCAGCTGTATCAAGTGTGCTTGGGTCTTCTCCTGCAGCTCGCAAGCGTAATCCAAAGGGTGTCTTGTAAAGGACATACCAACAGATAATTGCTATTACAAACATACCGTAAACAATTGGAGATACTCCCTCAAGCACAGGACCAAGGAGAGGAACATCTGAAGCTCCAGAGAATCCTACATCTGGAATTGTTGGTACTCTATCAGAGGTACCAGGTCGACCCCAGATTACCTGTAGCATCAACGTACTTGCACCCGCTGCAAAGAGTAAAATTCCTGTACCAGACACAATGTGATTACCTTTGTATTTCACGGAAATTACTGCATGGATAACTGCTAATCCTGCACCCGCACCAACTCCAAATAGAAGACCTATCCATGGATTACCTGTGAGAAAACTGCCCGCTGCTCCAGAAGCTGCAGCAAGTAACATCATTCCTTCAAGACCAATATTCACCACGCCTGAGCGTTCTGAAAACATACCACCAAGTGCAGCCAGAACCAGTGGTACTGAAGATTCCAATGTCGCTTTCAAAAGCCAACCAATAATGTTTAGTGTGACATCAAGTCCTTGCATTATTGCTGCACCTCCATTTCATGATACTTCTGTAGCATCAAGAGCGCTATCGTGCAAATCACAATCCAGACGAAACCCATACCAAGAAAGACAAATGTCACACCAGTATCTCTCATCATTACTCCCAGAAGACCAATCATAACCCATGATATTGCTGCAAGCATTGACAAATCTGGTCCTCGTTTTTGCCTACCCAACATGGAAAGAGCAGCAATCAGACTCAGCATCGCTGCGATCCAAAGAGGACCTACAAGCATAGCAAGTTCTTCTGGTGCTGAGATAATGAATGAAAAGCTTATACCCATGGCCAATATACCCATCACCATCGTGATGAAAGGTGGAAGTGCTACCGTGGGTTTATTTCGCAACCATTTCGCATAATCAATACCCTGATCTGCCATCCATTGAATCAGTCTTGGAGCAGCCACAAATAAAACCACAAGACCTTGAATAACACCGACCATTTCAGAGGGTACATGAGCTTCTTGATGCATAGCGTTTCCACCAGCTCTAAGGAATCCAAAAAAGATAGCACCCAGAAGACACCCCCAAGGATTATTATGTCCAAGAACTGCGACTGTGATTCCATCCCAACCAAGACCAGGAGACCATTCCTTGTAGAATCGATGATATTGGCCTTGTATTTCGGAAGCACCTGCTAATCCTGCAAGTGCTCCACTAAGAGCTAATGCCAAAGCCATCCTATATTTTGGATTGATTCCTGAATACTCTGCAGCATCTACGTTAATCCCAACCGCACGCATCTCATATCCAAGCACAGTTCGATTCAACACGAACCATACAAATACGACACCGAGGATTGCGATTATGAATCCGCCGTTTAGATAATCAGAGCCAAACAAATTCCCTATAACAGCTGTAGGGTCAATCTCTGGAGTCTGAGCATTATACTGGTATGGACCAGGTTCCTTCCACAAGTCCGATGCAAGCCATGTAGTAAAAATCACTGCTGTGTAGCTAAGCATCATTGTAGTTACTACTTCGTGCGCTCCTCTGTATGACTTCAGGAGTCCTGGAAGAAGACCCCAAGCAAAGCCGCACAAAGCACCAACAGCTAAACATCCCAGAATGTGAAAAACTGCAAACCATTCTGGTGGCGTGAACCACCACCATGAAAGGGCTCCAAGTCCAGCAGCTGCAATAGATCCCATATACACTTGGCCCTCTGCACCTATATTGAAGAGACCACATTTGAAAGCTAGAGCCACTGCCAAACCAGTGAGTATTAATGGTGTAGCATAGAATAACACTCGATCAAATTGCCGAAGCGCACCTGTAGTCAATGCACTGAAAGCTACCCCTGGATCGTACCCTGCTGTTACCATAATAAGAGCACTGACAAGAATTGCGAGCAAGACTGAAACACCTGCCCATAAGATTGTCTTCCAGAAATTCCAAGAAATAAGCTTCTGAAAAGAATCCCCGAGGTATTTGGGTAAACTACCCAATGCACCCTCATCAACAGAGGCAAATCCATGACCAATTCTTGAACTTAGATATCCGAAAGTGAAGGCGTAAATAAGAAATCTACCCATCACTATTACCAAGAGAATGATACGATCAGTTGTGTCAAACACAAACAAGAGATGTGGTAAATAGAAAATAATCATCTCAAGCAATAACGAGAGGCCATGCATCGCAACATAACCGAATTTTCCAGCTTGTGGAATTTTCCATAACCGTGTTGTGAGTCCAGTGTTGATTAGTCCAAAGAAAATTATCAAGATAGCCGATAATGCTACGAGAATAGACAGAGAAGTAATTCCTATTCCAGGTGCTATCAGTGCTGTATATAATGCAGTAACGATTAGCATGAGAAGATAGAACATTGAACCTGTTACGAAATAACGAAAAATCTTGTCGATTCTAGACGGATAGATAATTTGCTCTGGAGGTGGTATATCAGATCTTACGATTGTTCTCCAAATGGATTTCATTGGTTCAGGAGTCGAACTATCTAGAGCAGTGTGAATACGTTTGAAAATCCTCTTTGCTCGAGTGTCAGACTTCTTCCTTGTGTCTGAACTGGGTAAGTGTTCTTCCATAACCATTATACAGACACCTCCGAATCTGCAGAAGCACCAGCCATCATCAGGCCAAGCTCTTGAGCATCAGTATCCTCCGGTTGCCGCATTCCCACAATTTCACCAGAATAAATCACCGCAATCCGGTCTGACAATGAACGAATTTCATCAAGCTCTGCTGAAACAAGAAGAATCGCAACGCCTTCGTCCCGTAGTCTCAAAAGGGTTCTATGGATAAACTCTGTAGCACCTACATCCAGACCTCTCGTAGGTTGAGCAGCAATTAACAATCGGGGTTTCGCTGCAATCTCTCTAGCTACAACAACCTTCTGTTGATTGCCACCGGATAGAGTACTGGCAAAACTCTCGCTGCCAGTTGTTTTTATCGAAAATTCTTTGATGAGCGAATCTGATAAATCCTCGATTGTACTTAATTCAAGAATGGGAAGTCCTTTACCTCTGGAAAATGGTTTGATATAATGACGACCTAAAACAAGATTTTCTTCCAAGGTAAATGAGAGAAGGAGTCCTCTCTTGTGACGATCTTCTGGAATGTAACTAATACCGGATCTACGGACCTGTCTTGGCTTAACACCTGTTATATCAAGCATCCAATCCTCACAGGGTTTTACGTCAGCCTGCACGATTACGATATCCTCTAGTTGGAAATGAGATGCAATTCTCTTACTCACGAATCCTATCAGTATAGAGGGGATTAACATCCTAATAATAGAATCCAACAAATCGAAAGATACGGAGTATATGAAGTATAGTTCAAGGAATACCAAAGGTAGAGACAATAGTGCAAGTGCTACAAATTGGATAATGCCTTGTAGAAACTTACTACCTCTCGATTCTTTACATTGTATCCTCCATATCGCATCTGAAAGTGAGATAGTGATAGAACCTGTTATGTATCCTAGAATAAAGATACTCACTGCTAACCCGATAAACAATGTGGTATGCACCAGTGCAAATGTTAAAAGAACCCAGAAAAACAACGCAAACAACCAGAACAATGATAACATAAGCCCATGAGTAAAATACTTGGTCAGATCTTCGTCCCAAAGTCGGCTTAAGAAACCCTTTTTCAGTGAAACTGATGGATCAGCGTTAATACACACTCTTCCAACTATGGGTCGGTTAAGACCTGTAAGTGCTTCAACAAGTTCAGTCTGCCCATTACCTTCAACTCCAGCAATTCCCAAGATTTCTCCAGCCCTTACTTCAAGAGATACTCCTTTCACAGCCATAAGACCACGATGATCTCTGACTACAAGATTATCTACAGAAAGTATGGTTTCTCCTGGATGTCCAAGAGTTTTTTCTACAGTGAAAACAACAGGACGACCCACCATCATTTTTGCTAATTCTTCTCGTGATGTTTCATCCCTATTTACAGTACCAACAAGCTCACCATCACGTAGAACACTGATTCGATCGCATAAAGCCATGGTCTCTCGGAGTTTGTGAGTGATGAGTATGATTGTCTTTCCAGAGTCCCTGAATGCTTTGAGAGTTTCAAAAAGTTCATCCACTTCTTGAGGTGTGAGGACGCTCGTTGGCTCATCCAGAATTAATATCTCTGCTTCACGATATAGTGTTTTAATGATCTCAACACGCTGTTGCAACCCAACAGATAGATCAGCAATCTTAACAGTTGGATCTATTGCAAGCCCATTCTCAATAGCAATTTGACGAATTCGTTCTTGGGCATTTTTTATGCCAATCGGAGCGAGTTGATCAATAACCTTCTTGAGAGGGGAACCTAATCTGACAAAGAAACGACCTACAAAACCTAACTTGTTCATCCAACCTCCAATCCGGTCATAGGTTAAGTATGTGAATATTGTAAGAATGATGAAAATAGCATTATAGAAAGCTGGAATCGAATAATCAACCAATGTTTCTTCTCCGACAATAACCTCAACTCCGAAAATGGTGAATGTCATCGCAATCAAATACACATAAGTCAAAAGCATAATGAAAATAGTAAAGAGGCTTATTCTTCGCCTTCTAGGTTCCATTCCCATGATTACATTTTCTGTAACGGTTAAAGGAGGAATCAGTTTGAAGTGTTGATGGACCATTCCAACACCACGCAAAATAGCGTCATCAGGTGATTTGAGAGTAACTTCCTCACCACGAATTTTTATTTTCCCAGATGTTGGATCAAGTAGACCGTAAAGAATATTCATCAGAGTGGACTTCCCAGCACCATTTTCTCCAAGCAAACCATGAACTTCTCCCTCTTTGACCCGCAATGTTATGTTCTTGTTTGCTTGAACATCACCCGGAAAAGTCTTTGAAATAGTCTCCAGTTCAACTGCATACATATTGAGTCCTCGCTTACTCTGTTATGTAACAGATTGATTTGACTCTTAGAATTACGACTATTTAACTTAAAGGGATGAAGAGAATGAAAGAAAATTAGAGAGGGGAAGATTCCCCTCAATTAATCACTGATTACCAGTAGATTGCGTCTGGAACTACCACAGTTCCACTGATGATTGCTGCCTTCAAATCCTCAACTGCAGTAATTACTGTTGGGGGTAGAACAAGTAAATCTTCGTTTATCTCGAAGTCTACACCGCCATTAGCGAGGGTGAAGAACTTCAAACCACCTGTGAAGTTACCATGAAATGTGTCAGCGATCATTTGGTATACTGCTAAGTCAACTCTCTTGAGCATTGATGTCAACATGAAAGTTGGCGCAACTGGGTTTTCAGGATCAGCCGTACCAAGGTACATCTGTGGACTGTCTACACCAATTGTCCAGATGTTGGTTGAATTTGTCTCAGCATCGATGATTGAGCTGCAACTGTCAAAGACACCAAGTCCCGAACGACCAGCAGCTGCAAAGATAATGTCTGCATCCTGAGCATACATACCATCAGCAAGAGTCTGACCTGCTGCAGTATCTACCCAATCATTGGTGTATCCGTATGTTACATTAACACCAGTATTGGTATAGTTCGCACCAAATGCGTATCCTGCCAAAAATTTGTTAATGAGTGGAATATCCGCACCACCGACGAAACCAATTTTATCAGTTTCTGTTGTTAGTCCGGCTATAGCACCTACAAGTGCTGAACCCTCATGCTCGTTGAAAAGCAGGGAAGCAACATTTGAGTAGTTAACTGGGTCAATGAACATATCGACAATAGCGAAGTGCTGGTCTGGATAATCATCAGCAACTGCCATTATCCCTTCTGCCTGATCAAAACCAATCGATATGATGAGATCATATCCATCATCATAAGCTGTATGTTCAGCATATCCTCGTATGTATCCTTCGTATTCAGTGATTGCTGTAGGCTCCACATATGTGAAGCTAATGCCAAAGTCCGTTACTGCTTCATCTGCACCAGTCTTACAACCATCATTAAACGACTTATCACCTAGACCACCGGTAGCAAAGACTATTGCTACATCATAGGGATTTGGATTCCCAGTGGTTGTAGTTGTTGTTGTCGTTGTAGTTGTAGTTGTTGGTTCAGTTGTTGTTGGGGGAGCGAACGGATTGGCAATCAATATCCAGGCACCAACAGCACCAACTGCGATAATAATAATCACGATTGCTGCCATCATGCCTCTACTTGATGAGCTCATTTTGTTATCGTTTCTCCATGGATATTGTCGTATAGATTACGCACTAAGAGCGAAACCTATTGACTTACTCTAATTATGTAACAGTACCCCCTAAAAAACCTCCCTAATCTCCCATTTAGCAAATGCAACATCTAAACTGAATAGTCTAGCATGAGTCCTCTGGAATTCAATGGAGAACGCCTGAGTTACATTGCTAATTCACTCGTTTAATGCAAGTGATCTAGCTTCAGTATATCGAATCAGGGACACTTATACTACCAGATTTAATATCAGCTTTAAAAGATTCAACTGCAGAAATTACTGAACCGGGCAATTTTAGAAGATTACTGTTAACTTCATAATCAACGCCATTATTACTTAAATTAAAGAACTTCAGTCCCCCCGTGAAGTTGCCAAGGAAAACATCCCTAATAATGTTGTAGACTGAGACATCAACTCTCTTGATCATTGAAGTTAAACAGAATGTTGGTGCAGAGGGATTTTCAGAATCAGAAGTTCCTAAGTACATTTGAGGGGTATCATAACCGATAGTCCAAATTGGTGTGGTATTTGTTTCATCTTCGATTATGGTTCTGCAACTGTCAAAAACTCCAAGGCCTGAATATAATGCAGTTGCAAAGATAATATCAATCCCTTGAGTATACATACCGTCAGCAAGAGTCTGACCTGCTGCAATATCAACCCAATCGTTGGTGTATGCATAGGTTACATTGACACCTGGATTTGTATAGTTAGCTCCGAAAGCATATCCAGCTAAATATTTGTTTATGAGTGGGATATCCATTCCACCAACAAAACCTATCGAATCAGTCTGAGTGATGAGACCGGCAATAGCACCTACAAGTGCAAATCCCTCGTGTTCAGAAAATAATAAGGAGGCAACATTAGGATACTCTGCAGGATCTATAAACATATCAACGATAGCAAAGTTCTGATTAGGATAATCCTCGGCAACACTCATGATAGCATCTGCTTGGTCAAATCCTACACCTATGATTAGTTTGTAGGGAGTTGTGTATGAGGTATGTTCAGCAAAGATCCGGTGGCATACTTCATATTCCATGATATGAGTAGGTTGAACTACATCAATTTCTAATCTGAAGTCTTGCCATGCGCTTAAAGCACCATTAAGTACACCATCATTGAATCCCTCATCTCCTGCGCCATCAGTCGTGAGTACAATAGCAATATCATATGGATTTTCAGTCCAGTATGTTGAGGTACTCCAATAGTCTGTGTACCAATATGAGGTCGTCGAATACCAATAATCTGTATAAGAGAGGTATGATGTGCTTGTAGACCAATAGTCAGTATACGAATAGTATGTAATTGTTGAAGTTGTTGGTACGGTAGTTGTGGTGGTTGGTGAAGCAGTTGTTGTGGGTGAAGTTGGAATAAAATAATAGACGAAAAAGTAGGCTCCCGCTCCCACACCGACCCCAATTAAAACGATTACGATAATTACAATGGCACTCCTACCTGTCGAACTCACATCTATTCAGTCCTTGTTAATACTAATGCGTAACTATACAGATTAATTGATTTAAATTATATGACAATTGCGAAAGTCAATAAGGGCTTTTTTAAAGGATGGAACTATGTCAGTTAATTTCGAATCAATAGGTGAGGAAAACAACATTCCCCTTGTGATGATTCATGGCGCAGGAGGGTCTTCAGCAACATGGTTTTTGCAACTGAAAACACTCTCAAATCACTTACATTGTGTAGCAATTGATTTGAATGGACATGGGAAAACAGCTGACAGGAATGAAAGCAGGACGGTAACAAGCTATCTCAAAGATATCGATGGTGTATGTGATAGATTTACCCAACCATTTCTACTAGGGCACAGTATGGGAGGCGCTCTGGCACAACTATACGCGCTTGAAAATCCTGAAAAATTAGGGGGAATTATTCTAGTTGGAACTGGTGCAAAACTAAGCGTCCATCCGATTATTTTCAATATGCTAGAGAATGACTTCGAGTCATATGTATCTGCAGTTGGTGAATATATGTTCCATGAAGGTGCAAATCCAAAGATGATAGAAGCATCTAAAGTTGAAGTCAGAAAATGCAATCCATCGGTAATCGCTAGAGACTTCCAGATGTGTAACGAATTCGACATCATAGCGAGAGTTAATGAGATCACTCTTCCAACATTGATTATTGTAGGAAAGGATGATATGATGACACCTGTAAAATACTCAGAGTATTTGCATCAAAGTATATCTGATTCTACTCTGAAAATCTTAGACAATGCAGGTCATAGTGTAATGCTTGAGCAATCAACTAAATTTAATGAAACGGTCTTGGAATGGATAAGAAATCGGGTTGCCATATAGAACACTTCATCGGATACCAAAATCATGTTTTACATTGTTGTTAAATATCAGCATGTTCTAGACATTTCCCAGA
This sequence comes from uncultured archaeon, assembly GCA_964458565.1. Lineage (GTDB taxonomy): Archaea > Asgardarchaeota > Thorarchaeia > Thorarchaeales > Thorarchaeaceae > CAYWJO01. The sequence continues at coordinate 30,554 of CAYWJO010000027.1, read as the reverse complement.
ATTCATCACAGGATATGATTATTCATGGCATCAGATCAAGTGGTTCCTACTGATAGGAAAGAACGCATTGCTTGGTATCTCTATGACTTCGCAAATACCAGCTTTACAGTTCTCATGGTCACTGCTCTATTTCCAGGATTCTTTGAAGGTTTAGTAACTAGCGTTACCAACGATGGTGGTTTCCTAGGGACAGCACTTTGGGGATATGCTGGAAGTATAACAATGATAGTAATCGCATTAAGTTCACCGATTTTAGGTGCGATTGCGGATTCATCCGGATCAAAAAAGAAGTTCCTTATCTTCTATACAATAATATGTGTCTATTTCAATGCGTTACTATTCTTCACTATTCCAAATGCAATAGCATTCGGACTTCCCATATGGGTTTGGGCTTTTGTTATCTTTATTCTCGCAAATATCGGATTTCAGGGAGCACTTCCGTTTTACAATGCATGGTTACCAGAAATCAGTGATGAGAATACGATTGGGAGAATTGGAGGTATAGGATTTGCTGCAGGATACGTGGGTGCTATGCTCACAATTATCATCGCGCTGATCAGCGTTTCAATATATGGAACCGAATCCACTGTACCATTTCTATTGGGTGCTTTATTCTTCCTTGTGTTTTCAATACCAAGTATTATGGGACTCAAAGATAGACCAGCTACCAAGAAACCAGAAGAAGAGGGAATGAGCTATATCAGAATTGGATTCAGTCGTGTTAGAAAGACATTTGGAGAGATCAGAACATATCAGGGTGTACCACTATTCATGATTGCTTATTTTCTATTCAGCGATGCAATTACTACAGTCATATACTACGCAGCGTTGTTTGGTGAAAAGGTGTACGCATTTTCAACGACGGATATATTGATTTTCTTCGCAGTCACACAACTTACAGCAATTCCAGGTGCATTCATCTTCGGATATGTAGCAGACAGAATCAAGACAAAGCCGACTCTTATGATCACCTTGGTAATCTGGATTGTGGCTCTAGTAATCGCTTATTTTGGTAGTGCTCCAATCGTATGGTGGATTGTAGGACTGATTGCGGGAGTAGGTATGGGTTCTGCTCAGAGTACGGCCAGAAGCATGTTTGGTCAATACATACCTGAAGAAAAGAAATCTGAGATGTATGGTATGTATGCCCTTACAGGGAAATTTGCTGCGATCCTTGGTCCATTTGTCTACGCATCAGTACTGACATGGTCACAGGGAGCTGGGTTTGATATAATCGGAGCTCACAAGAACTCATTGCTCAGTATCATGATATTCTTCATAGTGTCTCTGATAATACTAGTCAAAGTCAGACAACCTGTCATGGGAGCATCAAAAACTGGTTTAGATGCAACTATGTCTACACTAGAAGATGATATTGTACCAGGTTCAATTTAGTGTTTACATCCTTTGAGGGGAATTACACCCCTCATCATTTCTTTTTCATCCAGAATATTTGTGACCCATCCGAGTTACGGCTATTAGAATTGAGAATATGACAATCACTCCAAGCGATGACAGTGTTATTGCCAGACTGACAACCTGGAAAATTGCAGTGGTATCCGAATTGCTGTGATGTTCTGTAGATGATTGAGAGCTCTCTGGTGTTGTAGTAATTTCTACAGTTGACAAGTACTCGGTTGACGAAGAGTATGTTGATGATGATGACGATGAGTCATAATAATATGAGGACCAACAATCCCAAGTGGTCCAGTCGGAATCACTGTGAAATTCTGTTCCAGCGGTAACAGGGACAGTTTCAATATCACCCAATCTAGGCCAATAATCACCGGTGTGAATAGCATCTGGGTTTTCATAGGGATCATTGTCAAAGACTCTAACCATTATCTCATAATCACGAAATAACCAACCTGTCGAATCCCAAGTATACGAATTGGTTGTGATATTTTTCATCATGAGCATAAAACTTAGCCCATAGTCAAAAGAAAGCAGAACCTCGCAAAAATGCTCATCTTGAGCATTTCGATCTTCTACATCCCACGTTATGTATTTAACAGCACCATCCCCAACCACAGTAAGATTAGTTATAGCTGGACTAAAGAAATTCTCAAAAGTGAAATCATAATGATATGTATAACTCATGTTTGTATCGGTGTACACTGTAACTTCCACATGCCTAGATGCATTAGAGAGAAATTGGTATGTATCAAAGTAGACAGAACTTCCGTCTGATTCAACCTCATCAGATAAGGTTCCATCTACAGTCAAGGTATAAGTCCCATTTTGTAAATCAAAATCGAAAATACCAACAGCAAGAGTAGCGGATTCACCGATAAAATCTGCTATGATGTATCCTACTTCGGGATGCGAACCTGTTGCCATACTATCTGATAACAAATTGTTCCCAAATTGCCACTCAGAGTTGTCCTGAACTAGTCCATCAATACTGTACAACCAAGCCACAACATCACAGTCACTATTTGTAAAGTCAAGCTCGAGTGAGAGTTCATCACCTGAATTAATTTCTGGTATGTACTCCCATGTAAATTGAGTGAAATCAATTACAGGAGTACCAAATAAATCGTATGAACCGTCAGGGATTACTAGTGTACCTGTTGATACATAATAGACACCAGAAGAAAGAAGTAATTCCATTGAGATGATTTCATCTTCAGGTATGAATTCAGGTGCAGTGACATTCAATACTACATGATCTCCAACAGCAGTATCCCCATTGCTAAGAATTACAGACTCGTTGATATCGTTCGAAGTATAGGACACAATGGGCTCACTATCTGCTAGAACCCCTTGTTTCATGATTTCCAAGTTTAGTTTATTCAGTGGATGTGTGGGAAAGACCATTGAGAAGGAAGAAACGATTAATAATAGTACAGGAAGAATTGCCTTCTTCTTCATCCGAACCACTTCTAGGATTTCAAATGTCCCTGAATATGAGATGCAACATTTTTACATAAGACTATTCCTAGAACTTGTCGTTCTAAAATTCGAACAGAAAATAATCATCCCGGATTGGATTTACTCTCTCTTTTGTCATTGCCGCTGGCGAGGGTATTATATTGGTTTACCATTGAAGTAGTCATATAGAGCATGTAGTCTTCTGGTGGAATATTGATGGTTGATACAATGACTATTCTAGAGTCTTCACTCAACAAGGTGAATCTAAGAAAGATTCTTGCTATCCCCTCTCAGCGTGTTCATGATTTTGTTGCAGAAGCAATCGACCTCTGTCAACCAATGAAGGTATTTGTCTGTGATGACTCAGAACAGGATGTCGAATACATAAGGAAGACTGCCATTGCGAGAGGAGAAGAAACCAAGCTAGCACATCCAAACCATACAGTGCATTATGATGGATTCTTTGATCAAGCACGTGATAAAGAACATACAATATACCTTGTACCAGCTGGAGAATCCCTAGGAGAACACCTACTTCAGATGGATAGGGAAGAAGGTATCGAGCTATCTAGAAAACGACTGAAAAACAGCATGGATCACAAGAAAATGGTCATCCGGTTCCTCTGTCTAGGGCCAGTCGATTCAGAATTTTCAATTCCATGTGTACAAATAACTGATTCATTCTATGTTGCACATAGTGAGGACCTTCTCTATCGAAGAGGCTACGAATATTTTCAGAAACTGGAGCCAAATGCTGAAATTTTCTGGATGCTTCATTCATCAGGTAAACTTATTCACTCTGTCAGTACAAATTGGAAAAAAAGGGGAGTAGCTATCGATTACAAGGAGAATATAGTTTACAGCTATAACACACAATATGCAGGTAATACAATAGGTCTCAAGAAACTCGCACTTCGTCTAGCGATTAGAAAAGCTAGTAGAGAAAACTGGTTAGCTGAACACATGTTTCTAATGGCTGTGCATGGTCCGAAAGGACGAAAGACATACATGAGTGGTGCGTTTCCTAGTGGATGTGGTAAGACTAGTACATCTATGGTTCCAGGTGCAACCATCGTGGGTGATGACCTTGCATATATCAAAAACATTGATGGTATTCCAAGAGCTGTTAATGTTGAACGAGGGATCTTTGGAATCATAAGGTCAGTTAGTAAAAAAGCCGATCCGGTCATCTGGGATGTAATTCATTCAGAACATCCTGTCATCTTTACAAATGTGTTAGTCGATGAAGGAATCCCGTATTGGCTTGGAGATGGGAGAAATCCACCAAAAAGAGGCATCAATCATTCAGGTGCGTGGTTTGAAGGTAAGAAAGACGAAAATGGTGAATCTATACCTCTCGCACATAAGAATGCAAGATACACAATTGGTCTTGAAGGATTGGATAATTTAGATGACACACTTGAGGATCCTGAAGGCGTGGAACTAGGAGCAGTCATCTATGGAGGAAGAGACCCCGATACTTGGGTTCCTGTACAAGAAGCGTTTGATTGGTCACATGGAGTAATCACCATGGGGGCAAGTTTGGAATCCGAATCAACCGCAGCTACGATGGGACCAAGTGGGATTCGTAAATTCCAGGCATTCGCAAATATGGATTTTATGTCAATACCTCTTGGACGCTATATCAAAAATCATCTGGAGTTCGTTGAAGGTCTTGAAAAAGTACCAAAAGTCTTCAGTGTTAATTACTTCCAAAAAGATGAGGAAGGAAACGATCTCACTGATAAGAAGGACAAGAGAGTTTGGTTACAGTGGATGGACCTCAGGGTGCATGGTGAGATAAATGCAAGAAAAACACCAACCGGTTATATTCCGCTCTATGAAGACTTAAGGAACTTATTCAAAATACATCTAAACAAAGAATATTCACTCGAGGATTATAATCAGCAATTTGCGATTCGAATTCCCGAACTCCTCAATAAGATTGATAGAATTGAGAAAGAGTATGATGATTGCGTCAGAGATACACCCCCAATCCTATATGAATTACTCAGTGCACAGAGAAAGCGATTAATTGATTCACAACAGGAATTTGGAGATGTAATCTCACCTGAGATGTTTCTGAATAATGAAATATCAGATGAAGTTATAATCGAAGTAGGTTCTCCTAACTAAGAAACCTTTCCGCGACCATTTTGTAAGCATTTGCTGTTAACTCAATCGTTCCCAATGAGACTCTCTCATCATCCCCGTGGAATAATTTGAATAATGTAGACAAGTCTAGACGTCCGTCTGTAATAGCAAAACCATAAGCTTGTGTACCAAAAGCCTGTCTGAAGAATCTTGCATCTGTTGCTCCAGGTGAAAAAAGAGGAACAAGATCAAATTCCTCACCTCTTAATTCTCTAAGAACACCTCTCATTATATCTACAAAAGGAGAGTCCATATCACTCATTGTACCAGGAGATACTGCACCTCCCAACTCCTCAGGAACACGCTCGATAACGACATCATCAATAAGGTCACCCAAAGCGTGCTGCAAATGAGTTCGGACATATTCTTCGTTCTGTCCTGGAAGTGTACGAATATCAATATCCAGTTGAGCTTTAGCAGGTACTACATTGATTTTTGTACCAGCTTCACAGACATTTGGTGACCATGTCATTTGAGAAATTGCATGAAGAAATCCAGCCATTCCAGGGTTACTCTTTCTTAACGATTTTAAAACCTGTGGAAGGGTAATTGATGAGGATGCAAGACTTTTGGTAAGACCACCCATACTCAGAGGAGCAATTAGATTCCGGACCAAAGTCAAATCGCGGGGTGGCTGATAGTCTGTAATACGTTCAATTGCTTTTGCTAGCTTGATAGCTGCATTATCACTAAGCAGAGGAGCACTTCCATGGGACTCAGCACCTTTGAAGATTAATCTAGTCCAATTCGATCCTTTCTCACCATACCAGAATGCTACTCTATTGGCTTCCACTGGTTCCCCGCCAGTCTCGGAAATTAGATATTCTACTTTCACCTTGTCAGGATAATTATCAACCATCCATTTTGCTCCAAATGTCCCAGCAGCTTCTTCATCAGCTACTATCAGGAGCTTGAGGTCGCCCCTAGGTTTGAATCCATTTGAAGCTAGGTGTGAAAACACAACTGCTTGACAAGCTACAATATAGAGCATATCAAGAGACCCTCGTCCCCAGATGAAGTCGTCTTCTACTCTACCTTCAAATGGAGGAATCGACCAACTCGACTCTTCTTCAACAGGCACAACATCTACATGAGATGGGCCAAACATCAAGCTAGGATGGTGTGAAGTGCCCTTAATCTCTGCAAGTAGATTACCACGTTCAGTGGTACTCTCGAAAATCTCAGAGTCAATCCCCTTTGATTTCAGGTATTGCTCAATTGTTTTGATGCTTCTCATCTCATTTCCAGGAGGATTAACACACTTGTTCTGAATTAACTTCTGCATTAGTGGTACAATCTCATCAAGCATGGTGCACACCAAATACATCAAACCATATCCATCTAAAAAAGAGAGAGGTTTCTTGTTTATTTGTCATCGGAAAAAAGATTCATGAAGTTCTACCTCACCCATCCCATAGCTTCAAAGGATTCTCTCATACAAAGCCAAGTCAATTTGATGAATTGGAGATTTCATCCACTCAATAGAGTCATATTGAACGGCATTCTCTGGTTCATGTTGAATCATTAGAGATTCAATTCTAAAGGACTTACATAGATGAAGCGTATGTGAAATTGCTGAAAGAAAAGAGGCCTTTTCTCTGGCATAAATCGATGCACTCCATTCTGGACCTTGTGGGGTTTCTCGTCTTAGACCAAACGCTAGCGCAACTAAAATGTTCTTCCTTCGTCCTGCCCAAATTCTAACTTTTTTTCCTACTTCATTGAAGCTTGAAACATCAGTATCGAAAGCATACCAAAAGTAAATCCCAATATTCCTTGGCATCAATGCAGGATTGCTTTGAAGTAGATAATATGAATCGGAGCCTGTGACCTCCTTCATCTCAATCTCACTAAAACTCCATTTAATTTCAGAAACATGTCCATACCATAGATTCTTCATAATGAGAATTTCATTCATTCCAATACTCTTTGCAAGTTTTATTGGAGCATCATTCATTGTTGCCAAGGTGAGTCTAAGACGGGAAAGCCTTTTCTCCCTAGCAAATTGAACCAAATAATCAGTCAAAAGGTGTCCATATCCTGATTCACGATAATCAGGATGTACTCTCAAGGTTTCCATCCAACCTGTTTTTCCATTATCAATAATCCTAAGATTGGCAAAACCAACAACTGTCCCATCAATCTCCAGTACAAAAGGATTGGATTTATGATTCTTAACGATAGCATCAAGTTCTGTATTTAGATGATCATGCCCGTTCCAAGTGCCTTCAGCAATCTTAAGGATAGACTCACGATCAGTCTCTTGATACGGTCGAGGTAAAGGATTCATAAGAAACGAATAGAACATCCTCCTTTTCACTCTGTTCATTAGAATAGCAATGTTTCTACTTGATAAAAACACTCTCACCGATTTTGGTAAATCATGCGATTAAACATACGACTTAAATATTGTTAATACACTATCTACAAAATTGGAAAAGAATCCTGATGTGAGGTGTTGTTATAGCAGTTACACTAAAAGCTTCAACAAATCATAGCCGAAAGAATAGACTAAAAATGCTTTACTCCCCTATCAGTGTATTTCAAACCGATAAGGACTGGTTAGGTACCTGTGTCGTGGCATCTTTCCTTTAGTTTCATGAGATACGAGAGAGTACCATAATGATAATTGCAATCTCGATTCCCATTCTCTCTCTATGACTGTTTTCTTCTCAAGAGCAATATCACCACAATAACAAGACCTAATCCACTACCAACTTCTCCAACTACGACCATTGTATAATCATCTGAAGGTATTATCTTCAACTACTACGTCCGCTACTACCACATCAACAGCTGTCACAAGTACAACATCAACATTAACTACTAGTCCCGCACCAACCACAACAGAAGCTCCAACAACTACACCCTCTACTATGGCAACATCTAATGAAACGACGACTCCGTCTCCAACAGGTGGAGATATTTCTCTGCTTCTACTATTAGCGGGTGCAGGAGTAGGAGTTATAGTTGTGTTAGTAGTGATTATGAAACTACGTAAGAAATAGTGTTCACATGGAGTGCTCTGAAAAGAGCACTTTCTCATTTCTTTTTGCCTTGTAAAGATATCGAGGACGAATCAGGGAATATCACTGAATTTTAGTTTTAGGAATCTGGAGGGTTCTTCGCTCAATTGATTACTGCTAAGAGAATCGATGAATGAATCTATTCAATCCTGAACTTCGTTCCGTCTTTCTTACAGAGTATCCGGACTACATTACGACCTGTGTAGATGCAACCTGGTACACCTCCACCAGCCAAGACCCACTGTCCTGCCATATAGAAGTTCTCGAGTCCAGGTAAAGTTCGAGGTATTACCTCCATCAGAGATGCTCGTGTCATTTGCCATCCCATTGGCGATCCCCTGTAATTCAGAGTATATCTCCAAGTCGTATAGGGAGTTGCTATATCCGTAGCCTCAATCTGTGATGAGATTCCAGGATAATATCTCTCAAGGCGTTGGATAACTTCCTTAGCAATTCGTTCTTTATCAGCTACATATTCCTCTATGTTCTCATGGAGAGTCTTCCAGTATTCCCAATCAGTTTCCAACATAATCTGAATCACAGACTTCCCTTCTGGTGCAAATACATCGCTGTAATTGAAGACCCTTAGAGGAAGGATCTTGATTTTCTTTTCATTGATTACGATGGGATCATCTAGTAAGAATCCTGTAAGAGGCGCCTCGTCTTCGAATGTTCTCGCAACACCAAGACTCACAATGAATGTGGGATCATAAGGCTTCCAAGTGGCATAACGTTTCTCAATTTTCTCGTCAGTGTACCTACCGTCAAGTAAGTTGAAGATTGTACTCTTTCCATCAGCTGCTGAAACAATCACATCAGCTTTGTGCTCTGTTCCATCTGACAATAAAACTCCAACCGCCTTGTCATCCTCCACGATAATTTTCTCAACTGTTGTTTTGTACTGAATCTTTCCTCCAAGTGACTCATACGTGCCTACTATTCGATTCACAAATTCATGACATCCATTTTTAATTAGCCCAATCATTCCAGCTGCTACTGAGGCTAATATCATAATCACAAACCAAATGGCAATATCTGGCGAAAAACTATATTCAATTATTGAACGAAGCCATGGATTTTGAAATCGCTTTGCATACGTTCTTGCAGACTTAGAGAACTTCCCATAAAAGTACTTCATGAATCCACGCATCTGCCACATCTCTTTCAATGAGCCAAAACGGCTCTTGAGTTCTGGAGGTGTTACATCCATTCCCATATCTGTTAGCAACGGAGAGTCACGTAGAGAACGAATTTCCTTAATGAAACTCCGAATCTCCTCTTTGTCTTCTGGAGATATTTCAAGGAAATCAGCTTCAAGCTTATCGAGGTCTCCAGTAAGGTCAATATGCTTCGAACCTGTTGCATCATAGAACCGGAGATATGTAGTCATGTCTTCAACAGCAAGATTGTCTACTGCACCTATCTCAGTGTATAGGTCATATATTGAACTCCCTGGTTTATGACAGATGAGAAAGTGAATACCACCATCAATTAGATACTCACCTCTCTTCCATACAGCAGCAACGCCACCAGGTTTTGAGTGGTGTTCGAATATTCTACTCTCATAACCATTCATTTGAGCGTAGCAACCTGCTGATAGACCAGCTAGTCCAGCGCCAATAATAATGATTGATTTCTTACTCATCTAAAAACACCCCTATTTTTCACCACGAATAGATTCAATGAGAAGCTCCAGAGCTTTGTTCCAAGTTTTCGCGATACTGATTTGATATGAAGTAGCTCTCCTCAATTCTGTATCAAATTTCTGATTCTTCTTTTTCAGAATCTCCATCTTACTGATGAAGTCCTGATTAACCGCTATTAGTTGGTAGAGCATTGAGGAAACAAGATTGGAAGACGCGATTGTGCGATACCTGAAACCTTCTTTCCGTGATCCGGCTTTCTCAACCACTCCGTAGGATTCTAGAATTTTTAGAGCTCGATTAACAGATGATATCGATGTAGGATATTTTGATGCCGGAAAAAGTTCACCTAGCCTTTCCGATATACTTCTTTGGGACCACTCTCTGGGTTCCAGAAGTAGAAGTCCTTCTATCCAACCACAGTATTCTGGATATCCATAGGTCTCATAGGTATCTCCAATAATCGTTAGAAACTTTTTTCGTAAATCTATAGAAGTCATTATGAGATTCTCAGTTATATATGGGATCCCATTAATTTAAGAATTTCGAAATTATGAAATTATGAAATTTTAGATGTGTTCCCATTAAGAGTTATTTCCATCGGGGACCCCATTTTCCCACTCTCTCTTTGTATTCCAAGAATTCAACTCCAAAGCGCATCTCAAGCTGTTTTTCTTCAAAATCAGCTATGTAATTATACACTAGAAAAACCATGCAGAAAGTCAAAATTGACGCAAGTGAAATTACAGCTACTGCTAAGGTTAGATAGAACAAGACTGTGCCAAGGTACATAGGATGTCTGACACTGGCGAAAACACCTTCAGTTCTCAATCCAAAGGGACCGGAATTAAAGAGGGCTTTGTGGGATGCATCGATGAGATAAAGACACACTATGAAAATTATTAACGCTAAAAAAAGAGGCAACCAAAAAGGAAGTAAATCTGCATATACTGTAGTAATTCTTAGAAGAAAAGCATCTAAAAACCAGACGATGAAAAACACGATTCCACAGACTAATTGATATGTATGATTTTTAGGCATCATCATTTCAAGAAATTTCTCTTTATCTACTTCGCCCATATTTGATATTACGCAGTATTGTTGATAAGTCTCATTGATAGCGTCAATAATCTTGATCCAAATGAAATGATTATGATACGAAAGCAAATTACTTTCTCGTAATCGTACTATATTATTTAAAGCTAGATAGATATATATTATAATACAATATAATAGTCTTGAGGATTAGTGTGATGTTAGATGCCGCCTTTATCTACAAAATGGTTATCGTAGGTAACGCAGGAGTAGGAAAGACGAGTACAGTTCAGAGATGGTCCACTGGTTCTTTTCGTGAACAGTACCAGGTCACGGTCGGTGTACAACACTTTACAAGTACAGTAGAGATTGATGCAGACGATGTGAAAACTAGTGTGAAATTGATAATGTGGGATATGGGTGGTCAAGACACATTCAAATTCATCAGACCTGTGTTTTATAAATCCGCTAAAGCAGTTGTTCTAGTGTTTGATATGAACAATCGTGGTTCATTCGAAGCGCTTTCCACATGGGTGAGAGAGGCAGATTCATCTATTGGAAAAAGGGTACCAATGGTTGTTTGTGGGAATAAATGCGACCTACCATATGAAGTAAGTGAAGAAGAAGCTATGACATTTGCTTCTGACCACGGAGCCCCATTTATCATGACTAGCGCTAAGGATGGAATCAATATCACAGACGTTTTTAGAATCACAGCTGAACAGATATACAATGACTCAAGTAGTGATTTTTCACCTCCCACAGTAGCTGCATCTGCAGCTCCTAGGTTTTACGGATAATAAAACAGAATAATTGTAGCAATGGGACATATTTTTCGACATGAACTGAGAAATCCATCTACAGATTCTAAGGTCTACATTCATTGACCATTGGTCAAGGATGAAAGAATAATATCCTTTCATGTAGTAGTAAATCTTGAATAAAAATGACTTCGGATGACCTATTCGATGCAATCTCACACCCACTTAGAATCGAGATATTAAAGACTCTCGCAAGAGGACCAATGAGATTTGCTGATCTCAAACGCAAGTTCAAGATAGAGAGTAGTGGGCAGCTCGATTTCCATCTTAAAAAAATGGAAATCTTACTTGCAACGAATCAATTGGGTGAATACGAACTTAACGAGAAGGGATTCTCTGCATTAAGAGCAGTGCATATTGTCGCGCATCATGGATGGCAGCGAAGAGCATGGTTTGTCAATGTATTTATGTATGTCTTCATTAACAGCATAATCTTGCTCGCATCTACACCTTTATGGTGGTTGGTGGTTATTCCATACACAGCTTGGATAGTTTTCTATTCATATTGGACATTCATTAAAAGGAAAGTCAAATTGAGGTCGAGCAACAATGAGAAAGGTGGAGAATGATTGAGATATGAATACGGTAGAAGTAAAGAATTTGATAAAAAAATACGGTGATCTTGTAGCGGTTAATAACCTAACATTCAATGTGAAAGAGGGTGAAATTTATGGATTACTAGGTCCTAATGGAGCTGGTAAGTCCACTACATTGAAAGTTTTGATGGGTCTTTTAGATCCGGAATCGGGTATATCTGAAATCTTTGGGATAAATACTGTGACAGATTCTATTGAAGTCAAGAAGAGAGTTGGTTATGTACCAGAAGAAATATCTTTGTATGAATCACTCACACCTCGCGAACTCTTTGATTTTATTGCATCAATTCGTCAGATACCTTCAGAAATCGCGAATCGAAGGGCAATTGAAATATCGAGGGCTCTTGATTTTACTCAACATTATGACAAGACAGTTGTGACACTCAGCCAAGGTAACAAACAAAAGACAATGCTTATCATCGCTCTCCTCCACGCACCAGATTTATTGATACTAGATGAGCCATTTAGTGGATTAGATGTTCGAACATCTCGAATTATGAAGGATGTCATCAAATTACATGTTGAGTCAGGAGGGTCTGTTCTGTTAAGTACACACATTATGGAGATGGCTGAAGGGCTTTGTGATCGTGTTGGGATAATCGATGAAGGCATACTGGTTGCAGAAGGCACACTAGATGAACTGCGTAAACAAGCTGAATCAGAAGGAGCAGATTTAGAGAATCTCTTCTTGAAGTTAACAGGTGAAGACGAAGACGTTCGAGAGGGTGTTGATACTCTTAGGGAGGCTTTAGCTAATTGAAGTTTCGAGAGAAATGGAGAATTGCTGGTGTCATTTCGACGGAAGTCCGCTTTCAAGGATATCTCGATGCAAATCCAATGAACCGATCACGAATCAAAGAAGATCCTGAGAAAATCATGAGACAAATTAAGAGCGCAAACAGGTTTAGTGGGGGACTCACTGCGTTCTTCGTAACCATGTTAGGCATCATCTCAATTGCAGCGGGGTATTTTGATACAGAAATAGGACCTCTGCATATGCGAATGTCCTTATCCATTTCACTTTTCCTTGGTCTGACATTCATACTAATTTTCTTCTTGAACCTCATGGCAACGACAGGGTTCTTCAATGCTAGTACTATGAAACTACCATCCATATTACCATTCTCAAGAGAGGATCTAGAGAATCTCCTAGTACTTTCATTTACTAGAGTGTTCATAGCTCCAGCAATAATCATCAATATTGTATTTCCACTCATATGTTTACTAGTCATTGGACCCTATGTAGGATTCATAGCACTTGTTGGTTGCTTGACTACAACATCATTGTCAATTGGAGCTTTAATCAAAGTTTCAAGATGGTTCTATATCAAATCTCATTCTTCTTCGGAATCAAGAGCTTCTACTGTGATCAGAATAATAGCTGGATTAGGTATCGTATTGGGCATGTTTGCAACTTACAGTATAATTGGGATATTACCTGGTCTTATTGAAGTGATGGTGGGTATATCCTCAGGGATAGGAGACGGAGCTATGCCAATACTTGCTCTGATTTTCCCCTTTAGCATTGGGATTTTCTCCATGTCTTTACTAGGAGGTTTCCAAATTACAACCATAGCGTTAGCAGGCTCTGCTTCACTTTTCTATGGATTGATTGCAATTAGAGCATATCGCACTAGCGGCAGTTCCTTAAGAGCAGTTGCTGTAAAAGGAGTCACAAGAAGTACAAGCGAATCAAAGCGTGAGATATCAGTTGATGTGCTCAATCCAATTAGTGGAATTATCAGGAAAGACATGAAACTAGCAACTCGTAATCTTGGTTCAATCATGATTATTGTAATGCCTATTCTTATGATGTTTTCAGCATATCCCCTAGTCGCACTCACATCAGAGACATACTTCAGAAGTACATCAGCTATTCTTGGAATAGCCTATATCGCCACATTTGCAGGTCTCTCGTTTATGGGTTTACTTGGACTTGATTCGGAAGGAGGTTCACTTCATGAAGGACTACCAATAACCACGAAAATGATTCTAACTGCAAAAGTAAGAGTATTTGGTATTCAATTCATTCTAGCAATGGCAATTTTAGTAGTCTGGTATGCTCTGTCTAATCCAATTACACCTCTCATATTATTAGTCCCCATTTTCCAGATTCCAGTTTTGTATGCAGTTGGTATTATGATTGGTACTTTTGTATATCGCGTAAGAGGCGGAGGAAGAGTGGTTGCTGTAAATATCGCAGGTGATCAAATAATAGTGTTTGGAGCCATGGCTGTGAGTGCGTTGATGAATGCAATTCCACTTGGAGGATACGCATTAATGATATTGATGACGCAGAGTCATGTGTTGGCTTTGCTATTACAAATCTCACTTGCAATGTTAGAAAGCATTCTTGTAAACAAATTAGCATTTAAAATGCTAAAGAACTAAGTAGGTTCTAACAACTTGAATCTATAATATCTCTTGCGGGTATATGGATTCTGAAGCAGGTTGATTCAGTATCATCCAGAGATACATTCCATCCATGTGCATCAACTATTCTGCGTACAATCTTGAGCCCAATACCACTTGCACTACTGGATCTGACTCGATGATCGAGTATTATTGGCAGAAGCTCATCATCTATTTTACAGCCATCATTCATAACTAGTACATCGATTCCATCATCAACAGGTTTCGAATGAATAACTATCGAGGATGGGTTTCCATGTTGAATTGCATTGTCAAGTAAGTTTCGGAAGACCTGATCGATTTTCAAAGGGTCACACATCACCATTGGGAGCATGTCCAGTTCTGTTTCGACATCGGGGGGTATTATCTGTTGAAAAATATCTCTTATCAGATTCTGCAAACTAACTTTTTGCTTGGTCCCAATAACTAAACCAGAATCGGCTAGTCTGATTGAGTTTTCGATTAACACATCCATCTGCTTCAAGAGAACTAGCATTTTCTCATTATGATTCCCTTCAGTACTTTGGACACTCAGCTCGATATACCCTCTTAATTTGAGTATAAAACTTCGAAGATCATGAGCAAGAAGATGGGCAAATTCACTCAGCTCTTCCTTTTGCCGTATAATTTGGTCCTCAATCTGCTTTATGTTTTCCATATTTTGATTGGTAGAAACTGTCCCGATGGGTTCACCATCTGCATTTCTGATTAGAGCTACAGAAGCTAACACAGGAATGAATTCACCCGTTTTAACCTTGTGAAGAACACTACCTGTCCAGAGACCAGCATCTAATAAAATATCAATCAAAGGATGACGATACATCCCTTCATCAGGTATTATCTGAACAAAATCATGAAGAGGTTTACCTAGGACCTCTTCTGGTTTCCAACCATACATCTCTGTAGCAGCTTTATTCCAGCTTAACACATTGAACTCCAAATCTGTTGAGATCACAGCATCATTCACACAATTAACAAGAAGAGCTTGCCAAGCATATTGCTTTTCAATTGCCTTACGATGGGTTATGTCTAAACCAGAACTCATTATGCCCTTGATTATACCATCTTCATCAAAAATTAGTGAATTTCGCCAAGCTATTGGTTTAATATTTCCTGAAGATGTGAGAATGGGATTTTCAGCACACTCGAAATCTTCTATATTCCCACTAATAAGCTGAGTGAATATTCCAGATACTTCATCTCTAATACCAGGAGGAATAAATGTCGTAAACCAATTTTTTCCCACAACGTAATCAGCATCACATCCCAGAATTTCGCAACCAGCAGGATTCACCATCTGAATAATCCCATTTTCATCTAGGACCACAATCATAGTCCCCGCTATATTAAGAATCGACTCAGCCCGATTTCTTTCCTTCAGAATTTGTCGATCATGCTCGGCTTGCTCGGTGACGTCCTGAAATAAAGTGACAAATTCATTATCACCCAAACTATATGCATTGACACTATACCATTTTCCAAGAGCTTGAGAATATGACATGAAACTTTTATCGACACGCTTCTGAATTATTTCTCCGTAGATACCTATCCAATCCGTAGGGTCATCTCGAATTGTTGGGAGAACTTGTGTTATCGGTATTCCTATAACATCTTCTTTCTTTAGACCTGTGAATTCTTCAAAAGCTGAGTTAATTTCAAGAAAGATATAATCAATAGGTTCTCCGTTCTTATCAAAGATCATTTTATGACGAGCGAAACCTACAGGAAGATTCCGGAATAATCGCGTAAATCGTGCTTCACTCTCTGCCAAAGCTTGTTTCTGTGCAGTTATTGAGCGTGCAATATGAGCTACTTCAGCCATTTTTGTATCAAGTGAGCCCTCCTTCTTCATATAGAAATCAGCTCCAAGGTTAAGTGCTTTAATTGCTAGTTCTTCTTGGGAATACGCTGTTAAGAGAATGAAGGGAATATCACACCCCTCACCTCTCAACTTCGCCAGAATATCCAATCCAGTCATGGCTGGCATTTGGTAATCGCATACAATAACGTCAAGGTTTCCTCTATTAATGAGATCAAGGGCTTTCTCAGGAGAACATGCCGTTAAAACGGATATATCACTCTCATTTGACAAGAAGGTTTCTGTCATAGAGAGGAGCTCTTCATCATCATCCACAAGAAGCATGCGAACTTTCATGTGATTACTCTCCTACACCTTCGTATCCGACAAAACGAGTGAGTAAGGGATATCATTGCTAATAAATTGAATGAATATAGAATAATTTGTAGCTATGTCAGCTGATAATAGATTCATCTTCAAAGTATCCCATGAGTAATAAGAGAATAAATGGAAAAATCACAATCATATCTATTACACTAAATGGTAGAAGAAACCAAGTAGCAAAAAGGGTAACCACTGTAATGAAGAGTGCTAGCCAAAATCCTTTGACTTTGTTCTGAAGTATCCAGTACGCAGAAAGTAGTCGGAATCCTGTAAAGAAAAAGAATATGGGTATGAAAAGGACAGGCATGGTCTCCAATAACCCACCAACTATCGTATCAGCTGTAATCAATGAAACATAGAGATTCGGTATTATACCAATCGAGATGAGAACGATAGCAATTGAATCTATTAACTCAATCAGTCCATAAATAACTTGGATGATTGCTGCTGTAAATAGAGACCTATTCTCTCTTATTCTCGAATCAACTTGAACCATTTACTTGCCCTCCTTCGATCTTTTTCGGATTTTAGGGAAGAACATCCTAACCCTCTCTCTATAGTCGATATATTCTTGACCATATCGAATTACAAGATCACGTTCTTCAGCCACACACATATAATAGAACACTGGGATCCAGAGAAAAGAAATGAGAAAAAGAAATGTTGAGTTAAGAATCAATGCGATGAGATGAGTTGTCCACACTTCACCAAGTGCTTGAGGATGTCGTATCTTATTGTAAATACCTCCATACATTTCATGATCTTCTTTCGGTCTCAGAGTTTCCTCGCCAGCGTCTCTGACACCAAGAAACATCAGTGAAAATGAAGGAATCCCTAGGATTAAAGCTAGAAGAAGTGTGATTGAAAAGTCCCATGGGAACTGCTGTGGAAATGGCAGAGGGATTGGGTATAGTACATACAATAGATATGAAACGACGAGTACGAAAAGAGGGATACTCGCATATATTCGATATCGTTCACATTTTTCATAAGCAATTGGTCCTATTTCTTGAGCCAATTTGGCAGGTTGGGCACTTTTAACATAGAAATGGAGGGATGTTAACATTGCTACAAAAAGAAGTACTATGTTTAGCCATTCAATCATTCAATCGCCTGATATGACATTATCCAACTAGAATATAAGTTCGCGCGATATTATTTCAGTATTATACGGTTTTTGCTGTGCACTTTGGGTTGATTAGATGAACTATAAACAAATCGAAAGTTGGATGAAATCTATTGCGTCTGAAACAAGATTGACGCTATGATAAGTTAAAAAAGCCCCATAACGAATGAATTAAATATTGTTAATTATTAATATAAAAATGGGTTCAATAACAATCTTGGCTCTTCTGAAGAGAATAGAGAGATAATTCCAAGGATTACTGATGTGCAGAAATTTCGAGCTGAAACTAATAGATCACTGTCATTAGATACAGAGGAGGATTTGGTTATATTGGACATATTCAAAACAGTCGAAAAAAGCTATGATAAGATGGGAGAGAGGTATCATAAATTTAGAGACAATGAGAAATTCAACCGTGAACTTGAGCAATTTTCTGAGCTACTCCCACAAGCAGGGAGAGTACTAGATGCAGGTTGCGGGGTTGGAATACCAACATCGAAATCTCTAGTGAAAAAGGGATTTAGAGTAACTGGAGTTGACATCTCCGAGAAGATGATTGAATTAGCAAGAGAGAATGTTCCAGAAGCTAGTTTCTGTCACAAGAATATACTCGAACTGTATTTTCCAGATGGCTTTTTTGATGGCATTATCTGTGTGTACACATTATGGCATATCCCACGAATTAACCATCCAACTATTATTCAGAACTTCCATCGTATGCTGAAAGACAATGGAATATTGGTTCTCAATACAGGTGTATATGAGTCGGAAGGAATGAGTGAATTCTTTGGAGAACCAATGTTGTGGAGCACTAACAACCCAAATAAAACCCTAGCAGTTGTGAAAGATTTTCGGTTTGACATAATAGCTGAGGGAATATTGAAATTGGGTGGAGAAAGGCAATACTGGATATTCGCTAAGAAAAAGGCCTAATCTACACATTCTTGCTATTAGCATGTTTAATCAGTTAAATAATAGATACGCAAGTTGAAGATCTAATATGCCTCAAAGAGCTTGCGGTCATAACTGTGGAACATAACTAGCTAATAGAAAATAGACACATAACACAGGTAGAGATTCCAAAGATACTCGACGAAATATGTAAAATTAAAGGGAGTGGAGGAAATATTGCAAGGAGATTTGGAGGAAGCTAAGACAATAATACTGTCATTCTGCTCTTCTAGTAATTTCAGGATCATTGAGATAGTGTTCTTAGCTTCGCTTCCTAACAACTTCGTGTAATTTCTCGTATGTGTCTCCCGCTCGTGAGAATGGACAGACCTTGACACAAATTGAACAACCGAGGGTTCCTGCGAAAAAGGGAAACCACTTGTTTCTATCGATACATGTTCGCATCACATCAATTCCTGGAACGTTATCAAATCTCACAACACTCTCTGGATAGATTGCTTGTGCTGGACACTCTTTCAGACAACGTTCACACAATTTGCAATAATCTTCTATCCAGTCGTGATCTCGGCTGAAGTGGTGTTGCTTTTCACATCTGTAGCACTGAAATCTTGCATGCCATGCACATCTGAACACGTACTTCTCATACGTGTAGATACCATCACGAATTGGATATCCTTTCTCTTGTTCTGTCGCTTCTATCCTCTCACAATAATAACAGGGTTGGGTATCCGCAGGCT
Organism: uncultured archaeon; assembly: GCA_964458565.1. GTDB lineage: Archaea > Asgardarchaeota > Thorarchaeia > Thorarchaeales > Thorarchaeaceae > CAYWJO01. The sequence goes on along the minus strand of CAYWJO010000027.1, from coordinate 11,036 downwards.
TGTAGAAACGCATGATTGGCATGATGGGAACAGACTTTTCAGTTTGTTTACTCCTATCATTTTTCAGATTCCTAAAGGAGATATTAAATATGGAAGAAGATGAATTTCTCGATGAAGGTCAGAAAAAATTCATAATTAAACATTGGAAAGTTACGATAATAGCGGCTGTGAGTTTTGTTGGGGCTGCGATTGTGGCACTTGCTGTCTTACTTTGGGTTGTGGCAAATGCACAATTATCAGGACTCGTGCCATCTATGATTGGAGAATGGACAGTCGGATATTTCTTCACTTTTATCTTCAATTTGATTTTTTGGGAACTTGCCTTTGTTGGAAGTTGGTTAATACTAATAATTGCGGCATTATTCTTCTGGTACAAAAAACTTCCAGAAGAAGATCGAGCTGCATGGCCTCAGCGTGGTCGGCGTGAAGATAGCGATGCTTTTGGTTTCTTTGTTATGTTGGCATGGTTACTTATTACTTGGATCGAAGGTCGGTGGGAACTTGCTTTTCAAGCATGGACATTAGATGTCTGGGTATATTCCTTTGTTGCTGCATTTCTCTGGGTTGCTCTGATTGCTGGCATTCCCATAGCAATATACTTCATCTACTGGATAATACAGGAGATATCTGATAAAGAAGTAGTGACCGAACCTTCGGAAGAAGTAAATGAATAGACTGATTTGCGGGCTAGTTTAGCGGCTAGCCCCTCTTGGTTATTTTCCTCAATATTGACTGAAGTGTTGCAAATGAAATCTCTATTAGTCTTGTATTCCTATCATCACAATAATACTGAGAAAATAGCTAGGGTCTTCGCGGAAGTTCTTGATGCACAAATAAAACTGCCACAGGAAGTAATCCCTGAAGATCTTCAAGAGTATAGTCTAGTAGGCTTTGGCTCAGGAATATATGGTGCAAAACATCACAAATACCTGCTTGACCTCGCTGATAGGCTACCACAGGTCACTGACAAGAAGGCGTTCATTTTCTCTTTTTAGAGGAATATGGAACCGTGTAGGAGAATTCTCTATGGGTAGGATCATCTCAGGAATTTGACCTGTGGTCTTCTCCAATTCGATGATGTTCCTGATTCGAGGGATAGCTATTTTATCCATGAAGGAAAGCAGGATTCTTCTCTTAATTCCCAAAATATCATCCTCTACTTTTCTCTACGACTGCCTTCAATCTTTCATAGGTATCTCCAGCCTTTGAGAATGGGCACACCTTGACACAGACTGAACAACCAAGGGTTTCTGCGAAGAAAGGAAAACACTTGTCCCTATCTATGCAAGATTGCATAGTATCGATTCCTGGAACATTGTCAAAACGTACAACGCTTTTTGGATAGATTGCTTGTGCTGGACACTCTTTCAGACAACGTTCACACAATTTGCAATAATCTTCTATCCAGTCGTGATCTCGATTATCTGTGAACTCGAAGTACTTGTGTTCAATGAAGACAGGAGCGATACGTTGACGGGGTCCATATTCTTTGGATATCAACATTCCATTCCTACCTATCCATCCCATTCCAGCTTTACCTGCAAGAGAAGGTGTGTTAATCAATCCGCCTAATGGATGATTACTATGGCTTCGAACTCCTTTCTTTCTAAGCCACCTAGCTATTTCATTAACAACCAACCCGAGACTACCATAAACCCGCATTACTTCCTTCCCAGCCTCGAATTCAGGTGCTTGGTCTATTTTGTCCTTCTTCATCTCTTGACAAACAACTATTGCGTATCTGAATAATGTGAATTTACCCTTGAATATCATCTCTTGAGGCAGTTCTGTGAAACCAATGAAAACATCATTCCACTTTTTCTTGACAAATTTCTGCAATTCTTCCCAAAGACCTGGTTTGAGTTCAAAGGGAGTAGGTTCCAGACTTTCCAAATAAGGCTCGATATCCTCCCAGCTCTCTCTCATTCCCCTCTGTAGATTCCGGACAATCTTTAGCATCCCTGGCATCTTCCTCTTTGGTATTTTTCGAAACTTCATCAATTGTACATTGCCAACGGTTTCAGCTGTAAATCCCTCTGGAGGTTTCATATCTGGATGCTCATTTATGAGGTACTCAAATCCTTCTCGTAGTGCATCTGCACGGGCAGAAAATAGATGCTCAGGGTTATTCTCGGCCCATTCGAGGAATTCAAATTCCTTTGCTGAGAACATCGGATTCCCTCTTCTCGCATCCTTCACTGGTTTCTCGGTACTTGTCATTTCACATTCTTCCTAAGATAGTTTATCATAGTTTAAAGTCTTCAAAATTAATTCAAGTTCATCTGCGCTTTTCGAAACAACCATCTCAATTTTATTTAGTATATCTGGACTCCATTCATCATTAGAAAGCTCACTGATTGCCATCATTGCTTTTGAAATTCGCATGAAGTAAATACGAAATTGTGGATTATTCTGGAAGAGATTAGCAAAGGGAAGTTCAATTGAGTCAAGTCTATTCCGGACTTCCTCCATGATATCGACATGTTCCTCGAAGAATGAATTGCCTAGGTCGGTCAAGCGATACCTTTGTACTCCATCTTCAATGGGGAGCTTTTCCGTGAATCCATTTGTGTATAGTTTCTTTAGAACTGGATAGATCGACCCTGAGCCCGGTCTATACTCTCCTTCTGTTTCACGTTCTATTCGATCGGCAATCTCGGAACCAGACTTGGGTCCTTCTCTCAGCATTGTAAGAACTTGGTACCGAAGATATCCTCGTGGTACCCTGGCTGTCTGTTTGACCCATTTTGACATCTGTGTTTGTGACATATTGTAAACCTTCATAATTGTCGTTTAATACGTAGTTAACTATGTCGTTAACGACATATAAATATAAAGTAGACATGATAAGTTTGCAGAATAATTATGGATTCTAAAGGATGGGCTTCAATAATGAAAAGGGTTAATGGAAAAATCTCCAATAAGTTACGGTAAGAAAGTTAAACTCTCTTAACATCGGACATGATACTTTTTCCCATCATCAGGATGGTCAATCAGCACTTTACTGATTTCAATTCGGTATAATCCAAATAGATCTGAATCATGCGAAGACCAGTACCGTGAGAACCATGGAATGGCTTCTGCTAATTCAGATCTGATTTTATTATCATTAATTTTAATAGCTCTTCCTGTAACTCTTGCAGTACCTGTCCCAGATTCTCCCTTAATTCCAATAGACAACTCAATTCTATTATTTTCTTCAAGCTGTCTAACCTTATCCCAGACGGTTTTAGTGGATAACCATAATTCATCATTATGGACTATCAACGCCATAGCTCTTACTCTAGGTTGGTCACCATCAATTGTTGCCAGATGCGCTAGTGGAAATTCTCTGAGATATTCCAAAAGAGTCGCCATATCCATAGCTTCAGGGTATTCCTTTGACATGTGCATCCCCTCACAATCAATCTAATCTAGTAGTATTGATTAACTGTTTACAGCAAATAATTGCTCTCATCAGAAAACTAGCTTTAGAGATTCCAGCACTGCACTTTATAGAAATCTAGAACATGTCCAAGAATAGAACTTTGCTACGGATAATTCCGTATTGATTGAAATCTCGTGCCAATACTTCAAATCCGTCAGGCGTTTCACGAACTCTTGCTTCAATTTGGAAGACTTCACAGAACTGAAGAGCATTCTCAACATCATTTGTGCTTGGCGTAGAACTCAATAGCACATGCCACTTACTTTTATGATAACCAATAGCATTGTCAATTGCCTGTATCTTTAACTTACAGAGTCCATCTGAACAGTCTGCTGCCATCGTCGTTCGGTCCCTTTTGTTCAATAAGATGAACATAGAATTGAGCGCGTCAATTTTTGTCCTATTATAGTCGTTTCGGTAGAGTAGATGACTAACTGTCCTGTTGCTGTAGTTGGATATGGATTCTGTGAAAACAAACAATGCATGCAGCTATTGTCATTTGAGCTTGTGAAACGAGGTTTTGTGGTAGTGAACATTGATTTTCGTAACAACGAATTGTGACGATAACATTTACTCTTGCATTATCAGAAATTTGTGGTCTTTATCAATAGCAATCAGTATAGTAGATTAGGGAAATGGGCATGATTGAGATAACATATACTGATACCGATAATCAACAACAATCAAAATTAGTGAATGAAGAAATTAAATCGCTGAATCTTGCTCGACATCATATAAGGGATATCGATCTCTCTTTCATCTCAGATTTTCCTGATTTGAAGATACTGTATTTGCAAAATAATGGATTGAAATCTATTGAACTGGATACTATTTCCTGTTGTCATGAGATGAAGCACATTAATTTGAGCTTCAATCTTTTGACATCCGTTGATTTAAACCCCATTTCCAACTGCAAAAGTCTTGTTTTTCTTGATCTTGGAGCTAACCAATTGACTCTAATTGATTTAGAACCATTGAGAGATATCAGAAACCTCACAGGATTTCGAATTGATAATAATAACATGACAGAAATCGACTTGTCGCCATTAGCAGGAGCTAAATCTTTGGAGATGCTAGATGTTTCTAGCAATCAATTGACTAAGATCGATTTGAATCCACTTTTATTCTGCGTTAATCTCAAAGACCTATACTTGGAGAATAACAATCTGAATGAAATAGATGTAACACCTTTAGCAATGATAGGGACTAAAAGAAGGCTATTGAAGGATATTTCGTGTCGTGTTGTAGATAGCTACCACTTAATACAGCAAAATGAGGAAATGTGGAATTCACAGCCAAATCAATGTGTTGAACTGAGTGTTTGGAATCTCATCATGAAAGTAGTGGATAAGTACATCGATTCTATTGGTGAGGGTGAATGCCTTTTTCCGATACAGAGATTGATTCTAAGAGCACTTGGAATTTCCGAATTAGGAATATATGATGGTCCACTCAATGATATTATCGGAGACATAGAGTTAGGGATGAGTATGTCTGCAATCAAAGAAGTCATCTATGATCGCACAATTCATCTTTTAACAGATCAACTGAGAAGAGGAGGATTAACGCTTTTTATGAATATAGAGAAGTTGAAAATTTCAAAAGCTTCTAAACTGGTTCCATTAATTTTAGAATGCAGAAGAAAAGAACTTGAGAACCTGAGAATTTTGAAAAAGAGCAATAGTATCGATCTCCGACATCTCTGGTTAACGGAATATGGATATACGATTCTTAATGCACTGGACATCAATGAAGCTATGACATCATTGTCTAGATATATAGAGATTGAAGAAGCAATTAGAAAAGTTGGGGGAAGAGTTCAGCAATCATTGAAAGGTGAAATCTGTCCTGATGTATCAATTGGGCTTCAAAAATACATTATTCAGAGCATTAATAGTAAAATGAAAGACCCCAATCTCGCAAAAAGATCTCTAGAAATACACACACTTTCAGGGCCTGTAGAGTACACCATATCTGCTATTCAATGAAATATCATGCAGAGTATCACCAATGGAAGATATTTAGACAGCTCTGTTAAACAGAGAGTAAGAATCAATACTATGGTGTTCTCTTATCAAAATCTAAGGTGTGTCTGACATGAGATATGAGAAAACTCAAGCAAAAACACTCCTATCAAAACCAATAGTGGCTGATGGATGGTTTCATACTAATCGTTCCATGAATCTCTATAGAGGGTGCGAACATGGATGTGTATATTGCGATGGGTTTTGTCAATATTATCGTATTGATGATTTCTACACACACATTCGTGTTAAAGAGAATGCACCTAAGATTCTTCGAAAAGAGCTGAAGAGATTAGGATACACTTCACAGAGTTCTCTTGAAACAGAAACGCTGTGGTCATTCCTTGATCCCGAGGATGCAAAACGTCTTGCAATGAAGATACCTCGAAAGATTGTGATAGGGGCAAGTGGAGGTGTGTCAGATAGCTATCAGCCAACTGAGCGTGAATTCAAACTTACTCAAAAAGTCTTAGAAGTTCTCCTAGATTTTCGAATGCCTACAATGATCCTCACAAAATCAGACCTTGTATTGAGAGATCTCGACCTTCTCAAGGAATTACACAAAGAGGCGTTTGTGAATGTCATCTTTACAATTACGACCTACGACGAAGAGGTTCAAAAAATATTAGAACCAAAAGCATCCACAACCTCAGAACGATTTGCAGCTTTGAAGGAAATTCGAAAGGCGGGTCTCTTTGGTGGAGTCATGAGCACTCCAGTCGTTCCATGGATTGGTGATGATGAAGCGAATATGACAGCTCTCGCAAAAGAAGCCAAGAAAGTTGGTGCTGAATTTATTCAATTTGGTGGAATGACATTAAAACCCGGAAGACAGAAAGAACAATTCATGAATATCGCAAAGAAGAGATTCCCAGAACAGTATGAAAGAATCAAGGAGGCTTATTCGAATAACCATGCATATGGAATACCCATTTGGAGTAAACTCAGAGGTAATGTAATTTGGAATGGTCATCATATTTGCAAGAAAGTGGGGATAAGAGACCGTTCTATTCGCCATACTCTCCCAGGAGACCATGAGAGCAATTACAGAGTACTTGATGTTCTTTTAGACATTGTATTCTATCAATCGATGATGTTAGGACTTCCGTGGAACAAAAGCCAGCCATTCCATGAAATAGCAAAGAAACTGGAAAGTGGAGTTGGTGAATTGCATACATTAAGAAGAGAGGGACAGCTAGCAGACAGTTTGAACCTAGATGGACAACTTATTGAGATTATTACTGAAATATTAGATACCGGTACAACAAGATACCTGAATGACCTACTAGAACATCCAGCTGAATCTAGTGGAACTCAGGTTTTTGATTTATATCCAGAATGAATAGATCACGTATTTCTCCCTATAGATTCGAAGTTATCCTTCAGTAGACCATGTCGAAAACATGCTTGAATACATTTCCCGCAAACTGCAGCTGTAATTCCTTGCCTACCGAGATGAGATAAGTATCTCCGGCAATTCTCTCGATAATCAGGTAATGATTTTCTGAACTTGATAAAAGTGCATACTTCCTCACAAGCAGTACAATCGCCACACATTGAATCAATCTCTTCACCAGGCACCAACGGAAGCTCCGTAAGGACCGAAGTAAAACGGACTGCACAACTAAACTTTGGATGGATAATCAAACTGTTTTTCCCCCGCCATCCTAGTCCTGATTTTAGAGCGACTAATCGATGAGATAGAGTTGTTGGATAGTAGTCACTGACATGATTTACAGCATATGTTGGTATTGATGTTGTTGCAGGGATAGCTATTCCATCAATTTCCTGAGCAACTTTTTCAGCAATTTCGTTAAGTATAGAATTGAGAACCTCGTATTCGCCGGCATACAAGTTCCAAGTATTGTAATCAATTCTATTATTTACTCGCTGATTGATACAATCTATGGTTGATTTATGATATGCGATTCCTATTGAAATGAGTGAACCATTTTTTATAAATGAGCCCAAGCGATCTTTCAAGATGCTTCTCAGGTAGGCTTGCTGGACAGCAAGTGCCTCTTTGTAAACTGGTTGGAACGGAGTTGCCCCGCTTATACCCTCGTAGGAAGTAGATGATAGATAATCTTGAATGAATCTTTCAACCTCCGCAGAATTCCTATGAGGTCTCTTACTCCAAGAATACGGTGACATCAGAAGAAGGAAGGATTCATTGGCTATATCACTATCGGAGGATGAATGTCCAGATTTTAGGTTTCAGGACGTCTATATCCTTCCTCGATTTTAGCCTCAAGTCGTTTAATTGCAAATGCAATAGCTTGTTCATATGTAGAGAATTCACGAGATGCTCTATAACCTTCACTTCCAATATTACCAAATTGTATCGTAACGAATCTACCATTCACTTCTGCAATCCAAAACTCATTTGTTGTTTTGTTTTCGTATCGACCTGTTTCACTTTTTTTCATCAAATGATATCCATCATGGCATTATCTCATAGGACCTATATCAACCTGCTGTCATGTAAATAGGCTATACCTTTTATTTCAATTAGCGAGTACGATTAATCTAATCAGTGTATAATTAGTGGTAAATAATGGCAGCAAATCCACCAAAAGAAATGATGTTTAAGATCGTATTGATTGGAGACGGTGCAGTAGGAAAGACCAGTATAAGACGAAATTATCTTGGAGAGGGTTTCAAGAAGAGCCATCTTCCAACAATCGGAGTCGACTTTGCTCAACGGTACATATCTCATAGAGGAGGGGCGGTCAGACTTGTTATCTGGGACCTTGCAGGACAACCTTCATTCAAAAGTGTACGGAGCCATTACTATAAGGGATCGAGTGGGATTAATTTTGTGTACTCAGTTGTAGACCGCGATTCATTTGACAATGCATCCAAATGGCTGGTAGAAGCCTTCAAACATATAGGTAAACTTCCACCCACTGCAATAATAGCTAATAAAATAGACCTACGGTCAGAGTATCCATCAAATGAAATTGTAACAACTGAGGAGGGAGGGCGGTTCACTCAGTTCTATATTGACAGACTCAATGTTCCTGCGATATTTTGGGAGACTTCAGCCTTGACTGGCGAGAACATAGTAGACATGTTTGGCAATATGATTGATCTGATGAAAGAGTTCAGAGAAGTCGGAAGGAGTAATAAGACATAAAAAATCGGAAAAAATGAAAACTACGATTATCCGAAATAGTATTTAGGAGCAATGCGAACCGAAATAGAGTAGGTGATATCATGGCAGAAATACCAATGCCAGGTGGCGTTACCGGAACAACATCAGAAAGACCAATTCAAGTAACGATTGCAGTATTCCTTCTAATAATAAATGCATTTTTAGGTCTTGCAACAGCTGGATTTGGAATCGCAGTTTATGAGAATATGGAATCAGCTCTTGGCCTTGTGGTTGCATTAATTGCATTTTGGATTGCTAAGGCGCTTATGGATGGAAAAGGAGAAGCTTGGACATGGGCAGTTTTCCTGAATCTTATTGCGATCGCACTCTATGCGTTCTCTATATTTTGGTTAGAGGGAATAACACTCTCAGTACTAACACTAGTCTATCTAAACGTTCCAGCAGTCAAACAATATTTCCAAGTATAAGCACATTGATGAGGGGAGTTTCCCTCATCTCTGATTTTTATTAAGTTCGATATCAATTTTAAGAAACCACATGAGATTTTGTGGAATTGAATTCTCACAATGTTTTTCACTACATTTAGCTGTAAAAACAATGTAGTGTAGTTTGGAGACCACTCGATATGGTGTTAGAGAATCGTAGAATTATCGCAGGCTTTGCGGTTATGTTTGGAGGACTTGTTATCTTCCTCCTAAGTAATCCTACATGGAATACACCTGAATCCTCGACGATATTTTATTCTGTTCTTGCTTTTCTCACAATTACGATAACTGTATGTGCATTAAATAGGACAAAAACTGATCCAACTCCATCACATTATATTTTTGCAGCTGGGACTGGCTATGCGTCGATGATCTTTGGTGGCGCATCAATCTATTATGTTTTCACACCAGAGGTCCAAGCTATCCAAGCAACAACAGCTGGGATTTTCCTTAACCTAATCGCACTTGCTTCAACAGGTGTGATTATGGTCATCTACAGCTATCTTGAAAGGACTGTACTCCAAGAAAACTCAATCTGGAACAGGAGATGGGCTTCCCCAATTATTGTTATCTTGGGAACAACGATTTTTGTATTATTCATGTATGTGACACGCTTACCAATTGAAGAATGGATTTTTCTTATAGGAGGTTATTGTATTGGAGTATTTGCTATTGTGTCATACCTAGCAGCGGCTGTACTCCTAGTCACTCATCATCGAACCGTAGAATCACACGATCCAATCAGATTAGGTATCTCATTTATTATCCTTGCTGCATCGTCACTAGTTCTAATTACTATATTGCCAGCACCTAACTCGCTTTGGTTATTCGCGATTGTGTTGATGGCGATATCATTTATCTTTGCTATTATTGCAACAGCATATCCATTCCTCACACATATTGGGATATCTGAGGATATTGCATATGGAATAGCTGCTGGGATATGTGCACTTGTAGTTCTCCCCTTTCTATTCACAAAACTAATCGAGTCACAGGTTGTAGTTGACTACCTTCCAGATATTGGAGCAACCACACTGATTCACATAGGTGGAGCGATTTTTGCAGGAGTACTTTCTTACTCTCTTTCGGTTAGAACCAAATACAAGATTATGCCATATCGCAATCCAATTGTTCTCGCTCTAGCATTCTGGTCAATTGCTGAAATCTCACTTGGAATCTCTTCAATATTATATCTCATTGGTATTGAAACAGGGTTGATATTACCATATATGTTCGGAGGGGTCGCTTCATTATTCGCCCTATTTTATGCAACTCGAGTAACGCTTTCACCGATAACTGAAGAGGATTATCAATCAAGGAAGAAATTCAACTATCTGATTGTTGGAATATTTGCGTTCATGATATTTATTGGAGAGTTCATCCACGCGCAATTCTCATTTGGATTTGCGCAAAGTAGTATTAGTATAGCATTACTCCTTTCAATAAGCTACCTCTCACTCTTTGTAGTATTGAATTTCATCCTACTTCTTGCTGGAATTTATGGAGGCGAATTTTCATTCGATTCAATCGGAGCGGGTTCAATAACAATTTGGCTTGTCGTTGGTATCCTAAAAGCAAACTTCCCAGTGTGGACAGCAGGATGGTGGGTAAGTGAAGCAGTGATGGCAGTTTGTGTTTTCCTATTCCCTATCGTCCTCACTAGAATGTACCTTATTGAAAACATGAGTTTAAGAAATGTACGCGAGCGTGTAGCATCTTATTCACAGCTTGTGGCGGACAATATAACTTCTCATCACAAATCCGCAATTGATGCGTTGGAGAATCTCAGTATGGACTCGAATCTGGGTGATGAAAAACTCATCACGATTTCCAAATCTCTTGAAGATATTTCTTTTGCAGATGAGTTAGCTAAACATGCTGGAGCATTGATATCCGGAGAGAGATTCTCGGAAGAGGAGCTTGAATCAATAGATCTTGTCGATGCTATAGCTACGGGATTTGGTAGATTGTTGAGTATTGAA
>CAYWJO010000026.1:0-47853 GCA_964458565.1 uncultured archaeon | reverse complement strand
GAAGGTGACGGATGACGGGATGGCGTAACAGGGACTTGCCCCTTTTGCGCATCATGTTGAGCACCCTATATTTTTCAGATTATATTTGAGTGCGTTTTGAGTATGCAGTTCATCGATACATATTCAAATCTTCCAAGATTATATTAGATGGTTGTAATCAGCAAAAGGAGTTTCGAATAGCACCATCGTAATTTAAGATTCAAAGGAATCGTCGCACCATGAAAAAGCCCCTCTGGAAACCAACACCCAAAACAATACGAGATGCCAACATCACTCGGTTCATCGAAAGGGTAAATCAAAAGCACAACCTAGACATTCACAATTATGAAACCTTATACAGGTGGTCAATAGAAAATATCGAAGACTTCTGGGCTACAATGTGGGAGTTTGGGGAGATAAAGGCATCTCGACAATATACGGATGTTGTTGATGATATAACAAAAATGCCTGGCACAAAATGGTTTCTAGACGCCAAGCTAAATTTTGCTGAGAACCTTTTGAGGTTTAATGACGAGTCTAATGCGTTGATCTTCAAAGGGGAAACGAGTAGCATTACAAGATTGACTCACACGGAATTATACCAGACCGTAGCAGTGTTATCCCATTCATTGCGTGAGTCGGGTATTCATCCTGGAGACCGTGTTGCTGCGTATATGCCGAATATACGTGAAACCGCAATTGCTATGTTAGCAGCTACTAGTATAGGTGCAGTCTGGTCTTCGTGTGGCACTGGATTAGGACCGAAGGCTGTTCTTGACCGTTTTGAACAAATCGAGCCAAAAATACTATTCACTGTTGATAGTTACACCTACAAAGGCAAGAGTCATGATGTGATAGCAAAAGCCGCAGATGTTGCAAAGGGAATCCCCACCCTACAGGAAACTGTTGTGATTCCATATATCCGAAATGAATTTGACATAAGTTCTCTTCCAAATTCAACCTTGTATGGTGAATTCATCACCTCGGACAAGAAGTCAGAAATTCAGTTTGAGCAACTACCTTTCGACCATCCCCTTTACATCATGTTCTCTTCAGGGACCACCGGGAATCCAAAATGTATGGTTCAAAGTGCTGGAGGTGTCCTCATCAAGCATCTTTCAGAGCTCCTCCTTCATACTGATTTGAAACGTAGTGACATACTGCTTTACAACACAAGCCCAAGTTGGATGATGTGGAATTGGATGCTGAGTTCCTTGGCTGTAGGTGCTGCAGTTTTACTCTACGATGGTAATCCCAACTATCCAGATTGGAGGACAATGTGGAAGATAATTCAGGATGAAAAAGTCACAGTCTTTGGCTGCAGTGCAACATACATCAATTATCTGAAGAGTATGAATGCCCACCCTGGTCGCGAGTTTGATTTAACCTCCTTGCGCGAAGTATCTCAGACTGGTTCAGCATTATCAGCTGAAGGATTCCAGTACGTATACGAAGAAATCAAAGAAGATCTACACTTCAATTCGATATCAGGAGGTACTGATATCAATGGTTGCTTTGCTGCCGGTACACCAATTCAATCCGTTTATGCAGGGGAGATCCAAGGTCCATGTTTAGCTATGAAAATCAATGCATATGATGAAGGCGGGAAGGGTGTTTTCGATCAGAAGGCCGAACTTGTTTGTGAGGCGCCAGCTCCATCAATGCCATTGCATTTCTGGAATGACTCTGAGGGCAAGAGATACAGAGATACATACTTCAACATTTTTCCAAATGTTTGGCATCATGGTGATTGGATTATCATGCATAGTGATACAGGGGGGTTGACATTCTTGGGTCGTTCCGATTTTACACTAAAACCCTCAGGAGTTCGCATAGGACCATCAGAAATTTATAATGTAGTTGAGGAATTAGAGGAAATTGCTGATAGTATAGTAGTGGGACAAGATTGGCAAGGCGATCAACGCATATTGTTATTCATAAAACTCACAGATGGTTTTAGACTAACAGAGGATTTGAATCGTAAGATCAGAAATGAGCTTCGTGTGAGAGCAGGTCCTCGACATGTTCCGGAACTAATCTTCGAGGTACGGGATATTCCTTACACGTTCAGTATGAAAAAGGTTGAGAGTGCGGTCTCGAATATTGTAAACAATAAACCAGTTACTAACCGTGATGCATTACGTAATCCAGAATCCCTCGAGATTTTTCAACGAATAATGGATGTTCTAATGAAATAGCCAAGATTCAGACTTAATATTTGTAGTACTTTAACTCCTTTCGTGAGTAATGCAATTCGAATATACAAAAGGTTGTAGTCAAGACCCGTCAAAGAAAATATTATAATATCATACATCATAACAATAGGGATGTAATCTATGTTTCAATAGAATCTTTGCCGCGCACCACCTAATGAAACATTGATCTTTCAATGGAGACCATCTAAAAATGATGGAGAACGGAAGCACGTCGCATCCACATCAGGACACTGATAGCTTAAAGGAATCGCGTTTTCAATATGTGGCAATATTATTCGTCTTCATGATCACATTAGCTTGGTGGGATGATGTGATGATAATTCTACAGAGTATGGGTGTCTTGTTATCATCAGCCTACTCTTTCTTCGGTGGAATGGGTATCCATAAGTTTGCAGAGAAGGTAGGGCGGCGGACAAGCATTAGACCTCTGGGTCTCTCTTTGTTCTTGTGGCTGATTATAGTATTTAGCCCAACAGTTACATTCCTAGTCTATCCCTCAATGCCTATTACGCTCTCGTCATTTGATTCCACGATGATGATTGTTGATTATGTCATCAATCTCGCAAAAATTCTCATGTTTGTATATGGGTTTGGATACGCGCTCTTCACATACTTTGGATGGGGTTTGATAAAAATTGTATACAATTCTCGTGAAAGAGAGTTCTCAGCAGGCTATGTCTTTACAATCTATATTCTTCTATTAGGGTTAGTCACATTGAACACAACAATTCAGATGGCAATCGGGACATGGTATCCAACGTGGATTCCCATAGTCCGAGGTATGTCGATCATGCGCTTCCTATGGTTGCCACTATCAGCTTTAGGTTTGATTGTACAATGGGTTTCGGTCAGATCGGTCAAGAAACTCCCCTCAATCTCACCAAATGTTTCACTGACCCATAAAATTATGATGACAATAGGTACGCCTCTTCTTATCCCTCCTGCTTATCTTCTCTTTTTGGGTCCACTACCAATCCTGTTCATTGCTTTTGCTTATCCCGATTGGATATTTGGTATTATGCTATTGATTGGGCTGTCTCTTGTCACATTCCCCATTTTGAGTTATATGAAATGCAGAGAAGAAATAGTTGTGCAAGATGAGAGCGAGCCTCACTCATTCGAACCGCTCGATTTTCAATACCCCTCATTATCATCATACGAATCAGAATAGTGATAGTGACCCAAAATCATCTGCTAAGTCTACAGGGAGGTCAATACGTATTAGCATAACCTATTCAGTTTCATATCTACGTAGCTCTGCAAAATAGTCCATTACGCGGCAAAAAGTGTTGAATTTTGCATGGTGTACTACACCTTCAGGAATGAAATATGAATCTCCTTTAGTGTATGTTTTTATGTCCTCACCAATGGTCAGAACCATCTCACCCTCTATTACAATACCATATTGTGCTCCATGACTGTGAGGTAAAACTGCACCAATAGGTTCTATTTCAAAGAATACTGTTTGCGATTCTTTGCCTTGAGCAACCCATCCTTGCACTCCAGGAAACGGTATCTTTGCCTTTGGTAGATTCTTTATACATTCAGGATATGCATCATCACTCAATAATTTCGCACCAAGTTTGACTCACCAGCTTTAGATATCAGCGTTTGTCTTTGAGCATAGTTAGAATCTTATTCTAACGACTTTTCAGAGTTCAAATAGTGAACTCATCACCTTCAGAGATTTCTATAATTTTGATGTTCGGATCCTCTTTCACTTTTTGAACAAACTTCTCTATACCTTTATCCCAGGTATGCATTGGCACTACTATCCTTGGCTTGATTTCTAGAGTCGCCTCAGCTGCCTCTGTATTGCTCATTGTATAAGTATCTCCAACCGGTAAAATTGCGACATCTATTGGACCAAGCTCTGCCATTTCCGGAATATGATCCGTATCCCCTGCATGGTAAATCCTCTCACCATCTATTGTGAGAAGATAACCAACTCCATATCCTTTAGGGTGATATGGGTTTCCAGGTGTCCTGAATTTTGAGATATTATATGCTTCAACTGCTTTAATCGTGATACCCCTAATTTTGACTTCTTCACCAATATCAATAGGTTGGAAATTGCCCTTGATTTTCTCTCCACAATTATTAGGTGCAATAATCAGGGACTCATTACTTGTTATACTTTCAATTGACTCCGGATGACAATGGTCTCCGTGTGCATGCGTAGCTAAAATAATAGTGCCCTTCTCTGTAACATCAGGCACTCTCTTTTGCAACTCCTTCGTTCTATAAAGATCAATGTAGATATTTTCATTGTTCATTTTTATTTGAAAACCCGCATGACCCAGCCATCTAATTGTAATCCCCATTAAATCACCAACTAGCTCTACAGGAATCCATTATGCGCTGTTTCTAATTAACACTTGCATTCCCTTGTTTCCATTTCGTCAGTTCATTCTGTATATTCAAGATGTATGATATCATATCTTAGAAGTCTGATTATACAGGTGTGTCTGTTAGAATTCTGGGCGGAGAAAGGTAGAAACATTTTGACTCAACAGCATGATTGCCTGACGCGTCAGTAGCTTCAAATTTCACATAATAACACTGAGTCCTATTGGTAAATACTGCCCTTCCATATGTACTATTGCTCCAGAATGTGGGGTTTTGTACATTGTCAAACTTGTATATTTCATCACAACTCACTGAAATATTCACATCTGAAACTAAACTATCTTGGTCATAGATATCAGCCAAAAAGGCTATGCCTTCGGAACTAATCTTTGCTCTAAGATTTGTAATGTAAGGAGAGCTGGTGTCCAAGACCTTTTCAGGAACAATTGAAATCCTTTGATTTTTAGGTGCCGAGTTCAGAAATACATACCTTTTGTTCTCAATATTTTTGAAGGAATATTGGTCGGTGATATGGTTTCCATCAAATACAGTGATGTCATTCCATTCCTCTGGAATTTCAATTCTATATGTCAGGGGCACTCCGTATCTTACTTCCTCAGGTATCAAGGTGTAGAATGAAACCTCTCTAGTTTTAGATACAAAATCATAGATTATCACATTTGATTTTGAAATCTCATACGCAACAGCTTCGCCCCATGTTGTATACCAAGTGTCATCCCTATTCGCAATCTCCTCTAATAATTCAAAGAATTCTTCTCTCTCTTCCTCGGTGAAGTATCCACTCTGTGTATGGCCATAGCATTTGTAGGCAAGATACCCTCCCTCGGAATTGGAAATCATCATCTCAAAACTTGTAGCCAGCTGATGCATGTTTGTGCTCCGAACACCATCAATACTTGGAAATGAGTGTTTACAATGACCTGGATTTGATACAGGCCATTCACCCAACAGATCTTGTTCCTCATAACGTATACCTCGTGCAATCTGAAAGTATTCTAAGACTTGCTCTTGAAGTTCATAGTCTTGAGACCCGTAAGGATATGCAAACAAGATGGGTGTAAAACCAAAGACACTCTGTATATCGATTACACTCTGCTTCAATAATTCCTCTCTATATGTCGAATTAAGTTGACTGTGATGCAGATGCTTACTGGAATGCGACTGAATGTCATGGCCTCGAAATAGCATATCCAGACCCCATAGTTGTTTTGCGAACATTCTTTCTGTAACGACAAATGATGTATGCCTTAGTCCTAGTTCATCTTCAGGAAATGAGAATTCCAAGTCTTTGCTTCCATCATCCCAAGATAGCATGAATGCATACTGCTTTCCATCTCTGAATGTTTCAATTGAAGGAACTTCAAGAAAGACTATTGAATGAAGTTCTCCGGCAACAAGAATTATTTGTAGTGCGATTACGATGGCTAACACGAAGCAAGTACTAGATTTTTCTTTCATTAGACACACTCCTATTCTTTTCTCGACCGGGTATCATTTGGACTATCATCTACCTGTTAGAGAAAAGGACTCGAATGACACCAGCACGCATTATCCATGAGTACAAATTTGGTCACAATTTTCACCGAGCCGGATTGTGCATAGTTGTGTTTTACGTGACTGCCATCTGATTTGGTGTATATTCTATAGTATGATAAAATTGGATAATACTCTACGTTTGAAACAGATTGTTCTAGTACCTGCACAGTACTGTTCAATGAAGTGTACAACTAGTTTGAATGAAATGAAGTGAAAATGATGGAGAACTCTACACCCTCAGTTGTCTAGCAGCAACGGCTATCATGGCTATAGTTACACCTGCAACAGCGATTGTAGTATAGATTGTGCCTCAAAACCGTTCGCTGTGTCATTAGGATAGCATAGAACATTTCCAAGCGTCAAACGCGAAACTGATATGCAGATAGTTTATTCCGTACTTGGTTAGCAGTTTGATTTCTGAAGCGTTCGACATCATCAATATGTCAAAATTCTATGGCAAAGTTCAAGCACTCAATGATGTAAACTTCAAAGTGCCAAAAAGAGCTATTGGTCTCCTTGGACCAAATGGTGCGGGGAAGACCACATTGATTCGGATTCTCATGGGCCTAATCAAGCACTCTTCTGGATCCGCAAAGGTGCTTGGATATGACATCACGACTGAAATCCGACAGATTAGAGATAATGTGGGCTACTCTCCCGAGTTCAGCCCCATAATCCCCGAAATTACTGCTATGAAATATGTTTCATACCTTGGCACACTTTCAGGATTGAACCGTGTGGAATCATCTCAAAGAGCACACGACACACTTCATTATGTAGGTCTTGGAGAGGAGCGATACCGCCCTCTGAGCGAATTCAGTACCGGTATGATGCAAAAGTGCAAATTAGCAGCTGCATTAGTTCATGATCCCGAATTGGTAATTCTTGATGAGCCAACCGATGGTTTGGACCCTATTGGTCGTCAACAGATGTTAGACCTCATTGAAAGATTGTATAGAGATGAAGGTAAGAGCTTGATGGTGTCTTCACATCTCCTCTTTGATGTCGAGAGAGTGTGCGATGAGGTAATAGTTCTTGGACGCGGAAATGTGATAAAGACTGGCACTATGACTGAGGTACTATCTGATCAGTCAGACACACTTAGAATCAAGGTGGCGGGAGATGCTCAATCACTTGTGAATCAACTAAAGAAACGAGGAATAAATCCTGTTTTAAATCGAGATTATCTCGACATCCCTCATGGGGATGATGCGGAGATGATAATCCTTGAAGAAATCCATAGAAATTCCTCAGTAAGCTTACGATATATGGGTCGAAAGACACGATCGTTAGAAGATGTTTTTCTTTCCACTGTTGAAGGAGGTGCAGAGCTTTGAATGAATCTCAATCATCTGATGATGCTTATGTAAGGAAATTTGGTTTTCGTGAATTCAGTGGCATTCGACAAAATAGGGTTTATCGTGTATTTTCAGTTGGATGGTTCAATCTCATCGAAACGATTCGACGTTCAGGATTTACAAAGGTCTTGTTAATCTTCATGTTTCTCAATCTATTGATTCAAGATGCTGTTACGGTACTCATTACTCTTTTACTTCCTCCTGAGTTTATGCCTATCACCTTGAACCAATACTTCCAAGGTGTATATGTTGAGTCAGTACTTGGAATGGTTTCTCTTCTGAATCGTATTGGTGATCCCCTTCTTGAGTTCTTTTCCTTTGTATCAATAATATCCGGAGGGACCAGCTTCATGTGGCTCTTGCTAGTTGCGATTTTAGGTGGAGGTCTTATTGCGGACGATAGGCTTCACAAGACGACTGAGGCATATTTCTCACGCATCTCTAGAATTGAATATTTAGTTGGAAAATTGCTTAGTCTGATTATTTTTTCAACTGTTGTTGTGACGGTACCTGCAATAATTCAATACATCTTGCTTGCCTGGAGCTTGGAGGTAGATATCATCGCCAACATCTGGCTTCTATTCTGGGCCATAGGATTCACATTAATTGCAGTATTGGTAGTGAGTACACTCACTCTGGCAATCTCGTCTCTTACCACCAGACGGACTGTAGCAACAATGTCTCTACTAATCATAGGAATTGTAACGTCTGCTCTTCCAAGCGCTTTCGGATTTCTCTATAATCCTGATAGCCCACTTTTGTTGATTGATTTTATTGGTGCTATAGCACTTTTAGGGGCAGTTCTTCTGGGATATGATACTATCAAATTGAATTACCAAAATCTGAGTCTGTATAATGGAGTCGGTCTCGAAGCTGGAATGATTGTAGCTGTTGTTGCTCTAGTCTTTGTAATCTCGCTTCTAATTCTATTCAATGTGCTGTTCAGGAGGGATAACTGATGTCGATAATCCATTTGAATGAAGTGTCAAAACGATACGGCGAAGTTGTCGCACTAAGTAGATTGAATATGCATGTCAGAGAGGCGGCGATCACAGGATTCGTAGGTCCAAATGGTGCAGGAAAATCCACAACAATCAGAATGATCACAGGTTTAGCCCGTCCCGATAGCGGCGAAGTTCGTGTCTTCGATGCTAATCCGTATGATAGCATAACAGTTCATGAACGGTTTGGTTTTGTATCAGAGCACGATGATCTATACCCTTGGGCGAAGGTCCGCGATAGTATCAAGATGCTTGCACGACTCAATGTCCCCCGTCTTAGCAATCTTGATGAAAAAATAAGCGAATCTCTCCAAGCTGTAGGAATGGCGAAATATGCTGATAGAAAAGTCAGTGCTCTTTCCAAAGGTATGCGACAAAGAACCAGAATCGCAGCATCTCTCGTTCACAGTCCTAGACTACTAATCCTCGATGAGCCTCTAAAAGGCCTTGATCCTCTAGGGCGAAGAACCATTATGAATCTGTTACTAAAGCTCAACCAAGACGATAAAGTGACGATTCTGATTTCTAGCCACGTCCTTGAAGAACTTGAGCAATTAGTTGATCGGATTACTTTGATTCATCGTGGGCAAACAGTAGCTGAAGGAAGTCCGGAAGGTATTCGAAAGTTAGTGTTCAGCTATCCACATGAAATCCTTTTCACTAGTAGACCAAATGATATGAAGAAGATAACTAGTAGTCTAATGCAGCTGGA
This sequence comes from uncultured archaeon, assembly GCA_964458565.1. Taxonomy (GTDB): domain Archaea; phylum Asgardarchaeota; class Thorarchaeia; order Thorarchaeales; family Thorarchaeaceae; genus CAYWJO01. The sequence continues at coordinate 38,681 of CAYWJO010000026.1, read as the reverse complement.
CGGAATCATTCGATCACTAGAGTTGAGTGAGGGAAAACAAGAATTCATGGATTGCAGGGTCATAACGCTACAACCGGAATTATTCTTTGACGAGTTAGTCAGAATATCCGTTGAGAATAAGGCGTCAATTGTTCATGTGGATGCTATTTCCGAAAGTGTCGAAAAACTCTTTGATTATTTAGTGGGGTGATGCAAAATGGAAACAGAATCCACTTACATAGGTACTGATTCACACTCTTATACTAAGAATGAATTAATCAATTCCTTTCTAAGGGGAATATACCTCTTCAGAATTTTCGTTACTGATTTCATTCAGAGCCGTAAGAGTAAGGGATTGATAGTTTTAGGTTTTCTTCCAACTATAATAGTAATTTTGACTGGTGCAGGTTTGGACCGACCCCAGATTTTCTACATGGATGTATTCAAGACAATCTATATCACTTTCTTACTTCCTCTGTTTGGTCTACTCCTAGGAACAGCCGCCATATCGGATGAAATGGAATCCCATACCATTCTGCAGCTCGTGAGTCGTCCGTTACGGCGCATGGAGATCATCCTATGGCGATATCTTGCAACTCTGACTACGAGCATGATGATTGCATTTATTGTGGTAGGGGGTTTCCTTTCGGTCTTTGTAACATTTGCTTCATTGGATGTAGGATTATTATTCGGGTCCATGATGGTTTCGTTCATCTGTATCTCAGTATATAGCTCCATCTTCACACTTCTTGGTCTGGCGCTTAAGAAGGCATTATTGTGGGGTACAATCCTAGTTCTCTATGAGCAAGGTTTAGGCATTCTTATCGTATTTGTGGGTGGTCCTGCTCTCTCTCTCTCAGGGCACATCCTGCATGCAGGAACAGCATTCCTGAATTATTTTCACGCGATACCTGGTTGGACCGTAATGATGTCTACTCAATTGCTTACAATAGTGACTCTTGCATCAATAATTCTTACAATGGTACTTTTCAAACTCAAGGATCTCTCTTAGTGTGCGGCTGTAAAACACTGTACATGAAGAAATAAAAAATGATAAAAAAAAAGAAAGAAGAATCGGACCTAGCTAAATCCAAACTTATTGGATTAGATCAGTCCGAGTAGAGTTATTTCTTGGTTTTCTTTTTCTTCTTTGTTGGCGCTGTTTCTGTTTTCGCTTTAGCTGGTTTCTTCTTAGACATCTTTCTTATTTCACTCCATAAGGATAAGGTGTTTAATTCATCGTGTAGACTGTTGTACTTAGTTTGGTGACGAATTATCTATCTGAAACGATGGTGGCTGTTTTACCAGTCCGAGTCGTCATCATCAATATCGTCGTCATCCCAGTCGTCGTCATCTTCGTCAAAATCTTCTTCTTCATCGAAGTGTCTGTCGAAACGCATGAATTTTACCTCGAAAGATAACAATCTTAAAACAAGTCTAAATATTACTGTTATTAAAAATAGCACCTCATAACACCTTAAAAAAAATAAAATATCAACATATCATCTTAATGCAACCAATAGATTTTATCATATCTTATTTTTTATATGTTGATTCTATTTGTGCTTTAAATATGGTTTCTGGTAATATTTATACCCGTAATGAATGTCCCATCTGATTATGTCAGTGCAACCTTTTTTTGGGAATTGTGAAATAGCGGTTATTGGTATAAGTGAACGAAATCACCATATCAGATGATGTTCTAGTTGATTCAAAAAGAACACAATCAACCGGATTGATTGTAATCTTGGAATCTGGTAGTACCCTTCGAAAAACAACGAATCAAATTACTTCCATTAACGGAATAGACCAAAAAACGAAATCTGTCTTTCTTTTAACGAAGAAAATCCAAAGCTATTCTGGATTACTAGAACAGTTCGAAAAGATATTATTTGTGAAGACCCGTGAAATCCCACGACTTCGAAATGATTACGACAATAGCGTTTTCATACTTCTGTCATACAGAATAAAGAATCCTACCCATCAACAAAAGAAGAAAATTGAGCGTTTAGCAAGACGATCAGCTTCAATCAGATTGCGGCCTGGTGTACTCCTCTTCCCACATCTTCGAGCCAAGGACCATCGGAAGTTCTTCGATTCAGGTGATAAGGAAATGTTGATGGACTCCAAGAAATTGAGCACAGTATTAGAAGAAATGGGTGCTAACACCACAAGATATGGACATCTTAAACCTCACAGTGAGCTGGACGGAACTCGAATACTTGCAGCTACACAAGAAATGCTGAGCAAAGATCTATCGAGTTTAGAAAATAGAGTACACGAGTTACGAGAAATGGTCCACGATACACTGATCTCTAAAAAACAACTCAAGATCCGTTTCACAAGTCTCCATAGCCGGTACCGAGAGCTTAAGACAAAATGGATTAAATTTCGTATCTTCTGGGGTATTGATGCTACAAAAGATATGAAGAAAATCTACAATCTCCTCCTAATCACCCGTCGGTCAATTAAGGACCGTTCTTAAATCAATCCAGTGCAATCTAATTGTGGTGCAAACACAACCAACACAACACCCACAAATGAGAGAAGTGTTCCTATAACAAGAAGCATGTTTGTGGTTTCATCGGTGAATAATATTGAAACTGGTGTGCTGATCAATGGTGCGGCTGCTAATATTACTGAGTTTACAGTAGCCCCGATATAACTCACTGCAATGGTCATGAGCAGCATTGTCAATCCATATCCAAGGAATCCCGTGATGAGTAATGTCGTAAGTAAACGTCGATTTCGTGTCCATTCTCTTGTTTCTTTTCTATAGATGATTCCGGGGGTTATCATTAATGAACCTACCAAGATTCGTACGAAATTTGCATCTATGGCATCCATATCTACCAAACCAACCTGAAGCGTGACATCACTCAATGACCAAGTCACTATAGTTAAGAGGGCAAGTATGAAACCGAGCATACGAACAGATTTGCTTCCAATATCACCCTTCGGATCGTTTCTTTTCTGTTCAAATCCAATTAGTCCAACGCCAATGACCACCAAAATGACTCCTACAACTCGAGAGAGGATTACCGGTTCGCCAAGAAACATTGCTGCAAGTAAATACACCAACAGTGGGTACGATGATGCAATTGGATATGCTCTTGATACGCCTATCCTATTCTGGCTCATGAAGTAAAAGGTATCACCGAGAATCATACCGACGAACATTGAAAAAGTGAGTACAATCACTCCACTCTGAGTTATCACAAATCCCTCGGGATTGAATGGAGGAAGGATTAGAAGAATTGCTAATGGTATGCTTATCCAAGCCCTAGTCAGAATTATATCGACGATACTGACTCTATCGCTCAGCTTTTTGTACATAATATTAGTCACTGCGAATAGTATTGCACCTGTAAATGCAGCAACAACTCCCAGAAGATACTCGTCCATTGCTTCATCCTCGGAATAATACGAATCTAACAGCTTTCCTAATAGTGATTTGTTGAATTAAGGATGAATCCTCGCATTAAGCCCTTCGTTCAATGCTCTCTGCACTTCCTGAGTCAGCGAAGGACTTACAAAGCGAGGTAATATTTTGAATTTGTGAATAATGATGGATCAAAACCGTTTGAGAGAAAACGCAAAACTCATTGACGTCACACCACATGACTTTGATGCTTCAACAGTCTATCGTGTTGATAGTGAAGAGCTGCTTTATCATACGTACATTATCGAAGCTCCCAGTGCATTGACTATTCTTCTCAAACCATGGATTGTTGGATCCAGATTGGCTAACGCTGCTAGGGCAAGTACAGTAGAATTCTTACGTGCTGCATATCGATTGGTACCTGAGCTCGCATCATCAAATTACCGAGGTATAACTGAGGTTGTACCACTCGCAGGCTCACTTTACTATAGTATGGCTGAAGCATTCGAAGTGGTTTTTGGGGAAACGATAAACCGTTGTTTTGTAGGAGCTAAGCGGCATCTTACACCTTCTGGATGGGAAACTGAGTTGTCCTATGAAAATTACGAAGCTCTTTCACCTAATCCTGTGATAATGATAGGTGATACAATTGCAACAGGTGGAACAATTGAACGGATAATAGATGCAACTCTTTCAAGAGCCGAAGAAGCACGAGCTATCATCATCTATTCTATTGCTGGTGGATTGATGGGTGCAATAAGAATGAAGCAGATATCTGAACGAATCAATCTCCCAATCTATACATTCTTCTCAAATGCTATCTTTGGAGTTGAACCTAATGGTACAGATATGCCATGGTTGCATCCCGGTACAATTACTTCTGAAACCAATCGAGAGATTGCAAGATCCTCATATGGTCCAGACTTAGGTAGAAGGTGGTGCTGTGTTTGGGACTGGGGTGATAGATCAAAACACCCTCTAAAACACCTTCATGAATTGATTGAACGGTGCGATGGTGAACTTAGAGAAGTGAAAGATGAAACAACACGAGAATTACTCATGAAGTTCAGGAAGGAGTCCGAGTCAGCTCTCGATTTATGGGGTCGCCCATTATCTCTCTAGGCGGGGGATTCATGTTTCTTGAGATTCTCCAAGATACGCTTCAAGGTATTTTCAAAGTGTTCAACTTCGGTATTCGTGAAATCCTTGTAGAAGATATCAGTCATTAGATTGGATACTTGATTATACTTTGAATGAAGTTCTTTTGCTCCTGTTGTCAATTGAATCAATGTCACTCTGCGATCGTTGCTAGAAGGGACGCGTTCAATGTAACCTGCATCTTCCAATCTATCAAGAGTTTCTGTTAGAGTTGATTTTCCCAAGTCTGTTCTCTTAGCTATTTGGCTTATAGGAATCCTATCTTGTTTCCAGAGAGCGAATATCACTCTTCCCTGACCTGGTCCTATCTCAATTCCGAAATCTTGTAATATCCGTGAAAAGATTCTTTGTCCAAGGTGGTGTATCTTTGTGATTAGAAAACCACCTTCACTTACTTCGTTGGTCATATCAATCACAACTCAAAATGGAAGGTGTGACTTTGATTCCATCCCTTTACTATTGTGGGATATAGTCTAAGAACAGAATGGTCTGGATCATCATATCCTTGTGGATAATATTTTTCCCATCCATCATGCCATATTGCTTTTTTAATTTCTAAATCATCAACTACCTCGATTAAACCTCCAAAATGAACACCACGTGATTTCTCTGGTTGACAGTAATATACGGATACTGCCCGGTTTTTTAAAATGTCTTGAATTTTGGTGGAAGATGTATTAGTCGTGAATAGAATCATGAAATCGTCCATGCAATTTTCAAATAGGGGTACTAGCCTTGGCCACATCTCCTTATTTCTCAGGTTGAACATTGCTCTTGTCTGAGGAAATCCTTCATTGTCGATGGTAGTAAGATACGCGGGATGTGTTATTTCCATAAGCTCAAGGCAGACAGTTTTCAAATCAGAATCATCTTTCATATTCATCAACTCCATATAGTACGGTACCGTATTATACGTATGCGTACTATATAAGGAAATCTTTCTGCGCCAAAGGTGTCTTGGGTTTAAGAACGCCTTCTATTGTTCTTACGGGCTTGACTGATCTGTACAAAGGCAACGCTCAATGCGAGCAATGTGAGACCGACCCAATCCAAAGGTGTTGGGCTCTCGCCTAGGAATAGTATAGAAAACACTACAATCTGCGGTAGCATTGTACTATTTATGATGGTCATGTCTACTGCCCGAAGTGTCTGCATTGCTCTATTCCATAAGGTGAATGCAAATGCAGTATTTACAATAGCGAGCCATGAGATATAGAAGAATGCCAGAGGCGTGATTGTTGTAAGTTCCTCAATAATGAGTCCTGTTATGAGTAACAATGATGAACCAACTGCCATACTTATTCCTGTAATAACTACTGGCGGGGCAATACGTTCCTTGTTTATGTACCTTCCAAGAACTGATGATAATGCATTAGCTAACACACCAACAAGTACAACAATAATTCCTATCAGACTCTGGCTCAGTAAATCTAATGGGTAGAAGTAGAGCATTGCACCAAACACTCCGAGGGCAATCCACAGTGTTTGATCCCGTGAGGGAGTTTCTCTGAGCCAGACCGCTCCCATGAGTAGAACGATGATTGGTGTGAGGTTAAGAAACGCGGATACCATTATTGCATCAAGGAAGAAGAGCCCAACAAACTGAGAACCCTGTGTTATAGCAACAAAGACGATTCCATATAGTGAAAGAATACTCCACCATCGCTTCCCTAGAGACCTTGTAGCAATACGATACTCAGATTTTGAAATGATGGCTACAATTAGGATGACTGATGCAAATGTATACCTCATTCCAGAAAATATCAATGGTGGGAGATTCTCTTGTTCTAGACCAAACTTAATGATGACCCAAGACGAAGCCCATAGTATGGTGACAAAAACAGATTGGCCTACCGCCACCATCCTTGTTCTAGCAAACGTGGTTTCGTGTTCATTACTCGTTTCTGTCACTGATGAATCTCGGCTCATTTGTTGGACGCACCTATGCTAACCGAAGAGTATAAGTCAATTAGGATTATGCCGTCTTATGACGGGTGTATATAATGGTCGTACAGTGTACTATTCTGGTTAGCGCTAAGGACTATTACTCATGTGAATTAACACGCCAAATCCCAGTTCGTGTTTCGATAGTTACTATCAACGGTGACGCAGGATTCGGAATAGTCGAAACCTTAACCGAAGATGAGGGTCCGATAAAACAATACGTTGATGAGCTCCGGTCCCAACCAACCACAAAGGAGATTGAAGTCACATATCAATCACCTCAAGCATATTGGACGCGACTTGTACACAAGCTTGATCAAGATTCTATTCACAACACCATTCTTCAGAGTGGATGTATGACTCGCTTACCAATTGTTGTAGAGTCCGGTATTCAGAAACATATGGTGCTCGCTCCATCTCAAAAACAACTGAGTTTGCTTCTCAAAGAATTGCGTTCGAAGTTCACCAGTGTAGAAATCCGAAGAATTCAATCTGTTCCAACAGGGACATATTACATACCCCTCACAGAAAAACAGCAATCTGCCTTCAAACTCGCGTATGAATCTGGATACTATGAAATTCCTAGAAGGAGCAATCTTTCTGAACTCGGACAAAAGCTTGGCATTAAGAGAGTAGCCATGCAAGAGCGAATTAGAAGAGTTGAAACACGGATAATGCATGAGTTTGCAGAAAACTTCCTCTGAATACACTATTTATCTATTAACTCTCTTGCCTTCCTTACAACATTTTCTACAGAAAATCCAAATTTCTCAAATAGAATTTCAGATGGAGCAGATGCACCAAATCTATCAATAGATATTACTACTCCCTGTTCACCGACCCATCGATCCCACCCTAAAGATATTCCAGCTTCTACTGCAAGTCGTTTCTTTACATCTGGCAGAAGAACCGACTCCTGATACGATTTATCCTGTTTAGTAAATATTTCCCAACTTGGAAATGAAATTACTCGGACATTGATTCCATCTCTGGCTAGTTTCTCTGCAGATTTCAGTATTAGATCAACTTCTGATCCTGATGCCATCAAGATAATCTCTGGGTGTCCATCACCAAAGTCTCTGAGAATATAAGCTCCCTTTGCCAAACCTGAAGCTGCAGCATATTCGTTTCTATCGATTATTGGTACATTCTGACGAGTTAATGCCATGAGAGTAGGACCATCTCTTCGTTTGATTGCATATTTCCATGTTTCCACTACTTCATTCGCATCAGATGGTCTAATCACAATGAGGTTCGGAATCGCTCGTAAGGATGTCACATGTTCAATTGGTTGATGTGTTGGGCCATCTTCTCCGAGTCCAATACTGTCATGAGTGAAAACCCAAATACTATGATGCTGTGATAAAGCTGAGAGTCTAATAGCTGGACGCATGTAATCCGAGAACATTAGAAACGTCCCAGAGTATGGTATTAATCCACCATGGGCTGCCATTCCATTCACAAGTGCTCCCATTGAGTGTTCTCTTATACCAAAATAGAAGTTCCTTCCTTCAGGTGCATCAACCTGGAAATTATCACTGGTATCAATCCAGGTTTTGTTTGAGCCAGTCAAATCAGCAGAGCCTCCTATCATCTCTGGTAGAAGGGTTGCAAGTGCATTGATCACTTTCCCTGATGCCGATCTAGTAGCTATCCCTTTCTCACTAGGTTCGAATTCTAAGAGATCATCATCCCATCCATTAGGTAGTTCTCCAGCAAGTCTTCGTTTGAGTTCGGATGCCTGTTCAGGATATGCCTGCTCATAGTTTGAGATTATCTCATTCCAGTCTTCTTCTAATTTCGTACCTCGTTTACCCAACTCCCTATAATATTCTAGCACATCGTCCGGAACATAGAACCAGGGTTCAACAGGCCATCCAAGTTTTTCCTTCGCACCTCTCAGTTCTTCTTCGCCTGCTGGGGAACCGTGGCTTGCTGCAGAGTCTTGTTTTGTTGGAAGGCCATATCCTATATGTGTTCGACACAAGATTATGGATGGTCTAGAATCCGATTTCGCCCTCTTAATAGCCTCATCAACTGCATCAACATCATTCCCATTTTGAACTCTCTGAACATACCATCCTTGAGCCTCAAATCTTGCACCTCTATCTTCTGTGAATGTTATGTCTGTCGAACCATCGATTGAAATCTGATTATCATCATAGAGCATTATCAGTTTTCCAAGTTGAAGATGTCCTGCAATTGATGACGCCTCATAGGAGATTCCTTCCATCAAATCACCGTCAGTCACTATCGCGTAAGTGTAGTGATCTATTACGTCGTATCTTGGACGATTGAACACCTTGGCAAGATGTTTTTCAGCAATAGCCATACCTACACTATTTGCTAAACCCTGTCCAAGTGGCCCAGTTGTCACTTCAACTCCAGGTGTGCAAAATGATTCTGGATGACCGGGTGTTTTACTACCCCACTGTCTGAAATTCTTAATTTCATCAAGGGTCAAATTGTATCCTGTGAGATAGAGTAAAGAATAGAGTAGCATAGAACCGTGCCCCCCTGATAGTATGAATCTATCTCGATTTGGCCAATCTGGATTCTCGGGATTAAATCTAAGATGTCGTGTCCAAAGAGTATATGCCATTGCAGCAGCACCCATAGGCATTCCTGGGTGTCCCGAGTTGGCTTTCTGTACTGCATCCGCTGAGAGAAATCGGATTGCATTTATTGCACGTTCTTGAAGCGAATCTGAGATTGTCATTGATAGTGGGCTCCTGTCACCCAGATTCTTCATCAGAAATCTGGGCTTGTTCGATTTGGGTTTCAGTACAATCATCTTTTGTTTCTATCGCTTCCTCACAATAGAACGATGTTATTCAAAAAAAGAAGGTGGGATGCAGAGACCTCTCTGCATCCCTGGAAGAATAGAGCTATTTCCGTGCCCGGAGGGCAACAATTGCAATCAATACAATTACCACGCCAGCCCCAGCAATTAAGAGTAGAGTAGTATCTACGCCAGAGGTTGTAGACTCAATGCCTAGGATTGGATCGTATTCTAGAGTTTCATTTCCGAAGTACTCGAATGAGAGGTATACTGACTCACCTGCTTCAAGTCCGGTCCCTTCCCCATGGCTTGCTTTCACTTCAAGTGTATTCTGAGCAGCAAGTGCTTCATCTGCACACTCCATGTAAGCAGCACCAAATGTAAAGTTGTACTGAGTCTTCTGCTGAAATCCTGCAGGGTCTCTATCGCCTTGATTCTGACCGTGATTACTCTCAGTTATAGTGAACTGGAGGACGAAGATTGAATCATCATATGTCCATTCCCATCCATCTACAATCAAGTCGAATTTGAATTCACCAGGTTTAGAGAGATCCATATGAACTCTAATCTGAACCATGAGGTCAAACTGAGATATTGGTGGAAGTTCATCAAATCCACCTTGGCCCTGCGGTCTAGGATTATGCATGGCAGTTGTAGTGAAGTTGAAATGCACCGCTGTTACGTTCTCGCCATCAGTATCAACGTCGAAACCACTGAATTCCCAATCACTTGTTGGAAGTGGAAATACGGGTCCTACAATAGAATCTGTTCCAACATCAAATGCACCATTAACATTGGTGTCATTGGCTTCGAACAGTTTGACGAACATAACATGATAATCCACCGTTGGATTGTTAGGAGTCCACCAGTGGAAATGGGGTGCTTGATTATTACCAGTTATCTTGATTTCAATATCATCCGTTTCCATGGTAACAATGCCAGCGGCGTGCTGATATTGTATGGAATTGGTCTGTGCGGCTACAAGCGGAATCGATACACCCAACATCATGAGTGCAAAGACCGCAAAGATACTTCGTGTGTTAATTTTCACTGAATCACCAAGCAATATCGCTCAGTAGGTATATATATAGAACATTAATCAAAAAGCACTCCATTGTTTGCAAAAAGGCACCATATACCCCTTTTTTACTCATTAAGGTTTATAAAAACTTGAAATGCTTATGGTTGACCAATCTGAGTTCCTGCTGGATATCTTTCAAAGAACTCCCCGGCGGTGATATCCATCATGACATGGTCTTGAAACTCTCCTTCGGAGAAAACGTGGCCTCTTAAGGTACCAACCATTTTGAATCCAGCTTTTTCATATGCTTTGAGCGCTCTCTTATTCTTTGAAAACGCTCTTAGATAGACCGTATTTAGCCCTAAGATATTGAAGGCAATCCAGAGCATCACAAGTGTTGTATCGGTTCCATATCCCTTGCTTAAATTGTCAGGGTTGTGGATTGCAATTCCAAACTCTGCATGGCGATTAGCAGATGAAATATCAAAAACTCCACATGTACCTAGAAATTCATTTGACATCTTATCCACAATTGCCAATACCATCTCGCCATCTTTGAATGGACTGTATTTTGTAACCCGTTCCAACCATTCCTTCTCAGCCTGTCTTGACATGGGAATTGTTGAGCCTAGGAATCTTCTTAGCTCGTAAGTATTCCAATATTTTAGAATATCATCTAAATCAGTCATCTCTACTGCTCGTAAACAGATTTTATCTCCGTAGTACATAATTCTGTATAGTTAACAACTTCCATATGTAGTATTTGTTATTCGATTGTAAAGCATTTTGCAGATAGTAAGCAACTTTTTATCTAGCTTTTCAAGTACCAAGCACAGCATCCTATCTGGAGATTTGCGTCATGCAGTTTGATTGGATATTTGCATTGATTGGTACAGCAGGTTTATTATTAGTAGTATTGATGATTGTTGTATACTTTGTAATTGCCGGACTTCTTCTTGGAGTTGCCCTTGGCTTTATTGGTGGTAAGAACAGAGACTTGGGTTCAACATTCTTTACAGCCATTCTTATGGCTCTTGTGAGCCCGCTTCCTTGCATAAATTGTATTCTTGGATTATACTTTATCAAATCACGCCACAATACAGGTTGGGGTGGTGCAGCGATTGCTTGGATTCTGACTTTCATCATAGCATTGGTGATAGTGATTCTTATACTGATGTTTGCCTTCAGCACAATCTGGTTAGCAATCTTAAGTGGTCTACCATTCCCATAAAGGACTTTGAACGGATTGGATAAGCAATCTGAATCGTCTAGCAATAGAGACTGTGAAGAAATCCTGTTTGATGATAAAAGAGGTCAACTGAGATTTGATAGAGGTCAAATTGCTAGACGCCCACTCCGTTTTTTACTTATAATGAGCCCATTCCTTCTTTCACATCATCCGTTTTGTTCCGAATATGATCATCATATATTTGTCCTTAGAGGGCGGAATTTATGCTTGGGTTGTTTTTTTAACACACTCTTCTTTTCTTTCTCCATACTAACTCTCTTTTTCATCTGGATTATTGATGAAACACTATTGGATGCGAGAACTCTTTTTCAAATTGGACTAGTTGGAATACTATGTTATTTTCCTGTTACTTTGATCAACAGATCCGAGATTCGCAAGCTGAAGATTCTTTCAAAGCTTGTATTGAGCAGTTCTTTTGCACTCATTTGTTGGTCAATTCTGTTGAATAATGGTCTTCTTTCACCGGGAATTGAATACAAGCTAATTCTCATTATTTTTTTGTATCTTTTTGTAGTTATACTACTTAGTACTAAACGCATCATTGAACTTAGTAGAACTTGTGAAAAATGTGAGTATAAGATGAGATGGAGCCGATGCCCTGGTTTCAGAGATATCTTATGTGATTTAATCGAAGACGATTTTCTTTATCCAGAAAACAAGTACAAAAAAACTGAATGAACATCACACAATATCCATGTGATATTCTTCCAGCCTACAGAGTATATTTTCACAGCTCTGTCTGGATAAGCTGTTCTTACCTGCAATTACACAGAATTCTAACAAGAGTAATGGACCTCCCCAGAGAATGCACTTGATCTATCTCTGATATGTATAGGCAAAGGTTATTGCCTCAGTGGAAGGGCCTCTAGAAATTCTCTTGTTCCTTCGTGAAGGTTTGATTGTGTTGTTACTTGCTAATGCCATTGTTATTCAAGATATACTATAGAGTGGTCACAGCTAATGCTAATTATGAGACTTATTGACCAGAACTCTGGTCACTTGGCGCTCACACACTAATTACTGACTTCGATAGACTAATTATATGAACTCACCTTCTTTGTGTATATACCATAAGGAGAAATAATTCTTTGAATCCCCAGAAAACAATCTTCAAGGAACCAATCGTCCGTGTGAAGGCATCAGGAATTATTTTTCCCAAGATCTGCCCAGTATGTGGTGAATCCGCGAATGTAAAAACTCGGATGTCAACAATTCCAAACAAGAAGAGCTATCTTCGCCCCTCTTGGGATCCGGCATTTACTCCAAGTGCAAGGCGCCGTATGGGTATATCTTCTCCTCCAATGTCTACCTTTCTCATCCCTGTGTGTGAAGATCATGCTATTTATGATGAAAGCGATTGTCGCTATCGAACCCTATGCATAATATGCAATGGCTTAATTATAGCAATGGCTGTTTTTTCGCTAATGTCTGTAGGTAGTGATTTGTGGCTAGGTAGAGGATTTGGCATGTGGGGGTTCATTGCTATATTTCTCATCAGCACAGTATTCGCAAGTAGCTTGGTAGCTTTTCGTGCCAGACCACTAGAACAAGCTGTGAAAATAATCGGATTCGATTATGGAGCTCAATACATATGGATTGCATTCAAAGATTCTGAATATCGGCGTAGGTTTCTGGAAGAAAATGAAATGAATGCTGAGTTAGTACGTTGGATTGTTCGTGTCTAATATATCTCGGAATGGGTTGATATGCAATAATAATTAATATCGTGCTGGGATTATTAGGTATAGATGAATGTAGAATGATAATTGATATTTCTACTCAGTGATGACAGGTGTGATTTGATTTGGAAGAGATAACTGTAGTAGGCTTGATTTCAAAGATAATGGACAGATATGTTGTAACTACGGATGATGGAACACAATATACACTATCTGCGATAATGCCTTACGAATCCGTATCACCTGATTACAATTCCGCCTCATTTGCTGAGCATTTAGGATTACGTGCAAAAGTTTCAGGTCTCTGTGATGGCAGTACTATCTGGAGAGCGTATCTAACCGAAAAGTAATCTTCAAAAACCTCATATTCTGAATGAGGACGATTTGTTGATTATAGGTATCGATATAGTATTTCTACATACGCGGAATCACATTGAATTGGCTAGGTGGTATCAGGAAAAACTTGGTCTTGATATTGGATTCCACACAGAAGATCATAGTTGGCAGGAGTTTGCGTTCTCACGGTTTCCTCCGCCAACCCGTTTCGCAATTGAGGGCACAGGTACTTCACCATCCAAAATAGAAGAACAATCGATTATGGTTTCCTTCAGTGTTGAAGGCATTCGGCATTGTGTTGATGAACTGGAACAAAAAGGGATCGAATTCTATGGCGAATCGAAAATCAAAGCAGAAGGCTCATCGTTGTTTGCAACATTGAGAAACCCCGAAGGCAATTGGATCCAACTATCACAAAGAATAAACTAGAACTATATGATTGAGACTTGGCCTGTCGCATATCCAGGCCAAATCCAGTTGAGATTGAATATTTATTATTTCATCTCAATTTCGCTTTTCCAAAGACCATGAATATTGCAATAAGCAGTAGCCATCAATTTACCTGGTTTACCAGTCTTAAAGACGAACTTAGCTACGGGTTCGCTGTAAATCCCACTAGTATCTGGTCCTTCTGCACCTTCGCCATGATGGTCAAAGGTGCAATATCCTATCTCGACTGGGAATTTACCCCCTTCAGGCCAGAAGAACAAATCAATCCATTTGATATGATGATTTGTTGTATTGGGATGAGGTATCTCCTCACCGACTTTCACAACAACCTTTGCAACACCATCTTCGAACTTCTTTATTTTGATTGCAGGTACATGCTTCTCATTCTTCCAATCTGCTGTCTGAATCCAACTCATTTTTGTCATCCTCGAATCTCTGAATCTTCGGTTCAATGAACCGCTTGCTTTTCATTATGGTAACATGTGTTAAAATACTTCTCTTATGCACTCTTTTGAATCCCTTATTATTTGCTCAGTTTCTCGATTTGGTCAAGAGCGAAATGCCCTCTCTCTGTAAGTGCATAGAACTTTCTTATTCTCCTTCTGTATGTTTCCTCCAATCTCGTATTTACTATCAGTCCACTATTTGTGAGCTCTGAAATATGTTGGTAAATGCTTGGAATCTTAATCTGTAATCCAAAATCAGTTTCAAGTGATTTCCATATTGCATAACCGTATGACTCGCTTCTTGACAGAACCTGCAGTATTCGTATTTTTGTCTGTCCCAATTGGGTTGTGAATCTACGCCCTTCAACATCACTCAGATATTGCTCTAATGCGCCCTTACCCCTCACAATATCTCGTGCTATTTCGGGGTATTTCAAACCCATTCCAGTAATCACACAAACCACTCTATCATTTCTATCAATCTGGTTATTCTTTACAAGTATCTTCAATGCTGCTATTGTCGTCGCAGAAGCCGGCTCAGCAAATACACCCTCCAACCTAGCAAGGTCCATCACTGCCTCAAGGATATCCCTGTCTGACACTGCTATTGCTAAACCGTTTGAGTTCTTTATTGCATTAAGAGCCATTTGTCCACAAGATGGATTCTGTACTCCTATGTCATATGCAAGCGTAGAAACTCGTTTTGGTATTATAATTTCTTCACTATCTCTTTCAAACGCATTTACAATGGGTGAGCATCCTTTTGCTTGGACTCCACAGAGTCTGGTATCAAGTTCAGAAATGATACCCAATGTTACTAATTCTTTGAGACCTTTCCAAGTCATAGCAAGATGGCCTCCATTTCCCATTGGTGTCATAATCCAATCTGGAGGGTTCCATTCAAGTTGCTCACAGGTTTCGATGCTGGTTGTCTTGACTCCTTCAAGAAAATGCGCGTTGCTGGACATCACAAGGTGACTCTGATTACCTTCTTCATACGCTCTTGATATTGCTTCTTCTTGATCCTTTACAATCTCTACCTGTGCCGCATATGCTAGAATTTGGTAGAGCTTTCCTGAATCAACCCGTCCTTTGTGACCCATGAATACTTGGCTCATTAAGCGTGCTCTTGCTGCATATGCAACCAATGAAACTGCAAGATTACCTGTCGACGCACAACAGACAGAATTCAGGTTTCTGTTCTTTGCCACAGTGACTTCAACTGCTGTTCCTCTATCAATGAATGAACCTGTAGGATTTGTAGTTTCATCTTTCAGATAGAGTTCTTTCAGACCCACTTTCTCAGCAAGACCATCACATTTGTGGAGATATGTTCCCCCTTCTCCGAGCGATATCGCACTATCAAGATTGTGAATCGGAATGATCTCATGGTATTTCCATATGCTAGGGCTTCTATGCTGAAGCGACCTTCTGTTGATGCTTTCTTTTGCTTTTTCTAAATCATATTCTGCTTGGACGAATCCTCCGCATTGATCACATCTGGTTCTATAAGATTTCACATCATATACTTGATCACAAACCGAGCAGCGCATGTGTGAGAGGAACGACATTATATATCGAACCTATATATAGGCTCAAGGTTATATATTCTTTTTCCGGGGTCTCCATCAACCAGACTCTCAGAGTCTAATTGTTTCGAGGAGTAGCTCATGGCAATTCAAGATTCTCAGTCGGATTTAGTAGCAACTCATGATATGTCGTATACATTCATCAAAAGCAACCCTACGATATACATAGCTCTAGTAGCCATGCTTACAGCTCTAACGACAGTTGTAACTGTTGTTCTCGTTGTACCTTTTCCTTCTACCTTTGGTTACTTCAATCTAGGGGACACTCTTGTGATGATAAGTGGAATAATTCTAGGTCCTATTGGAGGCTTCATTGCAGGCGGTGTGGGATCAGCTATGGGCGATATTGTTGTGGGTTGGGCTCATTATGCTCCCATCACACTCATAGTAAAGGGGTGTGAAGGTTTTGTCGTAGGGTGGTTTGCTCGATATGCGAAACGAAATACCAGATTGAATCTATCTGACATTGTCGGTCTTATTTTGGGTTCAATCATCATGCTCTATGGCTATCTGATATCTGAGACATACTTCTATGGCTTTGAATTCGCATTAGCAGAGATGATTTGGGTGAACCTGGTTCAGGTTAGCGTAGGTAGCATTGTAGCAATATTGATAGCTCCCACAATCAGACTTTATCTTCAACAGACTCTATGAATGCAGAATCCCTTTTTAGGAATAGATATCAGCTTAAAAGTGACCTTGTGGGTAGAAAACTCGCATGAATGTGACTGGACGGTCATGATATGGTTGATAGAAAGATTCTGAGAATTGATTCGAAAAATCTGGATGCGATTAATGACTTCATAACTCGAGGTGATAACCCTCTCATTACTGATTTATTGAAGGTGATAGAAAAGTATGGGGGAGTCGACGAAATTAATCGGAAAGCCCGAGATGCAAGAAAACCGGAAAATCTAATGGCTAAACTGGAGGAGAAAAAATCCTCCTATGTAGACGATTTGAACTGGCTTCAAACACAGCGTGACGATGATGTTTTCATAAGTATCTCTGATTATAGACGGAAGATACTTGGTGACAAAGCAGATTCCATGACATTTGATGAAAGCTTCGCGGTAACTCTTGAAATCAGTGCTTGTCAGTATTTCCCATGGATTATTGAGCAGGCAAAGCAATCCATAGAAAACAAAGAGATAATGCCTGCACGTTTCATCCGTGTTAGGAATATGGCCGAGCAGTCAGAGGATAACGATGTTATCGCTTTTGCAGCAGCAATGCAGATTTTTGGTGCCTCTTATGTCGAAACCCTTGATTCAAGAGGAACCTATCCAGGACCTGATGGTGCTCCTGTAAATTTGCATTTGGGTGGTCCAGATACAATCACTGGATATTTCGGTGGAGTAGGAATGCCTAACAGATTTCCATTAAAATGGGCAGATGAATATCTTCACTACTATACTACCTATGGCGTGAAACAAGTGTTGAATGTCAATCCTGGAAGTGTATTAGTAGGCTACATGATGCACAAACTTGGTATCGACATGGAATTCAAGATTTCCGTCTATATGGGTAACGATAATCCATTTGCTTGTCTATGGACATTGCTTACTGCCAAGTTATTTAGTAGAGATGACGGGACCAGTCCACTCATTGGCTTTAACCTCTCCAATAGTGTGGATAATGAAACCATTGAGTTAGCAGCTTATGTTCGTAACGATTTCGGTTTTGAGGATGTTGTACGCATTGAACATCACATCACTGAAACCTACAAGCATATTGTACGACAACCATACGACAGAACTTCAGAACTTGTAGAACTCGCGGACCATGTTAGGAATGTAAGTGCAAAACACGAAGGCGGTCCTCCACAGATTGATAAAGATCGCCCACACCCAAGTGATATTTTGGACTACTTTAGAACAAAACAGGATATTATAGACTCAGGCCATATGGATTATCTATTACAGAACTATCTCGACAAACATATGGCTCTAAACATCACTGCTAAAGAACTGACAAAGAACGGTCTTACTTTCTTGGCCGCTCCAAATCTACACAGGAACTGAATGTAAATGGCGCCTTCGAATACTCGAGGTGCCATGTACAATCTTTTGGTTATTACATCCAGGGCTGGATGTGCTCATCGTAAATGGACTCTAATCGTTCTTTATGTCCTCGTTCTTCTTTGGCAAGCGTTTCAAAGACTGTTCTGTGTTCCGGTGTTGTTGTGAGTTCAGAGAGTGCCTTATAGAAATCATAAGCGCCTTCTTCTCTTTTTATGGCTACAATGAGAATATCTTGAGAGGTTGAAGATGGTTCAAGAGGAATCTCTACCAAATACTTGCTTAAGTCCAAGCTCTTGAATTCATCCATTGTCGTACAGGTGAAAGTATCACAAACTCCTCCACCGAGTGCAGATTTGAGCTTCTCTTTGTGTCCAAGTTCTTGTCTAGCAAGTTCCATCAACAGTTTCTTCGATGATGGTAACTCCGTATTTTCAGACGCTTTCATGTAGAAGTCGTACGCTTCTTGCTCTCTATCTATTGCTAGGGATATTAGTTGTTCAAAGGATTGCTGGACTGACATGATGTTCCCCATTTTAGAGGTCACTTATCTAGGTTTTAAGCATAATGTTGTGTTTGTAGCACAACCTCAATTTTCTTGATTTGGTATCTTAGACCAATTTACTCAGGATTTGGGGGCAATCTCTTTCATACCCGATGGAATAAACTTGTGAAGTACCTGAGGTATCCTGATACTTCCATCTTCTCTCTGGAAATTCTCCATGACTGCTACTATTGCTCTGGGATTTGCTATCATTGTACTATTAAGCGTGTGAGGATAGCTCTTTTCAGTTCCACCTTTCTTCAAACGGTATCTTATGTCAAGCCTTGTAGCCTGATAATCTGTGCAATTACTGCAGGAACCGCCCTCTCTATACTGTCCCTGTCCTGGCATCCAATACTCCAAGTCGTATTTCTTTGCTGCAACAATTCCGATATCCCCAGTACATACATTCACTATTCTGTATGGAATTCCTAATGCCTGAACATATTCTTCCTCATTCTTGATGAAATCTTCATGAATCTTCCATGAATCTTCAGGAAGACAGAATGCAAACTGCTCGACTTTGCTAAATTGATGCACTCGGAATATTCCTTTGGTATCCTTGCCATGTGATCCAGCTTCCTTCCTGAAGCATGTTGATACACCTGCGAACTTAATTGGCAAATCTGTAGGCTCGAAAACCTCGCCCATGTACATTGCAACCATGGGATGTTCTGATGTAGCAATGAGATACAGGTCCTCTCCCTCAATCTTGTACATAACATTTTCAAAGTCTGCCAGATCAGTTACGCCTTCGTATGGTGCTCGTCGCATCATAAAGGGCGGATAGATTGGAGTAAACCCTTTCTTGACTAACATCTCAAGAGCGAGTTGTTGCATCGCAATATCAAGTAGCACCAGCTCATTCTTCAGATAGTAGAATCTTGCACCAGACACTTTTGCAGCGCGTGGTATATCACCAACATCTAAAGTATCTAAGAGATCCACATGACTCTTTATCTCGAAATCAAACTCTGGTTTGCCTCCCCATTCACGTACAACCTCATTGTCTTCTTCACCCTGTCCAAAGGGAACACTCTCGTGAAGGATGTTTGGGATCCCCATCTGAATCTGTCTTACTTCCTCTTCAATAGATGCAGAAGTTTCTTCTATTCTCTGTATCTCCGAATTGACCGCATTCACTTTTTTAGTCAAACTTGGGTCTTCTTTTCCCTCTTTCTTCAGATTTCCAATTTCTCGAGAGAGATGATTTCGTTGTGTTCGGAGTTCTTGAATTCTCTTCTTGAGTGATCTCAGTTCTTCATCAAGCTCTAGTAACTTTTCAAAGGCAACTAATTTCTCCTCCTCTTTCCTTTTCCTTAGGTTCTCTCGAATCAGTTCTGTGTTCTCACGAATGAATTTGATATGAAGCATGAATTCCACGTCGCTTGAGGGTTTAATTCACTGATATTGAAGATGTGTTTCTTTTATATCCCTTATTCAATAACTCGTCTATAGACATTCTCTAACATCGAGATTTGATTAGACCATGAATATTCATTGAGTACCTTCTTTCTGCAGTTGGATCCCATCTTCTCTCGAAGTTGACGGTCCTCTGCAAGAACCTGCATAGCATCTCGTACAGCATCACTATTATCTGGTTCAACCAGAATTCCCTCATCCCTTCCAAGCAAGCGTTTTGTTTCACCGATGGCAGTAGTGATTACAGGAAGCCCACAACCCATAGCTTCAAGAACGCTCAATCCCAGTCCACCTATGTTCTGAGGAATCACAAAAACATCGGATCTTTGTAGAATTCGTGGAATCTGATGGTGTTCAATCGCTCCAAACCAACAAACACTTCCATTTTCGATACAGTCCTTGAATTGAAATTTCATCATTCCATCTCCGATGAGTGTTAGCCGGGAATTTGGGTTCTCGTGATGGTACTCTCTGAATGCATCAACCAATGTATTGACTCCTTTATCGATGCTAAGTCTACCTACATAGACAAAATCTATAGTCTCACTGTCCTTAGCTTCAGAACTAGGTTTGAAAAGGTCAGTATTTACTCCGTTCCGAATAACTGTAATCTTCTCTTCAGGAATGTTATTTTGAACGAAAAACGGTTTCTGCGCAGGATCGACAAGTACAATCTCATCATATCTCTTCACAACAAATAATGAGGCTTTCCACGCGATATCGAAGAGCATTGTGGAAAGCGAGTTTCCGCTAGCATAGGCGAGATGAAATGTAACAACGAGTGGTGGTAATGATTGCTTAAAGATTGGTAGGAAGAATTCAGTGCTACTTGAATTCATTTGCACATGCAAGAGTTGAATATTGTGTTCATTTGCCTTCTTCGAAATCTGCTTTGATGCACTCACTGTATCTAAATAGAAATGTGGATTGAGAGCAAAGGCACGATGATTGTGAACACGTTCTTGACTTAGGTTTTTGATATATTTCGCTTGAGTGAAGGCATGTACTTCATGGCCTCTATCCTGAAGACCTTCTAATACGCTCTGTGCTCTAATACAAAGTCCATCTGCAGACCCAAATTTGCTGACCATTCCTACTTTCATAGAAGAGCATCCTGAAGTGAATCAAGAACTGATTGGGTCATCGCCATCTTTTGAGTATTAGGTTCTTTCGATGAAACTCTAAAGTTCTGCACTGGGGCATAAATCATTCACAGCACAAGTCGGGCAATTCGGTTTGCGTGACTTACACGTACGTCTCCCATGTGCCCCAATAAGGCGTGCATACTCAGACCAGCTTTTCTGAGGAAGTAGTTCCATCAAATCCCGTTCAATTTTTTCTGGAGTCTTAGATTCACTGAGACCCAATTTCTCTGAAACACGTCCGATATGTGTGTCAACAATCACACCTTCATTTATTCCAAAGGCTACTTGAAGTACAACATTTGCTGTTTTTCTACTCACCCCTGGAAATCTCGCAAGCTCATCAATTGTCTTTGGTATTTTTCCATTGAACTCTTCAACAATCATTGAAGCTGAATTCTTGAGATATTCTGCTTTTCGATTGTGTGCACCTACAGTTCGTATTATTGTTGCTAAATCTTCCAACGGTGCTCCCATCATGGATTTTGCATCTGGATACTTCTTGAACAAGACCGATGTGACCTTGTTTACAGTAACATCCATCGCACGTGCTGAAAGAATAGTAGCAATTAACATCTCAAAGGGGCTCTTAAAATCAAGATAGGTCACCGGTGCATCTGGATATGCTTTGGCAAGTTTTGACAGTACTTTCTTAGCCCTTTCTTTATCATTCATATCAAATACAACTCGAAACAATCTTCATCTTACTCGGACACGCTCTCGTCGCTACCATTTAGGTGTATTCTTGAGTCATCCTCGGTTATTTTTGTTCCTACAAGTGTCACAATAATCAAGAGATTCAGTACTAGTACAATGAAGAACAGCCATTGTTGAGGTAAGAGCTCAAACACGACGCCTCCAATTAGAGGTCCAATTGATGAACATAGGAAAGCAACTGTCATCAATACAGCCAAGATTTTTGATGTGTCCTTATCAGGCAGCTTCTTCCTAATCATTGCCATAAGAACGAGCCACCATAATTGATCATTGACATACTTCATAACGATGCCAAGAAATGGAAGCGAGAAAACCACCCCGAGCCCCTCTACGATAAGATTAGCAGAATTCACCAAAGGCATTGGTACCCAATACTTGTATGTATTCGCAATAAATAGAATATAGGCACTAATTGGCATAATCGAGTATACTAATACTGCTGTCTTCTGTATTCCCATCCTATCAGTGATTCGTCCAACTTTCAATAGTAGTGGTACTATTACAATCAAGGTTGTTAGGAGTATGACATTGATGCCTGCAATATCAATTCCAACCGTTTCATTCGTGTATATCAAGGCCCCAAATTTGAATATCGAGTCACTCAGACCATCAATGAACATGACTGCGATTACACCAGGTATTGTTTTGATGAGAATTTTAATCGTTTCTTTATTCTGAACTGAAAAATCTTTGATCAAACGTTTTTCTTTCACATACTCGTTTTTCTGACTACTGTCTAATAGCACCGCTCGGATAGTTGTGCAGGCCAGAAGTAGGATTCCATTCACAAGATATACCAATCTTATACTTTGACTGAACCCGAATAGAGGGATAATGACACCAAATGAAACGAGTGTTATGATTCCAAAAGCCCTGCCTGAAGTGAATAGTGCCAAAGCAAGTCCACTATTCTCCCGGGGTATATTTTCCATGATATAAGCAGATGAACCGCTCTTGGAGAGCTCCGCTGAAGCTAGGATAGTTATTCCTACCACAATCATCAGAACATCAGAAAAGATACCTATGATCATACTGTAAATGCCTACTAAGAACATAGATACTACAGCTAGATCCTTTCTATCAGTAGTATCGCCAATATAACCACCAACAAACCGAAAGATTGCAGTTAAGATGCTGCTGAATGTAAGAACCGAACCAATCAGAATATAATCCCAATATAATGCACGCAGGTAGAGGCTAAAGTATGACCAAATTGCTATGCCTGCATTGAATATCCATGCAGTGAAAAGATAGATTGTATAGTTACGCCATTTGAAAATATGTCTTAGAGACTCCAGAAAACTTTTTTCTTCTTCTATTTCTTGTGAGCGAGTATCGACGATATGAGAATCTCTCTCTATGTCTTCTCCATCATGTGAGATGCCGGAATCCCTCCTCGGCTTTTGTTGTTGTGATTGCTCGGTCACTTATGAATTCACCTAGACATCTGTAAAACAGACTCCAGTCTAGATGACACCATTTAGCCTCCTATACTAAGGCTGAGTGGACATGAATGGAGGTTTCTTTCCTCCCATCTCACAGAGATTCCCATGATTTTTTCCTCACTCACAATTCGTATACCATCACTCTGATTTCATTACTCGAATCAGGTGTGGCAACAAGCTTGTGAGCACAGAGTTCGGCTGTTAGTACCAAACATGATGGAGAAACTCCTGCACTCAACAGATTCTTAGCTGCGAGTTCGAGGTTAAGCGCCGTCAATCGGATCTCTTCAGAATCCTCAAACGGGTCAACAAGTCTTCCACTATCTGGTATTATTAGACCGTCAAGCATTGTTTCCATGTCTTTTAGTCTTATCAATCGTTTTTCCTCCGATTTTATTTCTTATTATGTTACCAAGGTAACGGTTCAGGGTTTTCAGTTGGATTCATTTTTTCTCTCTCTCCTTTTTATTGTCCTGAGTTTAGTCTCAGCATACCTTTTATCCAGCATCAGAACGGTCGAACCTATTCAACAGTTAACCCTAGTTTCCACTAGATGTTCACGTTGAGTACTGCTTCTAGAATGGGTTAGGGTCTTCACATGGAGCCTGAACAACTGTCGAGATTCCGTGTACAAATCCTAGTGCCAAGAGCTCTAGGGCGGCACGATCTCTCGTCATGCTCTCATAGACCTGTCGCATTTGGTCCGCGCTTATCGGTTTCACCTCCTTTGCTGGATACCTGGTAAACAACACATTATAGGAACAAATGTGAGATAATCGACCTATAGTCAATTCTCTCATCTGTAATGCTTAATAGATAGACCTCTCTCAGTCTTCACTATGAAGCAGTACCTACAACGTGTTTTTACAATAATAGAATAGTATACGACTATAATAAGGAGATGCAGTAAGTCATTATGAGACAGAATAGTCCGAAACCGCCCCCAAACTGTGTTTGTTCCATATATTGCTATGTAACACACACAGAATTATTCGAAAGTGACTAAAATCGAAATAAAGTCTAAACATTTGGACAAGACTTGGAGGCTATTAAAATCACATCGCTAGGCTCAGGTGAACTTACTCTTCTCAGAAGGTTAGCTATAAGTCCACATTTACGCCCTGCGGATATCGCCAGAGACCTTGGAGTCACCCGTTCGGCAATAAGCCAGACATGGAACAGATTACAAGAAGAGCGAAACCTCAATATTTGCAGCAATATAAATCTTGGAAAAATAGGCTTGTGTCTAGTATTTGGTTGGGCAAGAGATGAAGTAAAATCGAATACAATTTACAAATTCATAGGATGGTTATCATCTAACCCATTTGTCACGTCAATTCAAGAATCTCTTATGACATCTTCATTAGATACAATAGTCTGTTTTGAAGCTATACTACCTATTGGATCACGCTTTCAATGGTTCATATCACAACTCGATCGGTTTACAAAACGACCTTACAACCTTTCAATAGAACACGATGTCGCATCGACGATGGCAAGTCACATAAATATAGGAAGCTTTGATGGAAATACATGGGAGTTTTCTGGTGGATTTAAGTTTGAAGCATCCATAGACGCAGTAAAGGGATTTGCAGATATTCTCCCAATAGTTCGCACAATTAATCTAAGCCCTCCCAATGAATTTGATATAGAAACTGCATTGATTGCAGCAGCAATGGAGAATAACTATCTAATCAGCTCTCAAGATTTAGACACATGGTTGAAAACCAGGGGAATAGAAAACATCTCAACAAGAACTCTAAGAAGACGCCTCTCTTATATGCGTGAAGAAGTTGCAGTTCCATATTTATCTCTTGATAAGATTGGATTAAAACAAAGAGTGATTGCTTGTTTAAATGAACAACCTATGGGTGGGAATATATCTCGACTTCTTCATGCCCAAGCAATCACATTTCCAAAAACCCGAATAATCTCTGGAACGCATCTTACTGTCATGGACATTGGATTGCCTGAAACGGTCGATTGGCTTTCTCTATCCGCCTCAATTACACAATTAGCACAACCACCAAGCCGTTTGAGCACATGTCTGGTTTCTTCAGACTCTATTCGAAAAGCATTAGAGAGTGTTATTCTAAATTTAAACGATGTACCAAACAGAAATACTTGATTTAGACGAGTATCACAAAAGGAAGAAGAAATTGTGGAATCCGGATATAATCTCCTATCAAACATAATAACTCCTTGGGATCATCTCATTCCTGTTATAGAAGAAGGACAGACTCGATTCTATCTTGATATCATCAGAATTTATTTGGGATTATATTCTGGCGGACTCTCTATGGAGATTGCATTAGAGGTAGTAGAACAATTAAAGAAAAACCCTCAGTATGCAATTACTCCG
Organism: uncultured archaeon; assembly: GCA_964458565.1. Lineage (GTDB taxonomy): Archaea > Asgardarchaeota > Thorarchaeia > Thorarchaeales > Thorarchaeaceae > CAYWJO01. Next base: position 13,013 of record CAYWJO010000026.1, on the reverse strand, counting down.
ATTGATCCAACACTCTTTCCTCTTAATGAATCCATAAAAACTAAAATTATCGAGAATTTGAATACCTTAAAAAAGTACAATCTTTATACTACTGATTCGGTTAAATCTGCTTACAGTTTTGCAGTTCTAGCACAGGATGCTCCCCTGAATCAAAATGATGTTGCAGTTCTTAAATCGTTGATACGTAAGCCCAATTCTTCGTTTGTCAATATCTCCAAAAATCTCGGTATAGCGGCAAGAACTGTTGCACGATCTCTTGAACGTATGCATAATCGACGCCAAATACGGGTTACTTGTTTAACAGATCTTAGTGCATTTGATATAAGTGAGTATATTCTTTTCTTTAGAACCAAAGAAGATATTGAATGGACTGATATCGAAAATAGCCTAGCGCACTATCAATTTTTGAAAAGTGTTCTTAAGACATCAATGACTGATCTTGGATATTTTACATTCATGATACCTAATGAGCCAGAATATGTATCTATTTTTCAAAGAAGTGTGAATGAAATTTCCAATATTTTGTTTGATTACATGACCCTTCATGAACGAAGGGTTGTTGGTTCTCATATCAATCTCTCACTATTCAATGGTACAGTTTGGTCCAAGCCTGAAAATATAGAGAGTTTCTTTGAAGGCTCAGACCTATCCTTAGACAGTGTGACCTCCATCCGTTATCTTGAGAATCAAGGTCCAAGAAACAACGTCGTTATTGAAGATTTAGCAATAGCATCCCATCTTGCAACTGATTTTAGACAACCGCCCTCGAAGCTTAGTCAGATTCTAAGTATAAGAGGGTGGCAAATAGAACCAAAGCAAGTTTCGACTTCCATTAGACGTTTGCTTCGCAACAGAGTTATCGATCCTTGCGTAGTAATAGGAGGAGTTAATCTGTCAACAGCTTTCGTTTTCGAAATAGTATGTAACGACAAATGGAAGACTCTGATAATGAAACGATCTCCACTACTTCCTTCTTCACTCACCTTTTTATCTGATAAGGGTATAATCGTTTGGACTAATGTTCCAAGTTATCATCAAGTAGACTACTATCAGCTTTTTAGGTCTCTAGAAACGAAAAAAGGTGTGAGCTCTGTTCAACCTATAATGACGCTTCAACGAAGAGGCTCAAGACAGATGTCTGATTTCATTAAATTATGGGATAAGAACTCAGAAGGCTGGTCAATAAGTCCTGATGAACTTGATTTGACTCAATTCATTGGATATTGACAACGAGGTCCTCTACTGCCTCTCTCCACTTTCCGGAGAATGGAGGTCCAATAACTACCTCAGTTGCACCTATAGAATGTAGAACCTCAAACCTCTCAATCATATGGTTTCTATCACCACTTACTGCAAACACATCGATGAGCTCTCTATTAACAAATTCGGCACCAGCTGGAGGTCCCTTTGTACGATTTGCTTGCTGAATTTTCTTCACCCTGTCTCTATCCACATCTAACATATCTAATACCGCATCGGGAGTATCTGCAACAACAATGGATACCACTTCCTTTGCCAATTTTTCCTTTCCTCCTTTGAATGTTGGAATTGTGGGTAGCCAGACTGTCTTTTCTATCGATTCTGGATTGCGACCTGACTCTCTTGCTGACTTATCGATCATGTCTATTGCCTTCCTCAGATAATCAAATGGACCTGAGAGAATCGCTCCATTAGCAATCTCTCCTGTGAGTTTCAGCATCTGTGGACCTCGTACGCCTAATACGACAGGAATGTGGACATCCCCTTTGATTTTGAGTTTCACATCGTCAAGATCTATGAACTGAGAGTGATGTGTTACTGATTTTCCTGCCCAGAGATCACGAAGTACTTCTACTACTAATTTCAACTCGCTAACGGGTTTAATTGGTTTCAATCCAAGTCGGTTCAAGTCTTGTATACCACCTACTCCAGTTCCAAAAATAAATCGTCCATCACTTATCTGGTGAAATGACAGACAAGTTCTTGCTAGCCGACGAATGTCATAGATTGGATATGGTAGTATCCCTGTACCAACGTGTGTGTTTTTTGTCTGAAGAAGAGTAGAAGTGATAAGGACCGTGACGTCCTGTCCAACGTTAATATCCTCTCCTATCCAAATAGTATCCACTTTCAATCTGTCGGCATTCTGTGCTATCCAGTCTGTAGCACTAAGACCCATTCCCGTTGTAATTCCAATAGCAATTTTGTACAATCGCTGAACCTCCCGGTCCTTGTTTTTATCCACCTCAGATGTAATGAATCCTACCTTAGACTCAAAATGTCAACTTTTTTCTACTCTTTTGCTATTCCATTTCTGAGATACATTGACGCGAATTGCTTGGGGAATCACTGGTGCTGGTGATAAGATAGAAGAAATATTAGAGATTATGATTGAGAGCACACAGAAGAAGTCTATCCGAGTCGATGTCTTTCTATCCAAGGCAGGAAAACAGGTTATGCATTGGTATAAGATATGGAAGCGATTGAATGAAAGCTTTGAGAAGGTCAAGGTAGAAGTAGATTCGAATGTCCCCTTCATAGCAGGGCCTCTACAAGTTGGCCGGTATGATGCTCTAATCATCGCACCACTTTCGGCAAACTCTACAGCTAAAATCGCCTATGGAATTGAAGATACACTCCTTACAAATGCAGTTGCACAAACGCTCAAAGGAGATACACCTGTACTTGTATACCCAGTTGATCAATTTCCAGGAATAGTCGAAACAATTGCTCCAGATGGTCAGGTTGTAAAGATAAAGACTCGTGCAATCGATTTAGAGAATGTTGACCGCTTGAGGAAGATGGAAGGTATTACTATAATCAAATCAGTATCAGAAATTCATGATTATCTGAACTCTCTTATCGGTGAGAATTGATGAGTGAGAAAGCCGTCGCTCCAATCGAAAAGAATAATTTTTCAAATATTAAGACTAAGATTATCTTATGGTACAACGAAAATGGCCGAGATTTTCCTTGGAGGTCTACGATTGATTCATTCCATATCCTTCTAGCTGAGATGTTTCTTCGTCGAACTACTGCAAAAGCTGTATCATACGTATATCCCATGTTCATTGAACGTTATCATTCGCCCTCTATGGTTTCACAAGCCCATCTTTCAACTCTCACGAAACTCTTGAACCCGTTAGGTCTCCAAAGAGCACGTGCACAAAACATTCGCGATACATCAAAAATTCTCGTCAAGCAATATGATGGAGCTGTACCAGCCGTACTTGAGGATCTGCTTCAATTACCGGGGATTGGAGTATATGTTGCTAATGCTGTGCTGAATTTCGCTTTCGCCAAGCCTCGACCTTTAGTAGATGGAAATGTTGTGCATCTTCTAAACAGAGTATTTTCAATGGAATTCAAGAATGCTACCGATAAGGACGCCTGGGAGTTTATGGAACTTTTAGGGACTCCAAATCAAGACAAGGCTCTGTACTGGGGTATCATTGATTTGGTTGCATTGATATGTCTGAGAAGAAGACCAAAATGCGAACTCTGTCCCTTATTATCAGACTGTGACTATAGTAAAGACCAGTCTAAAGGGAAGTTATAGGTCTTCTATGACTATCTCAACTTGAAATTGCTCACCACATGGACAGGCTGCAACAATTGGGAATTTTTCGGCAGTGTCCACAGATATAGAAGCACCCTGATGTGCAGCTTGATCAATCATAACCTGCATGTGATGAACCATGTATTTGGAGAAACCTTGAACAAGACTTGGTATACTCATATCATCTATCCAGTATACATAGCGTTCACAATTCGGACAATGACTTATGAGCAGATGTGTTCCATCACTGCAGGAGCTACAAGTTATCTCTTGGTGATGATAGTCGGGTGCATTTGGAGCAGGTACCTGTAAATCATTTTTCGCTCCACACCTATAGCAATAGTATGTAAAATCGACATTTGTCATGATTAATTCCAACCTTAAACACTACAAGAAAAGCCAGCTAAAGATGTTTTGAATTTATCGTGAATCAAACTGGCTAGGAGCTAATAAGGCTCCATAAACAGTAATTTTTGGTGTAGTGACATGCAGACAGTAGTATCTCAATCCAGACTAATGTCACTCTTGATGGTATATCTTTCAGAGAATTATGAAACTCGGCCAAATGCATGTGATAACTGCAAAACAGTGACACCTGCTTTCGGTAAATCATTTCTCATCAATGGATCTTGGGTTTGTTTGGATTGTGTTAGAAAAAGGATAGAAGGAACAGTTGAATCCCAAGCATCATGGAATCTTGCACTATCAAGAGCAGAGACCCAAAAGTGAAAAGCAGGTAATACCTGCCTATTTTTGGTGGCAATCATTGAAACGCAGAGTGCAACCCCATCTTCGAGTAGGTGAGGGTGATGTTGAGAAGGTCACGCTCATCGCAGGAAATCCTGATCGTGTTCCCATAATCGCCTCCAAGTTTAAGGATGGTGAGGAAGTAGCAAGACATCGAGGTTTTGTAACCTATCGTGCCTATACGCCAAAGGGCGGAATACCAGTAACAATTTCCGGAACTGGAATTGGCACTCCCTCAACTCACATCTGTATAGAGGAGTTTGCAAAACTTGGTGCTGAAACTTTCATCCGAATTGGGTCCTGTGGTGGTATTAGTCTTGATGTAAAAACTGGAGATGTCATTGTACCAACTGGCTGTGTTCGAGATGAACGAACCAGTTTGAATTATGCGCCTATAGAATTTCCCGCAGTTGCAACTCCTGAGTGGCAAATAACACTACATGATGAAATTCTCAAATTATTACCTCCTGACAGAGTTCATGAGGGTATCTGTTGGACAAGTGATGTTTACTATCTTAAACGTATGCAAGAAGTCCTTGATGTATGGACTCGTGCGAACGTGAAGTGTGTAGAGATGGAAAGCTCACTCTTATTCATCTTCGCGGCTACAAGAGGATTAAATGCTGCATCAATCCTTGGATGTGATGGGAACCTCCACGGTGCTCAGAAAGTTGAGCAGACCGATGAGTCAGAAGAGAGTGGAGAACAGGACCCACTATTGGTAGAAGCGATTGAGAAGGAAATCGAAGCAACAGTCAATTCTATTGATAGAATATATGGATGACACAAGCTTGAGTCGTATAATGTGAGGTCTTCCTAATGGTGAGTCGGGAATATGATGCTGAAACACAAGAATCGATTAGAGCCTATCTTATTATGAAGGCTAATACTGATGCAGCATTAGAGTTGGTGGAGGAATCTTGGGATGACAAGGAAATCCCTTCATATATTCAGGTCCGTTTCTTGCAGAGGCATGAAATTCCCGAGTTTGTAGAACTCTATAATCGCTGTTTTCTAGCCTCTCCTGATCCATTTTGCCCTCTCTCCATAGAGGAGGCTGAAAATCTCGAACTAGATGGAATCTTTGTCGCTGAAATGTGGGACAAACTTGCAGGATTCATCGCATGTTTCGAGGAGAAGAGTGAGGATTCCTTCTATGGCGAGATAACTGGAATAGGAGTTCTGCCATCCCGAAGAAGAAAAGGGGTCGCAACTGCTCTTATTAAACGAGCATCAGAATACTTCATTGATGCAGGTGTAGAAGAGATTTACTGCGAGGTCTATGAGGAAAATATTCCCTCTCAGAAGTTAATTCTTACGTATGGATTCGAAGTAGTTGGACGCCGAGAAATTACAATTGGCAAAGCAAAACTTGATAAATCTGGTACAGAAATGCCTGGTGGAAAAATCATGCGCCGCTTAGGTCTCAGACCAAGAGCTGGCTGTGAAGATTGCAGAGACATTTGACAAATCCAAGATAAAGGCTATATACAAATTAAGTAAATACAACCGGAGCGCCATTGTTCAATAATATCCTTTGAACAAAGGAGGAGGAGCATCTGCTTGACCTATGACGTAATTGTAGTTGGAGCTGGGCCTGCAGGGTCGATAGCCGCATATGAATGCGCAAAATCAGGTCTCAAAACATTGCTTCTTGAAAAATATTCTCTACCCAGGGACAAGCCCTGTGGTGGAGCTGTAATGTATCGAGGGCTTCGGATTATTAATGGGAAACTACCCAAGGACCTAATCGAACAGAGAGTATATGGGCTCCGGTTTGAGTTTCCCAGCGGCAAAGATGCAAAGTTCAAATCTGACAGAATGATAGGTATTACCGTTCATAGATCATTATTTGATGAGTTTCTAGCTCATCGTGCAATGAGTATGGGTGCTGAGCTGATTGAATCTACTCGTGTGAAGGAGGTTCTTATCAATTCTGATCAAGTTATTGTAAAGTCGAGTAAAAACCAAGAATTCTCAGGAAAAATACTCATAGGGGCTGATGGTGTCAACACGACAATTGGTAGGTCACTAGGCCTTCGCCCTCCTCGAAAAGACCTATCGAAGGTGGGGCTTGGCATGGAAGCCGATTTCCATGTTGGAGTAGATGGTGTTTTGCAGGCTACAAACGGAGATCCATCAATTCTCCATATGCTTCCTGTTAAAGGACGTCTTGCTTATGGATGGATTTTTCCAAAACGTGAACACCTTGCCATTGGTATAGCTGGAGGGTCTCTACACATGACACCTCTCAGACCAATGTTCGATTCCTTTACAAAGAATCTGGAAAAACGACTTGGTATCAGTCTTATTCCAGAAACTAGAAGAACACACTTTCTTGGAGGATGGGGACTCTATAACAAGAATGTGACATATCGCGTGATGTTAATTGGTGATGCAGCAGGCTGGGTTGATCCTATGATGGGCGAAGGAATTGCTTATGCCATGATGTCTGGAGTTATCTCTGCTAAAACTGCACAAGACGCAATAAGCCACGAAAGATATGACGAACACACTCTAGAAGAATATCATCATGAATGTGCAAAAGAATGTGCAGGGAACTTTGGAATGGGTGCATGGGCTGGAAGCAGGGGTTTAGGTGTTGCTGAATTCTTACTTTCGAATGCATCTCATATCGATATTGCATCCGATTTGATGGCAATGGTTGCAAGAGGTGAAATCACGTACTCAGACATTCCGTCTCTCGTTGTTCGGAAATTACCTGGGAAGATACCCGAAATCATTCGTCATGCGGTAATATCACGATTATATCCAAGTGCCAAAGCTTCTTAGGGCGACAATTATCCTCATTGAATTGGATTGAAACCTAATGCGGACCACTCTCTTAGTACTTCTAATACTTTATTCAATAATTTCTATACCGAACATATCACTTCAGGCGTCCGAATTAGAATTTGATGGAGATTCCGCTTTTTCATACCTAGAGGCACAATGTGATTTTGGAACAAGACCTCCGGGTTCTGAGAATTTGACACAATGTAGAGGTTATATTGTCGATATACTGCGTTCCTTTGGATGGGATGTAATTCTGCAGAACTTTACCTACCGGGATGTAGATTGTGCAAATATAGTCGCTCATGATTCTGTTTCCCAAAATGTATCCATTATCCTTGGGGCACATTATGACACGAGACCTTTAGCAGATCACGATCCCAATCCTGAAAATCGGGATGAATCAGTAATGGGTGCAAATGATGGCGCAAGTGGAACTGCAGTATTGATGGAATTGGCTCGGATATTACCGACACAAATACGTAATAAGATTGAGCTTGTATTTTTCGATGCAGAAGATTCCGGATCGATAAATGGATGGCAGTGGATAGTAGGTTCCAATTACTACGTTGACCAAATGAGTCCCGAGATAATTGCTAACATCACCATGATGATTCTTGTTGATATGGTTGGCGATACAAACCTTCGTCTTCAACGAGAGTTATACTCAACGCGTGACTTACAAAATGAAGTCTGGTCTATCGCAGCGCATCTTGGATATGATGCTATTTTCCAAGACTCAAATGGTGGATACATCATAGATGATCATCATCCTTTTCTCAATGTTGGCATCCCCTCTCTTGATATAATACATCATGACCCATTTCCAGCTACTTGGCATACAATTCATGATATTCCCGATCGGTGTAATCCTGATAGTCTTGAATCCGTTGGTCGTGTTTTAGAATACTTCATAACAAATACTACAGGATGGACCGGTGAATACGAGCCGAACTTTGTATTTCCAATAGAACTCACATTGATAGGCATTTTTGGTGTTGTAGCCATCATCACAATTGCTGTATACATCCGACGAAAATAATGTCTTACCTACCTTTTTTACCTGATGTGTCTTTATAATGATGAGAATTGACTCTGGGTGTCATCTTTGGAGAAAAGCGTTCTATACAGCCACATTGGTGCACAGCCTCCCACACTGACTAGCATGACTATCCATCCAAAAGGACGATTGGCCTGTGGTACAATGGACGGAAATGTGATCGTATTCTCAGGGACAACAAGTCGATCGAAAAAAACACTGCAGGGCCATACAGGATTGATATCTGATGTTAGGCTACTTGGTGAGGGACGAAGACTCGTTTCTACCAGTTGGGACTGCACAACTCGTCTCTGGTATCTAGGAAAAGAACAACGTGAACCGAAGATAATGAATCATAACACGGAGGTGAAAAGCCTCGCCATAGACCCCCAAAATTCTAAGGGTGCATCAGGCGCTCGAGATGGAGAGGTGAAGGTATTTTCATTAAAGAGTATGACTTGTATTCGAAATCTCCAAGCTCATGATAGTGACGTTTCAGGTCTATTTTTCTCCACAGATGGTTCAAGATTAATTTCTACATCATGGGCCGGTGAAACTAATATCTGGGACCTTAGTAATTACGAAAGGGTGGAGAACATCAAAGGACCACCTGTAAGAGTCAGATCCGTCCATCCACTGCTTGACAACTCTTTTCTCATGGGCTTACATGATGGGAAAATTATGAGAATCAGTCTTGAAGATGGTAGTAAACTCGGAGAATTCAAAATCCATAATGATATTGTTAGTTCGATGATGCTTGAACCCTCAGGTAAAAGGATTCTTTCTGGCAGCTGGGACCGAACAGTAAGAATTTGGTCACTTGATTCAGGACATGAGGAACTTAAGGTGCAACTTCCAACTGGAATTTCTGCAGTTTGCTGGCATCCTAAGAGGACGCAATTTTACACTGCGGATTTTTCCGGAAACTTACTTTCATGGTCTCTTGATTAATCATCAGAAATCTATTGAATCCGAAAGACAATGTCAAGATAGCCCTCCCTATTCGATATGATCCTTACTCTTTCGTATTTCATCTTTTTCTCCAATAAGGCCTGCAGTATATCAATGGATTCATTTCTTGTTCGTTTGTCAAACACTAGAGGTACTTCATCACCTTTTCCGGTTAAAAGAAGAACTGCTTTTGCATCATCCGAGAGTTGAATAATTGGTTTTGAATAGATAATCCTGCCTGGTTTGAAGTAAGGTTTTCTCTCTCGAATGCTTCTAAGTGTTTGTGCCAATCTGCTATGTTTTCCTATTTCTACTCTAGCTGTTTTAACAACGTCCCTGATATATTGTGTTTCGTAAATAATCCCAAAATCTCGGCGTTGTCTAATATTGAACATCTCGTCGGTCTCAGAAGGGTCTCTATCAATTCTAACTCTACTCTGAATCGTTGATATTGAAAATCTCCTTGCAAATTCAGCTCTTAGTTGATTATCCTTCAATTGACTCAATGGTCCTACTGAACCTCTGAGATGAAGATACTTTCTCGCAATTTCATCCTGTAAGGATTCTATTGTTCTCGCAGTCGATGATAGTCTTCTCTTCAATATTTCTCTAATTACAAAGTTGGTGGCATCATGATAATTGTTTACCTCTTCCTCTACCATTATTTGCTTATCGCGAGTAAGAGCCACAGATTGAAGCGATAGTATTTCTGATACATCCGGCATTGTTGAACAAAAGAATGAAGGCTAATCATACATATCAATATGTCCCAAGAGGTCCTATTGCTTTGAGCTTCAGAGTCTGTCAGCTATAAATCTTGCCTCTCCAATACTTCTCTGTATTCCCTTAGGTTGAAACTCGAACGCTCCATGCTCCAAAAACATATCATTGAAGAACTTGCTTTCTGCATCACGGAGTTCAGGAATGAATGTAACTGGGTCTATATTGGGACTACCCCTCAGCGCTAATATTGACGCTCCAATCATATCAATAGAGCGTCTCATTTCCAAAGCGGCTAGTTCGAACTCACCATTGTATGTTAAACTGAGTGCACTATGATAGTCTCTCTGTGCCTGATTTAGAAGAAAGACCGCACTGTCATGAGCAACTCCTTCTCCAAAGCGTTCTTCTGCTACCTTTAACCAATGGTCGACGTCTGAAAGAATTTCCAAAAGACGTTCTTCATTCATACCTTTTAGCTTGAAAGTTCGAAGGAACAACTGATATGTCATCGTATCAAGTAATCTTACCTCGGTCAAGATTTCTGATGGCTGCAAGATATCGAATAGGTTATGTCTCATCAGAATTATCCTGCCAATTTCATAGAGTGCCCGACGAACCTCATGACTTGCAGCAATTGTGTTGAAGCCATCGTTATATTCTGTAGCTGTTTGAAGAGCATCCAGTGCTCTCTGTTTGACATTCGCGATGACTGGTTCTGGCCATACATAGGTCATAGCGCGTTCACGCCATTTTCTGAGAATCTCCTCAGTGTCGTGTACAACTTCAGCATTTCTCAATCGTACTATGACACTTGCTATCTTCATATCATCCTCAGTTCTTTCCTCAATCACATCTTCAATCTCTGAAGGTGTGAGAAATACCATGTCAACACGTACCCCTTTGTGTTCAGTTAGTAGGGGGGCTGGAGCTTCCTGTGCTTCCCAAATGATACAGATGTCAAGGTCCGAATTGGCTGTGATGGTTCCTTTTACATAAGATCCATGAACGAACATACCTATTACATTCTCTCTAGTTTTCCATTCCTCCGCAGTGTCTTTCAATGCGGTAATGAATCGTTGACGGATATCGACCATGCTTTATCTACTCCAATTGGATAAACCTAACTTAGCGTGACATCCCCAATTACATGTTGGTAATCAATAAAGCTATCTAGCTTCTAATATCTCTAGTAATAATCACTTTTCGGCACTAATTAATACCCGTTCTAACAGGGTTTTATTGAGTTGATAATATGACAAGAACCGATGGTAGAGCCAATGATGAACTGAGACCTGTGGAATTCATCAGGAATTTTCTCAAACATCCTGAAGGCTCTGTTCTAGTCTCAACTGGCGAAACCCGAGTAATTTGCACTGCCACGGTTGAAGAAGGAGTTCCTGGTTGGTTAAATGGCAAGGGCCAAGGCTGGATCACCTCCGAATATGGCATGCTCCCTCGTGCTACAGATGAGCGCACAAACCGCTATAAACAGAGTGGACGAACTCAAGAAATACAACGGCTTATAGGTCGATCACTCCGAGCGGCTGTGGACATGACGCGCCTTGGTGACTATACAATCAAACTTGACTGTGATGTTATTCAAGCGGATGGGGGTACAAGAACAGCATCAATTACAGGGGGGTATGTTGCACTTGTCGATGCCTTACAATTTATGATCGATATGGATTTGCTTACTGAAATGCCACTCCTAGGTAATGTAGCAGCAGTAAGTATTGGATTAGTAAATGCCACTCCCATTCTGGATTTGTGCTACATAGAGGATTCAACAGCAGATGTTGACATGAATATAGTGATGAGAGATGAATCCTTCATCGAAGTTCAGGGAACTGCTGAAGGTCAATCCTTCGGTCGGGATGAACTGAATCAGATGCTCGATCTTGCTCAGAAAGGTATTGCGGAGCTAATAGACCTACAAAGGAAGATTCTACAACACCCGTAGCAACTCTTGGTTTTACGATTTCTCCCGATTTATGGTAGTGGCTGTTATCTTCAGGACCACACCCGCATCAGTTGGATCTGGACATCTCACGAATTCTGTACAGATCCCATTTTTGTTAATGATTTTCTCATATGGTGTTCCATCGTAAGACCAACCAAGTATTCCATCATTTCGTAAAACCTGAATCATTGCATTGGCACTAGCAAGCAACCATGTACATATCTTGCCCGAATCCTGTGGCCAGTTGAACTTTTCACCCAACTTATGACGTGAACACCTTTCACCTTCATAGATTTCTAGAACTATCTCTCTCATTGTTTCTCACTGTGTAATCATTTTCGAGGTTTCTTAACATTTCTGTCGGAGCAGGGGTCTAAATTTTTGGAACACGTGTTCTAATAAATATAAAAAAATCTTCTTGTTTCTTGGTGCCTGTGGCGGAAGGTTTATCTAGAAATATTGAGAACCTTATTTTCGCGAATGGGTTGAGTAGAGAAAGCATTAATCGGCGGCTACGGAAAGGTCGCTGCGGCTGTTCTAGCGAATCTCGACGCATAGCAAGGTTTAAATCGTCGGCACAAAAGGCTGGCGGAGCGCACACCCACAGAGGTGTCGCTGTGGTCCATTTAGCCCATCGGGACCAGACAAAGGTTGCAAGGTGTCATTCTCGATGGAGGACCGTCGATGCATATGCTTCGGTGCCGTGCACCGTTTAGAAGTGATGTGCTAGACTGCAAAGGAATGATGACATACAATAAGACATTGGCGTTCACAATTTGAACAAGAATAAAGATACACAAATTATACTCCTTGGCTGACATTAAAGTCAGTTATTGCAATATGCAAGCAACAGGTAATACTGTGCCGGTCATATGAGTAGGTCTGCGTTTCGCTACACGGTAGCTGGTGGATAACTAGGTTGGCTAGCCGATGAAGGGCGTGACAAGCAGCGATATGCCGCGGGTAGACGCATGAAGTCTTTGATCCGCGGGTGCCCTAATGGGACTTCCTCATGTAGGCTAATACCCTGCATGGCTCCAGGGTCAAATCTGGAGTGGGAACGCTCGGAACTGAAGCATCTTAGTACGGGCAGGAAGAGAAAACAACTGTGATTCCCTTAGTAACAGCGAGCGAACGGGGAATAGGCCAAACCGAATCCCTTGGCGAAGAGTTAAGGGAGATGTGGTGTGACGGCCGCGACAATCACCGACGTGTCTAAGCCGAAGTCGTCTGGAACGACGTGGCAAAGAGGGTGACACCCC
>CAYWJO010000025.1:30433-48828 GCA_964458565.1 uncultured archaeon | reverse complement strand
ATTCGTGGTTCGGATCCACGGGATCGGGCGTTCAAATCGCCTCCGGCCCACCATTTCAAAATTAATTTACTTACATATAATACTTGTAATGATTTTTTACATTCATATCCTCAGGAAACTCGGCTAGGACCAATCCTACTTTTCTAGAGAATGCAAGTGTAATTGGCACCTTCTTATTGAATGCAGTACTATTCCAATCTAGTTTTGTCAAACTAAGAATCTCTTTGCTAATTATTCCTATTTCAGTATCACCACTATGCTGAATTAACAAAGGAGTTGGCACTCGATGTCCTGGGTATGATCTCAACCTTGGAGAGTAGCCATGAGTGAATAGTAGATGATCATTTGGAGTGAGGGAAATTAAAGTTCCTCTAAGAACGGGATATTTTCCACTTCGAAGAAATCGAAATCTGGACCATGTCTGTATGGATACATAATCTACAGGTATGTTTCCAATTGCTTCAGAAAACCCTTCACGTTCCTCCTCTGAAAAGAAAGATGATTTATGTATAACTACCCTTGAGGGTGGAGCCTCAGTACGTTTAGTGAACTTTTCTATTACTTCTTCAATTAGTAGAGATGCTTGTTGTTTACCTAAATGAGCTTCTTTAGTACTCTCTTGAATCTTTACTTCTCCACCTCTGAGAACAAATCCTTCCCCACTATGTGTAAACACTTGAGCCATCGCGGTACGTAATTTTTCATCTACTTCATGTCGACTTTTGTAAAAGGAAATACCAACATAACATGTTCCCTGAGTAAGTTTTGCAAGGCGCCATGGTCTCCCACTAGCTTTGTAATAGAGACCTGTCGAGAGATTCCAAGCATAGGTTGATGGAGGCTCGACATCACCCGATGATTCTGAATAATTCAGGATTGCACTGCATGTACTTTCTTGCATTATTTGAATTGGAACATTTAGATCCATAGCACGTCCTTTCAGAGCTGCCCACAAATCATAGCTTCGGGGTACATCATCCACATCATCTTCAATGGCAAATCCCCATTCAGTTAGGAATGTTTGTCCCGTTTCTACCAATTTTTGTTTTCTTTTCTCTTCTTCACTAAACTTGGGACGTTTTGCGCCTCTGGTTCTTTTTGATATTCCACAGTATTCCTCAATCTCCTCTGGAAGTGCGTAAACTAAAACAGCTGGAGGAGAATCTTCCATCATTATCTTGGAAGCGTATTCGGTAAATAGACTTGCAGCATCGGCGATTCGTTGATTTACATCTGCAACTTGAAGTACTCGTTCTATTCTAGCCTTAGGAATTCGTGCTATCCAATTTGGCGAATGAATAATCTCACAATCAATAGGATTGTTACGACTAAAACCAGGAAACGAAGGGAACAACCATTTGTTTGCTTTAGGAGAATCTATCTTGGAACCTAGCATAGCAAGGACACTCTTAGCATGCTGTATACTTTGTCCTGTTCCTACAATACCAATACGTATCTGTGACAGAGATGGAGTTCCATCAGAATCTTCATACGGACCATATTCCTTCATTCCGATTCTTGGATCCTTCTCAACACCTCCATGCCCAAACATCAAATCTGGCTCGCCAAGATATGTTGCTTGAAACTTTGGACGACGCGGTTTAACAACATCAACATAATGTTCTTCCAATTCTTTTGCTTGGGTTGTTACAGGTAGATCCTCTTGAATACCCACATCAATAACTGTTTGAACTAATTCGTCTGATATACCAATCCGTTCATCTAATTCAATCATTCCTTGTGAGTTTCTCGGTAATATGGAAATCCAGAATAAGATATTCAGAAGATATTGAGTATTATATTGTCTATATGATAGCTTGGTAATAACTGGTCCAGAGTCACTATCACTAATTGGTTCAAAACCATCAAGTGTAAGGACAAATCTAGGAAGAACTTGAAGATATAATCCGTCACCAACAAAAGCAAATCTAAACTGAACTGCAGGATGAGAATAACGTGACTTTCCTTTATGGGTAAATTTCTTGGCAACAGTACGAGTTGACCTTCGATATCTTCCAGGCCATTGTTTTTTTCTAAAACTGTCACCTTTGCTTCGGACTGGAAAGTACATAGAGACCTTCCTCTTTTGATAGTACAAACCTAGATGACGACCCGCGTTTCTAATCTCATTGTTCAACAATCTGATAATTATGTCTTGGTCTGCTTCTTCATCGAGCATTGAATCAGTCTTTAACTGAGTAATAGAATCCTGAATCACACGATTCTGAAATCCCGGTCGTGATAGATCCAAAAAAGAATAGAAGTATCCATCGACAACAACATGTGGACCTGGGAACCTATATTGTTTCTCCGTTTCTTTTCGTTTTGGAAAAGCTTTACCTATATAGATATTCGGTGGTAAGCGATTTACTTTTAGAAAGTTACCAAATAGAATCTCCTTAACCGAATCAGGATTTCCAGATAGCAAAGATGGTTTTAGAATTTGATTAGCTATTCTTTCTGATATTCTACTAATCTCTTCACTTGTTGCGGGAACACTTTGAGTTCCACGTCGGATGAATAACTGGCCTATTCTAAAAGCAATTCTATTCTTTGTACTTTTTTTATACTCTCCATCTTTTGATGGCACCAAGAAGCCTTTTGATGGTGGAGCATAAATAACTGGAAACTTTCGAACTTCCCCATCAACTTCTCTCTCTGGTTCGGTATAGAAAATCTGAATTTTAGTTGAGGAATATGAATTGAATTTCTCTTGAATAACTGCCTGGTCTATATGGAATCCTTTTGGAAGTCCAATAAATTCAAACGTACCTGTTGGCGTTTCTTTGACCCCTGCAATTATATAGCCCCCACCATAATTTGACATAGCGAAAAGATCCTTCGCAATCTCTGGGAAATCTTCTCCTTTTTGGATATTTATTTCATATTTGAAATCAAGCCGAGGTCCTTCGTTTTTTGTCCTAATAGATAATCAATGATTATATCGTCAAGTGGATTTGGCTGACTATCACTACTATAGATATCAATCATCAATTTATCCCTCAATTGCTGATTCATGAACGCATTTGTGTTTCAAATTACAATAAGAACAAAGGTCGAAAGAGAATAAGTGTTCCTATACCAAGAATCATACCAATCTAGCCAGAGCAGAAATTCTGATATGGTAGCTAGACCACCGACCCATAAAACTGGGAGAGCTCCCCATCTAGGAGAGATTTAATGGTTTCGTTGACTTTTTTTCCGAAGTAATTTTACTTTCCCAAGAAAAACTCCCTGTGTACTCAAAACATCCGAATCCAGAAAATCGATGCATCCATTAGTATAGAAGGGACCTTGTAATTCCGAATCTATTCTATTGATGGAAATTCCTGTTAGTAAAGGATTGAATCCAGGTAATACAAGCAATTTACCCTCAGAGTCTTTCGTCTCTTCTTCAATACCCATTTTCATACGTACACATTGTTTGTCCAATCTAGAACGCAAAATCACTGGAATCCAAGCCAACGATCTTATCCTCTCCGTTCTTCCTAGATCTGGAGCGGTTACACGCTTTTCTCTTTTTATTGCAGGATGAGTGTGCCCCATTACGATTAAATCTGAGTCTAAAACCTCTCGAGACGGCCAAGCATGTCCATGAATCAGTCCCACAGAATATCCGTTATCAGAAAAAATCGTACCTTGTACACTACCTAACACAACGCTTCTTGGAAGTATCGCTTCAAGATCTCCATCATGGTTTCCCGGGATTATTACAATCTTTACAAATGCTGATAACTCATCCATGAATTCTGGTACCACACTCCAGTTGTATGCACTGTCTACCATGATAGAATGCTTCACATCACCTATAATGAATAATCTATCAATATTATAGGTATGAATTAAATGTTTTAGTCGACTGATCATGTCTATATGCTGAGGTGGGATATGGACTCCACGCTGTTCTAGCTCAATCTCATACCCAAGATGAATGTCGGAAACTACAAGTGCAGCTTCTAGCGTACCTTTTAGTACCATTGCTCTGTCATCAAAGATGAATTCCATCGGTGTATTACTCAAAATCCTATATCATTTTAACATAACCATAATACAAGGGTATGAAGACTATGATACTCAATAAATCCGAGACCAAACGACTCTCAAAGAGCGAACTCACTCAAGATGATATTGAGTTCTTCAAGTCTAAGTTTGGTAATCGATTTGTAAGAGCCTTACGAGCCGTGGAAGAAGCAAAAGTACAGAAATATCAATTCAAACCAAGTGAAACGCACGTTTGGATAGTAAAGGGAACAAAAAAAGAATATCTCGTAATCCCCGAAATTTTCTGTACTGGACGTGACTTCTATCAATCCGTCGTAATCTCTGGTGATTCAACAACCTGCTATCATCTACTCGCTCAGAGGATTGCTGAGATTCGAGGCGCGTATGAGATTGTAGATTCAACAGACGCAGAACGCAGACGTTTGTTTACCAAGTTACGGAAGACCAATTGAATCTCCACTTGGCGATATGTGGAGATGGTGAAAGGTTTAAAACGCCGCTCAAAATCGCCCTCAAATACTGAGCAAAGAGGTTGAAAATTACGATGATGAGGCTCAGGAGCCTGACCAAATACTATATAGCTATTATAGCGGTGATGTTAGTCCTATCTTCAGTTCAGATTCCCACTGCAGCACAGATCGAATTAGATGCCGTTGTTGTGCTTGTAGATAACACTCATGGGGAGCATTTTGATCCATATGATGCTGATACTGGTTTGAAATTGATGTTAGATATGGTAAATGCCTCCACTAGATACCTAGTGAAGATACACGAAGGTGCACCCCTAAATGATACGTACCTTCAAGATGTCGATATTCTTATCATCCCAGCTCCTGATGAAGGTAATCCCTTTCAACAGTCCGAGATTGGTGCAATTTCAAGAATGCTCAATAATGGAAGTTCACTATTGATAGCAGGGAATCCAAATATTGACCAAGAAATAGAAGAATATTGGGCAGATACAACATTTCGTGATATTGGTGAGAAC
Organism: uncultured archaeon; assembly: GCA_964458565.1. Lineage (GTDB taxonomy): Archaea > Asgardarchaeota > Thorarchaeia > Thorarchaeales > Thorarchaeaceae > CAYWJO01. The sequence goes on along the minus strand of CAYWJO010000025.1, from coordinate 43,838 downwards.
ATCGCAATCAACACTCTGCTTGATGCTCTTAATATGACTGGTGTCAGATTTAGCAATAATGTTACGGAATCGACCACATCCGTTGAGAATTACGGTGATACAATGTTTGATTATGCGAATTCCCTTAACTCGACATCTCCATATATCATTCAAATGGACTCATCAACATGGAAAGCCACACATCCCATTTTCAAGAACATCAACAATCTTGTAGTAATGACTGCAACACTCAAGCCAAATGACGCTGATAGCAATATTGCCCAAAGCTATGATGAATCCTTCGCACAATATAGAAAGGGACCTAATACATTTGCAAATACAAGTTTTCCAAATATATCCATATCTGAATTCGAGCAATTTCCTCTTTCGTATTCAGCCATAAATGGGACCTTTCCTTCCTGGCTTTCTGCTTTCGAATATAACAACAGTAGAGTAGTTATATGTGGTTCCACAATCATGTTCTCTGGAATGTCTCTAGCACTTCCTGAATCCGATAATAGGAACAGTGAGGACTGGTTCTATCAGGGTGATAATCGTTTCTTGTTCATGAACATACTCCATTGGCTCTCTGAGGATGCAATCGAACCACCAAGTGCGATCATTCCTATGTTAATGCTGTCCTCTGTTTTCATTGTAATTGGAGTTGCATATTACATCATACAGAAGAGGAGAAAATAATACTCACCAACTTGGTGCAGGTAAGCCCAATCCAGAAAGCTCGGACTCTATCATCTGAGCGAGCTTTCTCACTCCTTTCTTTTTTGTTGCTGATATGGTGACAATGTTGGGAATCGCATTCGGTAGAGCTTCACGTAGTTTAAATTCTAGCAATTTGATTGCATCATCTAATTCTCTCTTCTTGAGTTTGTCAATCTTATTACATACCACAATGACTCTTGGTGAGATTTCAGAGAGAAAGCTGTAGAATTCAATATCGATTGGAATCTCACCTCTCTTCTCCCATCGTTCAACAAGTTCTTGAAATAATGAGATATCAATGATCAGTACAGAAATTGCAAGTCTATCGCTCCATTTCTCCAAATTCTGGACAATCATTTTTTTGGTTTCTTCAATTGCTTCTTTGCTCTGTCCTGCCATATATCCAAAACCCGGGATATCCACAAGAGAGATTTTTCCCAAATCAATAAATTGCTCCCATCTTGTACTTCCGGGGCGTTTTCCAACCCTGACTTTCTTCCCTGTTAATGCTCTAATAGTACTGCTTTTTCCGACATTACTACGTCCTGCAAATACAATCATGGGTTTCTTTCCATCACCAGAATGGTCGCGTTCTTGCATATTCTATCTCCGCCTTTGCAATAGCTTTCAAAATATCCATTCTCTCGGTCAAACCCGGTTTCAAAATACGGGATGCACCTGTTGGACCTATTCCTCTGCCAGCCAATACAATAAGCGCAATCTTTCCATATTGCGCTACCAGACTTGCAGTTAATGATTTTGAAGTATACTCTTTCTGTTCTTCTTTTGTAAGTAGTTGCTCCTTCAATTTCTTCTGTACAATCTTTAGAAATGTCTTGTTACCCGGTGGCAGTACAGCTATCATTTTTCCATCACAGACAGGACATTTTACGCTATCTTCCAATGTAGAAACTGTTCTCCTTGAATCCCAGTTGCAGTTAAGACATACTAATCTGAATTTCTTGGCTAACAATCTTTCTTCCATCATCCTGAGTACTTCATGTTCTTCTGATAGTTCCCCAATTACTTCGAAACGGCTCTTCTCTTCAACTATCAACCGGGCAAGTGATGAAGGGCTCTTTGACGTGACTATCTTTACTGCCAATTTCCCCTTTGCCACGTGATCAAAGATGTGTATCACTCTTTCCTCGTCCAGCTTTTCATGCAGAACTTCACGCATTGCCTCCTCGAATACAGGAGTTCCTTCAGATACTTTCATGACATGCCTGATAGGAATATCCTTCAACTTGACATCTCTACGAATCACATCCATTCTCCTTGCGACATGAACAAATCGTGAGAGAAAATTCTGTGTCTGCTTAAGGACCATTCTAAGTATCGTACTTACATGTTCTCCATTATAGTCTCTAAAAATATCGAGAATATTTGATGGATCAATCCTTTCATCCGAAGTGAACAAGATTCGATATGGATCACGTTCCACACCAACCTGTACTCCCATCCTTGTTGTGAGAAGAGCGGCTAGCACTATACCAAGAGTTTCGTTTGTCTTGGTGCCATAGGTTGAGTGAAGCACTAACCCTTGATTGAAACTTTCAATAATGAGGAGGCCCTCAGAAGGAATTGCGCCAAGGGTCTTAAATGAGCTCAGAATGGTTTCAAGAACGTGATCAAACATATCCCCTTTGAGGAAATATTGAGAAGCGGCCCATAATCTCATGTCCTCTTCTGTTTTTGATACTAGACTTGACCAGAGTGCGCCCACTTCTGCCGCCACCTCATATGGTACGGGAATCATTTCCCCTACCCATTTCGGAGCTTCCGTATCGATATCAATAGTAGGGACACACAGAACCTCATCATCATCGATACTCACAACCTGCCATGGTCTACCTCTTATTACAAAAACCGAGCCAGTTTCAACACTCTCAGTAACATAATCTTCATCTAAAACTCCGATGCTTGATCGAGTGCTCATATCAATAGCATTTACCTTTCTAACATCCGGAATTGTACTTAGATTCTCATAGTAGAATTTTCTTGTCTTACTGTTCTTACTAATTTTCTGCTCTTCTTGTTTGACAATTCTTCTCTTCTCCAAAAAGAGTAATAATTTGTTCAGTTGTTCATTTGAAACCGTGGAGAAAGGATATGCAGCATGAATGAGTTTAAGGAGTTCATCTATTTCGATTTCATCTGTATCTAACAAGATTCCACTGATTTGATGTGCAAGTACATCCCACGCGTTTCTTGGAATGTCTGCCCTTTCTACTTTGTTCTGTTTCGCTCTACGAAGAATCACTGCGGACTCAGAGATATCATCAGCATTCATGGTCGATATTATGACTCCTTCTGATACTTGTCCCACGCCATGACCTGCCCTTCCAGTACGTTGTAGTGCACGAGATACTTCCCTCGGGCTTGAATACTGAATCACTAAATCTGCCTGTCCGATATCAATTCCCAACTCAAGACTCGAGGTGGCTATAATTGCCTTTGAAATTCCTTCCTTCAGTCTATTCTCTGCAGAGAGTCTGATGCCTTTTGAAAGAGACCCATGGTGAACATCGAATTCATATTCTGGTTTTAGGAGTCTCATTTTAGCTCCAAGCACTTCTGCGAAAGACCTAGTGTTTGTAAATACAATCGTCGAGGTATGTGACTCTATGAGTTTGATAATTTGATGTAAACGGGCTGTGGAATGTTGGGGATAGGAGATCTTTCTTGATATTCTCTTATCTCTAGCATCAGGTTTAGGCATCTCTATTCTAAGGTCTTTCAAACGATTCTGATACCCAGCCCAAACTGTTTTGACACTTCTACTCGTACCCACAAGTAGCTGAGCTACTTCCTTTGGATTGCCAACTGTTGCAGACAAGCCAATTCTTTGAACACGTGTTCCAACTAGCTTCTCAAGACGTTCAAGACCTAATGTAAGTTGTGCTCCTCGTTTACTATCAGCTAGTTCGTGAATCTCATCTACCACGACTGCAAAAGTTGTTCTCAGATGATATCGCAATCTTTTTCCTGGCAGTATCGCCTGCAGTGATTCCGGAGTCGTAATCAATAGATTAGGTGGATGAATTGCTTGTTTTCTTCGAAAATGCTGTGTTGTGTCGCCATGTCGTACAGCCACGGTAAGATTCAGATGGTCGCACAGTTCTTCGATTCGTTTGAATACATCTCTATTAAGTGCTCTAAGCGGAGTCACGTAGATTATGTAAAATCCAAATAATTCTCGTTCCAGCCGCTTTTTGACGAGTTTTTGTAGTAGAGGTAATAATGCCGCCTCTGTTTTTCCACTACCTGTGGGAGCTAAAAGAAGTACATCCTCACCACCAAAAATAATTGGTATCGCCTTTTCTTGGATAGGTGTGGGTGCTGTAATTTGTTTTGACTTCAGAAAATCTATGATATTGTTATCAAAAATATTGAAGTCAGCCATTACGAAGTTCGCCTCTCTTCTGAGAGGTGTTTGAATTCATTTATCAAGATGCGTATATCTGTTCTAAGAGTTATATCGACTTCAGCCATCTCTAATTCAAGTAATGAAATCACATGACTAATGGAATCCGCTTCATTCTCAATTTTTGCTAATAAATCCCTGACTTCATCAAGATTTGCAATATTAGCGCCTACGTTTTCAAATGCCTGATTTAATAACGTTACAAAACTCAATGGAGGATCCTCCTCCTAGATTGACTATTCTTCCTCTTCCTCACCATAGACTGTGTAAGCTAGGATGAGCATAAGAGCTATTATCCCCATTGCGTTCAATAGGATGCCAATTATTGGTTGTAATTCTGTCTGCATGGGACTCGAGAGCCTCCGGCGCGTTTCTGCTTATAACCGTTGCTGAATGTTGGTGATTGTACTGCAGTATATTATACTGTTTGGCGTTCCTCATAGAATCGGTCTATAAATGAGCCATAGATATCAACAGGTTCAGTGAGTTCATTGACTTCATCTATGTTCATCTCTAATCCACAAGATCCGCATTTCACAGTGGCCCATGCATTGTTCTTATCGAGATCCACTTTAATTGCAGTATTGCCACATCGCGGACATGGATATACATCTGGGATTCTCTTCTGTGGTCGTCGTCGAATTTTTTGACGCCTTCTTCTACCCAAAGCGTTCACCTCTGCCTATTTCACACAGTCCTAGTATCAGGCCCGAAAGAAACAGAGCAAGCCTCCCGATGTTGTGATTCATTTAAGCGTTGTGTTAAGTAATCAATTCACAAAGCAAAGGTTTCTTATTCTGTCTTGTTTTCGTAGCTCTTGCTATGACCGAACTTTCAAGAAATGCAAAGTGCGTTCTCCAGATATTAGAGACTACTGATTCACTGACCACAGCTGAAATATTATCCATGGCTCGTGAAGATCGATTCAGCGATTTATGTACAGACTGTGCAGGTGGAGATACTTTTGTTGTAGCTGCCAATCAATTGGTAGAAAAAGGGTTGATTATAAAGAAGTTCGGAAAAGGTGGCTATAGATGGCAGCTCGCTGAGGTGTGATCAATATGTTAGATGTGAGAGAAGACTTTCCTGTTCTTAAGAGAGAGATCAATGGACATCCACTGGTGTATCTTGATAGTGCATGTATGGCACTTAAACCAAAACAGGTCATACAAGCAATGAATGAATACTACGAGGTATTTCCTGCATGTGGTGGACGAAGCATCCATAAACTTGGCGAGGAGGCATCGAATGCATATACCCAGGCTAGGGAAAAATTCAGGAGTTTCATCAATGCAGAACATGAAGAGGAATGCATCTGGACGAGAAATGCAACGGAATCGCTAAACATTGTTGCAAGATGTATTGATATCCCCAAAGACGCAAAAATCGTAACAACATCTCTTGAACATCACAGTGGGTCATTGCCTTTTGTTGAACGAGCAAAGAGAGACGGACTAAGGATTGAGGTTATCGAATCCAAACCTGATGGTACTTTTGATATTGAAGATTGGAAGAAAACAATTGACAACAAGACTAGAATTGTATCGGTTGTACACTCATCAAATGTCACAGGGACTGTTGCACCTATTGAAGAAATTGTTGAAATCGCACATGATAGAGGTGCTCTTGTGATGTCCGATGATGCACAATATGCTCCACATCACCCACTCAGCATGAAAAAAACCGATGTCGACTTTAGTGCAATCTCCGTTCACAAGATGTGTGGACCTACAGGAATGGGTTTGCTGTATGGGAAATCCGAGCATCTAGAGAGCATGGATATGTTCCTCACAGGTGGCGATACAGTAAGTGATGTGCGATACGAAAATGGGCGTATCATTCCTGAATACTTGCCACCTCCTGAGAAGTATGAGGCTGGATTACAGAATTATGCTGGCGCTATAGGAGCTGGTGCAGCAGCCGAATATCTCCAGAGATTGGGCATGCATGAGATCGAAAAACATGAACGAACCCTCTTATCCAAGGTTCTGAAAGAATTCAAGGATAACGAGCATATCAGAATAATCGGAACCGATGATATCAACATTAAAACCGGTCTCTGTACATTTATTGTCGATACTGTGGACTCAGCACACGATGTGGCAACATATCTCAATGATTCATACGCTGTAATGATTCGTTCTGGCGCCCATTGCGTACACCCTTTTCATTATCAGATGGGAATAAGCCCAACGAAGGGTACAGCAAGAGCAAGTTTCTATCTATACAATAATGAGAATGATGTCGATATATTTCTGAATGCTATGTGGGAATTGATAGAGGCAAGTTCCTAATTCTCCAACTTAACAAGACCTTGTGATATTGCTTCAGCAACCTTTGTCAGCTTACGTTTGTGATCCGGCGGGGCAATCAATCCCCAGATGGAAGCATCTGTTTGAGTCTGAGACCTACCTTCCCATAATACAGAAACCCTTCCTGAATCCGAATAAAGTGTAATGGTCATTGGGGTCACTGTTGTTTCTATTCCCACATTATTTGCAATATGTCGCTCTCCATCCATTAAATTACTCCGATTATTTATGATGCAATTGTTGAGGCTCTGAGCTCTTTGAGAAACCTCGGAATTGTCATCATCTTTCAATTCTCGAAGCTCTTTGATAGTCATTGTAATTATTGGTGAAACATCCTCTTTCCGTGAATGTGGATTTCTATAATTTCGTATTTCACGGGTTCCATAGTCCATTAGAAATGCAATATCATTGGATTCTATTCTTGATTTTAATCCATATTCTTCCATTTTATCACAATCAAGTACAACTGCTCGATTCCATTTGAATCTCCAACCAGTTCCTTTATCCGTAAAACTACCATCCTCAGAAACCATTTGTTTGAGATATTCTGTCATTAATTCCGGTCGTCCATTAATGATGTAATCCGGAAGTTTTGGATTGATTACGCTCTTATCCCCAATTGGCATTCTCCAATGTTCAATGAGCTTTCCAACAACAACAGGCATTCCAAGAACAGTTCCATCTTTTCGTATTGTTTCTGTAAACTGAATATCTCCAATCTGACTCATTATCTCTTTGAATCTCTCAAGTCTATCTGGATCCTTTTCATAATATAGTGCTGTCAATTTAGGTCTTAGATGGCCATCACTAAGCATACTCCCCATAATCTGAGTTCGTATCCTCTCCAAATTTTCAGAGAACTTCGGGTTCCTAATATGACCTGCTTGGCCTCTCTTTGAACCAATACATGCTAGATGACTAATTTTCGATTCGAGTTGTCTTAAATCATCGCCTGTTAAGTCGGTGACATAATGAAGGGTTTCTCCCCTGAGATAATGTCTGAAATTCTTTAGTTCTGTACGTTCAGCATACTTTCCACTTGGCACATCATAGTCTGAGAGTTGCCCCATGAGGCGACTAAAGCTGCGGTCCCCCATGCCGCCAAGTCGGGATTTTGCTTCATCTACCAGACTGGTTTTGAAATCGTTCGAATGAAAAATGTGCTAACACTTGTTTAGAGGATATATGTTGGTTTGAAAACAAAGCCTTTGCAGGTGTGACAGATACGGGTGACATCTTATATTATGAAGCTGATGAGAAATCGGATGACCCAATATTTAGACCTGCTTTTCGTGCAAGCCTCGCTACTGGTCAAGGACGCTGTGTAACATTCTCAGAAGATGGTGCAACAGTATTTGCAGGGACAAAAAGCGAGATAATTCAGTTTGATATAGCTACTGGCACTGCTGAGAGAATTCAAGAGGTTCATTGTGTAGGAATTTGGGTTTATAATAACACAATGCTCTACCTAACTCCAGGTGGATTCTACCGCCAGAGCATCTCGAAAATAAAAGTTCCAATTGAATCAATTAAATTCAAACATCAGAAAATTAGTTTAATTGGGCATACTGGTTCTGGAAAATCAACGTTATGCAATCAACTCATAGCTGGGACTCCTGGATCTGAACAATCTACATTCGGAAAGAAGATTTGGACTTGGAATCTTGATTTAGATTGCAGTACAAATCATCGGATAATTCTTCATGACCATGGTGGACAACAAGCTGTTATGAGTACCTTCATCCCATTTCTATTCGACTCCGAATTAATTTTGATATTCTTCAAGCAAACAGATAAAACAACTCTTGATAGAGCATTGACCACACTTGAAGATATTGAAGAGTCTATTACTATTTCAAAGAAGATAATTTTTGTAGAAACATTCATAGATAATGAGATGGATGAATCCCGAGCAAAGTCAAAAATGGATGATTTGATTAAGTCAGGTCGAATAGTTGATTACGTTAAAGCTTGTCCTCTTTATGGAACCAATATTAATGTCCTAAAAAATCGGATTTTACAGTTGATTGATTGGGATAATGCAGGTCTAATAATTCGACTAGAAAGCGCTGACAGAATTCGTCAAATATTGGAGAGTCTTGCTGATGAGAGAATTCCAAAAATAACTTTGGACGAACTTGTTGATAGATACAACTCTGAATATTCAACATCCATACCAAAAGAGCATGCACGATTCTTGATAAGCAATCTCTCTACTGAGGGCGGAATTGAATATTATCCTGAACAATCTGACATGATTATTATTAATGATGAAGCTTTTAACAATCTCCGATCAGAAATTCCAATTTTAGCTAGTGCATCAAATGGCGTTCTCAGCATGACTGAATTGAAAAGAAAATATCCCAAATTGGGAGAATATCTTGATATTTTAGACGAGATTTACACAAGATATGGATTCTGTATTCGTCATAATGATCTGAGATTATTTCCAGACTATTTCCCTGAAAATCTAACATTTCCAACAAAGCTCAAAGAAGAAATAAAGAATAACAGAATTGATGAAGAATGGTCTATCCGTGTTAAGAAAAATGCACATTTTCATTTAACGCAGACTCTTGTAGAAACTATACCATTTATTTCAGCATCTAAATGGTCCGGAGTTTACTCATGGAATGGTAAAGCAGCAATATATTATATTATGACTATCATTCCAAACACATTGGATGAAGATAAACTTGTTATAAAATGGACAATTGGTGGGAAGGATAAAGGCTCTTGCACACTTCTTGCAGTTAGATTTGAAAGAATCCTAGAAACTCTTTTTGGCGAGCCTATTGACGCACCAATCTATCGGCTCATACGTGAGGGTGAAAACAAGTTTTGTGAGTTTAAGGCATCACTCCGTTACGACTATGAAACTAAGACACCAAATCCAGTTCTTGAATTCAAAGTTGCAGATGCTATTGCAGCATTCATGAACACTGATAAAGGTGGTAATCTACTAATTGGAGTGAATAATGAAGGACATGTTTTAGGCATACAGCGTGATCTCAAAACCCTTGCAAGGAACAAACAAAATTCGGATGGATTTAACCTAAGATTAACAGATATTGTTCGAAAATTCATCGGAGAGATGTATTTAGATTTCTTCAATGTTCAGTTTAAGTTTGTTAGAGGAAAATTGATTTGTCATGTGAAAGTCCAAAAAGCAACAAAACCTGCATTTGTTAAAATTCCGGATTCATTAAAGGAACTAAGAAAAACACAGAAAACACTCTTCGGGCATAGAACTTCGAGTGGAACTCAACATTTGGATACAGACAAGGCATCTGAATACATTAATGATAAGTGGTAATTTCTTCCAAAAGAGATTTTATCATCATCCACCTGACATCAAATCCGTGCTATAATCGAAATCAATGTGGGGGAATAATAACCATATGAAAGATGGTAATGGTTTCTATTGGAAATTCATACTGGGTGCCATGGTAGTTGCACTATTAATTGCACCTACTCTTACAATAATTCTTGGTAACTCTATTGACTCAACTCTAGCAAGTGCAGTGGCAAGTTCAATAACAACTGGTTCTATATCATTGATATCATACCTTATACAGCAGCGTCAATGGATTCGAGAGGACCGTTTCGAAGAAATTCGTCGATTAGAACGTGAAGAAGCAAAGTTAGAGCTACAACTAAAAGCGCTTGAGCAGCTTAATAGCCTTCTAAATCCTATCAAGGATTTACTGAATCATCAAGTAACTAGTGCAGATATTATGAATTTAACCTCTACAACCAGCCATTCACTTTGGAAGCAAAGACGTAACGATCTTCTTCAAAAAATCGCAGAACTTGCAGCAATTAACAACGAAATCTATAATGAATATGAAAAAATGGCTGACCATCTCTACAAATGGAACGGTAGAATCATTGAAGGAATTGATTCGGGATTATCTCCAATTCCAGACGATGTTTCCAAGACAATAATGGACTTTGAAGTTTTAGTCAAGAAGATTCTGCAAGATACAAAGACACGTCTTAGTGATGTCAATAAAAAAATTGAGAAACTAAGGATGGTCTAACATTTTCGGACCTTTAAGCATAGTAAACAAATGAATCTATTTTTCTTATGTTTATACAATTTCATTGCTACATTGTTTGTTGTGCACAGGTCCTTTTCACTATCAGCTTGGAATTGATCCAACTAAGGGAACAGTCAGAGCTAGCTTCTACCTCTATAACAATCAAAAGGAAGTCGATATATTTCTAGATGCAATTAATCAATTCATTGAGATAACAAGATAATGCCAATCACCCATGATTGACAATCTCATATTCCTTTACATGAATTAATTGAAGCCAGCAAATGACAACAGATCCCATTTTTGCGGTGTTTATTACTCATCCAACCATTATAACTGTGTAATAACTTGCAATTGTGGTCGACAAGAATGGTTCGGAAAAGAATTACTGCTATCAGGGCAACAATATCTGATATAATACATGGAACTTATGGGAAGAATGAAAGCCCTCATGTAGTTACAAACGAAGGAGTCGAGTTGAGAAGAGTCGTACTTGTGGGTACAGTGAGCAAAGATCCGTTTCATAAGGATGGGTTTTCAAGTATCACGATAAATGATGGAACAGGTGATATTCGAATCAAAGCTTGGAAGACCGATGCTAGACTCCTTGAAGAAACCAAACTAGGCTCCATGGTGATGACAATAGGAAAGATACGCAAGTACCAAGACGAAATTTATGTAGTTCCTGAAATTGTTCAGGATGTAACTGATTCACACTACATGGAACTACATTTACTACACAGATATCATACTATGACCAAACTTACTGGCAGAACTCCCGAACTACCAAAATCCAACGAACATCAGGAATCTCCCCTCCAAGATGATACCATCTCTGCAGTAGAGCTTCATGAGCAGATACTTCAATATATCCGAGTACACGCTACAGACGAAGGAGTTCCTATACGTGAAATCGCAGAATATTTCAAGTCCCGGGGATATTCCACCGCTGAAATTCATCTTAAAGTTATCAAGTTACAAGAATTGGAACAAATAAAGGAGGTACAGATTGGATTGTACGCTCCATCTGCTCACATTGCTAAAACCATCTAAATGCCAATAAATCGTGGCGTCTAGTTGGTCAGCTCTTCTATTTGTCCCTTCATTCTAAGTATTTCCTTCTCAGGATCAACAAAGTCCAGTCCTGCCGCAGATATGTCTAGGGAATCACGGTATTTGGTGACTTTTCCATTGACAATAACATATCGTCCTAACATTTTGTCACCGTTTTCGTCAAACGGCTTGTTTGGGTTTCCAGATTTTTCTATAATTTTCTGAGCTTCTTCTGCTGTCATCTGGAGAAGCTTTTCACCAGCTTCACCAAATAGTGTGACCCTTATGGTTCCTGATCCATCATCGATTGTTACCTTGTAAAGCATGCGGGCCTCTGCTTTCTTGATCTCTCCACAATTAGAACATAGATACTTTCCACTATCTTCTTGTACTTTTTTCCTACACTCTGGACAAGCAAGATATATTGGACTAGACTGTGGCACCCTTACAACAATACCGCTCACTTCAACAGAATCATTTTCAGATTCACTTGTTATGTCACTTATCATGACTCGACCATATTGTCTGGTAGGTATTTTTTCTATGTCACTTATGTCTAAAGAGTCCAGATTGGAGTTATCAGGATTCATTTCGATTTCGCTTTTGAATCCAACTTGATACTCCACTCCGCCACGATAACCCTCCTTGCAATAGCCATGTTTAAGGCGAATTACGTCTCCCTCATCAAGACCCTTGATTTTATCCACATCATCATTCCAAAATGTCACACGAATTCTTCCGGTTTCGTCAGCAATCATGACATTCTGTACCTTTCCCTGTTTTCCCTCTCGTTCGAAGGTTCTTACCTCATAGACAGAAACCACTTTCCCCTCAATATCCACGTCCTGCATATCAGCTGTGAGTTCAGATATACTCTTCATCCCGATGGTGTCTACAAGACTTTGAACGGTACTTATGTCCAAGGATTTCAAATCTGAATTTTTGGGATTTCTTTCTATTTCTGCTCTGGTTCCGATTTGATACTCCACTCCACCACGATATCCTTCCTTACAATAACCATGTTTGAGGCGAATTACGTCTCCCTCATCAAGACCCTTGATTTTATCCACATCATCATTCCAAAATGTCACACGAATTCTTCCGGTTTCGTCAGCAATCATGACATTCTGTACCTTTCCCTGTTTTCCCTCTCGTTCGAAGGTTCTTACCTCATAGACAGAAACCACCTTTCCCTCGATATCCACATCTTGCATATCTACTGTGAGTTCGGATATGCTCTTCATTCCAAGGGGCTCAGCGGATACTCTAACAGTATCTATTGAAACAGCATCGATATCATCATCTATCTCTCTCTGAATGATTGCAGCTCTACCTGCATGAACCTCAATATCACCTTGGCGACCCTCTCTTGAGTTGGCTCCAGAAACACTAATCGCTTCACCAATTTTAGCATCCTGCATGAGTTCTGCCTTGTCATCCCAAAAGACTATCCGCGTACTGCCTGTTTCATCCGATGCCTGTATACTCAATACCTTACCCTCAGATCCATCCGATTTTCGGGTAAAAGTTGATAGTGGATAGATATTCCCAATTTTGACCTTAACAGTAATGTTGAACATACGGTCTTTCAAGTCTGTAATTTTTACAATTTCTGCATCTGTTAGGTCAATCTCGAGATCCTCCATATCATAGTCATCTAATGGATTGATATATCCAGTTCTTCCTAAATTGACTTCTAGATCATCTCCAAGACCTTTCTTTACATATCCACCCCTGATTTGTATGACTATCCCTGCTTCAAGGGCACCATCGATAACCGCTTGTGTTTTATCATCCCATAATACCAAACGAATTCTTCCAGTTTCATCCCCTACGGTCAAGCTTGCCACTTTTCCTTCTGTGCCATCCTG
>CAYWJO010000025.1:0-30333 GCA_964458565.1 uncultured archaeon | reverse complement strand
AGTTGAATTGTTTCTTCTAGAGTAAGCACAATCTTTCCCATCCAGAAATTAAATTGTAATTTCAAATATATGTCAGGTATCAATCCTTTAAATCTCACCACTCGGATTTTACGAGATTGTAACAATACACCGCGCGGTTCTCTAACTTCAAAATTGTCTTCTCCGAAATACAGATTACCATATTTGACAGAAACAACTTGATTTATTGTGACAGAAGCTGAACCACCTCTCCCAGAGCACAGTATCTTCTACAAGCTATACTTTGATGAGCTAAATGAGGAGATTAAACGTATTTATGAGGTGGCTGAAAGAGCCCGTGCTCAAGGTATAGATCCAACAACAAGGGTGGAAATCCCTCCTGCTCATGATGTTGCTGCACGTGTAGAGGCTACATTGGATGGCCCTATTGGAGTAGCAAAACGGATTCGAGAGCTTCAGCATGAAATGTCGAGAGAAGAGGTGGCTTTTGCTATTGCAAAGGAAATTGCATTAGGGACACTGGGAAACTTCGATGATCTTGAGAAAGCAGCGGATAAAGCAGTCCGTGTAGCACTAGCAATACTAACAGAGAGTATCACTGCAGCACCAATTGAGGGTATTGCTAAAGTAATGATCAGAGGAGATGGTCCTGAACAATATCTCGCTCTCTATTTAGCTGGACCAATCCGTGCTGCAGGTGGTACTGAAGCCGCAGTAACCGTCCTAGTAGCTGATTATGTTAGACAAGTCATGAAACTCCCCGCATTGAAATCTACACCTGAAGAAGTTGAACGTGCATTAGAAGAAGTCGAATTATATGCCCGTGCAGTACATCTGCAATACCCTGTCCACCCTGATTTGATTAGAGAAGCAGCAGCTAATCTTCCAATAATGCTAACCGGAGATCCCACTGAGGAATTTGAGGTGTCAGGTAGTCGAGACCTTCCACGTATCGAAACAAACCGGGTTCGAGGTGGAGCTGTTCTCGTTCTTAACGATGGAGTTGTAGGTCGTGCAGCAAAGCTGGCGAAAATCGTGGAACGTGTTGACATCTCTGGTTGGGAATGGTTAAACAATATTGCGGCAACGATGAGTAAATCACAGGCATCAAAGGAAGATGAAACCACAGACAAGCTTGCTCCAAAGTCTGATTATCTTGCAGATGTAATCGGAGGTCGACCTGTTTTCTCACATCCTTCAAGACATGGAGGATTTAGACTTAGATACGGTAGGTCTCGCAATACAGGTCTTGCAGCAGTTGGTGTTCATCCTGCTACTATGTATATTGTAAACAGCTTTTTAGCTCCCGGAACTCACATTCGTACTGAGCGCCCCGGAAAAGGGTCAATTGTCACTCCTGTTGACTCGATAGAAGGTCCTATTATCCTTCTTAGAAACGGTACCGTATTACAGGTACACAAGGCTGAGGATGCTAAGAATTATGAAGGAAAGGTAAAACGAGTTCTTTACTTGGGTGATATTCTAGTAGCTTTAGGTGAATTCTTAGAAAATAATCATCCTCTGGTTCCATCGGGATATTGTGAAGAATGGTGGTCTCACGATTTGGAGATTGCCTGTTCTGCTCTAAAAAGTGATGAGCTAGAACAGAAACTGCAAAAGATTGGAATCACTCGTGAATACTTAGATACACTCATCCGAAATCCTCTTGCGGATTTACCAAGTCCTGAATTAGCCGTTAAACTCTCACAGATCTTCTCAATTCCCTTACATCCCCGTTATCTCTATAGATGGGCTGTATTATCAGTAGATGAAATCAAGAGTCTACGAAAGTGGATTCTCTCTAAACATGAAGTTTCAGAGAGTGGGATATTGTATATTCCTATGGATAAGGAATTCAAACTTCTTCTTGAACGCGTAGGGATTCCTCACAAACTCACTAAAAAGAAATCTGTCATCGAATTTTCGGATCCTGCGGATACTATACTTATTCAACTAGGCAGAAAAACCGCTAAACTAAAGGGGGCTACACCTCTAGAAATGCTGAATTCTGTATCTAAAGTTGAACTTCGTGATCGTCTTGGATTCTCTGTTGGTGCAAGGATGGGCCGACCTGAGAAGGCCGAAGAGCGTAAAATGCGTCCCCCTATACATGCACTTTTCCCCGTGGGTCGAAAGTTGGCCAGCGAACGAAGGATCGAGAAAGTTGCCGATGGGGTTCAATCTTTTTCAACACTTGACGAATTCACTATAATATCTGACAACAATGTGATTGTAAGTCGAGGCGCTTCTGGTAATATTGATGTTGAATTAGTATCGCGATTTTGCGTGTCTTGCAACACCGGACTTTTCGAATCAAAGTGTCCAACCTGTGGGTCGCATACCGAGGTTCAAAAATACTGTTCGCAGGATGATTGTGGCATACCGGTAAACGAGTCAACAGGAATGTGTCCCAGAGGACATGACATCAATTTGGTACGTGGCACCCGAAGGACTACTATCGATATCCGAGCTTTTCTCGAGCGTATCAAGAATGAGATCGGAGAACCTCAGACGTATGATGTTCGAGGTGTATTAGGATTAACAAGCGAATTAAAAATACCTGAATATCTAGGTAAGGGAATTCTGCGTGCAAAACATAGTGTCTATCCTTATCGTGATGGAACTGCACGATTCGATGCCACAGATGCGCCTCTAACACACTTCACCCCTGAAGAAATAGGGGTACAAGTGACACAGCTTCAAGAACTTGGATATTTGACTGATACTATGGGAAACAAACTGGTTTCTGAAAAACAGATTGTAGAGCTCAAGGTACAAGATTTAGTTATTCCAGATAACTGTGCAGATTATCTCTTACGAGTTGGAGCATTTGTCGATGATTGTCTTGAGAAGATATATGGTCTTGAAAGATATTATAATTTCAGAACGATTGATGATATTCTTGGGCAGTTGGTAATAGGCTTAGCACCTCACACCTCTGCTGGAATTGTTGGCAGAATCATCGGATTTACCAGTGCGAGTCTATGCTATGCTCATCCCTACTGGCATGCTGCAAAGAGAAGAAATTGCGATGGTGATGAAGATTCCGTTATTTTACTACTTGATGCCCTCCTCAATTTCTCCAAGTCCTATCTTCCTGCAGGAAGAGGTGGTTTCATGGATGCTCCGCTTGTCTTATCAGTCATTCTGAATCCAAGTGAGGTTGATGACGAGAGCCATAATATGGAAGTTTGTACGAGATACCCTTCTCATTTCTACAATTTAGTATCTGAAGCAAGACATCCTAAAACTATCGAGAAGATTGTAGATATTGTCGCATCTAGACTCGGTAATCCTACGCAATATGAGGGATTTGGTTTTACACATGGCACATCATCTATACATATAGGTCCTAAGAACACCAAATACAAAACATTGGGGTCAATGATTGATAAGCTCGAAGCACAACTTCAACTTGCCATACTCATAGATGCTGTTGATGCAAACGATGTTGCTGAGCGAGTCTTGTCAAACCACTTTCTTAGGGATATCCGTGGGAATCTAAGGGCATACTCAACGCAAAAGACACAATGCCTGAAGTGCCATAGAATATACAGAAGAATTCCCTTATCTGGTGAATGTGAATGTGGGTCGAATCTATCTCTAACCGTAAGACAGAAGAACATCTCGAAATATCTTGATTTAGCTGATTTCATGATACAAGAGCACGGTCTTGATGATTATATGCAACAAAGACTTCTATTAATCAAGTCCTATCTCGATTCTCTTTTCGTGTCTGAACAGACATCTTTGACGGACTTTTTTGACATCTGATGAGAATTATTAGAGATCAGCTACTATCTGCAACATCCGTTTGTCTTCTATCATTCCAATGAGGTTATTCGTTGCTGATAGAACTGGTGCTTGGTCAATGTCATTCTTACGAAGAATGTCAATACACTCAGAGAGAGTAGTGACTTCACTCACACTGATTAGATTCTTAGTCATGACTTTCTTCACAGGAACACTCGGAAGCTGCAAGAGCTTCTTTGTTACAACTAGAAAATCTTTAGATGTCCACCCCCATTCAACTGCACTATCCGTACCACTATAGGTTTTCGAAATATTGTCTTCTACAGACACTTCGGACAGTCTAATCAGGTCGCTAACTGAAATCATTCCGACAACGCCTCCACCCTCATTGATAACTACAAGTGCATTCTTCTTAGCCATCTCCATGATCATATATGTCAAGGGTAACGGGGTTTCTTGCCAAACAGCTATTACTTGCTTGGTTATTAAATCAACAATGCTTCTATCCTTCAGTTCGTCATTCGAATCAAATAATGAACCTAAGATATCTAGGATTGTTACAAGCCCTACAAGTTCATCTTTTTCAACAACTGGCAGTCTGCGATATCCCTTTTCAAGCATAAGCTTCGCAGCAGTCTTAACATCTGTTCTTGGTGTTACAGATTCAGGGTCCCGCTCCATCAGCATTGCTAACTGATTCTCATCTGCCTTCTGAAGTAGGTCTTTTCGTGTTACAATACCTACAAGCGTCTTCGTTCCTTTCTTTACTACAGGGAGAACATTGATTTGTTGTTCCGCCATAATCTGTAAAACATCTTCCCTTGTTCCGGGAACTGATACGTATACTATGTGTGTTTGCATACATTCCTTGACCATCATTGTAAATGTGACTCCGGTACTCTCTAGCAACTGATTGAGATATTATTGAGTTTTAGTTGTATGGGATTATCAAGCTATCCCAACAGAACAAGAATATTGTCTTTGAGTACCTTTTAAGACTTGTTTTCACAATCAAAACAGTAATTGTCCACTCTTAGGTACCCATCTTACCATGGATTCTTCTTGAATCCTAACAAATACCCTAAAGCATTACTCAACCAATGTACGCCAAGAGTTAAAATTAACAATATCATAGGATATACTGGACTCGGTTGAAGTAATGGGGATGCGAAAATTAGTGCCATTATGATAAACCCAAGCTGATCCAGAAAGGGAGAGGGGCCTCCGCTCTTCACACTAACTCTTCTCTTGATAAATGAGCCCGTTAAATCTCCAATTAAAGTTCCTAGTGAAAATAATATGGCCACCAAAATACCTGCAGTTAGTCCTGTGAATGTAGAACTCAAATTCAGGATGGCATCCATTTCTGTAGTGACATCTACATAGTCTGTCATCATAATTCTAACACTTGGAGCAGCAAGTACTTGTACTAATCCTGTTAAACCACCGAATATCATTCCTGCAGCAAATCCACGGATTGTCTTTCCATCACCCAGAATCCTTCTTCCATCTCTAAACATTCTTCCACCATCAATTGGTGATCTTCCACCAAAAATGACAGGTGTGGAATTTGCTATCCATGAAGGAAGTCCAAGCCACACTGCAAGACCAATAGTGGCTAACACCTCATACATTAATACTATCTCCAAGCTGTGCTAAAATATTATCAATTTCACTCTTTCTTTGATGTCTTTGAATCTAATGATAATCCTTCATTAGTAAGATACAATTTTTGTATCAATCGCTCTTTATCAAGAGGTCGCATTCGTTCCAAGATTCTTTCGCCACTAGTTTTACCAATTCTCATTTTTATCTCAAAATTCGACCAGTAATCAAGTATATTTTTTGCAACAGGTTCAAAACCCGCTTTATCCTCAAAGCTGCCTCTTACTTGATTCAAGACCAGAACAGAAATATCAAAATGATATGCTATACCCTTTAGGAAGCCAGCTTGTCTATTCAGCTCTCGGTGAACTGAATAATTCGTCTTCTTATCTTCCAATGATAGTCTATAGAGTTTTGTCAGTGTATCTACAACGAGAAGTTTGGTGTCTTTTTGCTTATATAAGTCGAAATCCTCAATCAGCGATGCCTGTTCGTTGAATGTCTTTGGTATCAGAATCCTGACGCTCTCTTGGACTTTGTCATATCTCTCTCCCATAATCTGTTCAAGGCGTTCTAATAGTGCTGCACCTTCAGCATTGATATAAACAGAACGAAAACCAAGTCGATATACGGTCTTGACGAATTGCAAGGCTAATGTGGTCTTTCCAGAGGCGGCCTCTCCATAGATATGAGTGAATATTCCTGTTTGAAGCCCTCCACCAAAGAGACGATCCAGAATTGCTACCCCTGACGGAAGAATCATATTCGTTTGCACCATTTTCGGATATTGCTAAATAAGTGATAAGCATATAGCTAGAGAAGGACAGAAGCCTTGGTTATTCACGATGTTGCTATTGCCACAAGAGATTCCAAATTACGCTATCTTTGTATTAGCCTCATGGAAAAACTAGGACTTGACTTTGTAGTCTGTGCCCCGAATGAATCAACCTGTGGTTCAGCTAAATGTACAATCGCATTGAATGAGGAAGCCACGGAGTTGGAACATCATAATAATCGAGCTGTGCTAATCGATGATGATTTTGATGCAGATAGAGTCGGTATTTCAGTAATGTCCATGCTCTATGATTTGAATAATCCTACTTTTACTTCAATCGGTGTTGATCCAGGTATGAGGTACGGCCTAGCCCTCCTCTTGGATGGTTTAATGGTATACTCATCAATATGTCCATCTCCAAGAAAAGCAGCTGCGATCACCTCTCATTGGAGCCGAATCGTGTCACAGCTTTTTCCCACTGCTGAGTTAGTTGTACGAATTGGAACTGGTTCACGTCTTTATCTTACACTCTACCTTAGAGAACTCGAAAATACCGGTATAGAAAGAATCGTAGAGCTCGTGGATGAGCATCACACAACTCTACGAGGCGAGAGTGATATCTCATCTGCTGCGTTAATTGCTGGTCGGCGTGGTACAATATTCCATGGCAGCCCTCTCCCACTTGATTACAAAACAGGCTACATCAGATCTCTCAAGAAATACATTAGACGAGCAACAGATGATACGAAGAAATTGTCCACAGAAAATGCCAAAGATATTCTCTCTGGTTCATCTTCTATAGACAGTTTTCTTGAATCACCTTAGTTTCCGAAAAATCTTTTCACTCTTTCAGAAATGGTCTTGGGATTATCTGGTAGAACTTCAATTACTTCTTTCAACCATTTCGGAAGAAATCTATCAAGATAGGGGGTTGCAAATCTTTGATCAAGCATCAAGATTACGCCTTTGTCTGACAATCTTCGTACTGGTCTTCCTGCAGCTTGAGTTGCTCTAGTCATTGCAGGTAAAACGTATGCATAATCTCTACCTTTTCCATTGAATCTATTGTCAAAATACTCTATGAGTGCTTCTATCCTTGGAGTTGGCCGTGCGTAAGGGACACCGACCACAACAACACTGTTCATTGTGGAACCTGGAAAGTCCCCTCCTTCCGAGTTTCTTCCTCCCTGAACACCTAATAGTACTGCACCGCCCTCTTTGCTCATCTTCTTATAGGCCTCAATTAGGTCATCGTTCTCTCTACCTTTCATTCCCTGTTTCTCTTGGAAGAGTGGTTTCTTTAGTTGTTTTTCAAGACCTGCTTTCAGAAGTGACTTTGCTATGTAGTAGCTAGTAGTGAATATGCCGGTATTACCTGGTGTTGCATGAGATACTGATACACAATGTTCAACCATTTTGGTGTACATATCCGACCCTCTTCCAGTGTATGAGGTATCAATATCTTGTACAATTATTCCAAGCCTGTTCTCAGAAGCAAATGGGCTTTGGAATGCAACAAGGGACGCGTCATTTCCAAAACCAAGCATTTCCGCATAAGCTGATAGTGGTGATATTGTTCCTGATATTGCTACTGAACTATGAACTTGCTTCAAAATTGGAGTGGTCACTACAGTTGGATCAAGTGCTACTAAATCGAGTGACACTTTTCTACTTCCTGAATAACCCTTTGATGATGAAAGCAGAAAGGCGTAATCTGAGCGGTTTCTTACTTCCCTCCATTTAATCATAAACTCCGCAACACGATGAATATACGAGACCGGGAATCTGTTATCTTTGATAAGACCTCTACGAATCTTCAATCCCAAATCAATCATGTGATCTAATGGCTCTAAATCGTCACTCAGATCTGATAATATCAAAGCTGCCTGATATACACCATCAGGATCAATAGCTTTTTCATCGTTTTCTAGATTCTTTGAACTGTCGACGATACATTGCGCCAATCCCCTACAGAAATTATTGGATATTGAATCATTATACTTGGTTGCCTCTCGCATTCCCTGTTTTACTGAACTAAGCGGTAATGCGTCACTAGCAGAATCAAGAGCTGTAGATGGTACATTATGTGCTTCATCTTGAATAAGAATCACACTTGACATTGAAATTTCTAAATCTGGTAGAAATGCTTCCATAACCCATGGTGAGAACACATAGAGATAAGATAGGGCAACAACATCAACAACACGAGCCAACAATTTGGCCAACTCATAGGGACAGACTTGTCGTTTCTTTGCTATCTGAATAATTTCTGGGGCAGTGAGAACCGGTCTTGGCATTGATTTCAGAAGTTTCTTTGGATCCTTCTCTCTTCTGAGTGGTTCGTAATATGCACATCTTCGACCAGATTTCAGTTCACTACAAATTTCACTAATTGAAGCAACAACCCCCGCATTCTCAAGCACAAAAGGATTAAGGCACATATGACGTCTGCCTCTAAACGATACGCCTGATACAATATCCGACTCAGCATTTATTGCACGCAGTTCCTCAATCACTCTATCCAGTTGTCTGTGCGTTCTTGCACAATACAGTATCTTTCCATTATTTTCCTGTATCCATGGCAATGCACCACAAAGAGCAACACATGTTTTTCCAAAACCATTTGGTGCTTCGGCGCAGATTTGGTGCCCTTGTTCAAGTGCAAGGTAAATTTCCTCCATCATTTCTTCCTGTCCTTTTCTTGGGCTAGGATAAGGGAAGAATTCCATCGGAGTGATTTTTTCAGTCATAACTCTCAATGACTTTGTCTTGACAATGATTGATAATCATGTTGCTTTTACATATCTTAGGCGCGAGACTTCCACAGCAAAAGATATGGTTATTACAATGTTAATTGCCTCTCAAGTGAAGCCATATGTCGAATGATATCCGAGAGTTTGATGTCGATAGTGCGCAGGGAAAGATTCGGTTCAGAATCATGGATATGGAAAATGGTCTACTACTGTTGATCTCGGACTCCGATCTGTTTAGAATCGGTCTGTCAGCTGTTGCAGTTCCTCCTAGACAAGGCCGTAAAGAACCCACCTCCTCCGGACTTTTCACAATGGGACTAGATGCTACGATGGTCCGAACTCTTGCAGAACGTGTTACTGCTTGGACAAATAAGACCTGTATGGTCGTAGTGGGATTGAAGGGATTTAATCGCGAAAGTATGATGGAACTCACAACAATCCTGAAGGGACATCTTCTGACTTGAGAAGATCAATAATCTCACGAACCCATATTCCAAGGGAATCAAGATTGTATATAGACTCAATATAATCTTCCCAATCCACAGATGCTCGATTCTTCCATTCAGTATAGCCATCTTTTAGATTCTGAAGTGCAGTTTTATGATATACACATAAAAATGTCTCATCATTAGTATTTCTTCCACAAATAATGCATTGGCTCATATCCCATCCTCCTCATTCTCTTTACTCTTCATTCTTCTCTCTTCTAGTGCTTGAAGATCTTCTGTTCGTCCTGGACATTCAGTCCAATTCACACAGGTTTCCCATCCCCTACGTCTAGATACAACTTTGAACATCTGATATCCACAGTGTTCACAAAATCTCTCAAGAGGAACGATTTCCCCTTTTTGCGGAAGTGGAAATGTCTGATCACAACCTCCTTCCTTATAATTAGAACATCCAACAAATCTTTTGCCAGTTTTAGGTGATTTAATCACAATTAGTCTTCCATCTTTGCATTTTGGACAATCTCCAAGTTCTTGCTTCTCTTTCCAGAATCTCTGAAGTCCAGAAACAAGTGCATTGCCAATCTCTTCTTCTTGCTTCTGAAATCTCCGTAAAAGTTCAAGTAAGTTCTCTTTTGCTGAAACAAGCGCTTGCTCACGTTCTCGTTTCTCAAAACGAATCGAATCCATCTCTTCCTCAAGTTGTCTAGTAAATTCAGCAGACAACATCATAGGCATATACTGATGCAATGTTTCGAATGTAGTATAACCGAGAGTTGAAAGTTCAAATCTATCATTCAACGTATAACCTCTTGATTTGAGTGAGTCAACGATACATGCCCTGGTAGATTTTGTTCCCAGATTTTCTTTCTCAAGCACCTTCATGAGGCTAGATGGATTATAGTATGATGGTGCAGAGCTGAACTTATCCTCAATAGAAATCTGTTTGAGTTCAATTGTGTCGCCCTCTTTTATCAAGGGCAGCTCTCTCTCGTTGCTCTTTGCATAAGGGTCATAGAACTTCATCCAGCCTTGTGTTAATACTATTAACCCTCTGAGAAAAAGCAGATATTCACCACATTCTATATCTACCCGTAGCGACTCCTTTATTGAAGAATCAGCGAATAAAGCTAGGAACCTTCTGACGATTAAGTCATACAATTTCTTTTCGCTTGGAGTGAGCTTTCCAGGTTTGTTACCCGTTGGATGAATTGCAGGATGAGCCGGATCAGTCTTCTCCCCTTGAATCGGAATTAATTTCTTCTTCTTGAGCAGTTCTGCTGTCAGATTTTTGTAAGTCTTAATTTTTCCCAAATTTTTGATAATTTCTTGTGTATCAATGCTCTCGGGTATTTTTTGACTACTTGTCCTTGGATATGAAATCAATGCATCAAGATACAATTTCTGAGCAAGGGCTAGTGTTCTACTGGGTTTGAACCCAAAATGCCGATATGCTTCAGATTGTAGTCCACTGAGATTGAATGGTGCTGGTGGACTAAGTGTACTTTGCTTTTTATTGACACTTCTTACAACACCATGCGTATTTTGTAAATCCTTCACAATATTGACCGCATCGTGTTTGAATTCAATGCGATTCTTACTGTATTCAATTTCGAGTGGCTCCCCGTTATGTTCACCTTGGATTGATAGTCCCCAGAATGGTATGGGAACATGAAGGTTAATCTCACGATTTCTCTCCGCTACAAATGCTAATGACGGACCCTGAACGCGTCCTGTTGAGATTATTTTAAACCATCCAGCAGTGTTTTTGATTGCAAGAGTCAGTGCACGAGTGAAGTTTATTCCGTATAGCCAATCAACTTCATGTCTGAACCATCCTGCTTCAATCAACGGGAAATCTAGCTCTGGTGAGATATTCTCGTAGGATGTCTGCAATTCAGCTTTTGTGAGGTTTGAGAATATCATCCGTCTTGCTTTTTTTGGATCTGTCTTGCAAGCATATTTCAATGTCAAAAATCCAATCAAACTCCCCTCGATGTCATAATCAGTTGCGACTACGAAAGTGTCAATATCTTTTGATAGTCCCTTGATGAGATTGATGATTGGTTTGACATTCGTTGCTTTCTTTACAACCTCATACTTTGGAACCCATTCTACCTCTAATCTTGGATATGTCCACCCCTTCTCAGTCTGTTTCAGCTCAAAAAGATTCCCTAGTGCGTAGACTACAAGCAGTGTACATTCGTTTCGGACACACTCAAAATATGACACTCCCCGTTTCTTAATCTCACTAGGATTGCTGTTCTCATCCAACGCCTCAGCAATTCGTTTTGCAGCGGTCGGTTTCTCGGCTATCACTAGGCACTTTAACAAGACCAATCTCCTCAGTAATGGACTCCGTTTGGTTTAGTACAACATTGCATCTCGCGATAATCTTAAAAGCGAACCGCCAAAATTGACAAATTCGAGGTACAAAAATAATGAGTAGCGTTTGGTGGCCGCGTTTCATTACGAAACCAAGAGTTCGTCTGACTCGCCCACGATTTGGAATGCCCGCCCGTCCACCTGACATTATAGTGTTTGGTGCAGTGTTTATTGCAATGCTATTCATTCTAGGTGGTAATATCTTCACTCTGGTTCGTTCGCCTCCTGCTATCGCTGGTGGTTCAGACGGTAATCCAATCGTAATTGCACCAGGTATAGATATTCAACTTGGTTTAGAAGGTCTTGTAGCCTCTGTCGTCGTTTTCATGGGAACAATCGGTTTTGGCCTGTTATACTACAGTTCAAAATATGTTTTCCAGCCCGGCTATGCAACTCGTCTAATGGTTATGGGAATGATTTTAGCTGGACTTGCATTCATGGTATTTAGCTATCTATTCGCTTACAAATTAGGGCAGATTTAACAGAAACCCTATTCCATAAGCCAGTATGGTATATTAGATCGCTTTAGTGGAGAGAAAATCAATTCCTTTGCAATGGATAATTTGATTTTCTTACGAGCATCCGCCAAATAGTGTTCGGTATGTCCTGGTTTAGACCACCATCCGACGAGTGGTCCAAAATCCATACCTGCCAAGACTACTCGTTTAGGTGAATACTCTGAAACAATATGAGTAGCCCTATCACCGTCTGTGAAACCTCCCCAGAGAAAAGCTCGATTAGTTGGTTCGACTTGAGTACTACCGAGTGCTGGAAGAATCTCTGGAACATGTTTCTGAACAGTTTCGATGTTATCGCCATGAGCATGAATCACGACAATTGCTCCATTTTTATGATGTGTTTTGATATCATTCAGATTACCATCAAGGTCGGTAATAATCACATCACAATGAATGCGATTTTCAATTAGTGCAGTTGAAGCACCATCAACTGCTACAATTGTATACTTGTCAATCCCCTCCTTGATAATCTGCTGCAAGTGTTTTTCAAGTGAGGGCGCCGGTCCGGAAATTAAGACCTCTTGATCCTTAATCAAATTGGATAAGCTCTGCATCAATGGATATGGGTCATAGTCGGACAATAGGTCTGATAAGACTCTAGTTGCTTCCCTATCCATAGTGGGATTCAACTTTAATCTTTGAACGATGTCATTGTATGTGGGTTCCCATTCCACCCATTCCATTATTTTTCACCATGTTTTCTCAGTAGATTTTGAATTGCATTTCCTATTCTATCAAGACCAAAGTAGTCCATAGTCTTTAGCCTACGTACTAGACGATTGAGTTGTAATTTAGTACCCATGATGAGAATATCTGTTGATTTAACTCCGAAATCAATCGTATCATGATGATAAGCTGCATCTCCCCCTAAAGCCAGCATTTCCTGTTTGATAATCAGGGCAGAAGGTATCTTCATATCCTTCAATAGAATACCAAGAGTGAAAGATTTACGTGCAAGTGTAGGTCTAATTTCCTCTCTAACCCCAATTTCCTCTAGGATAATTTCGCCCTCTCTCTCATTTCTGATTTCTAGTAGATATATGCCTTCGTCTTCAATATACTCTCTTCTCTGTAATTTCCCACCAATCTTAGATGATGATACTGTTTCCTTAACATCATGAGTCCGAATTATATCTGCACCATACGCCGCAGCAATCGCCGATGCTGCAATACTTCCCACTAATCTATCATTGGGATTTGGAAGTTTCAGTAAATCACCAATGAATGCTTTTCTCGAAACTCCAACAAGAAGTGGAAATCCAAGATGTCTGAAGGCACCAAGATTACGAATGAAACTTAGATCAACATCTGTTGGTTTTCCAAATCCAATACCAGGGTCAATTATTATCATATTCCTATCAATTTTAGATTTCTCAGCGATTCTTAATGAGGTCTTCAATGCGCTCAATGATTGGTCTAAACTCATGCATGGATTTTGACAGTTTGCCATCAGGACTATTGGAACTGAGTGTTCGCTAACAAGATGTGCCATATTCTTGTCTGCTTGCATACCTGAAACATCATTAATCATAGATGCTCCTAAATTCAACGCAGATTCTGCGACTCTTGCAGAGGTTGTATCGATTGAAACTGGTAGCTTAGTATTTTCAGTAACCGAGCCAAGTAATCCATTAATCCGCTGATACTCCTCCTCGATATTGGTATCAGTTCTTGAGTAGATATTCTTTGGTGACGTTGATGCAGCTCCTACATCAATAATGTCAGCTCCTTCTCTCTCCATTTCTTTTATGTATGTAATCAAGTCCTCTTCGGTTGTTACAGTTGAACCTTTGTAAAACGACTCTGGAGAGAGATTCGCTACCCCCATGACTCGGATGGGATGACCACACCCTATCTTGAGATTCTTCACTTGGACTGGCATTCTTTTCATAACATACACGTCTTGCATTTAATGATGTATAGAAGGAAATAAAACCTAGCTGAATGAGGCCTCAAATACACCCTCATTAGGTGATTACTGGATGACAGATAAACTTGAACGCACACATCTCTATGAGTGGCATAAAGCTCACGGTGATGTAATTCCATTTGCCGGTTGGGAAATGCCAGTACGATACACAGATATCAGAGAGGAACACATGGTCGTCAGAGATGCGGTCGGCATCTTCGACACATCACATATGTTTCGTTTCGCCATAAAAGGACCACAAGCTGCAGATTTTCTTCAATCGGTCACTACTAACAATGTGCACAAACTCGCAGTAAATGATGGACATTATACAACCTGTCTAAATCAAAGTGGGGGGATTATGGATGATTTAATGCTCTATCGAGTTGGAGCGAACGAATTCATCTGGGTCACAAATGCTGCAAATGGTCCGAAAATTCATGCACATTTGCAGGATTATTCGCAGAAATTTGAGGCTACTGTTGAGAACATAACAAAAGAAATTGTTATGATTGCAGTGCAAGGGCCAAATGCCGTTAAACTACTATCCAAACTGGCTGGAAAGGACATGAGTGAATTTGGTCGTTTCACGTGTAATCCTGTGAGTCTGGCAGATCGAAGATGTTACCTTTGTCGTACAGGTTATACTGGTGAGGATGGTGGTGAGATATTATTACTAGATACGCCATTCAATGATGAAGGCAAACAGAAAGCAATAGGATTCTGGGAAGAACTACTTAAACAGGGTGAGGAATTTGGAGTAAGACCATGCGGTTTGGGGGCACGAGACTCTACCAGATTAGAGGCAGGATTAGTACTATATGGTCACGAATTGAATGAGGACACATCCCCTATCGAAGCACAGATTCCTTATGCTGTAAAATTCAAGGTTGACCCTCATTATCTTGGATACGATGTAGTGTACGCACACAAGAAAGAAGGTGAAATTCGTAAGACTCGGATTGGTTTTGTTATGATTGATCGAGGAATTCCTCGTGAGCACTATCCAATTGTATTCAAAAACGATATTATCGGAGAAGTGACAAGTGGCGGCCTATCCCCGATTCTCATGAAGGGAATTGGTCTTGGATATGTTAAACCAGATTCAGTGGCCGTAGGCGATATTATTGAAGTGGATATCAAGGGTAGGATGCGCAAGGCTGAGATTACTGAATGGCCGTTTTATGACCCTGATGTATATGGTGCAACTCGTAAGAAGTAGTATGCAAATTAATTTAAGGAACACAAAGGCTTCGGCTATACTTGATGGTGATTCCGCATGGCAGATGGCGAAGAAATTAAAGATGAACTCAAATATTCAAAGGATCACGAGTGGACAAGAATTGAAGGCGATATTGTAGTTGTGGGTATCACTGACTACGCACAGAACTCACTTCACGAAATAACTTATGTCGAAGTTCCTGAGGTAGGAGCAACTGTCAAGGCAAATGGTGAATGTGGGCTTATCGAGTCAATGAAAGCCTCCTCTGAGATATTTTCACCTTTATCTGGTGAGGTCATTGAGGTCAATGAGGCATTAGAGGATGCACCAGAGCTGGTCAACGAGTCTCCATATGAAGAGGGCTGGATTTACAAAATGAAACCCTCCAGCCTCGAATCTGAGCTAGCAGATCTTATGGATGGCAAGGGCTACAAAAAATATATCGAATCACTCTGATTTATGCACTGCAATGCAGTGCACATTTTCTTTTTCAGATTGCATCAAACTAATCTCCATATGTAATGCACTATTGTGATTTTGAGCAGCAGTACATTAGTGGAACTAACAGCAACCTTTTTAGCACAACCAAGAAACGACACGCTTGAATTTGAGACCCAATGGAGAGAGCCCTCTATATGACCAGAACCACACGTTTCAAGAGATCGGCTGGAAGATTCCTCCGACAAGTGTTCCATAGACCTAAAGCAAAGATATCACGCGGTTCTGTAATGGTAGTTACTGTATTGATCATTCTATTCTTTGCAGCACTTCTATTGCGTCTAGAACCGTTAATGAATTCTCAACCTATCGTACGAGCATTTGACCCATGGTTTCAGTTGAAAGTGACAAACTATATTGTCGATAATGGATTTCCCGCCTTTTTCAACTGGTATGACATCAATACATGGGTTCCCTATGGTAGAGATATGACCTCGGCTGCATATATTGGAGTGCCCTTCACAAGTGCATTCTTCTACTTCATATTGAGTGGTCTTGGTATCACCGTTGACGTAACAATGGTTTCACTTGTATTGCCTGCATTCATGGGTGCTCTTACAGTCATTGTGGCATTCTTATGGGGTCGTGAGATGCACAATAACACGGTGGGTCTTCTCACAGCTCTATTCATGACCTTTCTTCCTGCTTTCATACAACGTACGGTTGCAGGGTTCTATGATAACGAGTGTATTGGTGTTTTTGCTATTGTTTTGACAATGTACTTCTTTACTCGAAGTATAAAGAAGGACTCGTTGTCATCCGCTGTCTTTGCTGGACTCAGTTTAGCTTTCCTCATAGGTTCATGGGGTGCAGCAAACTATCTAGTTGACTTATTTGCAATGTATGCATTCTTCATGCTGATATTTGGAAAATATAGTCGTCGCCTTCTGAATAGCTACTTGATTACACTCTCACTTGCTGTATTTGTTGGTGGTCTCGTACCGCGAGTTGGATTTTCGGACCTTACATCCTTCTCAATGCTGGTTCCAATCGGAGTTGGAGCTCTGCTTGCAGTCTACGAAATCTGGACAAGAATTGGTGGTTACCGAGAAGCAACAGCAACAGCTATAGCACCGCACATGAAGCCAATTTTACTTGGCTTAGTAGCGCCAATAGCAGGCGTATCTGCATACTTTTTCATGGCAGGTAGTTCATCCCTTGACATTAACATCTACAATTCGAACCCAATCGTTACAATCGGTGGTAAGTTCCTTACGGTAATCAATCCATTCTTCAGATTGGATCAAAGGATATTTGCTTCAGTTGCTGAACATTTACCAAGTCCGTGGAGTAGTTTCTACTATACATTGAATGTGCTAATCTTCTTTTTCCCACTCGGAATGTATTTCCTATACAAGCGTGGAAGGGATGAGGACTGGCTAGCTTTTCTCTACGGTATTACAGCAGTATATTTCACAGGAAGTATGATACGACTCAGTCTTATCTTAGCTCCTGGTGTTGCATTACTCTCAGCTGTGTCAGTCAATAGCATCCTCTCACCATTTTCGAAGGTCTTCACACAGAAATCTATCTTCGAGCGGCGTAGATTTAGAATGAGTTCTTCGCTGACAAACGAACATGCGATTGCGGCATTCTTCTTCATAGGAATGATGTTATCAGTGAATATCCTTCTGGGAACAACCTATGCGACTTCTCAAGTGGGCCCACCTGAATTTGCCGCAGGCCAACTTTCAGATGGTGGAGTATTTACTGACTGGCAAACTTCAATGACGTTTGTACGCAACGTCCTACCAGATACAGCAATTATAGCAAGCTGGTGGGACTACGGTTATTGGATAAACGGTGCAGGTGGCGGACAAACGATAGTTGATAATGCGACGTTCAACTCGACGCAGATAGCGTTGATGGGCTATGCGCTGATGTCAACGAACCTGACGGAGTCACTCAGGACATTCAAGCACTGGAACACAACCCATGTACTTGTATACTGGGGACACAGGCATCCAAACTTCGGTGGCGACGAAGGTAAATGGCCTTGGATGGTTCGTATAGCTGAAGATAAGTTCGGTAGTGATGTTATTGATGACGCTACCTATCTTGATGAGAGCGATCAGACGCTGCCAGCGTTCTACGAATCAACACTCTACAAACTCATGTTGTACGATGAGCCTCATACTCAAACTGAGGGTCAAGAAAAGGGTCTAACTCAGGCAAGGCTTTACTTGGATAATACCTACATGCAAAACGGAGAGACCGATCCTTGGGTGACCAATATTCCAAATAGTCTCTACGGAGCATTCAATCTCGTCTTCACAAGCTCTGAATATGGAACTGTCAAGATCTATGAAATTGATTATACTATGTATGAGCAATACCTCAACAGAACTAATGCAGATTGGCCACTGTCAAGTGACTCACTTGCAGACGTTGAGATAGATGGTGAGATTTCCACGCAGGAAGACAACTTCGATGCGTTCGATGTAGTCTTTGGAGGCGGCTATGATGCTACCGTGTACACAAGAGCGAATGGCACTCATGTCTACTACGGTATTGAGATGGAGAATTACGATGTAGGCGATGATGCCTTCGGTTTCCAGATATCCCCGCTCAATAACATGGCTACGCGAGATATACGAATTGTGGACTATCAGGGCTATGATTACTATGATGGCTACCTGCGATTCGATGGCTCTTGGGCATTAGACCCAACTGGAGTAAATAGTACAGAATATGCCCATGGCGACAAAATGATCGAGTTCATCATACCGCTTAACTCGGAAGACTCTCCGTATGATGTCCCATTATCGAGTGGAAACATCTACCAGATACGATTTCTGTTCTGGAATAATATTCATTCCGGAGAGCCAACTTTTGCATCTGAGTGGGCTACGATCTGGATACCTGCTGAGTTGCACTAGATTAAATGATGGCGATTGATTTTATTCAATCGCCCTCCTGCTTCTTTTCAAAAATTAATCTGAAATCTTGGTCTTACGTTTTGCTTCTCTACGATATTTTCCGTACTTATCGTCCAAAGAGAACTTAGCGGGTCGTGGACTACTCACACCACTCTTACATTTAGGACATTTGTCTTCCCTAAGTGTATAATTACCACATGAAGTGCACTTGAATATCTGTGACATTAAAGCCACCCTATTTGCGTGAAAATTCAATTATTCCGTCGCTTTTCTGAATTGTCTTTGTGACAACATCCAAGATGCCTGACAGAATTTCTTCTGCTTCCCTATAATCAGGACTGATTATACGCAGTTTATAACGTGGTGAACCAAGTGTATAGATTTCAATTGTAGATTTTTCGTGTGTCTTTCCATGGGTAAGTCCATCCCCAAGAGCTTTTTTGATTACTTCTACACCGTTTATTCCCGGCACTTGAATCGCCATCTCGCCATCAATTTCAACAAAAGGAATCTCAATCCTCGCTTTTGCCAAATCTGCGACTTGTTTCTTTAGTTTCTTTGTGGCTTCAACCTGTTCGAATGCTTCTTCACCTAAATCTGAAGCCGCTTCAAGTCCTTTGTATATTTCACCAAAAGCATCCTCAATTGGCCAGCCTATCTTTTCATAGACATCTTCTAAGGTCGTCTCATTCTCTCTCGCAACAAGCTCGAGGAGTTTCTCTGCCTTCTGAGCTCTCTTCCACTCATTATTCTTTGACCTTTTGGCCTCACTTGAAACCCTTCTAAGTGAACAATCGATGTGCTTCTTTTGTGTGTCAACTTGGAGCACTTTGACTATGACGCGCTGATTTTCGCTGATATGGTTCCTGATGTTGCGTACCCATGTGCTACTCACTTCAGAAATATGGATAAAACCCTCTTTATCTCCATATTCAGGGAGGGTCACATATGCACCATATGGTGCTACCTTTGTTGCCACTGCAACCGCATATTCATCTGGCTGTGGCCACTCAGCACGTTTCAGAACCATTACTATAACACCTCCAGTCACAGTATAAGACCGTGGCTGACAGTTTATGGAAGAACTTCAACCTCTCTTGCTATGGAAGTAAGTTTTGCTTTTCCACCACTAGGTTTTACTAGAATTTTTTCACACTTTAAGCATTTCACTTCTGTGTTTGCATGACTGAAGACAATCTGCTCATTTTCGCAATCCAGACACTTTACACGTATGAACTTGGATCTTGGCTGTTGGACTATTTCACCTGACATTCTTAACACCTATCCCCTCAGTATCTCTAATTTCTTCAGTCGCATGCCCTTCGTTTGGAATGTGTAACTACAGTCTTCGCACTCGTACATCAAGACGCTCTTCTTAGTTGTTTTTGCGAACCTCTTTTGAATGGGCTTTGGGAATGAACCATAACCCAGAGTCTTTCTGGCCATTCTTCGATTTCCTTCGGCCATGTTTCTGTTCTTACCCTTCTTGTACAATTTCACTTTGTGACTTGTATGGCTCCTGCAACGAGGGCAGTACTTTCGCATGGTTGGCTTCATCTTCAAGTTCAAACACGTCCTTAGAATTACTAATTCTGGGTTTATAGGCCCGACTCTGACTAGTTTATAACCCTTGGGGCATGACTTTGTCTTTAACTCAGAGCTGCAATCCATCCCAACTGCACAGCAATATGAGCTGTCACTGTTGCGATTACAAGCATTGATGCAAAGATCACTACGAGTGTAGGTCCGACTTTTACGCCCGGAGTCTCATCTTCGAAGAATCTTATTAGGCCTGCACCACCACTTGGCATGGGGCCCTCGCCTTTCTTCTTCTTTCGTTTCTTTGCGGTCTTTGGCATTGTTACAATCTCCTGGGCTTATACACACTCCATTGCTGTATTCTTTTAATCCTTTTGACACAGTCACCAATGTACTGCATTAAGGGGTATTGGAACACTCACAGGGTATTTTCTGACACTTAGAACAGCCATTCCCATACTTTCTATCGAGCGCGTCGGAGAGATCAACCTCTAATAGATTAGCAACTGAACAGAGCCATGCAAAGACATCTGCCACTTCGCTCTCTACATGACTCTGGTCATTACCTCTGAGAACAGCATCACTCAGTTCTCCAAGTTCGTGGAAAGTACGTAGGAGTGTACGCTCAAGTCCTCTAGCTAAATCACGGTCAAAGTATATCTTGCGCATGAGTTCTTGAGCTTCTTTTGTATCCATTTGGGAATTCGTCCTGTGGTTCTTATTCTCTACATGAATCTAAGGTGCGCATAGGCTTCTGTTTCTGTATCGAATGCATAGTGTACCTTTTGATAATCTTTCTTAAACTCAGAAACATCTGCAGCTACTTTCTTGACATCCTCTTCCTTCATCACAACTCTGGTAATAAATTCTACAATGGCATCCATCTCTGATTCTTTCATTCCGAGCCGAGTGGTTTCGCTTGTACCCAGCCGAATGCCACCTGGGGTTCTATAGTCTCGACCACGTTTCTTGTCCCAAGATAGAAGATTTCGGTTTATTATTATATTAGCATCTTCAAGTGTTTCCTCGACATTGCTGCCATCTTTGAGTGGAGTTTCAGTTAAGTCCACCATGATTGTATGAGATTCAGTAAAGCCCTTATGCTCTCCAATCACTTGGAATCCACGGTCATGGAGGGACTGTGCTAATGCCTTGGCATTCTTGAGCATTTGACCTGTGTAGTCTTTTCCAATAGTATGTAGTTCTACAATGTACTTTGACAACATTCTGCCTGTTTTCTGTTATTTAGCTCAGTGAGTTCTATTTCACCAACTCCAGGTAATGGAGTTCACATACAATCTCGCCATCTGATTAGTTTGTGATGACGATCTGCATATGAGCGCGCCCCAAGCTGTTAATACATGGAATCTTACGCAAAATAGTAAGTCGCCACTTTTAGATTTCGAAGTTGGAGTCTCAGTGGATATTGATACATTGTTCCATGATTTGGTTGTTCCAGCGCTGACTACTCAATCCCATACCTTCTCATACCATAAAATAGTACTAGGAGTGTCAGCATCTCGAATTTCGAAATAGACTTCAAGTAGTGCACCCCCGAACAAGGAACCAGAAGCATAGGCTTTCAAAACACAATCCGCGCTTATTGTGAATTGATGTCCAGATCCAAAGCTATCAAGGGCTCCAATGTATGCCCAAGCGCCTCTTCCAGCTCCTGAGTCACAAGACGAGGCTCGGACCTGTCCCCAATACTCGTAAGCTTGTGAAGAACTAAATGCACTACTCCATTGATTTCCCGTACTATAAGGCTTACTCATACTCTCGCTGCTGGCACTGACTTGTGCTATAGTGAGAGTCAGTATTATAGAGAGTAGAAAATAGACAGATAGTTTCATTCTATGTTTGATTTTCATTCCTCCTATGTGAGATGCCACTCTTAACATGCACACCTACACATTGATATAAAAGTAAACGATACTTATATAAAAAATTAACTAATCAAAAATATATAAGGGGTAATGTAATTAAGGAATTCCATATTATGAAAGCCTTAAGAAAGTATGAAATATCAATAACGTTCGTGCTTTCAGAACCAATTTGCAATGAGTATCTCTCAATTGGTTGGAGTTGTAATGAGATGTCAGAAGAATACATTATTTCAATTTCGGATGTTTCCAAGACATTCAATCATATACCTGCATTGAGAGGAGTAAATCTCGACATACAACCAGGTATCTTTGGACTCATAGGACCAAATGGCGCGGGAAAAACCACACTACTACGAATCAGTTTGGGATTGATTCGACCTGATACAGGCTTGGTAAAAATTTTGGGGCTTGATTCTCAGAAGCACTCTGTCAAGATACGAGAAGAAATTGGAGTTCTCCATGAACATCCATATTACCCAAAGAATCTTAGAGTTTCGGAATTCTTGGACTGGGTAAAGAATATGAGGAGTGAGTCCAGAGAAATAGGTGAATTGCTTGACTTGGTCGATCTTTCCGGTGCTGAGAATAAAAAGATAGGCGCTCTCTCAGCAGGAATGTATCAACGTCTTGGTCTTGCACAGGCTCTATGTGGCGAGCCCAAGATAATTTTCTTAGACGAGCCAACTTCCAATTTGGATGTGACTGGAAGAGACAAGATTGCGAAGCTAATACTTCAACTTCATAATGAGATAGGTGTATCATTCTTCATCTCATCGCACATTCTATCAGAACTTGAGAGAGTCTGTCATTCAGTTGGTTTTCTGAGAGAGGGGGTTCTTGTTGACAGTGGCAAGACAAGAGAGATCATTGAGAAACATACCAAAGGATGGTATAGGGTCCTGACATCAGATCCCCAAGCGCTTTTGAAAATACTGGAGGGCGAACCAATGTTCAAGGATTGTAGTACCTCGGATGCGAATGCAATTACTGTCAGAATAGGAGAAGAGAAGATGGAAACAATTCGTTCCAAGGTTGAAAATCTGGTTAAGGGTAGTGGTATTTTACTCTATGGAATTGATAGAGCATCTTCATTAGAGGAAGTATATAGAAGAGTGATGATAGATGAAGAAATACAATGAAATAATTCAATTGGAGCTGAAACACCTTTATCGGGTCCCCTTTTTAGAAACAATGATTGCAACACTTGTATTTGCATGTCTGATAGGTGTCGTTCAAGCAAGTACGAGGGGACCTGAACTCAATCTATATTCTTTCTCAGATTATAATTCAACTCACATGATTGGTATAACACTTGAAGGATTCCAAGAGATGACCATCTCAGGATTTGTCTTGGGTCCCACATACGGAATGGTGTTCATCGTCTTTCTCATTCCGATGATGATTGCTGCTAGCATCTCCAGGGGTTTTGAGAATGGTCTGCACAAGACTCTCCTTAGCTATCCTTTCAGTCGAAAAGAAGTCTTGCTATGTAAAATTGTGATTCCAGTCATAGCTCTGGCTTTACCGTGCCTAGCGACCTCTTTTGTTGCTACATCAATTCTGACTCCTGGATACTTGGACCTAATAACCATCAGCATTTTTTCTTTGGCATTCATCGCTGTCTGTTTCGCAATCGCCTCGGTATCCGCAGTTATAGCGCTGCTGTCAAAGAACTCGCTCATCACATCATCCATTGGAGTTTTGATCTGGTATGCAATCTTGTTCGTCTATGTACCGCCTCCAGATGTGCCGCTCTTGTACGGAATTCTGAATCCTATGAGTACCAGTATAGCATTCATAATGGATTCGGGTGGAGCTATTCAACTGAGTGAAGTACTTCTCTCTCTAGTGGGATGTCTAATCATGGCTGTATTACTTATCTTGATAGCAGATCGGGTCTTCAAACATACTGAGATATAAGAGGTGATGGTGGATGCGACTACAAGTCCTTATTGCTGGAATTGGGATTGCATTGCTGGTATCGTCGTTCATTCCTCCACCTGGTGGAATGGGTGTACAGGGAAGCATCGATTATGGGAGCTACATGATTCGTATGTATGGACTAAGGGGAGATGCTCGAGTTGATATAGAGCTTTATGAGGGACTAGGCATCTCATTCTATGTTCTCACTACTGAGGACGCACTGCTCATGCTTGAAGAACGCTCGATTGCCAATACGACTCCTTGTTTTTCATTGGAGAATACAACTGAATACTCAGGAATCATTAGTATACCATCAATTGGAATTTATGCTTTTGTTGTGACAACGTATTATAACACAACATCTCACTTCTATGTAGGGATTAACAATGTCTACCCACAGATGTGGTTACTTATTCCAGGAGTTATCCTAGTCGCTATTGGATTTATTCTCTTTACAGGTACCAAACTATGGCATCAATTAAGAGAGTTGAAGACTTATTCTAAAGAAATTTAGAGCACTTCCCTTCATGTGCTGTAAAAGATGACCTTGAGAAGATAGAGGATATCCAGAAGAAAAGCAACTCCACACGAGTTGAAGCTAATCTTAGATTTACATGAGATGGGCCATTCATTCGGAGAAATTACTGAAATCTTGTGGAAACAACATGATGTCGCTCGCAGTCCAGGTAGTATCTATCGCGTACTAAATAGGAACTAATGCAATCAACGATTATCAATACATTCACAAGGATTTCTTCCGCATCTGGAACATGCGTTATTGTATTTACTGATGAGTGCATGCCCTAAATCAATATCCAATAGATTGGCAATAGAAATGACCCATGCAAGGACATCTGCAACCTCCTCCTCGATATCCTGCATGGGTTTTTCCTTGTGAACTGCATCACTCAGTTCTGCGAGTTCTTGAAATGTTCGTAGAAGTGTCCTTTCTAATCCCCTTTCCTTATCTCTCTTCAGGTAGATATTACGAACAAGATTTTGTGCATCTTTCAATTCCATTCATTCTACCTCATGAAACTATCAAACCCTATCTGAATCTTAGATGTGCATAAGCTTCTGTTTCAGTATCATATGCATAATGGACTTTCTGGTAGTCCTTCTTGAATTCGGCAACATCAGCTGCAACTTTCTTTACATCTTCTTCTTTCATCACTACTCTAGTGATGAACTCGGCAATAGCATCCATTTCGGACTCTTTCATGCCAAGTCTTGTGGTTTCACTTGTCCCTAGTCGAATACCACCAGGAGTTCTATAATCTCGACCTCTTTTAATATCCCAAGGTAGAAGATTTCTGTTAATGATGATGTTTGCGTCCTCAAGTGTTTCCTCTACTACATTACCATCCTTAAGAGGAGTTTCTGTTATGTCAACAAGAATCGTGTGTGACTCTGTAAAGCCCTTGTGTTCAGCAATCACTTGGAATCCACGGTCGTGGAGGGACTGCGCTAATGCCTTAGCATTCTTGAGAATCTGTCCTGTGTAGTCCTTACCAAACTCAAGCATTTCTGCAAGGGCAACTGCGAGTCCTGCTACATTGTGCAGGTGATGATTACTCATCATCCCTGGAAAGGCTGCGCGTTTGATTCTATCAGCAAATTCAGCACGACTCAAACAAACACCATGCTGAGGACCAAAAAGTGTCTTATGAGTGCTTAGCGTTACAATATCTGCACCCTCTCTCAGGGGATCCTGAAATCGACCCGATGCAATTAGTCCTGAAACATGAGCGGAATCATATCCAATAATCATGCCATATTCATCAGCAAGGCTTCTGAATTCCTTGACAGGGTGCGGAAACGGAAAGACACTACCTCCAAAGAGGAGAAACTTGACTTCATCTCCTTTCTCTTGGAGGTTTCTAATTCTGTCAATACTTGCGTCTACATCAATATTAAACTCCTCCTCATCAAAGACCCAATTCTGGACCTTGTGCCCTCGGATTTGTCCTGCTGTACCTCCAAGGTTTGCTCTTGCATGAGATATGTGTCCTCCATGCGCAATTGAGAGTGCCATCATCCTCTCACCTGGTTCCATTGCTGCAGTGTACATCATCAGGTTTGCAACAACACCTGATATAGGTCGAACATCCGCAAACTCTGCATTGAACATCTTCTTTGCAAGGTTCATGCAGATTATCTCAACCTCATCGATGTACTTGCACCCTGCATAGACTCTCTCACCAGGCCAGCCCTCAGCATAGCGGTCTCTAAAGTCACTCACTATTGCTGATCTGACTGCTGGTGAACTCACATTCTCCGAGGCGATGAGATTGATGGTGTTACTCATCCATTTATCATGTTTTTCTAATAAATCGAAGATTTGATCGTAAACTTTCTTATGGTCGCTCAAAGGTTACACTCCTAGTAGTGAACACCCGTCGCTAGATTCACCCTTGTTATATGGCTTGCGACATAGGTTGAGTTCTCACCTTTGGATGGTGAACTCGGCATGGGTTTCTCAGGCTTGACATGTCTGTAGGGAGCTAGGTATGAGAGTGGAAGATGAAACCCCCACTACAGAGAAGAAGGGTGGAGAGTCCTTTTACTGTTCAGAGTGTGATGAGCAATACCATGCTGATGTGAATGCAGCCCGAAACATAATGTACGTTAAACAGTTCAGTGTCGTTCTTGGACGGATTAGCTGAAGTCCAACTGCATTTGTATCATGAATTAAGGAGTGTTCCGAAATCTCTATAACTAAAAGTTGAACAGAACCAAAAACACGGGCCGGTGGCTCAGTTAGGTAGAGCGACAGGCTCTTAACTTGTTGGTCGCGGGTTCGAATCCCGCCCGGCCCGCCATCTCTGTTTCTTCTCTGCTCGGATAGTGCTCGAGCAATTCATTCACTTAAAACGAATCTATTCGAAAACTTCTTTGTTGCAGCCATGTTCGCCTTAGATTTCCATTCTCCATGCCTTAATTGTTTCAATCCAATTAGTTACAGCACCAAATATGAGTGTAAACATCAGAATTAGTGTGATAGGACCGAATATAAAGGGAATAAAGAGAAGGAACATAGGGAGCATTGCTGAATAGAAAACAGCGTAACAAAGAAAGCGTGGGACAAGTAATCTCCCTGATCCCATGAACAAGCGGAGAACACCAACTTTGACATCTTGCTTAAGGTGGAAGAATCCGTGCGTATCTTTCTTAACAAGATCAAGTTCGATAAGCTTATCCAGATGGTAAGTGGCCAAACTTGGACTGGATAAATTCGCACCATTTTGAATCTCTCGAAGGCTAGTTGTCTTTGGATTCTTCAAAATAAACCAATATACTCTCAGTGTTTTTCCTTTAAGTGTTGAAGATATTGTTCTATAATGCTCATTTGTTTCATCGTTTATTTCGCCCAAGTGAATCTCGCCTCCACAGATTAATCAAATACATTTCAATTTTCATTAATCTAAGCTGTGTTTCTTGATTAAGAATTTCTTACCAATTAAATATGTGAGCGCTGCAAAACCCAAAGTACTTGCAACGGGAGTGATTAGTAATATTGATGTATTATGTACAGGATCTCCAAGATATGGTCGGTACTCAATTAATTCTCCAGTAAATGCATCGTACAGCATCTCACCTGTAGCATAATCCTTCTCTAACCAGACCAGCTGCATCTTTAATGGAGGCCCCCAATGAATTGCCTCCAATGACAGCGTCGCATGTTGAATGAATCTATTTGAAGAGATTATCCCTTCTCTAGGAATCTCTTGTATATTCATCCACTCTAATATCATATATCTCAGACCACCGTTCTCTCCATCAATTTGAATCCTTAGCGAGCCAAAGTCAGGATCTACAAGGACACCATTTACAGTCGCGTAAAATCTCAATGAATATATCATAGTGTTCAAATTCGAATAATTCTCAATTTGGTACCGCGCATGTAACGGAATTACGAATCCGAAATAGTCTAGTACATCAATTGCGTATGTTTCGGCATCTGTTGTATTATTGATTGGATTGCTCTTTAGAATTGGTTCACCCAAATATCCAATGACTGCTCCTGATATTGCATTTATAAAAACAGTCGATTCTATATTTGGTCTGTCTATTGTAGA
This sequence comes from uncultured archaeon, assembly GCA_964458565.1. Classification (GTDB taxonomy): domain Archaea; phylum Asgardarchaeota; class Thorarchaeia; order Thorarchaeales; family Thorarchaeaceae; genus CAYWJO01. The sequence goes on along the minus strand of CAYWJO010000025.1, from coordinate 2,184 downwards.
ATTTCTAAACGTGACACTCCATCTCGGAAGAACACCATGATTCTGAAGCTTTGTTGTTATATAATCGACCACAAGCTGGTTTGCTACTTCTTCCGGAAAAACGCCCTCAATGAAAGTACTTGCATATGATCCAGCAGCTCCTTCACTTATCGTTGCATTTCCTGGTAGATTCGCCTCTATCACAAAAGGTCTTTCACTTCTAATTTCATATGGAATATCATATACTGCTAGATCAGAAGGTGCAGAGTTCTCAGCGATACTGGCAAAAGATGAATTTGAAACATCTATTCCCGGTAAAATACCAACAGCACTTTCTGTTCCAAAATATACATTCGAAAAAAGCACCGCTGAATAAACAGATGCAATGGATAATATTAATGAAACACACATTGCTAGATACAATCTTCTGTGTAGTAAGTACATTCCAATACCCTTCAGCATATATTGTACCTGCTTTCTAATAGGTCTAATTTTTTCTCAAATCAAACTAATTTTTTTATTATATATACGATAATGCAGTAACAGAAACGCGATATGATAGAATCCTTATTTGGTGATTTAACTAATATTTCCATAAATGAATTCATTCAAATCCCTCCTGGCCCGCCATTATTTATTTCTGTATCAGTCCCCACCGAACACTATTCCCATCACAAGCATATTGTGATATTTTCCATCCACCCCATAGTACGCATCACGCATTGTGCCCTCGATAATGAAACCAAGTTTCTTGTACAATTTCACTGCAGCAATATTGTCTTCCGCTACATGTAGACTAATTCTGTGCAATCCCTGTTCCTTTGCGATGGAGAGAACGGTTTCGGTCATGGCTGTCCCAAGTCCGACACCATGGAAGTCCTGATGCAGATAGATACCCATATCACTCACCCCCTTCTCTCTCGGGTGTGTATGCCTGAATACAGAAGCATATCCTACAATCTTCTCGTTAAAGATGGCTATCAGTGGAATGAGTTTCTCAATGTTGCTCATCCAACGGTCAATCGTTTCTTTTGCATAAGGAGGCATCCCCCACTCAAGAGCTTTATCTGACATTGTTGAAAACATATCTAGTAGTTGATCTCTATCACTGACTTCCAACAGTCTAAGAGTTACCTTCCTGCTATCCTTCAGCTCAACCATCCGCTCATCCATAATTTCATCCTATCCTATACGAATTTGGAACTTACGGTTCAAATCCCTCCTCACCCACCAAATCTTTCTACATATTCTGTAAAAGGGTGTGGTATGAACTAACTGAATCTCCTATGAAGTCTAGATATTGTGTCCTCAGCCTCACTCATTATTCTATCCAGTAATTCCTTTACAGTGGGAATATCTTTGACTAGACCTACACCTTGACCGCAAGCTACTACTCCAAGGTCAATATCTCCGTTTCTGTACATCTCCTGAGCCTTCTCTCCAGAGGCTGCCTGAATGAGCTGGAATAGGGCGGCTCCTTGAGCTTCTAATTCGAGTACGTTCTGTGCTGCTTTGTTATTCCACAGTCTGTGGGTGTTTCCAACAGAACGCAACGCCAAAACAGTATCAGTTTCTGTTGCGTTGACAAAAGCCTGTTTTAGACTATCATGAATGGGACATTCCTTTGTGGCCATCATCCTTGTGCCCATAATTACTCCTTCCGCACCTAGGGCTAAGACTGCAGCAACAGCTCTGCCATCTGTTATTCCACCCCCAGCAATTACAGGAATGTCTAGAGCATCAACTACGGATGGAGTCATTACCATCGTCCCTATATCCAGAACCCCAGTAGCTCCACCATTCTCATATCCAACAACCGTAACAATATCAGCACCTAGGGATGCTCCTTTTAACGCGTACCTTACTCCAGCACACTTGTGAATCCATATAGCACCGCTGTTCTTGAATTTTGGAACTAAAGCTTCTGGAGCCTTGTGACCACTTGTTTCAATGATTTCCACACCCTCAGCTAATGTGGCGTCCACATAATCTTCTCGCTTGTCATGAGGCATCAAAGCAGGGAACAAATTGATGTTTACTGCAAATGGTTGGTTTGTAAGGGATTGAGTTCTCTTGATTGCATCACGCAGATCATCAGGAGTTTTGTAATTTGCACTGGCTAATACAGCACAGGCTCCAGCATTACTGACTGCCGCGACAAACTCGGGATTAGATATTCTTGCCATTGCTCCTGCTATAATCGGA
>CAYWJO010000024.1:0-50014 GCA_964458565.1 uncultured archaeon | reverse complement strand
ATGCGCCTCCAGACCCTCGCCGAGCGATTGGAGGTCCACACCATAGATTCGTCCGACGGGGATAATTGAGATGGTCTTCATCACTCTGGGGCAAAGGGCTTTTCAGAACCAGCAATTCCAAGTCTGTCAGCAGACTCCAATTACCAGTTGGAACCGCAACTCTGAAGAACCAGTCAAAAATTGATTCCAACCCACTTGCATCAGTATCATTCCACCAATACAGATCTCCTAGCGTGTCTGGTATATCCCACCAATCTGTGAGAGGATCAGGAATGGCATCTGGAACTCCTGATGGACTAAAGTAAAAATCATCTTCCGTATTTGGATACCCTTCAGTCCAGTAGCGGATGTTGAAGTGCCATTGATCATCGACCTCGATATTCCATTCCAAGCCCTCACTTGTCTGAGCAACCACAGGAGGTGGTAGAAGAACTCCAATCAAGAGAACGCTTGTTATTATCATGACTAATATTTTCATATCCCTAACCACGCTCTTATTGAATAAGTTGAAAGTTAAAAATTCATCGAAATAATTTCTGAACAATTAAAAATTCACTCATTACATTATATAGTGAATAAATTACTATCTCCTTACAACAGATTCTAAATTCAACCATTATCCAAAATAGCAATGAATGGGTTAATCATCAGAAACATCATTAGAATAAGCGAAAAGACCTTCTTGCGTGCAATCATGGCCCTAACCAACCTCCTAAAACGGTTCCTTCATCGCTATTTAATTCTTCAGGGAAACCTCCATCTCAGTCGTCAGACGCATTTATTAGAATAAGTTGACTATGAAACGAGACGCTTTTGCGAAGGAGGATGTGATTTGAAGATTAGGCGTTTCTGTGTTGCTGCAATGCTTGTATTAGTAATGGGTACGATTTTCTCTTTTCAACAATCTAGTCGAACTGATCTAAATGCTCAGAGTAATTCAACAACAGATGAGACGTCGGATATGTTAATTTCAGGCACAGGACAAACTATCTGGAACAAGACCCTTGGTACTGCTGATGGAGAAACGCCACTGGAGATAATTGAGGCTCAGAATGGCGGATACTTCATTCTGTATCAGGACCAAGACATCAATACAGGAGATTGCAACGCCTCACTGATGAGAATCGATTTGAATGGGAATCATGTTTGGAATAGAACAATCCATGAGACCATTAAACAACAATATCCATCACTCACCCAGACTCAGGATGGTGGATTCACAATACTGACCAACTACAAAAACACCACTACAAACAATGTTTCTATCTACTTAGTGCATCTGGATTCTGAAGGTGACCAAGTTTGGAACAAGACACTCCATCTTGAAATTGCAGATTATGGTGTTCAGATCATAGAGTCCACGAGTGGTGACTACTATCTTGCCTGTCACAATTTCCTTCATTATAACGAAACTACGTGGTTCACTGCATCAATGCTTGTTCGAACTGATAATACTGGAAGTCTGATTTGGAAACGGGTATACACCCCGGGCTGGCAAACTAATAGCATTGATCTTGTCGAATCTGGAGGTGGTGATATTATCGTACTTGCGGAATTCCATCAACCGAGTATCGATACCGATTTTTGGATCTACAGTGTTGATAGTAATGGAAATCACAACTGGAATTACACATTTGATCAAAGTAACGACGATATACCATTAGATATTGCGCTATCTAGTACTGGAGGTTTCCTAATTGGAGGCTACACCGTTATAGGAGCGTCTGTAGAGGCTGTGTTATTGCACCTCGACGAGTCTGGTAGTTTCTCATGGGACATGTATTATTCATTCAATTACGCGGCAATAATAGATGATCTCATTGTATCTTCAGATGGCTCACTAACTTTTGTTGGTACGATAATCACGGAGTCATTGGAATACATGGCATTGCTTGTACACCTTAACGCAACTGGTCATATGCTCTGGAATGAGACTTTCGGAAATAGTGAGTATTACATGGGACGCTCCATCGTCGAAGTTTCATCTGAGGTCTACGTAATTGCTGTGAGTGTAACAGACTCTCAACCCTCGTATCCACCATTTGACATGTGGATTGCAAAGGTTGCGAAACCAATGAGTGGACTCACCAGTGAAGATCAGATTCATGAGGCTGATGCCTGGTTCAACTATGACCTAGATGCATATTCCGTTCTTGGCATTGATACTTGGTGGCTCAATGACACAACCAATTTCATGATTGATGTCGATGGTCTGATACAGAATGCAACAATACTTCCCGGAGGCGTCCACGGTCTAGAAGTATCGGTGAATGATACCGGGGGTCGTGTCCTCACTACGACCTTTTCTGTGACAGTAATTGATACTCGAGCACCGACTTGGCTTGTCCCACCGAGCGATCAGTTTGCTGAGTATGGTGTACACTTTGTGTACGATGTCGATGCGGCTGATGTGTCAGGAATATCAGCTTACTGGGTAGATAATCCAAGTTTCACGATAGACTCATCGGGAGTTATTCTCAATGCAACCAGCTTATTTCTAGGTGATTATCCAGTCACCATCTCAGTAAATGATACAAGCGGAAATGAAATCAGTGTTGAGATTACTATAAGGGTGCGAGATTCAACAAATCCATTACCTGACGATTTACCAGATATGAACTATGAAGTAGGAGGCTCTGGGTTCTGGTTACACTGGTCATGTGTTGAATTGCTGCCTGAATCCGTTGAATTACTGCTTGACGGATTAAGCCTAGGCACTCTTAACTGGACTGGATTTGATATTGATTATTTTGTAGAGGGACTTGAACTCGGGATATACAACTATACTGTGGTATACGTAGATACGAGTGGCAACTCTGGCTTTGACACAGTGATTGTGTATGCAGTGGATACAACAGCACCAACTGTGAATAGTCCATTTGATATCTGGTATCTGGAGGGAATCGGTGGAGGATTCATTGAGTGGCACCCAGAGGACCTTCATCCATATACATACTCAATCTATTTCAATGGCATTCAAGTTCAGACAGGAGGTTGGAGTGAAGCTAGTGTGATGCTGCCAGTGAGTAGTCTATTACCTGGAACCTACAACTACACGATTGTCATCTTCGATACAAGTGGCAACTATGTTTTAGACACGGTGTTTGTGACAGTTGAGGGACTGGAACTAACAACCACAACAACTATCACCACTACTACTACATCTACCACAACAACAAATATTGTAACTACCCAGACCTCACCTACAACAACAAATCCAACCACTATTCAACAGGCAATTAGGAATCTCTTTGGTCAGATTGGCTTTCTCACAATAGGTGTTGTTATTGCTGGATGCATGTCTATCATATCAATCGCCTTGGTCATCTATCTTATCAAGAAACCCACTGGTTAAGTGCTAGCTCTTATCAATTGGGTATCTCATTATCAGCGATTCCTGGTTAACTTCTTTGGGATGACCTGTGGTTTCCAACAAATTACGTAAAGCCTATGAGGTTGAATCAAGCTTGAGTCATTACTAATAGCATTAATGAGGGAACGAGTTGAAGATAGAATTATTCCTTCTGACAATGATCATCTGTGAGTGACTCACATTATAAATAAGACTAATATCCAAGCTGTTTACTTTGACAAGACCATGCGTGGTCGTAAGGTAGAAGATGTGTATGATGAGATTGCTGAGGATTACTCCTCCGATCCGCTTGATTCGACAACGGATGGAACTGCACGGACTGCATTGAGCTTTGCAGATGATATAACATGGCACTTCATCATGAAGTATATTCCGAAAGACACCTCCATCAAGATTCTTGATGCTGGCGGTGGGGATGGTTTCTGGTCTCAAAAGATCCACGAATTGGGTTATCGCAATATAGTGATATTGGACATCTCTGCAGGTATGCTGAAACAGGCCAAAAAGAGGTTCTCCTCTATAGAGGACCACAACATTTCATTTGTCAAAGCTGATGTTGCAGATATGAATGGGATTCCTTCGACGGAGTTCGATTTTGTCTTCTCTCAGTATGATGCTGTTTCATATTCAATGAAGCCTAGAGAATCAGTTAGAGAACTAGCTCGTGTCGCTAAACCTGGTAGTTATGTAGTTCTTACTATGGACACTAAGTTCCGCCGTGTACCAGAATTGATTGAAGCAGGAAAGATCGATGAAGCTGAAAATCTCCTTAGGACTAATGTGTCATATGATTTTAAATTTTCCCAATATAATCTGACATGGCAAGAACTGAACAAATATTTTGAAGAGAGTGGTCTCGCTGTTATTGATATCATAGGTGCCCCTGTCTTCATGCATCAGGTTAATGAGAAGATTATGGAATCCCTTGAGAAAAATCCAGACACTAGAAAGCGGCTACTCAAGATGGAGCTTGAATATTGTACTGACAAGTCTCTTGTGAATTTTGCAGGTCACATTCAGATAATTGGCAAAAAAAAAAAAACTAACTCATAGTTCTAGTCTGTTATAATGCGCGATGTTTTGACGCACTGCTATAGTCAATGCTGCAATGTGTATATTGTAAACGCGGTTTCCCTCATCTGCTGCAAAACATGTATATGATACACTCTTTTTTTTATTCATCAAAAATGAACTAGCTGGTGCTTTACCACGATAGTGATTGAAGAAGCAGCATTGCAGATGCTGCAGATTGATACCGGAAATACCGGGTTTATGCTTCTGGCAACTAGTCTCGTGATGCTGATGACTCCTGGTCTCGCATTTTTTTATGGTGGATTAGTTGGACGGAAGAATGTTCTCACGATAATGATTCAGAGCTTTGTTTCTATGTCTGTCGTGACTATCATATGGTTTCTTGTTGGATACTCACTTTGTTTCAGTGGTGATACATTCGGAATAATAGGGAATCTCGATAAAGCATTCCTGAATGGTGTGTTACCAACGGATGTCTACACTGGAAACGGGCAAATCCCTGAGATTGTCTTCATCGCTTATCAGATGATGTTTGCAATAATCACTCCTGCCTTGATAACTGGGGCTTTTGCTAACCGAGTGGACTTTAAGGCGTATCTAATATTTCTCGTTGCTTGGATGTTCTTTGTATACTTCCCATTCGTTCACATGATTTGGGGAGGAGGAATACTCTATCAACTAGGTGTACTAGATTTCGCAGGAGGGATAGTAGTACATTGCATAGCAGGATTCGCTGCATTAGCTTCTGTATTCTTTGTAGGCCCGCGATTGATACAAGATAGAGGTCCTCATAGCATTCCTCTTGTTGCTCTTGGTACTGGACTCCTGTGGTTTGGATGGTACGGCTTCAACGCAGGAAGTGAACTTGCAGTCAATAGCGTGACTGCTATAGCTTTCATCAACACAGACATTGCAGCTTCAGTAGCTGGGGCGACATGGCTAGCACTTGCTTGGATTCTCGAGAAGAAACCAAAGTTTGTCGGCTTTCTAACGGGAGCAGTCGCTGGGCTTGCTACAGTCACACCTGCTGCAGGATTCGTCACACCAGGTTCAGCTTTCATTATTGGGATGCTTTCAGGAATAATATGTTATACTGCAATCACCTTCAAGAACAGGCAACATTGGGATGATGCCCTCGATGTGTGGGGTGTGCATGGTATTGGCGGGGCAACTGGAGTAATTCTTCTAGGTGTTTTCGCGACAACAACAGTAAACGCAAACGGTACTAATGGGCTTCTTGCTGGTGGTTTTGGTTTCTTTGGGATCCAAGTCGCTGCTGTAGCACTAGCAATGGTCTGGGCATTTGCATTCACTTACATTATGCTCTTGGTAATTAACAAGATAACTCCCGTCAGAGTAACTGATATAGAAGAGAGTTCTCTTGACGAAGAACAACTGGGCGAAGATGCATATATTGAAGACGTAGGCAAAATATAGGCCCTTTCAATTCAAACTAAGAGAGGAGGTTTTTGCCTCCTCCTTTCACAAACGCAAATAGTACCCTTTGGTGATTACAATCATAACACTTGGAATAGCCACAATCTATAGGAACTTTTTTGGGATCTGCACTGAGTGAGTACACCGCGTATCTCCCGAAAGGAGTGACTCAATTAACTTGACTTGGACTGGCTGTCCAAAAATGCCCTCCCAGAGTTGTTTTATCCAGCCTCCGGAACAACAGCAGAACGTTGATGATATCTGTACTTTACTATGCTTCACTAGTGTACAGTGACAATATGCTTGGCGTTTTTCGTCATCGCTGACAGCTTTTTCAAATGTCTTTGGATTGAACGGGACCTTTGTGATATGAATCTCGTCACTCTTTCTGACAGGATAGTCGTAATATGAACCGCCACCCCACGAAGTGTCGTTACGCATCAATTCTACGAGGTCATCTATATTTCCAAGTCGTTCAAACTCTGCTCTCATCTTCTTGATTCGTGTCTTTGGATAAGTATGAGGGCATGTTTCAACCAAAATCTGATTTCTTGTTCTCTCGTCACAAATATCGTCTAGTGTGTCCAAGGATGATTTAATCCATCTGATGCATTCATCTCTTGCACGCTTACTCGAGCCGGTTGGTAGGTCTTCCCATCCATTGGTTACAGTTGTACTTGTTTTTTTTCCCAAATAATGTTTCACACTTTCAGCGAATCTTACAAACCATTTCATGTCGGTCACCTCCACAAATATGTGATTGTTATTTGTGATGATATGGTGATTTCATTTATTATTCTGTAGCTCGAAAAATCAGAGTCCTCATTTAATAGCACTCATCTATCAAACAACGACAATGCAAACAAGCGAGAGAATCTATACAAACCCGTTTACATATGTGCCATGTCGACGAGGTATGTGAAAATTGAATAAATTGACCAATTCTTTCTCATTTTGTCTTACATCCATCACGCCCACGAGTCAAATTCATAAGGTATATCTCGCTCGTTGAGAAATTCCCGAAACTTGGAGAACGCTTCATGCGTCCCTCCAAAAAACTGATGTACAAGTGATAAAAGCAGAGTATCTTTCTGCTCTTCGTTGATAGTAATCCAATATTCATAATCTGAGTCACCCCAAAACTCCTGTGGCGCTTTGCCTAGGTCTTGACCAGACATAATGATAGCACCCTTTTCGTCAATCTCGACATCGATGAAGATAGAGGTTTCACCTCGCATCTCATAGAGCCTTATTTTCGGGTTAGATTCGTTCATCTCACTCAATCAGAGAATTACCTGAAAGACTTTCAATCTACCGTTTATTTCACGAGTATACTTGTACTGTACTAGCAAATACACCTAGGTCTCTATTCTATGTAATATAAAAGATATATACGCCACCATGTAATTGAAAATGCTGGTGAAATCAATGACTGTGACGATTAAGTTACTGGCACACGCGAGCTTTCAAATCAAGAGCGATAATGAGGTCATCTATATTGACCCCTCATCAAAAGGGACAGGTCTCAGTGATAAGGGTCTAGAACCTGCTGACTTGATTCTAATCACCCATGCTCATGATGATCACTGTGATCCTAACCTGATCAAGAAAATACGCAAGTTTGGGCATCCAATTATTGCTCCAGAAAACTGTAAGAAAAAGATTGGAAAGGCTGGGCTTGTCTGGGATATTGCTGCCGGACAATTTATGCAGATGGCTGACAGTAATCAGACAAAAATCAGAGCAGTAGAGGCCTACAATGTGAAGCGTTTCCGTAAACCAGGAGAGCCATTTCATCCAAAAGGATTTGGTGTGGGCTATATAATAACCGTAGAAGGGAAGCGGATTTATTATGCCGGGGACACGGACCTGATTCCAGAGATGGAGAATGTAGAGATGATTGATGTTGCACTGCTACCTAGTGGTGACATGTACACGATGGATATGGCTGAGGCTGCAGAGGCTGCTGTTCTTATCAATCCAGACGTGGCAATTCCAATGCATCTCAGAGGAGCAGACCCAGCTCCCTTCAAGAGCGCAGTTGAGGGAAAGTCCTCAACAAAGGTCGTTATCTTGGGAGAGGGTGACACTTACACCTTGGAATAAAGCCGTTCTCTCTAGGACGGTCGTCGAACAAACTGCATTAGTTCTCATTATTCCGATAATAATCTACGGTCAGCTCAAACAACTGTGATGTATTGTTCAATGTCACATTGTGTGTCCACATAAATCAGTGACTCCGTTCCAAAATTGATGACATGTTTAACATAGTCACTTCAGTTTCAACAATATTGAATGGAACGAGCGTATCTTCTCACAGTAGTGTGATTATCATTCCCCATTCACCGACACCTAATTGAAGTTCATCTCTAAATTCCTTAACGTAAGCATTTTCAATCCGGATTCTCGAATTCTCATCAACTTGTCTTATTTGATCATTCCAGAGAACAAGCTTGATTGAGCCTGTCTCATCGGTCAGTAGCCCGTTGACTACCTTTAGTTCTTCACCTGTTTTTCTTGATGTAACTATGCGTGGATTAGAGAGATGTTTCACTCGCCCTTCAACAACGACATAATTTTGACCTCTGTGAAGGTCTCCGAGATCTGACATGGCTCTTGGAAATCCATCTAAAAATCTCATTTCGTAATACCTTCCATTCCATTGAGGATAGTCTCGGGTTATTCCAATTTGTGTAAATCCAACTTTCTCATAGAATGGTTTCGTTCTTACATTCCACTCAGGGGTTCCCAATACCCATAAGTCAGCTGATGGATACTTTTCCCAAATCAACTCAAAGGTTTTCACCCCGAAGCCCCTTCTCATGTATTCAGGATTAATCCAAATTCTCTCACATACTTGATATCCCACGCCTCGATCTCCTGCAATAAATCCACCAACAATATCATTTCCAAGAAGGATCTTGTAATATTGCAGGTAGCGGTTATTAATTTGGCTAGTATTCCATTCAACTGAGTCGTAGCCTGGAGGACCTCCCGGACCTGGCTCTCCTACCTCTGAATCGGAATCAAATGCTCTCTTGCATGTTTCTGTTAGAATCTCAGCATCTTCGACTTCTGCTCTAGAGAGTGTAATTTCATCAGGTGCATCCATTGATTAAACCCGTCAAATATGAGAATTGCCGATATTTCATTTCTTCACTCAATTTTGGCGAGCTGAATCTATGCATCGCTTTGATTATGTCACTTTGCAAGCAACCTGAAATCCAATCTCTATCGAGAAAGAGACGAAGAACCCTCCTGAGGGTTTCTGGCAAGAACTGGATAGATAATTCAAATTTACACATATTATATAGTATTTCGTGACAAGTTTCTATCATGACAAATTCCATATCCGAACCGAAAACTCCACGAGAATGCGTGATTGAAAACGCAATCCACTTTCTATCAAGACTGGATTGTACTGATGTCGTGCAGAAAGAAACCTTAGCCATAATCAATCGCGCTGACGATGCGGGACTCCTATCGAAAGGTAACCCGAAAAGTCTTGCAACAGGTATCATCTATATAGCTGCAATTCTGTCTCACGATCGAATGACCCTCGATGCGATTGGATATGCTGCTGGAGTATCGTCTGGTACAGTAGGAAAGTACTACATGATGATTGCTCGAGGACTTGGGTTTAGTGAAAGAAATCCAATTGTAGAGTGAAGTTAGAACAGAGTTAGTGATATTCTCTCTAACTCACTTCACCTTTTTTTCCAATAACAAATATTGCCTTTCTAGTAAACGATATTTTCCCTTGACTGATCTTTGGTTTGATTTCTTGATATGCAAGTTCTTTCAGAGAATCAACAATACCTTCACTATCATCCTCCACCCAAGTATAGTCCGTCATTTCTTTCCACCAAAAATCAACAGAAGCATAGGCATATTTAGCTGACTCAACGTAGACCTTAATGTCAGTGAAATCCCAATTAGTCAGTATCTTCCTCCAGCCCCTCTCATTCTCAATATGATAATTCTTCTTACTCTTAATTGACTGCGATGTGAGGAACTGATACATCCAATCAAGATCTTCTTGTAATAACCAGGTGCTCATTCCAAACTGGCCACCTGGTTTTAGTAATCTTGTGATCTCTTTCATCAAGAGGTCTTCTTTGACATACTCATTTGTTTGAAAATCGAAGTAATCATCCCATCCAATGAATCCTGCAGTGATACAATCAAAGGATTCGTCTGCAAATTTGATATCCCTGGCATCCAAGTAGATTGATTCAGCATTCATTATCTTGCATCTTTCTATCTCACCAGCTGTTTTCTTGGCACAGTGATCACAGAGCTCAACACCGATGACATAGCCTTTTAATCCAACTCTCTTGGTTAATGGATAGAGAACAGAACCACCTCCTGAACCCACATCAAGAACCCTAGCACCCTCTGCTACATCCAGAAATCCGATTAACATCTCTCCAAAGATATCCCAAAAAGTTCCCCATGTTTTGGGATTCAGTACCGAATCATTTTCAGATGTATTCATACACTACGACCTCAACTAATAATCTCATTATATTGATATTATATCTCAGGTGAACGCAATGGCTTCTTGATTGACCAATACTTTCTCTTTAGAATTCATCAAAATCCACGTATTATTTGATATGCTACAATCAGCTCACATATTGAGAAAAATCGCTAAATGATATCCTCTCTACCAACCATATTGGATCTCTTCAGACTAATTCCTCAGGAGTTATAGGCATGGGACGAAATTAAGTATAATTCCTATAATTTATATTCTACCAATATGAATTAATACGATTATTATGAATTCAGAATCAACACCGGAGGTATACCCCAGTAGTGGATCTCCAATTTCTTATTCGTACTTAAAGAAGTTCAATCTATACGCTGGAGTCCTCCATCTAATTACAGGAGTTCTAATGCTCTTTCTTGGTCTGACTCTGGAATGGTCACAAAAAGTCTATACCATTTACCTCGATTTTCAAATCATTCCCGTAGAACCCTTTATTTTGGTACAACCAACACCCGCAATTCTATTCACGTTGACCAACATTGGAGTCATACTTGCATCATTCCCCCTAATGTCCGCATTGGCTCATTTTCTAATTGCGTATCCTTTGAATGAAAAATACATTGCAAACTTGGAGAAAGGTATGAATCCGTATCGATGGTACGAGTATTCTGTATCCAGTTCAGTGATGATCTTCCTAATCACATTTCTCTTAGGCATATGGGACATCTGGTCTCTAGTGATGATAGTCGTTCTAAATGATATGTTGATAATGTTTGGATATCTAATGGAAGTGCTCAATCAATACACAGAGAAGACAAAATGGAGTCCATTCATTTTAGGATGCATATCTGGTGCGACTCCTTGGGTGGTATTGTTTGGATACTTTGCTGCCTCACTCAGCGTCGCAGAGGCACAACCACCAACATTTGTGTACATCATCATTTTCATGTATTTCTTCCTCTTCAACATCTTTGCATTGAACATGCTCCTTCAATACAAGAAAGTGAGTAAATGGAAGGATTATCTCTACGGAGAAAGAATGTACATTGTACTCAGTCTGATCGCAAAGACACTACTAGCATGGATTGTATTCGCTGGAATATTTGCACCATTTTGAGGATTGAGCAGATAGAATCAATGAGGTATAATTAACTAATGAGTTGGATGATCTCCAACTCATTATTTTTCCTTTTCTTTTACTTACAATAGAATAAAAAGAAAGCTTATCATTTACTAATCTGCCTGAGGAATAATTTCATGACTCATGATCTTGTCATTGTTGGTGGAGGTCCTGCTGGTTCTATATGTGCACAAAAAGCAGCTCAACTTGATTTGGATGTACTAGTTTTAGAAAAAGCCATCCATCCAAGACGCAAGGCGTGTGGTGGTGGCCTCACGCCACGAGTTAAAGATTTGTTAGACTTTGATTTTTCAGACGTTGTAGAACGAGAGCAGTGTGGCCAGAATTTCTTTTCTCCAAAGGGTATGCTGGCAACCTTCGCAAGACCCGGTGTAACAGGGTATACCGTGAAAAGAGATGATTTCGACCACTTCCTTCTAAAGAAAGCAGAAGAAGCTGGGGCTTTAGTTCAACAAGGTGTTCGTGTCACTGACATTGAAGAAGACTCTGAAAATGTGCATGTGTTTGCTGGTCATGAAAGATATTCTGCAAATATCGTCATCGGTGCTGATGGTCCAAACAGTACTATAGCTCGTAAAACCGGTTTAAAGCCCCGGTGGGATGATGATGAGATCGCTCTCTGCATTGAGGCCGCAGTACCAATGGATTCATCGGATATCCTAGCCATGGTGGGTGACCCCGAGGGGTCTGAGCGCATCCTCCTTGAATTTTATTTTGGATTCATCCGCAATGGATATGGTTGGGCTTTTGCAAAGAAGAATGAAATCAGTCTAGGACTAGGTGCACCTATCAGTGAGCTTGAAGATTTGAAAGGTGATTGGAAGAAATTTGTCAAGTTCTTTGAAGAAACTAAGGGTGTCAAATGCGATCTTTCGTCCCAGACTGCCGCGAGAATTCCTGTAAGTGGAATAATTGAGAACACGTGTTCCAAAAAAATCATGTTGATTGGTGATGCTGCTGGTTTCGTGCGAACTACAACCGGTGAAGGAATATCCTATGGGATTGAATCTGGAATTATTGCTGCTGAAGTAGCGAAGGATATCATCTCTGGTGAACCTGATATTGACACGAAGACCTATCATGCGAGAGCCTGGAATGCGATGAATGAGGATCTCCACTCGTCACCCCATCCGCTTTTCTCTGGTTTAGCTAAGAAATGACAGGAACAAGATACGTTAGTTAGCGTATAGTCTTTGAATACATCTGCTTCAAGGGATTTATGGGATATGATTCTCCCCACTGCTCGAAATGATTCACGTATCTATGATATCAGTGAACCTTGATGATTACGTTATAATCCTACGTTAGTGGTTGACCACAACTAGGACAGGATTGAGCGTGTGGTGATATACCTCTCTTATTGCAATATGGACATGTCACCGAGCCTTCAGGTATCTGTTCTGGGGGTATTGGGGCTGCAGTTGGTGTATCAAACATACCCTGTTTACGTCCTTGATTCAACGCAGTCGCACCAGCTGCCATTCCAATTAATCCAGCTAATAATCCAGGAATGGACATCGCTGCGTTTTGAGGGAGTCCACCATTTATAGCCATCACAATCTGTGTAGATGTCAAAATGATAACCGCCAATCCCGTCATGCATCCACAGGCGATAGCATCAGCTGTTTCCACACTAGATACGACGTATCCTCCTCCCACTGATCTCTCAGTACGAGCTGCAATTCCAAAGCCAATCTTAGCCATAGCAGCTCCAACTATGAACAGAACGCCAATGACTAATGTCAAAAATCCCGCAGTGGGATTGGGCATAAACCCAAAAACAAGTCCCGCTTGAATAAAAAGCAGGACCGCCGCTGCAATATACAATTTAAAACTTGTTTCCGATCTTACAGACCTGTACATCTATATCTCCTCCGATTTACGATTTGGTCAAGAATTGTTGAACCTGTATATAAATTAAATCGAAAACTAAGAGTCCTTTTTGTCTAAATATATTGATATGGAAAAAACGGTGGACTGAGGACCAATATCAATGGCCCTCAATCGCCTATTAAAATTCTATCTCTCAACTTCTATTTCTTCTAAGGTCTTACCTTTGGTCTCAAATGGTTTAGCTACAAGTGATAGTAGAGGAATTAGCATTAGAAGTCCTCCAATGATCCAGAATCCTGCCATATCTGCAAACAGGGTAAGTAGGACCGATGCTGCTAGTGGTCCTATGACATAACCAAATCGTGCACCTGTAACACAGACCCCAATACTAGTAGAGCGGATTTCAGTTGGGAATATCTCTGCCAAGTAGACATAGATCCAGGCTAATACCATTGCCATAAAGAAGTACATTCCCCAATAGAATACACTCATGCTGAGAAATCCTAATCCTATGTAGCAAATCATTGAACCTAGAGAACCAATCACAAGGACCACGTTCCTTCCAATCCTATCCAGAAGGAATCCTGAGATGAGTGCACTAACAGGTAGCAGTAGTCCTGCAACAGTTAGTATGCTGTTGAATGCATCTGGAGAATTACCAAGTACTTCTTCAAAATAGGTACCTCCCCAAGTTGTAGCGAACTTGAAGGAAATAGTCCATGTGAGGTAAACTAATGTTGCAATTGCAATGTATTTCCTGTCTCTACTACTTAGTTTCCTAAGTGCTTCCATAATTCCAATTTTCTTTTCACGAGTTTCATGCTTTTCTTTCCATCTCTCAGGCTCTTTCATGTAATAGAGCATAACTAAGAGTGCAATCATGAAAAAGAACATCACACCATATCCCCAGCGCCAATCTATATCCACTATACGTGCTCCGATGATAGCATATAGTGGGATCACGCCAATGAGGAATGCTATACTCCCATAGAGCCCACGTTTTTCAGCTGGAGCCTCTTCGGAGATTGGAACCTCCCAAAGATTTGATGTAGTTCCCATAATTACTAATGAATAGAATAGTAAGAACCAGAATACATCAAGTGACAAGAATACAATTAGAATAGTGGGTAGACCCATCGTGAGTACTAGAACCATCATTCCTTTTCTTCTTCCATATGCGTCTGCGAACCAACCGATGAAGAAAACTCCAAATACGATGATTCCAAAGATACCCTGCAATAGCGAGAACTCACTTCGGGCTGCTTCCGTATTTGCACCCCAGAATTCTGCAACTATGTAGGTCACACTTTTTGTTTCAATCAACGATAGCCAACTATCCATTTGGCTTACGAGACCCATGACCACTACAAGAAATATCATGTATCTCTTATTTACGGCTGCTGGTGTAGCAGCTGCTGATTCCGAACCTTCCATTTCTCTCTCCTCAATGTTTAAGGTTGCAACGTAAACGATATGCGGCGCTGTATTAGAGTGTTCCTACTTCTGGAATTTGTTGGAATCTGTCTTGGAAACGGCTAATAGTTTGGAATGTACAGTCATTTCAAATATCGTTCGAAGAATATATTGAAGGCCTTTTGAGAGGGTATCGAAATTGTCGAGTCCAGAATGGAACCGTTTTATGGATAATTACTACGGTGATTCCTACATGATGTGGCATGATGGGATTGATGAGAAGTCAGTTACAAAACTCAACGATGAAGAGCGAGAGAAGGCAGAAGATATGCTCATTCAGTCTCTCGAAGATGGTAGTCATTATGGAGCAATAGGTCTCAGGGAACTAAGGTCGAAGAAAGCCATACCTTTTCTAATTGATAATCTTGAATCAGGTGGTGGCACACTAAAGGTCGAAATCGCAGTCGCATTGTGTCTGATTGAGTACAATCTAGTCTATCTACCACATATCATCGATGTGCTTAGGTCTGGAGGATTTTGGTCATATCGAATTGATGCAGCTAGAGCGTTGAGAAGATTTCCAACTGAAGAAGTCGTGGAGGCTTTATTCGAGTCAGTTGCGAAAGATTCCGAATATCTTGTTAGAAATCATGCTTCAGAAACAATCCTTTTTCTTCATGGCCTTCACCCGCAGATATCGGAACATAAAGAGATATTTCAACATATGATTGTCAATTTTGATGTTGATGATGAACCATCAGTTGATAACGCCTTCAAACATTATCAGACATCTTCGGAGCTACTCCGGAATCTAATTAATACAAGTGGAAAACTTCGACAAGAATCGATTATTGAGGATATATGGACCTGGAAACAATGAATCAAAATTGGCAATATAGGGTGAGAGCGAAGAATACATTCTGGATTACCTGGCTTTGCAAAGAGAATTAAATTTCACTAAGATTACATGGATTCCCTCAGTTTACTATTGATTCGTTCAATAGCTTCTTTTGCTTCTTCAGTATAATCCATGCCTGAAAATCCCCATGTTTGATCTGGATTTGGACTATTTTCAAGCGCATTTTGAAATACATCAAGTGCTTCAGAAAACGCATTCAACCTCTCCTGTGCTAAACCTAGCTGATAAAGCAATGGATGATTATTAGGACTGATTTCCAATCCCTTCTGAAACGAATCTCGCGCAAGGAGACAACGACCTTGCTTCATTACTAGGACGCCCAGATTGTAATATGCTTCATGATTCCTGGGATCAAGAGTCAATGACGCTAAGAGTAGATTCTCGCCTTCTGGCTCAAATCCCTGAGCTGATCTAGCTACTCCTAGATACATCAGCGCTTCGGGATTATTAGGTTCATATTTCAGGTATTCCAAAGCATTGAATTCTGCAGCTCTCCAAGCTTGAATCCGGATTGCAGATTTGGCGTTCTTGAGATACATCATTATAGTTTCAGTGTCCGTAATAATCCCTTGTTTGAATACGGATACAAATCCATCAGTTATTGATTCACACTCTTCCTCTGTTCCACGAATTCTAATTTCTATGAATCTAGGATCATGGTAGGATCGAGTAACTTTTAATTCCAAGAGTTTTTCTTCAGGGAGACCGTAACAATTCACAGTCACTTCATCAACTGCATGACCCGATGTTTTTTGCTCATACTCAATCCTATGAGTTACTGTTATTCCACTACTAGAATCTCCATAATTAGACCTGGTACAATCAACTGTATATGGCTCTCTCTCCAATTCTTTTTCCGACCACTGATTTGGAGGTTTAAACTCTGGGTGGAGTATCTTTACTGCCTGAAGGATGAAATCAACTAGTGCAGTATACTCCCCATCAGCTGCTGCATATGGTTGGATTTTCTGAATAACTTCCTTCATTGAAGGGTCTTACCCCTAAAGTTCACCAGGACCTTCTCCTACTGGTTCTCTTCTTCCAGTTGCTAGCTGACAAGTTGATGAATCTCTATCAAATACCACCTTGATGGGCTTTTCATTCCTCAACAAATCTATATAGTGATTGTAATAATCCGCCTTTCTAAATGCAAAAATTTCCTTTCCGGTGAGATAATCCTTTGGAATTTTTTCCGAGTCGACAAATACAAAATAGACCCTGTTGGGTCTTCCTGCCACGGTTTCATCTTTTGGTATAGCAGTGATTATCCCCATTACTGATACGTTTTTGTCATTACCGTAATTCCGTAAGTCCTTCTGTAACCAGATTATGTAGCTTGCAATTTCAATTTCCATCAATCCAAATTCACTCCATTTATGGTCGTACTGAGTAGTTGCAGACTACACCCCTCTTAATATATCTCATGTGAATAACTCAATAATAGTGTTTCAAATCTTTTATCCCATGAGAAATCCGTATTATTTATCTAGAATAACTACTATTAAACATGAAACAAATCTTCAGATGTGGGGGTTTTATGGAAAGACGAAATCTAGTTGTGCTCAGTTTGATTATCTCTACATTGATAATTACTTCAAACGTAGTTTCAAACCCCTCTGGACTAAACAATCCTTCTGATTCTGCATTTGAGTTATCTGATTCAATATCTACACAGTGGAATCACGATTGCTCAAACACAACAGGTTTCATCTATAGCGACCAATGGACTCTATGGCAGAGTGCTGCAGAAGGAACAATCCAGTCAGATGGCTCTCAAATAGAGATAACAAATATAGGTTCAGGTGCTGAATGGCATGGACCTGTCTTTGAATATGAATTAGCATCACCCTTTCCAGTCAAAAATTTGAAGAACTTTAAAGTGAATTTTTCTGCTGACAACAGTCTTTCATCCTATGTGGGAAGTGGCTCCGTTGTCTTAGGTGATGCTAATCGTAATCCTATCTTACTTATCCATATACATGATGCCTGGGTTGATTACAGTAAGGGTTTTTATGGAGTGCGCTATCATTTCGCGAATGGCACTCAAATCATGTGGGGATCTGGATATCCAGTTACTTGGACTGGATTTGAAGGTTTGATGTCACTACGTTTTGATCCTTTTAGTGGGATAGTGGGGAGTGTGGAAGGCATTGGTGAGCACACCCTAATTCCTCTCGACGATGTGGAGTTGGACCGGGAGATTTTCTACGTGGGTATTGGTATGGCTCGTTACGAATCGAGAACATTACTTCCTTGTTACTTTGATAATATCTACCTCGAACATGAGAATCTCAATGTTAACCTTTGGTATGATGATTGTTCTTCAACTGAAGGTTGGATCAATCAAGGGAACGAATCTGGTTTTACAGGAACCTATTTCTCTGAAGATATCTCTCTAACCTCGGAATCCGGTTATATTTTTGCAGAATCACTTCCTTTAGTGGAGGACTATTATTCTGGGGCGACCTTTGTTAAGGAGCTTGATACACCGATACCAATCACCAATATTCTCCTTTTTGAAGTTGAATTCGAGTGGATTTACGAACCTGATTGTCTTGGATTCTTCAGAGTCTTCTTATTTGACGATAATAAGACTATTTCAGCGTATATTCGTGCACGAGACAGTTGGGCTGCCAATCTAATGCGTCCCGAATGTAGATATTATCCATTAGATGGTGATGTTTCGATTCTTTACCAAGACGAGACTGATTCATGGCGTGGTTTTGTTAGATTTTGGTATGATTCATCGAGTGAATCTCTGCAAGGTGAGATTTATGATGGGTCTTCTAATTCTGCCACCCTAAAAGAATCCGGTTATTTCGATTCAAATCGTATCATAAAATACATTGGACTTAGTCCGTCAAGAAGGAATGATTATCCATACAATGATGAAAATCTTCGAATTCATAGTATTAAAATGGAGTATCTCCTAAAGGCGACCAATCTAACGACCGAAACTACTATACAAACATCAATCACAACCGAATCTTCTTTGTCAACGATAACAAATCCTTCACCAACCTCCTCATCATCAATCAGCAATACAATCACTGACAATGGAACAACATCTATTCAACTCAGTAACATTATACTAATCATATCCTATACCGTAACAATAGGTTCAGGGATTGTCATCATTATCTTCATAGTATTAATTATCAGGAATAAGAAACCATAGGTTTCGGTTCAGCGCCTCATTTCTGAAATACAAGCACATACCTTGCTGCATGACCAAATTGTCCTACATATTCTAATCCTGCTGTCTTAGCCCATTTTTTAACAGTGCGTCTTAATGGGAAATCAGGATCGAAAAGCAACTCTGCATCGACGTATATCCCCTGTTGAGAAAGCAATCTTTTAACTTGCACCAGGGTCTTTATTGGATCGGGTATCTCTGGAAGTACAGCTACAGAAAATATCGCCTCAGCTATACCATCATTTAATGGAATGACTCCTTCTGCATCCGCAAGGATAGGTTTGATATTATCTATACCCTCCCGGTTCATACGTGCTGTTAGCTTTTCAAGCATCCCTTCTTGGATGTCTACAGCATAAACTATACCATTCGGTTGGATTGCTTTCGCGACAGCAACTGTGTATAATCCAGAACCACAACCAATCTCTACAATAATCATTCCAGGTTTACAATCTAATGCCTTAACTATCATTGATGGCGGTTGAACTCTTCGTCTATACGGACCAGCGGCGATTAGATTGCCTGCGGATGCGGGGGCAGGGAATTTCCAGAAATATCGTATTGATCTCAAACAAACGCATACCCATAGAAATAGTGCCAAGAATATTAAAAATATAAGCTCAAAAATCCAATTAACACCAGGAAAGAGAAAATCGAGTTTAGTTAGGCACATTGAGGGCTGAATATACATCAAACTAGCGTCACCCAATACGATTCTAATTGAATCTAACAATCTCTAACTATAGCTTCATATGAGATGAGTCTTGCCGTCCAGAACCTCAATAGATCAAATATCTGGAGAGGGAATTGGTTCTCTCTTATGTTGAGATGCTTTGACTAGATGATATACTCTATCCACCTTTTTTCTCTCTATTCCCCAATCTACAATTTGGTCAGCGGTATATTCTCTATCAAATCTCAAGAAAAGAACTATGTCAAGTTCATTGTATGTAATTCCAAGTTCGCCCTCATCAGTCTGATTAGCCCAAAGCCCAGCAGAAGGTACTTTCTCAATGATTGATTTTGGAATCCCTAGATGTTCTGACAAGAGTCGCACATTTGCCTTGTAGAGACCTGCTATTGGCAACAAATCACAAGCACCATCACCATATTTGGTAAAATATCCTGTTAGGATCTCACTCCGATTCCCGGTACCTGCCACAAGCAACTTGTGTTGATTGGCTTGAGAATACAAGGTGATCATTCTCAATCGTGCTGCAACATTTCCCAAAGCAACTCTGTCCAGATTAAGAGGATGAAATGCATCAACTGCTTGCTTAAGCTCAAACATCTCAAATGATATCCCTAGTTGCTTGATTAATTGAGTGGCATCTTTGATATTATGTTCATCTTTCTCCTTTTGGACTGGCATAAGCATAACTCGAACTCTCTCTGGTCCAAGTGCTTCTGTGGCTAGTGTGGTTACCAACGCAGAATCTATGCCCCCGCTGAGGCCGAGGATGATGCCTTCTAGACCTGTCTTCTCAACATAATCTCGAATGAAATTCACGATTATCTTTCTAGGTCTTTCTAAATCTTGAATAACTAGGTCTTCAGGGAATTTCATGGTTGTCGCCATGATTCTTCCATATCGTTTCCTTTTCAGGATTACTTGTGAGGTAATTCTTTCATGTCTTCCACACAATATGGCAAGTGATTCCTCAAACTATAGAACGAGTAGCGTTTCCACAATAAAGTAGAAGAAGCTCGCATTTCCAATATACATAATCATGACTATGTATGCCCACACAATTTTCCAAATAATCATTTTTTCCTTAACCATGTCATATGCTATGAATGCTGACGCGCCCAATGCAATCTCTGGTATAACTATGTAAAGAGCGACATGTCCAAATTTCGCGACATCTGCAACTGCATACCATGATAAGCGCCAGAGATTCTCCTCAGCGATTCCGAATATTATCAGAGATATCATCGCCACTCCAATTATTACTACGAAATCATTCTGGTTTTCCTTTAGGAGTAACCCAATGTAGATTATTGCAAATAACGGAATGACCCAGAGACCGGCCATGTATATGGGTATGTCACCTATCATGGGTGAGCCATCAACAGGAAAGATGAGAGATTGTAATTGTGCTGATAAAAACCAATCTGGAAATATCATCAATACACTTAGTGGAGCAACAAACATCCAGATATCAATCCACTGTTTATACTCTCGGTAATAAGCGAATGAAACTAGAAGGATATTATAGAACAATACAATGAATAAGAGCCTATAACCCACTACAATATCAATAGGTATTAGCAGAGCTATGGTGCAGACAATAGCAAAGATGATGTGAACTAGAATAAGGTCTCTTATTGTTTTATCAAGTAATACTTGCATTCCTTCACCTTGTTTCAAGAATGTCAATCCTCCTCATAAGGAATAGGGGACATTTCATCCGCATCAAACTTATCTCGCTTCAAATAATATCGATGTTTGTTCGCAAACAGTGAGTGGATATTATGTCAGAAAAACTTGGACAATTAGATCTAGTATTTGTAGTTGATAACACAGGTTCAATGGGTCCGTACATTCAAGCAGTGAAGCAAAAGATTTTGGAAATAGTTCGAACAATAAAGAAAGAAGAACTATGTCATCGACTTAGAGTTGGCTATGTGTCTTATCGAGACCATCCCCCTGAGGAAACAACGTTTGTCACCAAGAAAACAGAGCTAACTCCAAATATTGAGAGTATCGAAAATGGAATCCGTTCGATGGACGCATATGGGGGCGGAGATGGGCCAGAAGCGGTTTGTGATGGGCTGCATGTTGCCAACCGAATGGAGTATCTCAATGAGTCAGCAAAGATTATGGTTCTAATCGGTGATGCACCACCGCATGGAGTAGAACCAGGTGGCGATAGCTTCGCTAGAGGTTGTCCCGATGGTCATAATTGGAAAACTGAAGCTAAAGATGCCTACGATCGTGGAATTGTCATTCATACAGTAGGCTGCTATCCCGAGATTGACAACTATCAAAATGCCGTCGCGACCTATCAGAAGATTGCAGAAATCTCAGAAGGTAAATTCTTTCCACTAGAAAAGGCTGATTTGCTTGTCGAACTTATCACAGGAATTGCCGTGGAAGAGATTGATAAGCTCGCAATACAGCAATCCATCCTTGAAGAACTTGGAGTTAGTATGGAGGAATTCTCTGATGCTGAGGGTGGGATTGACGAATCGAAAATCGCTTCTTTGACCGCTAAGATGCGCGACCTAGGGGTATCAAAACGGGCAGTTCGTGCGGCTCCTAGTGCTGCTGGTGCACCTGAACAAGTGGTTCAAGAGAGTGAGGCTGTTTCAGAGGACGACATAAGAGAAGCTGTTCGCCAATTGAAGAAGAAGTCTGAAAAATAATACCTACTAATAAAATCGCTCAATGAAAGAAAAAGAAGTGGGGGTGCTCCCTACTTCTTTACTTTAAGTTCCTCTCCGCAACAGCTAAATCCGCAGTCGCAACTACACGCTTCCTTATCTTCACAGTTACACTCTGATAGCACTTGGAGTTCAAGGCCGCAATCAGAGCAGTATAGGATAGATCCTTTCCTTAAATCATGACAATGTGTTCCCATTGTTCTCAACATCCATTCATGAGTTCTTTCGATGAGAGTCTAATTAAGTTTGGGACTCTTTTGCTTTCCTCCAATCACGAATCCACATAATCAGTGACCAAATAACGACAATTGCATACCAAACCACTCCTCCTAGCAAGAGTGTGCCAATCATTGCACCTGTAGGTTCTGTGAGGTCATTTCCCATCTGGTCGACGAATGAGGCAAACAGAAGTTCTATGAAGAATAGGTTTGTAAAGATGAATGCAACGAATCCAACTGGAGTAATCCCTGCCTTGAATATGAGTCGTCCTATTTCAGCTCCAATAATCATCATTAGTGCACACGCAAAGAAAACCAACATAACGATTCTTAGCCTGAAGTCGTAAATTTCAGCTGCAAAC
This sequence comes from uncultured archaeon, assembly GCA_964458565.1. Classification (GTDB taxonomy): domain Archaea; phylum Asgardarchaeota; class Thorarchaeia; order Thorarchaeales; family Thorarchaeaceae; genus CAYWJO01. The sequence goes on along the minus strand of CAYWJO010000024.1, from coordinate 27,208 downwards.
ATATTGCTCATGATAAGCAATGCAATCACTGCTAGCAGTAATGCAACATAGATTGATGTCATTGGCTTGGTAGCTTTGATATTGACGTGTTCTGTCATATCATCTCCTCCATCATAGATTGTACTCTCTTCCTTATCTTCTTTTTTAAGCAAACTGACATTTACTAAAATAACAATAAATGCTCGGGAAAATGATGTTCCATTCTCTTCGTTTCAAACACCTGCATACCCTCTAGATGTTCTTGCCATCCCATTAGATAATGCGACGATTCCTAAGAGGGTCAATAACAAAGTATCCTCACCTGCTGAATAGAGAAGAACCCAAATTCCCAGAGGTATCGTTACTATGCCTATAACAATCTGAAAGTAGAATAATGGTCTAGTAATCTCCTTGTCTAATAGAGTCACTATTATGCGAGCTAATGCTGTAATAATCCACGCTATGGCAACTAAAATTATCATCTCAGCTTGATGCGAGATCATTGCAGGAGTGAAGAATAGAATGAAGACAATAATGAGGATGGTGATACCGGAGATGAGATTTATCGCCTGTCTAGGTTTACCAATTGATTTCACTGAAGCCGCTCTTGATACCCTTGCAAGTCCTACAGCAAATAGCGCTATTGTCAGCACAAGAATCATGGTATAACGAGCAAGAGCTGGACTCACAATAATGAATAATCCTGTAATGATTGTGACCAGTCCTATTGCAATGTCCATGTATCTGATCCATCTTGGGATTAATTCGTCCGCCATCCTGACATCCTCATTATTTCGTATTATGGTTTCTTGACAGGTGTTTTTGGTGGAGTCCATGTATCCCGATATATCCAAACCTCAGATATCTTTCCCGGCTCTCCAATGTTTTTTTTTAACACTCCTGTCAATGTCTTCTTATATTTCTTCAATTTTATCGAACTGCTGGTAACCTCTCCATGGGTTGAACTGATTCCGCCCTTATAGAGACCAGGTTTCAATCCGTAAAACTCCTTCACGTATTTTGGCACATAGAATCCGATATTATTCTTATCGATATTTGAGAGTCGTGCGATGAATCTTATTGGCAAATTATCACCTTGAGCAATCTATGCGACACTATGAGAAAAAGCTATGTTTTTGTTGACTATAGGTGCCTCCTAATGCTAATGCCAATTTGCTTAAGGAAATCTATGAATCATGCTCATCCACCAATAATAGCTGTCAGTTTTATTATCCTATACGGTAGTGGCTAGTGGAAGCAAGTAATCATAAAATGCATGAAAAAGGACGAGCTCTCTCATTGCTTCCTCTATCAACTATCATTGAACTTTGAGTTCGAACTCTTTCCACCTATCCTTCTCAATGAATCCCAACTCATCATAGAATTCCCTTACCCCTCCTTCTGTATCCGTTAATGCCCATAACTCTTCAACACCGAGATGTTTGAGTCGTTTCATCAACTCCGATAAAAGAGATGTTCCTATTCCTCTTCTACGCCATTCAGCAATGACTCCTAGACCATAGACCCATGCTCGCTCTATTACCACTTCTTTCGTGATGACTTCAAAAAACTCAGACATGACAGTACCTACTATCATTCCATCTGATAGTGCAACCAACTGTAGCTCAGGTAAAAATCCAGGAATTTCTTTCAACCATTCATTTAGTTCATCCACTTTTAGCAGGCTCGAATCATCATCTCTGAATGCTATACGATTAGCAGTAACAAACTCCTCAATTGAAACACCATTTCTCAATGATGATATTGTTAAACTCTTCGAAATGGGTTTTGCGATGCTGTCTGATAATCTACGCACTACTAACGCCAATTCTTTTGTAGATTTGAATCCAACTTCTTCTATTATTCGAATCTTCTCCTTCTCTGAATCCCAAAGCCAGGCCGAAATCTCTTTGATCTCATACTTGCGACCTTTCAATAATAAATGGTCAATCAGTAGTCCTAGAGATTTATCTTCTCCTTCTCTATGTGCTAGATGATCCAGGCGACCTTCCTTCTCGTTCAGAATTTCAAGTGTACCGATAGCTAGAAGTTTGTCATCCTTTCTTATTAGGTATGGATGATAACGCTGACTGTCGTCAAGGAATTGCATTACTTGTTTTTGATATGTATCTCGATTCCATGGTAATTTCCAATTTGTTTGGATGATGAAAGATGTCCAATCTTTCGTGTATTCCTTTGTGAGTAATTCAATTTTCATCTCTAGCAACCTTTTGGGATGTACGAAATACTATCGAATGCAGGTATAAAACTTACAGGGCCAAATCATTGTTGGATATATTATCAAATTGTAAAGTTAATCTGAAACATACCTCCCCTCTAATATTTTGTCATTAGAACAATTCTATGAGTTGGTGGTTAGTACCATCAAGGCAACTGGTAGGAGGGGGGGAGTTATGAGGGCATGTTACAGAATATAGGTGCCCTGATAGCTACCTAACCACCGAGCAAGTATTAGTACTCTTTCCTAATAAACCTCTTCCTCAAAGAATGAGAGTGAGCGCGTAATCTCTTTTTTTGAAGATTTGCCACGACACAATACTATTGTGTGATTGGGAGTCACTTTCGAGTGATATACAATGACAAATGAAGAGCATAGATACGAGATGAAATCCACATGGGTGCGTGAGAAAATCGTCGATGTCAGGATAAATGGAAAATCAGACTTTGAAGTCGCGACTCCACTTGACTTTTGGCCAAATAGCCCTCCTGGAATTTTATCCCCTGAAGAGCTGTATTTAGCATCGGCAGTGACATGTTATGGTGTATCGCTTTCAGGTGTAGCAAAACGCTATCATGCGGAATTTGACGATTTCGAGATTGACGCCTATGGAACTCTTGCTCAGGGTGAATATGGCTGGGAATTTGATAAGATACACATGTCTGTGAAGATCTGGGTTTCATCATCCAAAGATAAAAAGAAGATGAGAAAAGCCGCAGAACGTGCACATCAGTATTGCGTCGTTTCTAATTCGATGAAGAATCCCGTCGAACTTGAGTATGAGATTATTTTGAGAGATTGAAGGTTCTCAAGTTTTATGTCAACTATTAGTTAAAAGTTGGTGATAGAACCATGTCCGAAAACCATCACTATCAACTCGAAGTTCGAGTGACTAAACCAATGTTCGTGGGAGTCAAGCTTCAAGGAATGGAAGAATTCGAGGTCACCTCCGCACCAGATTGGTGGCCCGATGCACCTGAGGGTTACTTCTCACCGCAGACACTCTTTATCTCTGCTTCTGCATCATGTATAGTGCTTTCAATGTTTAAAGCCGCCGCCGCAATGCGTACTGAATTCACTGATGTAAGGTTTCCGCTAACGCAGAGATGTGTGAACGTGATGACAAGGTATGGAAGTTCGATAGAATTTTACTTCATCTTGAAGTGACCATTCCAAATGAGAAAGAACGTAAAAAGGTTGAGCGAGTAATCGATCTTGCTCACAAGTCATGTCCTGTTGCATATAGCATTGAGATTCCGACTGAAATAACCTATGAGATTACTGTGGTATAGAAACACTCCCTAGATGCTCAGTATAGGACCGGGAGGGTGTGTTATTTCTAACACAAGAACCTTTTTACCTACCAAGAGAATATCATGAATTGATATTGGTGGATGGGTTTCTATGGATACCTATATGGGCTCAGTTGCTGCAATGCATTGCTCCTGTTCATATCATTAGGTTTGATTTATTATACATCGAGGAATGTTAAGGTCCTATTCGAAAAGTATATTCTCTATTTTGTAGCATTTACTCTCTATGCACCTACTCTAATATCCTATTTTCCATTAGTGCTGGCTATGATTCTCAATGGATCTAACGTGTGGGAAGGAAGTATCTTTATTCCAATAATCTATGGTTACATCTATTTTGTGCTGTTGAGTCTACTTCCTCTATTTATCATTCGAGATCTTATTAGAACTGAATGCGACTCTACCCTTTCGCAGGTGAACCAATAGCATATTGTCCCTTGTGCATTCTCATGCTCTCCAAATTTCCCAATCCCATTCTAATTGAACATATTGACTCTGGAATTCCTAGGTCTCTATACATCGAAAGAGCTTCTTCGTTATAGCCTGGCACTCCTATTCTTACTTCAATTTCATGGTTAGGCAAAGGAATACTAAGTACCAAATCCCTTGCAAGGTTTGTCCTGCTAAGTATATTCATGGGACCTATTCTAAAGAACTCACTTCTCTCACTTGCAAATGCAAATCCTATGATGTTTCCTTCGGATGATTCTAGGATTCGTGCATGAAATGGATGATTCGTCAACAAACTCTTGAGAAAGTGAGACCTGTCCTCACCAAAGCATTCACTATCTACTGATACTACATCCTTGAAATCTGCTTTCTTCATCACCCGACAATAATCACTATTTTTGCCCCTAAGCGTTCCACGAAATCTATGGGATGTGAAGAGAGTTTTGAATCCCTTATTCTCATAAAATGACTGAGCCTCTTCTACTGCATCCAGTAGAATTAACTCCGTCCCCATTTTTTTGAGATGATCTATCCCATGGTCAAAAAGCGCAGTACCGTATCCCTGACCACGATAGTTCGGATGAACAATGAAAGAACCAATAAATCCCATATGCTCATAGCTCACAGTACCAATCATTCCTACTCTTTTTCCATCTGCCTCCAGAATGAAGGCCGCCTGTTTTGGATATGAGATAAGTGTTTCAAAATCGAATGCAATATCCGACCATTTCTCATAGTTCGTCAAAAATAATGCAAATGTCAAATCATTTTGACGCATAGGTCGGATTATCAAACGTGAACGCCTTCAGACAACTATTTTGCTTTCTTGGGTAGTTGGAGTTCAGCATCATACTCTTCACCACAAGAGCATTCGAAATGCACTGACCACCGTTTTGGTACGAGAACCTCAAACTCTTCAACATGACCTTGTAGTGATTCCTTAATGCCTTCAATGATTTTCAAGTAGGTTTTTGCGAGGGAATTCAACTCCTCTGGAAAGTCGAGGTCTGATAAAAAGTAGCGATACTCCTGCTTACATGAAGGACAACTTGTAAGTAAAACATGTGTTGTATCCCCACATTGCTCACAGGCTATATCCTCTTGTCTCATCTCTGGTGCTTCAGGCACTTTGGGTTTCAGTTCATTTGGATGACCACAGACATAGCAATAGTATCTGAGATTCAGTTCTTGCAATTAATCTCCTCCGGTATATCTTTGGACACTACCTATCTTGCTAAAAGTCTGATGGATGACTCAAGCAGAATGGTATATCAGGAGGAAAGTGTGAATTTAGATACATGAGTTCCTCATCTAAGATAATCCCCCGCGGTAAATACAAACATCACATACGTCAAAGTGAATTCTTAGAAGGCTTTAACTATAATTGGAGAATTGGGGGTGCTGTTCTTGCAATCTGTTTATTCTTTGTATGGTCTGTCCAACTATACGCTGTCTTTGGACCTCCCATTTTCGTTTTTCTTGCAGGTTATGTAATTATTGTATTTGGATTCACTATACTGAAGGCGAGTCAGTTGGAATACATAGTGAATGATGAATCAATCGAGATGCTTTTTCTGAGACCTGCTGAGCTATGGGATTCATTGGTTGATGCCTTGACTGCATCTGGTTTAATCTTTGCAGCTGCGACATACTTATTGACCAATACACTTGCTACTTTCACGAATTATGCATTAATCATAGCACTACTACTGACAGTTTTATTGGTACCAGTTGCACCGATGATTGCATCCTTTTTAGCTACTGACTATCTCAAAACACTGGTTCATGTTCAATTTTCCAAAGATGATAAAAAAGTTACAAAAGTCACAATAAGACCACATCAGCTTGAGCGCCCATGGTATAACCTATCTGAAAATGAAGATCTACAAAATGAGGTTCAAGGTATTTTTGTGACAATTCTCAATGAAGTTTTGCTCTAGATGTCTTCCTTAATCCCTCAGTTTTCTCAGTTCCTTTGGATATCGAATAGAGAACTCAACATATGACCTTACATATTCGGTTACAGCTCTGCGAGCAGGATCGTCTTCCTTGAGGTCTCTAAGATATTTAGCTGGAACTCCCGCGTAGACCTTGAATGGTTCAGTTACAGTCTTGGGATGTAAGAGCGCAGAATTGGCAATCAAAGCTCCTTTTGCTACAACGCTCCCAAGCATGAGTACTGCACCCATTCCTATAGCTACATCATCACCAACTAACTTGGCATGAATCGATGCATTGTGCCCGACGTTTACTCGTTTTCCGATTTCAGTAGTCATACCCGGTTCGGAATGAATCACTGCACCATCCTGAACATTCGATTCATCCCCGATCACAATTGGCCCTCTATCGCCTCTAATTGATACCATTGGTGCGATGAACACCCTTTCCCCAATAACAACATCTCCAATTACACTTGCCTGAGGATGAATAAATGCGGAATCTGCAATCTTGGGAATTTTATCTCCATATGCGTAAACTGCCATGTTACTTCACACCTTCTTTAATATTCCAACGTACAAATCTCTCTCTCCAATCACTTGTTCAAGCAGCCAGCCTGCTTCTATTGCCATTTCTTTCATCAGTTCAGGACTGACAAAAAGAATATTGTGCCAATCGCCTACCATTTCCTTATACTTTGTTCGAATTCGCCACAATCCTGGAAGATTGCCCTTGTTCTTATTGCTTTCATGGTATTTGACATGAATTGGGTTAGTCAGATTCTCTGGGTCAATTGTTTCAGCGAGAATCACTGCGTCCTTCGTAGTGATCTTATGAATCTCCTTCAACATACTCACTACTGCTTTTGGTTCACCTAATACCCCAAAATTGTTACCATACAGAATTATAGTAGTGAAATACTCCTCTGGAAACTCTAATTCCGCTGCTGACATTACTCTTGCATCCCTAAGTCCTCTCTGCTGACATAGATCAATTGCTGTTGGTGAGATGTCAATCCCGACTACATCATGTCCTTGCGCTTGCAGATGAAGTGCTACCCTTCCCATCCCGCAGCCAATATCCAGTATTCTCCCTTTCACAAATCGCAATGGTTCCTTTTGGCAATCTGGCCAATCGTCGTATGAACTATCAAACCATGAACCAAGATCCTGCGACTCAAATCCATCGTCACGTTCAATTATGTGTATACCCTCTTCCCCTCTGTAGACATTTCTCATTATTTCTCCAATAATATCATTCAAAGATTGGTCTCACCTCTTACGCAGAACGCCCACATAGTATTCTGGAGGTCCCAGAGATTCATCCAATCTCCATCCTGCCTGATCTGCTATATCTGACATAAGCTGAGGTTCTGCCAATAGAAGTTCCCACCAATCTCCAACAGCATCCTTGTAGTTTAGTCGAAGTTTTATAAGACCCGGTGGATTTCCTCTTGCTCTATTATTCTCATGATATTTGTGGTGTAGAGGATTCTCTGTAATAACTGGGTTTATTGAACATGCAAGGACAATAGCATCCTTTGTTGTGACTTGATGCAGTTTCCTTAGCATTTGCACTACATTCGAAGGCTCCCCTAGGATTCCAAAGTTATTACCAAACAGAATGATTGTATCAAATGTATCATCCGGAAATTCTAAATTCTTAACATCCATTAGCTGCGCATTTTCAACACCTCTACTTTTTGAGGCTTCAATTGCTCCAGGCGATACATCGATTGCAATAACATCCAATCCGTTGTCTTGCAAATAAAGAGTAACTCTCCCTGCACCACACCCAATATCCAGAACGCGTCCCCTCACATAATCAATCGCTAGTTTTTCAGCTTCGTGCCAATCCTCAAAAGAAGCCACATATTGCACACCTGAACTCTCTGTGATATATCCATCATCTCTTTCAGTCGAGTGATATGCAGGGTCTCCATTCACTGCATCTTTCATTATTTCTCCAAATAAGTCTGGCATTGCTGCTTATACCTCACAGAATTAAGTAGAATCAGTTAGTAACTTGTTTTTTAATAGTGCGATTCAGTGTGATGAAATATTGATGGTCCCATTAAATCCATAAGCCCCTGTATCTTCAGAATATCGAGGTATGAAGATATGGCCACAGACCCCGAATATGAAAACTTGCCCGAAAATCCGTTTCGTGTTTCAGTCTATGGAGGTAAAAGGGATGATGTTTTCGAATCAATAGAGAGAAACCTTGGTACTTCCGATGATACCGTGATGTATCATACTTGGGTCAATGTTGGTGCTATGAAACGCCTTCAATTTCTATTTATTGGTGGAGTAGAGGGGGCAATGGGCATTTTCGATGTCATTGCTATGTTCGTTATCTTATGCTTAATCCTTGTATTATTTGCTTTCTGGCAGGTTACGATTTATCTGATTGTGATTGCGATTCTTGCTCTTCTTAGTGGTGGTGCTGCATTAAAATCGGTTCGAGGTACTTTTATGGCTGCGGACCCGAAAAATGTCAATTATGAAGGAATCGAATCTTTTGTTATGGAGAACCTCTCGAAAGGGTATTTTGTAAAAATTGATCCAGGTGCAACATCTAGAGACCTCGATAATCTAACTAAATCCTCGACACGTGCAACGAGAATTTTCCAGATTGGAATCTATCAATCTCTGGTAATCGCCACACTCATTCTAGTAATTGAGCTGGCATATCGCTATATTGTAGGTGAATGGTTGCTTGATTTGATTATCTTGAGTATCTTCGGATTAGGATTCTTAATTGGTACAATAACTCTTGATCTAGGTGTATACCTTCGTTATAAACTAGCGAAGAAAGTACGTACTTCTGATTAGATGATATCGAATACTATGGACCAAAATTCCCTTTCAGTTATCCCTGTTCTTAAGGCTTGTAGACTACTCTTAATTTCGTCAAAACTGTCTGTAGTCTGTTCCAGTTTCAAATCCTCATGAGTACGTTTCACTCGATCTGTAATTTCTCTAACTTGGTCTGGAGTAGCTTTAATTCCTCCCATTCTAAGTAGGTATTCAATGAAATGCCGTCCAACAAATTTACCTAGATGGAACTCACGTCTTCTACCTACTGCTAGTGGGTTAATCGGTTCGTAGGTCATTGAATGTGTTAGTTGCCCATGCGAATGGATTCCACTAGAATGTCTAAATGCATTTCCTCCAGAGATTGCCTTATGCAAAGGAAGGGGTATTACGAAGTTGCGTTCAACCAAGGTACAGAGTGCATAAAGTCGCTCAGTGTTTATGCCTGTACTAATACCGTACAACTCTTCTAATGTCATTACGACCTCTTCAAAGGCTGCGTTTCCAGCCCGTTCCCCATATCCATTCACACACACATGTGGGTATGATGCTCCTTCTTCTATCGCAGCCAATGTGTTAGCTACTGCCAGGCCAAAGTCATTATGACAGTGTACTGCAATTGGAACCTTGTATTTACTATTCACCCAAAGACGTGATTTGATTTCTCGCATGATGTACTTCATAACTTGTGGCCTAACGAACCCAACAGTATCAGCTACACAAATCTTGTCTGCTCCTGCATCAATGGCTGTTTTGTATGCCTTCGTTAAAAACTCCATATCACTTCTTGTAGAATCCTCTGCGATGTAATCTACTATGAGACCGTGGTCCTTTCCATATTGAACACATTCAGAAAGACGTTCCAACATCTCCTCTCTAGACATCTTCAATTGATATTTCAAGCGAAAATCCGAAGTAGCAATAAAGATAGGAACCTCCTGAACATCAGCTTCTATGCATGCATCGATATCTGATAATATTGCTCTTGCTGGTGCCGCAACCACTGCTTTGTTCAGTCCTTCACGTGCTATGGTTGCTACGATTTTCTTCTCACCCGCTGATACGGCTGGAAATCCAACTGCCACTATTGCAGTACCAATTTCATCCAGCATTTTTGCTATCTCAATTTTCTCATCCAGCGTAAGGGCTACTCCAGGTGTCTGCTCCCCATCTCTGAGTGTTTCATCCCAAATGAAAACTCTAGAGGGAAGGTCTTTTGATTTGGTTTCTTTTAGCTTGTTGTAATTAACAGCCAATCCTGCCTTCTCCAGAGATTCCATATTATTTCTCCTCAGTCTTTACTCGAAATGGTATATACCGAACTTTACTCCTTTGTCAAGTTCATTTTCTAAATCTTTGACCTGTCTATCATACGCTTCTTTGGTAATTGAACCCATGTCAAGCATATCCTTAGCCTTTTTCATTTTATGTTCTGCCCTTGTTTGAGCAAGATGTGCCAAGCGAAGTGAAGATACAACTTTGGGTGTTGCCCCTATCTTTTCCCCAATACCTTCCATTAGTGGCTTCCAGCATATGGTTTCAACATGGAATGAATACTCAAGACCTCTCTCAAGTATTCTGTTCCATAATGGGCATGATTTGACTGTAATTGTACATTTATCCACCTCTACATCAAGACCAATTGCTTCGAGTATACTTCCTGCAATTGATGCTGCGTCCTCTGCACCTTTTCCACCAGCCGCTTCAGCGAGCTCGAGCCCCATCTGTCTGAATCCTCCCTGGTATCCCTCATACATAGATAGCGCACCAGTAGAGTCTCTTAATCCCCACCATAAACCATCTAAGAATGCGATAAGGCTGGTTCTGAGAATTTGTACTTCATTCATATTTCGTCCTCCATCTTGAATGGAGTTCCCCACTTATTCAAAAACGCGAATTCTTCTGGCCTCATTCTAGGTGGACCAAGCGTTCTCTCAAATTTTGGATACCCAATCGTTAGACAGAGAATTGGCTGCCAATGTGGATATGGGATACCGAGTTTTTCCGAAACAAGACCTACATCATCAAAATGGTCTAGCTGTACGGAAGATACACACGATCCAAGACCAAGAGACGCAGCCGCAAGGGCCATGTTCTGCATCATCATAGAACCTGCAATTACTGCATGGCGTGGGGCTGACCAACCGTAAACCCCTCCTGTGCCGCGTAAAGTTGGTTGTGATTCACCTACATGCGTTTGGTCAACAGCTAAGACAAGCAATACGGGCGCTCCATTGGTTTCAGGATTACCTTTGATATATTCAAACCTCTCTCCAGTTATCAGAATATCGATGGTTCGTTCCAAGCTAGATTTTGACTTAATATAGCTTAATCTACGTTCTAGCTCCTCTCTAGGTGTGGCTCTACCAAACAGAAGTATTGTTCTATCTATAGCTAAATGCCCGATGAATTGCTGCAATTCTCTATCACGAATTACAATGACTCTCCATGGTTGTTGATTCTCAGCACTTGGTGCGTAACCCCCTGCCTCGATAATTTTGTAGATTAGTTCATCAGAGACTTCTCTTGAAGTGTCGTAATCACGGATTGCTCTCCGATTCTTTATCGTTTTTAGTGTTTCATTGTCCTCCAAGGTATCTTTCCTCCAATCAGTGATGTTTCTGGGCTTGAGGTTCACTCTTAAGTAAGTAACTCATGGACTAAAATTCTATATAATTGGATGAATCGATGAAGTAATCCTCTCAGTCCCATCTTCATCTGACCGCTGGATAAGAGGGTTCTAGAATCTCGAATTTGGTGAGAACCCTCTAATCATTGACTGAGCTTACATGAGTGGGGCATCTCGACCTTCGTACTTGACACGGAATCCAGTATCCAAGTTGACGCTTTCCTTTAGAATAACTCCTCCAGCAACAAGGCGCTGGATTTGGTTTGTACCTTCATAGATCTGTAGGAGTTTTGCATCTCGCATTAATTTCTCAACAGGATATTCAGATATGTACCCATAACCACCCATAATCTGTACTGCATCAATGGCGTTTTGCATTGCAGCATCTGAAGCAACAAACTTTGCAAATGCAGAATCTTTAGATACCGGTTCATCTCTATCAGCAAGCCATGCAGCATAACGAGTAAGTTGCCTTGCTGCTGAAGTTCGGGCTCCCATTTCTGCAAGTGTGAAACCGATTCCTTGGAACTTTCCTATCGGCTGTCCAAATTGATGACGAATATTTGCAAACTTAGCGGCTTCATCAAGTGCTCTCTGGGCAACACCCGTTGAAATAGCGGCTATTCCTGCTCTGGTCTTATCGAGAGTCATCATGGCAATCTTGAATCCATCACCCTCTTTTCCAACAAGACAATCTGTTGGAATTCGTACATCTTCAAAAATCACTTCACTTTGAACAGAATTCAGCTGTCCCATCTTGCTCTCAATTAACCCTATCTTCACACCTTTTACTTTCGGAACCATGAACACAGAGAGTCCTTTGTGCTTTAACTCAGGTTGTGTTGATGCAAATACGGTGAAAAGAGATGCTTGAGGTCCATTTGTGGTAAAACACTTTAACCCATTGATGATATATTCATCACCATCACGGACCGCTCTTGTCGCAACAGCTGCAGCATCTGAACCTGCTTTCCTTTCGGTGAGGCAGAATGCACCAAATTTAGCTTCTTTTCCTGTAATAAGCGGTTGAACATGCGTCTGAAGTTGCTCTATAGTCGCACCGATGACTAATGGTGCAAAAGCAAGATTGTTACACATAATCGATGTAGCAATACCTGCACAACCATATCCCGTTGCTTCTGAAACCAGCGTTTCAGTGAGGAGGGATAGTCCAGGACCTCCGGCTTCCTTTGGGATATGAAGGTTCATTAAACCTGCTTCGTATGCTTTCTGAACAACTTCCTTTGGAAAATCGTTTTTCTTCTCAAGGTCATGTGCTTTAGGAGTAATGTGTTCGCGTGTGAACTCTTTGGCCCTATCGAACATCTTCTGCTCTTTCTCAGATAATCCGAAATCCATTATAGTCACTCCCGATGCGAACTTTCACTGGTACTCTTATACCTTTGGAGACTGCCATTAAAACCCCTTTTTAGTATCTTTTCTACCGAAACAGTCTATCAAACATGGTTTCTCAACATTGGCCGGAACCCACACGTTTTATATTGTGCATTTTTTTGAGCAGCACAGTCTTAGTGAGGAGTTACAATCAAGTGCCGCTTAAAAATACGAATATAGTGAGTGCCGCTCAGACCAAATTTGGTAAGCTAGATGGCATAACACTCAGAGAGATGTTTTCCGAAGCAGTTGATAGTGCCACTATTGGATTTGGTATTCCCAAAAAAGACATTCAAGCTGCCTTCATTGGGACATTCATTCCAGAGATGCTAAATCATCAAGGCCATACTGCTCCACTGCTTCTTGATTACGCTGGTATGAAAGGTCTCCCAGCAACACGCCATGAAGCTGCATGTGCTTCTGGAGCAACTGCACTTCGTGCAGGAATGATGGCGATCGAATCTGGACTCTATGATACAGTTCTTGTTGCTGGAGCAGAGAAGATGACTTCGGTATCCACAAATCGTGCAACCGAAGCATTAGCAGCTGCGGCAGATGATGAATTTGAAGCTAGTGTCGGATTAACATTTCCTGGTGTTTTTGCTATTGCTGCAGTGGCTCACATGAACAAGTACGGCACTACCGAAGAGGATATGGGTTTAGTTGCTGTTAAGGCTCATCGGAATGCTTCAACAAATCCGTTCGCACAGTTTCAGAAGGAAATCAGTCTCGAGAAGGCTTTGACTCCGCGCTATATTGCATGGCCATTGAAGCTTTTCGATTGTTCCCCAATATCCGACGGTGCAGCTGCAATCGTACTTACTTCTACTGAGAAGGCGAAGGAATATACTGATCTTCCAGTTAAAATTATTGGCTCCGGGCAAGCTTCAGCTTCGATGAATCTATGTGATAGAGAACAATTAACATCATTTGAAGCTTCAGTCAGAGCTAGCAGAACCGCATACGAAATGGCGGGTCTTACTCCAAAAGATATCGACTTTGCTATTGTTCATGACTGTTTCACTATTGCTGAAATCATCGCTAGTGAAGATATCGGACTTTTCAAACCTGGTGAAGGTGCCAAAGCAGTACGAGAAGGTGTCACAGCGATTGATGGAAACCTTCCAATAAATCCAATGGGTGGTCTTAAAGCAGTTGGACATCCAGTTGGCGCTACTGGTGTGAAGCAAGTTGTCGTTTCATATAAAGAGCTGATTGGTGAAGCAGGACCTAACCAGGTGCCAAATCATGATACAGCTGTTGTTCATAATTTTGGTGGAACCGGAGCATCATGTGTGGTCAATATTCTAAGGAGGGCTGACGCATGAGTGAGAAACCAACAATCGAAAAATACAAGCAAAATATAGCAGATGGTGATTTTAAGGCGTTCAAATGCATTGAATGCGGTGCCGTTATTGCGCCTCCTTCAGGCAGTTGTTATTCATGTGGTAGTAGTAGCATGGAATGGACTGATGTGAGCGGCAAAGGCAAGCTTATTTCATTCACAGTTATTCATATTGCATCAGAAGAGTTCCAAGAAGAGGCTCCGTATTACCTCGGAATAGTCGAGCTTGAGGAAGGGACAAGTGTGACTACTCGTTTGGGAGGTTACGATCCAGAACATCCTGAACAAGTAGTACTCGGAACTGACATGAAGCTGGGTTATGAGAAAGGCAAGTCTGGCAACACCTATCTTTGTTTTAGTCCCATCTAGTAGCTAGGTCGCACTTAGAGACCTTCTCTCCATTATTTTCTCTGCCACAAATCTGATATTGCAAACTGATTCCAAGAATAGGAGGCTGCAAGCTTGGTTGAAAAGAATTTTGGAGACCATTTACGAGCACGATTCTCTGATTCTGAAATGACGTTCAAGAAGGTAGATGGGTCTCTTACTGCAGAGTTTGATTCCGAACTACTTCAGTTGCATCTCCCGCCAACAAATGGCATTGCAAATAGTGATATGATTCTTGCTCGTAGTTTGGGAACTGTGATACCAGAAACCACCAGAATTGCGTTGGAATCAACCGAATTTGTTGGAGTGTACGGTCGTGTAGTACATGGTGGTCCCAAGGGAAGAACATGTCTACAGTATCTTTACATTTATGATTACCAAGCTGTACCTGCACATGAAGCAGATTATGAACCGGTTTTTGTCTATCTTGAAAAAAACCGAAGGACTGCTATCTATGATTTAATCCATTATTGTACACGTAGTCTTCAATTGAACGCACCTGATGTCAATGGACCTGGTCTAAACATGGTTCCTGGCTGGCATTCATTCATTCCCACCCAGAATCTAAACAACGAATTACTTGACAGAAATCTCTCTGTACAACCTTTGAGCGATCAACATCTGGATACATGGTGGAAAATCCCTGATGAGGAAGCAAGATTGAAAATTGATGATTTCATTCGTGACCCATTTCAGATTGAAGCACCCGGTCATTTTCTGAAAAATCCTGATGAGAATGCACGCACTATGTGCTGCTCATTTCTTGAATTCGAAAAAGCTCTGGCGGAATTTGAAGATCCACGACAAGCCATCGTTGAGGGGATAAAACGTGCCTTCTCACGTTGTGTTGGGATATTAGCTCTCTATAGATTGGGCGCATTTATCCAGCTATTAGGTGAGATGGATCAGGTTGGTCTAATTCAACTTTCAGCGTCACTGGAGAAAATTGGACTTGGAAACCTTCCCACTTTGCTACGGGATGGATTTGTATCGCTGACAAATGCAGGCAAGACTTTCTTTGAGGGTTTGCAAGGAAAACCTCCTGATGATTAGTTACTATCAATGATTTTTCTCTCAGTCACTGTTGACCAATCAACCCTTGTCACTGCAAAAATGGCAATCACTATTAAAATAACTGCTATCACCTCAACACTTCTTGATATGATTGAATCTCCATTAGCAAAGAACATCTCGATCCAATTGAGTCCCAGTCTACCTGCCCAAGCAATTCCTGTTAGAAACATTGTTTTCCCAATGAAGCCAGGGACAAATACCTTCCACCAAGGATATCTAGCAGCACCTAGTGGTACAATAAAGAAATCATCAGGAATTGGTGTTATTGCCAGAAACCAGATTATTATTGGTGTAGAATGTGCGTGGTGTTCTATGTAATTACTAAAGGATTCAGCTTTTTCACTGTCAATCAGCTCTCTTCCGAAATAACCTGCAATATACCCCGTCATTTCCCCAATGATGGCTCCAAATCCTGCGAGTATTCCAGTGATCCAGGGATTGAAGGGATCAACTCCCATGAAGAATGGTACAGCGATGTATGGAAATGGAATTAAAATTGTTGCATTCCCTATCAGTGAAATCAGAAACACTCCCGGATATCCAATGAATAGAGTGAAATCTTGGAATGCATAGAATGTCAGAGTGATTGGACTGAGTATTTCAGGTAATAAAAGAATGAGTACCCAATAAATACCAAGAATAGTCAACACTGATAGAAGTATTATCTCTGACCTATTCATTATTTCATCAGATTATGAATAGTCAAAACTGATTATGAAGGTTCCCGCCAAAATTAGTCAAATCTGGTATGCTTAAGTGTTTCAAATAATACTACGTGATGTGTGTGGGAATGAAAATCGAGATGCCTTATGGTGCAGAGGTTTTAGAATTTGAATTAGACAAAAACAGACTGGTTAATGTATTAGAACCACGAAACATTCAAAGCTCTCTGATTGGTACCGATAGCCCCCAAATTGATATGTCTGACAAGACACTCATTCGAGGTATAACCACAGCAGAATCTATTATGATTATAATTGAGGCTTCGGATATCGCCTTTGATTATAAATCGGTAATTTCAGGTCTAATCAAATTGATAAAATCTACTGCCATACCCATGTCTAGAGTTCAGGTAATTATAACCTATCAACCTGAAATGTCCAATCTTATAGATGCTATACATTCCCACCTGTCAGAAATAGGAGCAATTCAGCATTTCCATTCACATGATCCCTCATCTTCAGATTGTATTCATGTCGGAACGACTACCACCTCCGGAATACCACTCTCAATCCGTCGAGATTTTATCGAATCTGATTTTTCAATATCTCTGGGAACTATTGTTCCTGATCACATAATGTCTGGAACAGGCAATATGACTATTCTACCTGGTATATCTTCTACTGAATCAATCCTCCGCTATTATAAAAAACAGCGAACTACT
This sequence comes from uncultured archaeon, assembly GCA_964458565.1. Taxonomy (GTDB): domain Archaea; phylum Asgardarchaeota; class Thorarchaeia; order Thorarchaeales; family Thorarchaeaceae; genus CAYWJO01. The sequence goes on along the minus strand of CAYWJO010000024.1, from coordinate 10,259 downwards.
AGAGGTGCATTTGATTTATCTAATCCATCTTGTATTGACCGATTAGATAGTATTAGGCTGTGTGGTTTGGATTATGCAATCATATCAATTCAGGATTACCAGGGGAATATTGCAAATGTTACTCAAGGTGATCCTATTTCAGCATGGACTATTGGTCTCAAGACAGCTGAACGGCTTGCTAAAACAATTCTAAAAAGAAAATATGATATTACTATTGTCAGTCCAGGCAAGAATAGAGATACAAGTCTACAATCTTGCATTGATGCACTCTTTGTGGGTCATAAGGTCACTCGTCAGAATGGAAAAATATTGTTGGTCGCTGACTGTTCAGAAGGGCTGGGAATGCCAGGATTTTCACGAGGAGTTACAGATTACAATAGAATTGAATTGATCGGAGAATCACGTGAAAATTATGAACTCGGAATGGAACGGGCTATGCTATTTCACGAAATATTGGAATCACGCGATGTTATGATTCTCTCAAAACATCTCAAGGAACCATCGAAATTAGAAACCTACTGTTCTCTGACCAACCACATAGAAGAATCAATGAGTTTCGTAAAAGGTAATACTTCAATCATGTCTATACCTGAAGCAACTTGGATTCATCCCATCTACAAATAGGGTTTACATTCTATTTCTTTTTTGGCGGTGCCTTCTTCTTACTTGAGGCAGAACCTTTTGTTTTCTTTGCGGCTTTTTTCTTCTCTTCCTCTTCAAAGAGAGCATCCACTGCCTCGAGTGCTGCAGCTGCTTCTTCTGAAGTGAACTCTTCTAGCTCCCCTTTTTTCGCAATCCTAACAATTACGATTGCATCATCACTTTTTGGAAGCATTTCCCAGGACATCTCATACCCTGGCTGTTCATCGACCAACTCACCTAGCATGTCCGTCCATGCCTCTTTGACATCATCAATCTCAACCATAAGAAAGGAAATGAGAGGCGTCTTGAACTCAACGGTCAGGACGCGCCCACCAGCTATGTAATAGTTCTCGATGTCCCATGTAACCATTTATTCAACCTCAGAATAATTTCCATTTTCACCAATGCAATTGAATTAAATCCTTGAGAGCCAATTGATAAGTGTTATTTGCTCTGAGTCTTTTGACCCATTGAATATCAATCCGATTTGTCCTTGCTTTTTTCCTTTTCTTCCTTCGTGAGAAGTGCTTCTACATCTTTCACAAAGTCCTCTAACTCGTCCTTAGGTTCTTCAGGCTCTTTTTCTTCAGCAATGACTTCTTCCGATTCCACTGTTGTTGTATCCTCTTCCGGTGCTAAAGCTTCAGGTTCCTCCTCAACTGGTTCTGGTTCTTCAGTTACTTGTACCTCTGCATCAATTCCTTCTTCAGCCTCTTGAGGTGATTCCCATTCGATTTCCTCATCAGTATCTGCGTCTGATTCCTCGTCATCAACCTCTTCTTTCACCTTTGCAGGCGGAATTCTCTCCATTATTGAGCCAATATCACGTTTATCGCCTGCTAAGCCGAATCCCTGTCTTGCTAGTACTTCCTGTGTACTAATGGGATTGATTAACCCATCCCTTCGTAATCTCAAGAGGTAATGAAGTGAAGCAGCCCTGGGTATACCTAACTCCTCTGAAATTGGGTCAATGGCATCCCTAATTCGGAATTCCTTATTTTCATCGAAATTACGACTGATAATCTCTACCAACCTCTCCTCTGATTTACTAAGGCTCTTCTTAGTGCTGACACTATGTGGAAGATGCCACGAATAATGAATGGTATCATTCAGATGGGATACTACCCATTGCGGTTCAAAGCATCCATAGTGACCTACCCAGCCTTCTAAATCATCTGCGTATTGACTTTCAAATAGCTCAACAAAGACCTGTAGTCTTTCTCTAAGGAGTTTGGTTATGTCGCCCTCAAGAATCAGAATGCCAACAATGTAATTTCCGCTATAACTATTCAATCGTAATCCTTGGTAATGAATCTCTTCCAGAGTTCCCTTTACGCCGTCTCCCTTGATTTCACCGTATACACTTGTGATTGCTGCAATGAATCCTGAAATCAGGTCTGGTTCAATTCTACCCTCAGCAAACGGATGATAGAACACACATGTACCTTGTTCAAGATATACTGCCATAAAATGTTTAACAGCATTGAGGCTCTCAAACTCCTTCAACTGACTGTTTAATTCATCAAGTCGTTCTCGCTTCTTGGGCCTAACCCGTTTGGAATACGCTGCACCCACAATACCTAACATCACGATAACTACAATGAGTACTTGGATATCACTTCTCATGAAGATTTGCAGAATCAAACTTAGTAGGTCTGCAGGCGGATTGATTTCTCTTACGACCTGACCCGTTACTCTAGCCCATTCTGATACTGACCCAGTGAATTCCGCCCAGACTGCAACCTCAATAGCTTCTACTGGGACTTCAAAATTGACTACTGCGATACCTTCTGTATTGGAAAACGCAGAGAGAGTCCTTACTTCTGTTGAGTTCTCTCTAGCACTCTCGCGGATAATGAAAGTAGCCTGAAATGATATCTGTTTTCCTACAACCAGATCATCACCGCGCTTAACCTCAACTGTTGCAACCAGGTCTCCACCAGCAGTTACTTGTTCACTCAGAGTGAGTGTTAAACTGTAGTCTAGCTTCGCAAGTACACCTAGTTCTATGATACCATCAGCATCTGTGGCGTCTGTTGTGTTTGCTATGACCTGGACTTGATAGGACCCCGGAATTATATTATCGAGTCTGATATCTATTACATATGTCATTGATCCGGGAAGGTAGGTCATATTGTAGTAGGTTCCTTCAAACATCAATGTTACATTAGAATTCCCTATGAATAGATTGTGAATTGTATCGTTGAGCTGGACTGTGAATCGTACACTCTCATTCTCATATTGCTCAACCTGTTGTGGGATGAAGATTAGTTCGGTTAGTATCGGATTGACAACTATACTCATATTCTCTGTTATATCTAGATGACCAATCGTTGTTACAAAAGCCTCGAGATTGTACGTTCCTACATGAACTGCCTCTGTGTAGATAGTTAGATTATATTGTCCTGGTGAGATCATTACCAAGTCGTAGTTATTGCTTTCCCAAGAAATGTTTAGCGAATCACCAATGATTCCTCCAGATGTACGCGTATCAAGGTAACTGAAGATAATCTGGAGTGAATCGTTAACATAAACTTGGTTCCCTGCTGGAAAAACGATGTCGACTGGAATGGCTAATACAGTTAGTGTAAACGTGTAATTCTGGCTCTCAAATCCATATGCGAAAATATCAATATAGCACGTTTGGATGCCAACTCCGAAGTCAGAGCTTTGGATGATTGCATGCCAATGGTCACTAGCCCATGTGATTGACCGTGGAATTGCATTGATCCATAAGGACGCTGACGCTCCATCAATGACTGTACTGTTCCACATCTCATAGTAGATGTCTACTGCTAAATTCTGGTCGTAGTATCTGGTACTATCTGGTGGTGTACCTACTAGCTGCGACTCTGTTTCAATGACATTAATGTACACTAAGTGAATTGTCGTGCTGTATCCGTGCTTACTCATTGTGATAGTAACAGTTTGGTTCCCAAGATTTGACAAAGGTCCTAATGTCATCTCATAAATTCCATCGCTGATAGCGGAGCCATTACCATTCTGGCCTGATACATCATATGAAATATCACAATCCGTAAGGAGTGAGAAATTCGATGCAGTCACCATAATAGTAATGGTCTTTGACGTGACATAGTCGGTTGAATTCGTTGTCCACGATGGCGTTATAATTGGGTCATCATTCTCGACGCTGACCCACTCCCAGCCTGCCCCTTTATCGAAACCTGGACTCCATGCAGTAATGGTGGCATTCCATACACCAACATCAATTACATATCCAGGAATTGATATTTCATAATATGTAGAGACTACATTGTATGTTAAATCATAATAATCAATCCCGTTGAATGTGATATTTACAGTCGCTCCGAGTACTGGAGTATAATCATGTGTATATGTCACATTGATGTAGAGCATCTCAATATACGTGATGTTGCGGTTGTTCCAAACTCCACCTCCATTCCAACCAACCAGGAATGAATTCGCTGCAAGTGTGACGTTGACATTTGGAACTATTGTTGTGTTCCATTGATAACCATAGGACCAAGCATCAATAACTGCAGTGTGAAATCCTACTCCTATATCATCCCCTGTTATCGTCCCTCTCCAAGCTCCTGTAATGTATGCCAGCTCAGTTAGAAGTCCGTTAATAGTCACATTTACATTTGTACTCGCAAAGGGCACATCTCCTCCCCAGAAAGTATATTCAACAACAACATCAAATGATCCGGTGTAGTCAATTGTCAGATTAGCTGGCGTCCAAACCACGCTTAGAAAGGTGGTGACATTATTTACCATCAAAATCGTTGTATTTTCTTGATACTCATGACCATATTCCGAAAACCTCACCAGAACATTGTGGGGTCCTAAGTCTAGAAACAAACCAGAAAGGTTTGCAATCCATAGGTTACCGGAAGGTGTTAATGAAATTGGACTGCCTCCATCGATAACAAGTTCTGCAGTGCTAGCCGCAACAGGATGTCCATCTCCATCATAGCTGTAATTAGCCGTCAAATCAAATTGACCCAAATAATCGATTGGTGATTCGCTCCAAATTATCGCTAATGTAGTGTTTGCTTCTGTGATTGTCAAAATCCTTAATTCATATCTGGAAACGTACCCATACTCCCAGAAACTTATCTCAACGTTGTGAGGTCCTAAATCAAGATATATTCCTGTAAAGTTAGCAGTCCATTGCGACCCTGATATATTCAATGGCAGTGTAGTAAGCCCGTCTATGGTTATATTTGCGTACATAGGAATAGTAATCGGAACTGCAGTACCACTCCCGATTTCGTAATAATTTGCAGTTAAATCAATTTGACCGAGATAATCAATCTCAGTTGAAGTCCATATTAACTCTAAAGTAGTATTTGATTTTATGATTGTGAAATTAATTGTGAGGATGGATCTGTCAACATAACCAAATTTTGAGAAAAAGACATTCACATTATGGTATCCTAAGTCCCATGTGTTATTTATCATCACGGTATATATACCAGCAACTCCTGACAGGGGATAGTGAATTCCATCAATTGACACGTTCTTTAGATCGGGATTAGATATTAGACTACCCAGTGAGTCTCTATATTCTATACTGAGTACACTTTGCTCAGTCCAATTCAGTGTTTGAGTGAACCAATTAGGGGTCAGTGTAGGAGAATCTAAATGGATGGTAAGCGATTCAGTTGAGTCGGTTTGGATTTCATATCCTTGTTTCCATGCAGAGATGAAGAGCGCGTGAGTATCAAATCCATGGGGGTTATTCCCATAGAATGTATAATCATAGGTTCCTGTGGATAAATTCCAGGCTAGAACATACGGAGTAGCTCCTATTGTCACATTTACCGTCGCTCCAGGTATTGAACCGGTTGCATTCTCATATGTCACCTTTAACACCGTTGATTCAACGTAAGAGATGTTCGTACCAGCAGTCCATTGTATCGTGAGCGGATCTGTATCATGGACCAAGCTAACAGTAACTGTTGTTGACATATTCTCCAACGCAAACCCTCGAGCATCGATATTGATTACATAGGTTCCCGGTTCCCACCCTGCTGTGGAAATTGCTTTCGTCCAAGTTCCGTTGCCATAACCATCATCCATCAATAAGTCGAAGTCGTACGAGTAACCTCCTGAGAGTGAACAATTCACAGTGGAATTTGCTAAGTCTAAACCAGTGGAGTAGAATGTTTCAATGAAATCAACCCGAATTTCGAAATTATCATTCGTGAAGTCTGACATGATGGGCTGTTGAGGTGTCAAAGTGGTGGGATACCAGACTACCATTTCCTTTGTTCGATAACCTGCTTCTGTACCATTTGTCCAAAAGATTTCTAGTCTATATCTTACATTATCTGGTGTGTCTGTGCTCACATCCCATAGATGTTGAGTTACTCCATTAGATACGGCTTGATTTATTGAATCTGCCCATGTTAAAGTTACTCCCTCCCATATTGTCAGATTAGTGGTACCCGTTGTCGCATTATTGCCTAGCGTGTCCCGAATTAATGAAATTACATCTACATCCGTATTAATGCTGACATTTGAGGTCAACAGAGATGAATCTGATGAATCTAAGGTAGTGAGAGTGGCAACATAATTGTCTGCACTAGATTGCAGAGTCCAAGTACCGTTTGTCATGGTACTACAAACAACAGAGAGTGGATATGATACAGTATTTCCGGAATAATCTGTTGAAGATGAACCATTATAGAAACCTGTTACAGCCCAATCTGAAATCTTTGTAAGATTCAGATATTTTGACGTTGCATGGATAACCTTTGGATATGAAATGGATGTCGTTGAATTCCATATAGTTGTGCCACCAGATGTAGCAATATTCCAGCTGTTTGTTGTGGTTTCTGTTTTCTTGAACCAAAGCGTCAGATTGTAATCCAACTGTGTGGATTGACTTGAGTCAAATGTGATACTTTGTATGTTAGTTGCTGATTCAACATCCCACGTCCCTCCAATTGGGTCAGTACTGTTGACCTGTAGTCCTATTTGTTCTGGTGTGTTGAAATGCAGTACAGAGTTAGTGGTCATATTCCATGGGAGATATGTGTAATTCAAATATGCTTCATAAGGGCGAGTTGCCCAACTATCATCAAATGTGTCATGCCTTGCCGATTTATAGGATCCTCCACCTGCCTCGGCTTGCCAATAGATGTTTGGAAAGGAACCACTGAAATCTGATAGTCCAGTACCATCCATTACTGCATAGTATTCTGTTGCAGCTGTTAGATTTGTTGAGGTTGCAACAGTTACCCATGTTCGAGATGCTTTTTCTGATAGACTAACTGGGGTTGTAATGGCTGTTGTCGCATTCTCATTATCTTCTCTAATTTCAAGATTTAGAGTTCCATAGTCACTCATCGCCCATCCACCGGTATCCGTATAATAATATACAGTGTAGTTTAAGAGCTGAGCATCAAAATTGGGACTGGAGAAACCCTGTGCAAGAATATCATAGTAATAATCTGGAGAGCTTAGGTACTTTTCAATTAAGAAGCTGTTTAATGTTGATCCTGTAGCAGTGACTGCTCTTTCAGGGACTGCCATCATGTCATTCATGTTAACCTCGACACGGTATAAAGTCCAGCCCGTTATATGATAAGGCGCAAGGCTAATTTCGGAATGATGAGTGCTAGTATCTCCATATGTATTGTACAGAACCGCTTCTTGGTTTGTTACATTGTGTTTAAAATAAGCAGTTGCAGTCGCTGTATTGCCTTCTCCTCCTGCTGAAGATAACTGATATCCGCCCTGATTTCTTATACCTGCGACATTACTCACTCGGGATGAACTAGGATTATCGGTTGTTTGGATTGGTAACACCATTATCACCAATAAGATGACAATGGCAATATAGGACAGCCTCTTCATCTGCTTACCTCAATCTATCAAATCTTCTGTGGGGGGCAATTGATACTCTTGTAGAGTTTGTAAATAGACTAATCTATGATGTTAGTATGTGTATTTTTGTAATTAGTGGTGATATATAGATATCTTCATCCAATGTCTTTCGAAATATCGACGGACTCATGTGTAATAGGATGGTCCTGCATCTGATGAAGGTTCAACTTTACCCCCACCATTTCCTGTTATCTCATTGAGGATGGAGATTGCCATATCCACAGTTGAATGAAGTTTTCTGATAGTTCTCCAGAGTGTATCGTCACTGTAACTATCATCATAAATCCTGTCGGATACCACGAATCCGGGACCTGGGGGTTGAGGACCTGGTGCTCCTGGTTGAGGTCTTATGAAACCCATACTCACATCCTGACCCCATCCAAATTGCATCGCATGAATCTGAAACTCCTGCATCTTCTCTTGTGATAATCTTTGCAGATGCTGTGGTGAGATGATAATTTGAGACTCAATCTGAACATAATGCTGATCATTTGGTCTCACAACTGTGAAGAAAAACCTCTGAAACTTGACTTTGAAGACAAATTCAGCCTTCGGATTGGTGATACTCTCTACCTTGATCCCTTCTCTTGAAAACCAATCTCGAACTCGTTCTTTCATTAGTGCTGACATGTCTTCTGACATTTGCTATCACTTCTTACTCTTGGCTGATGATGACCTCACTTAATGGTTGTGTTCACTCATTAAAAATAGTCACACGATCATAACCTTCTTGCGACCTGTCTTCCCAACAAGTAACCTCTTTTCTGATTGAATCCATCATGACCGTATCTCCTTTTTCTACAACGATTCGTTCCTCTGAGTTTATCCGAGTCAATCTGAGTCCCCAGGAATCAACAAGTTGGCTATGACCGAAGTATGTCTTTCCATCAAATCCCATGAGAACTCTGTTGCATGCTGCAACATATACTTGGTTCTCAATAGCTCGGGCTTGAAGCAGTGTGTCCCAATGATGCCCTCGGGGGTCTGGCCATGCTGCAGGGATAATGATAAGTTCAGCCCCATATGATGACAACTGGCGTGAGACCTCTGGAAATCTTAAATCATAGCAGATTTGTACGCCTACCCTAATGTCTTTCAGATTGAAAACAGCTAACTTCTTTCCTCCTTTGAATACATCCTTCTCTGCTTGAAATGGATGCATCTTCCTATATGCGCCAATGATTCTCTCATCTGGACTGGCCATCAAGAGTGTGTTATAGTACATCCCATTGTGTGGTTCTATATCAGTTGTGACCACATAGGACTCCTTCTCCTTCGCGAGTTCTTCCAGAAAGTCGATGGTCTCTGGTGGTACACCATCTTCTTTATTCTCATAATCGCTATGTCTGAACCCTATTGCGAAGAGTTCAGGCAGGACAATGAATTGTGGACCTTCATATTTGTCTAGGTCCGCAACTAAGAATCTCGCCCGTTCGTAGTTCCTCTCTCGCTCTCCCTCGATACATGGCATTTGCACTAGACATACTCTGAATTCCACGAGTCATCACCAGGGTTGCGAGATTTGTATTTTCTATCACTTAAGAATTCATTCACTTGCAAAAGTTTGTCAAATGGCAAATCTTAATATCGTGAGCTTAGGGGTCGTTTGTGTAAGTATTCTCGCTGGACGTGTTTCTTGTGGTCAACGAAATAGACACAGAGCCTAAAAGCAGAAAAGATATGCCAAAAACATCCTACTCTAGTCCTCAGATTGGTTCTACAGGTAAGACTGGGAGTTGGCGTACTTTCGATCCTGTCATCGACTACGAAAATTGTAACAAGTGCAGAACATGTTGGTTACACTGTCCTGAGGCTACGATAGAAATCGATGAGGAAGGATTTCCAAGAATTGATTATGATTATTGCAAAGGTTGTGGAATCTGTGCTCAGGTATGTCCACCAAAATGCATCGAGATGATGCGAACAAGTGAGCGTCGCAAGGAGGCTGAGGAATGAAGACAGAACTCATGAGTGCGAACTACGCTTCAGCACGAGCAGTCGTATCTTCTCGTGTTGAGGTGGTTGCAGCATATCCTATTACACCTGCTACTACTGTTCCCGAGCAGATTGCTCTTCTCAATGAAGAAGGAGTCTACAAGGGTCAATTCATTCGAGTGGAGTCAGAACACTCTGCGATGTTTGCTTGCATAGGCGCAAGTTCAACAGGTGCTCGCGCATTTACCGCAACATCTTCAAATGGACTTCTTCTAATGGATGAGGCTTTGCATTGGGCAGCAGCAGCAAGACTACCTATTGTACTCAACAATATCAACCGTTCAGTATCACCAAGCTGGAATATCCATGTAACTCACGATGATAGTATGAGCAAACGCGATACAGGTTGGGTCCAATTCTACACTTCAAGTGTTGATGAACTCTATCACACAATTATTCAGTCTTTCAAATTGGCTGAGGATGAACGCGTACTGATGCCGGTGATGGTCAACTCTGATGGATTTGTGTTGAGTCATACTCTCTCAACCTTTGATTATTTGGAGCCTGAAGAGGTTGACACATTCCTTCCTCCCTACAAACCACCCCATTGGGTAATGGATCCTAACAATCCGGTCTCTCATGGAAATATTGTGTTCCCTGAATATTACCAAGAGTTCAGGTATGGAATGCATGAGGGAACCTTGAATGCATTGAAAGTCTATGATGAAGTTGAGAAAGAGTACAAGAAACTCTTTGGAAAATATTTTGGAGGTCCTATTGATTGTTACATGTGTGATGATGCA
>CAYWJO010000023.1:0-51128 GCA_964458565.1 uncultured archaeon | reverse complement strand
CTACCCCCAATTTTCGCTAAAGTAACAGATGCGTGTACAGGCTGTAAAAAGTGTGTGGTTGCCTGTGCTGATGGAGGGTTTGTAGCAATTCAAATGAGAGATGGAGTTGCATTGGTCAATCCTGAGAAGTGTGATGGATGTGGTCTATGTGCTGTTATTTGCCCTGATGACGCCATAGAGTTTGTGTACTCAAAGTGATTATCTGATACGTAACAATCAAATAGGAATTCAAGTAACTCCAAAGTTCCCTAGGAATGGATGTGTAAAATGTGACTGTGGAAGTTGTCAAGAATTATATCAATGGCAAGTGGGTCGATTCGAAATCCAAAGAGACAAGTGATGTTATCAACCCTGCAACAGGTGAAATCATTGCAAAGACTCCTATGAGTACCCCTGATGAGGTTCAAGAAGCAATCGCTTCGAGCATGAAAGCATTCGATCGTTGGAGGGCTACTCCTGCACTCAGCCGCGTACGCCACCTAAATAGAATACGTGCAGCTTTCGAAGACAATTTTGAGGAACTGTGCAAAGTTCTGACCACTGAGCAAGGTAAAGCCATTGATGAAGCGAGAGGAGAATATCGTCGTACCATAGAGAACATTGAATGTGCAACAAGCATTCCTTCCTTACAAATGGGGTACAACTCCGAAGATATCGCAGCTGGGATTGATGAGATGGTCATCAAACAACCACTTGGTGTGTTCTTCTGTTTAGCTCCCTTCAACTTTCCTGGAATGGTGCCGACTTGGTTCTGGCCTTTTGCGGTTGGAACGGGAAACACATACATCGTAAAACCATCTCCTCAGGTTCCGATGAGTCAAGTTCGACAATTCGAGATTATACACGATCTTGGTTTGCCTAAAGGTGTACTGAACATGGTGCACGGTGGAGCCGAGGTCTCTAATGCATTGATTGAGAATCCTAACACCGTTGGTATGTCTTTTGTTGGGTCCACGCAAGTTGGAAAAATGGTCTACAAGAAATGTGCTGAATTTGGCAAACGTGCTCAAGTTCAAGCAGGTGCCAAGAATTTTCTTACCATCATGCCAGATGCAGATCTGGAGCGATCCGTTCCAGCGATTATCACATCTTTCTATGGATGCACCGGACAACGTTGTCTTGCAGGAGGCGTCCTCCTTGCTGTTGGTGATATCTATGAACCTTTGAAGAATGCTGTCGTTGAGGCTTCTAAACAATTATCAGTTGGTAATGGTTTGGAAGAGGGTATCCAAATGGGACCATTAGCATCTAAGCGTGGTATGGAAAATGTCTTGAGAATGATAAGCTCCGGAATTGAAGAAGGCGCTGAACTTCTTCTTGATGGTCGGGAAATTAAGGTTCCTGGTTATGAAAACGGATTCTTCGTTGGACCAACTGTATTTGATAAAGTCAAACCAGATATGAGGATAGCAAGTGAGGAGATATTTGGACCTGTCATCCCGATTATTCATGTTAAAGATTTAGAGGAAGCAATCGAAATAATACACGCTAATCGCTATGGTAATGCTTCATCCATTTTCACATCGAGTGGCAAGAGTGCACGAGACTATCAATACAGAGTCAGAGCTGGAAATATTGGTATCAACATTGGTGTTGCCGCTCCTATTGCTACATTTCCGTTCTCTGGTATGAAAGACTCTTTCTTCGGAGATCTTCATGGTCAGGGCAGAGATGCAGTTGATTTCTTCACAGAGAACAAGGTTGTCATTTCCCGATGGTTCTAACATAGTAGGATGGTGATTATGTTGGAACTTGGAACCTTTGGAGCTGTAATGAAATTTGCAATACAGATTGAAGAAGATTCTAAGACATTCTATGAGGCTGCGCTTGGTGTTATTCAAAATGATGAAATTAACGCAACCTTGAAATCATTGGTTCAGAGAATTGACAAACGACTAGAAATTCTGGAACGCGTTCGACGAGAGAATGTCACTGAAATGATTCTTGAACCAATCAAAGACCTCGAAAGTAATGATTATCTTATTATTTCTGAGATGGAAAAGGAATCCAATAGTATGAAGATACTTGAAATTGCAGTTTATAATGAAGGGAAACGACAAAGTTTCTTTCAAATCGCGGCAGAAAAAATCGAATTCCTTATCGAAGCAGCAACCGTTTTTGAGAGATTTGCTGATGAAAACAGTAACAACATGAATCACATGAAAGTTTCCCTCTGAGTTTCACTGAACGTATCATCATGATACATAGATCTAATCGATGATTATCATCGATTATGACATGTGTGTCGGGACCAAAAGAGGAAGAAAAAAAGTAGATGGGGAAAAGAAAGGTCAATGAGGGCGGATATATCTAACAAGAACGACGTGTTATGCTATACTTAACTTCTATAATTTGTCACCAATTTGTCATCGCTTTCCCGCAACGTATAGACCTTGAGGGATTAGGACACAATTTCATTACAACGCTTTCTGAGAGTGAGAAGGACCGCACAATTGCATATGTTGCACTTGCATATGCAAGATATGGATCTGACCCTCTCATTCCTGTTTTTGTAGATGAAATCTCTCTGGAATTTGGATTCGACAATACTCCACCAACCTCAATCACAGAAAGCACTTCAACTCCTACGGCACCAACAACACTCACTGTAAATCCGTCCAATACGACTGTTCCAATCAACTTCACAACAACAGCACATGAAACATCTGAAGTGAGCACAACAAGTAATGTTAGTACTACTGAACCATGGTGGTCGCAAGGTGGAACTTGGATGGTTGTGAGTGTGTTAATAACCGTTGGTTCCGCTGTTGTAATCGTTGTATTCATAGTGCTGATAATTAGAAATCGTCCATAATGGATTGAATTGCGCAACTAAGCTTCCATTGTCACACTGCGGTAAGGAGAGGTATAACTCCCTAGCACTTACACACGCAACATGTCAATTAAGATTTTAGTCTTTGATTCATCCTAGAAGATGACAATGACCACTGCTATTGCAAAGGAGAGAAGAGCGAGGAAAATTGTGCCGTAAATATGTCCAATTGTGTGTGACTTTCGAAATGCCTTATACTCGGTTTCCTTCAAGTTTTCAGTTCCAGGTATTATCACCCACGAAGGCGTGATTGTACCTACTATGAGAAGATCGAGAATGATTAGATCTGCGAGGTTTCCAAACATTAAAACACAAAATGCATTCAGAAATGCATCTATCAATGGAATCTGACCAGTATAGGTGCTTTCCAGAATCAATGTGGAAATGAGAGGGATACCGATCATGAGTAGAAGAAATGGAATGAAAGCTATACTCCCTATTTGCCTTTCTCGTTTTGTTTGTGGTTCAACCTTACTTGTTATTGCTTCTGGGTAATCACTGAATCCCCAGATTCTTGGACTTAGAAGTCTCATTATTGGTAATAGGTATACAATCAACAGAATAGCAGTAATTGTTCCGTGTACTAGTATGTTTTCGATGAGTGAATTAAATCCAACTCCACTTATTACACATCACATAAATAAAATCAATCGTATAAAAGTTAGACGAATCTAACTTTGTTCCTCCCTCTCCCTATTAGATAACAATCTCCTCCATAACAAAGGCAAAAAGGCAATGAATCTTACAATTATGTAATTGAGCCGTTATATTTTGGTGGTATGGGACTGTGAATAAGCCGCGCGACGAGGTAGAAGAATCAATCGAACCAAGTGATTTTTACAAAGCTCGATATAAAACACTCTTTGATTCGGCACCGGGAGCAATCATCGTTACAGACATTGATGGAAACATTATCGAGGCAAACATAAGCACTCTGACGCTCTTTGGGTATTCTCTTAATGAAATCAAATCGCTAAAGGCAATGGATCTCTATGCGGTAAAAAATGATAGATCACTCATAATCGACATCATCAGTAAAAATGGGATGGTGCGAAATCATGAAGTGACATTGCAAAAACGGGATGGAACCAAATTCTTGGCTCTCGTAAATGAGGATTTTGTAAATATCGGGGATCAGAAGCTGATATTCGCGATAATAAGAGATGTCACAGAACAGAGACGAGCCGAGGAGAAGGTCAGGGAAGAACGCGATAAAGCAACGCTGTACCTAAATACAGCTGCTGTCATTTTTGTCGCTCTTGACACTGATGGGAAAATTACTATGCTTAACAAAGTGGGTTGTAAGCTTCTGGGTGTTGAGCAAGAGGATGTTATCGGTACAAGCTGGTTCCATGAATTTTTACCGGGAAGAATTCGAAACGAAGTCGGTCTACTCTTCACCAGGATGATTTCAGGAGAACTCAATCCGCCGGAATCATATGAAAATCCAATCATCAATAGAAACGGGGAGGAGCGATTAATTCGCTGGCGCACTGAAATGTTGAAGAATGAAGATGGAACCGTCATTGGTGTACTAAGTTCTGGTGAAGATATCACTTCTATCAAAATAGCACAGGATGCACTAGAAGAATCCGAGGAGCAATATCGCAGGACTCTAAACTCAATTGGAGATGCAGTACACGTTGTGGATAGGGATCTGAAAATTATACTTGTGAATAACGCTTTATTTCGATGGCTATCCTCAATTCCTATTGATAATGAAGTCTATGGACGAAAAGTTATGGATGCTTTCCCTTTTCTTCCTGCGTCCACTCGTAATGATTATGATCAAGTCTTCGAAACTGGGGAACCCATTGTAAAACATGAACGCACATCACTTGCTGGACAAGAGTATCATACGGATGTTAGACTTATTCCTATAATAAAAGAAGGTACGGTTGTGCAGGTTGTATCAGTTATACGTAATGTAACTCAGGAGCATAGAGCTCAGGAACAGGTGAAAACCGCTGCAGAGACTTCCATGCTTTATCTTGACCTTTTAGGCCATGATATTAGAAATCACTTGCAAGGTTTAATCATTGGTGTAGAGTTTTTACGACATCTTGAACTCGGACCCGAGGCGTCAACTATGATGGAGTTCATGTTAGATGTCATCAGTCGGGCTAAGGCTCTTATTGCCAAAGTACATGCCACTCCTGATCTCCTTACTGAACCCCTCTCAAAGGTGTCATTGACTAGTGCGATTCTCGATAGTATTTCATTAATGACCGATAAATATCCAGATGTGATTTTTGATCTTGACATGTCAGTGAAATCTGCTTATGTTCGAGCGGGGCAATATTTGACGTACTTGTTCATGAACCTACTAGAGAATGCAATCGTACATAACTCACGAAGGGAGCGCAAAGTCTGGGTTTCTTTGAAAGAATCTTCGAATGGATACGACCTTACGATATCAGATAATGGAAATGGTCTACCAGACGACAGAAAAGAAGCCTTGTTCAATCCAAATCGGAGATTTGGTGGAATCGGTGTTCATCAAGTGAAGCGAATTGCAGAACGATATGGTGCAAAACTAGAAGTCAGAGATAGGGTTGTAGATGACCATACTCAAGGTGTTGAATTTGAGGTCTGGTTACCAAGTCTTTAGTATTGTTGAAACAGGATTGTTCACTGGTCTAGAGAAATGGAATGATAAATGGAATCCTAGACCTTCTATTCCATATTTCTGTCATAGACCCCATAAATGAAGCGCGTTCCCACTTTAATTACAATCATCAATTATTAATTAAACGATAACTGTCAATTGATGCATTTATATCTGTATGTCTCAATTTCAGATTTATGAAACGCATTCAAACAATTTTGTTTGTTATGCTGTTTCTTTCTGGTATTGCGATGGTTCCATCCACTTTCATGGAAACAAAATCATCTACAATAAGTACGCCAGATGATTCAGCATCACAGCAAGTTATTCAAGATTATATCGAGTCTGCGTTCATTGAACGAGAGATTCGAGTAGCAATATATGACGAATCAAATGTGACTATACCCGACTATTCCTCTGCAAATCTTCTTACGAATAATATCTCTGAAGTCATTGCATTACTAGAAGGCGCGGGATACACCGTGGATACTATCACTGAAGCTGATATTCTCGACTATCAACTCACACTAGCCAACTATGATGTGTTCGTTATGGTGAACAATCTGCCAAGAGAAACTATTTTTGATCTTGTCAAGGAGTTCTGGCTTGGAGGAGGAGGGGTACTTAGTTTCAACTCTGGAATGAGTTATCTATACACAGCTGGGATGATGCTTCCTGAACTCGAAGTTGATCCACGTCCAATCTATTGGAATTATTTATCTCATGACATTATGAAGGTTACTAACATACATCCTGTATCTCAGGATTACTCATTCAATCAAAGTATTTCTGAGAGAGCGAACGATTGGGCAACATTCTATGTTCCAGTTTGGAATGTTTATTCTTCAAAAATAGAAGGTGACCAAACGGTTCTACTATCCAACTTCACACAACCTGATTGGGGTTTAGCTTGTGCTATTGACTCTTCATACAGGGGTGGAAAGGTAGTTCAACTACCTGGGGATGGTTATTTGATTCCCACCGCATTTGAGTCAATGATCATTGAATCAATTGATTATCTTGCTCCTAGACCGAAAGCTCGAATTGCGTATGATTTCAGCCATCAACCCAGATTATGTGTTGATCTTTGGGATGAATTCACAGGAAGTCATTCCGTAGACAATTCATTTTCCGAGCTAAGAAATGCATACGTCAACCACTCGTATACCTTTGACAAATTCTATCCATCGAGTGTAGGGAATTTCACAACCGAACGTCTAGCGAATTATGACATGCTTGTTATTGATTGGCCGGAACTTAATTTCACTGAGGCTGAACGAAACGCACTAATGGAATGGATTGATGCTGGTGGAAGTTTACTACTTCTAGGAGACCGTACGAATCTAGGAGGTGATGGGAATGACTACATCAACTTCTTGATTGAGGAACTCGATATGACTCTAGGTACGAGTGACATCCTAAACACACAAACAGCAACTCTCTCCGACCCAATTCATCCATCAACTGAAGGATGCTCTGGTCTTACAATATCTAACCGTAACTACCTTCTAATTTCAGGTGCTGCACAGGCAATCTGGGAATATCTTGGAAATATAGTAGTTGCTGGCCAACAATATGGTAATGGACGTGCAGTGCTCTTTTCAGATATGAATATCTTAGATAATGCACGTTTGTGGCTATCCGCTACAAATGAGCTATTTGCTATCAATGTAGCAGACTGGCTTACTGCTTCAAATGCAGATATTCTCTACATGAATAATTATCCATATGTGGGTCCTCCACTTGCTCACTATTCCTATCCCCATAATTCACCAGCTGCTGAAGCAATGAATTTACTGGGTCTGGAATACCAGATTGTCTATGGTGGTAATTGGCTCAATAGATCACTACATTGGTATGATTGGGATCTTGTCATAATTGATTCTCCTTGGCCATTAGGATCCTTCTATAATGATGTGGCTGATTATGTTGAAACCGGGTCGTACCTACTCATGTCTTATCATTTTGCATATAGTGAACCCTCTTCACGGCTTTGGCCGCTTCTTGGATTTCAAACTGAATCTGCACCGTTCTATGTACCAACGACTATTTACATATGGGATGATGGCCAGACAATCTTCAACGATCCTGTTGATTATGGAGCAAGCTATGTGGCTGGGGGAAGAGATTATGGAGTTACTGGTGAACCAGTTACCGTATTTGAAAATGCAACTGCACTTGCTGGTTTCAATCAGACAGCTTTACCTGGTAATGCATCAATTGTACTTGGAAACGAAGGTCGAACTCTCTACAATAGTTACCTAATTGATCAATACTCTGAAGATACTGATGAATCAGGATATTCAGACAACTTCGAACTTTGGTTGAACCAAATAGCTTTGATGACAGCTGCTTGGATTGATCAACCAGCTGATTTCACACATGAAGCCGATGCGACAAATGCTCATGCGATCAATTGGAATCCCACTAGTTACTTACCAGCTTCGTATAGTATCTCAATTGACAGTGTTGTTGAGGATAGTGGTAGTTGGGATGGTTCACCGATTAGCTTTGATTTTATAGAAACTGATGTCGGAGTGTTTGAAATCATCCTAACATGTACGAATGAACTAGGGCTTTCATCTTCAGATACTGTCATTGCTACTGTGGTTGACACTACCTCACCAAACCTTAGTGAACCCTTTGACTTTGAGGTTGCTCAAGGAGCACCTGCTGTCATAGAGTGGACGGCAACGGAGCTTCATCCCGATAATTATACTCTATATTTGAATGGAACAATTGAGGATACTGGTACTTGGGATGGTGTGTCTTTAGAAATTACATTAGAAGGTCTCGAGATTGGAGTCTATAATGTAACAGTGGTCTTCGAGGACGAGTATGGAAATGTAGCAACTGACAGAGTCTGGGTGACAGTTACAGCTGCAGGTTTCGATTTAACTCTGATACTTCTCATTGCAGGAGTTGCAGCAGTTCTTGTAATTGGTGCAGTTGTTTGCAGTAGAAGAAGAGCAGCCGGAGCCGCCACAAAAGTGAAACCAAAACCTAAGAAGAAGAAATAATTCTTTGAGAATGGATGCCACCTTTGGCATCCCATCTCCTTTCTTTTTTTGAATAAGGAATACTCCTCTGATGCAGTCTTTTATTGAGATAGGATAATTCTTCTTTTATTTAGGAATCCAAATCTATTTGTGGATGTTTCACATTACTTCTATTTACTTTCTACACGTGTAAGAAAGGAGGAATCAATATGGAAAATCAAGGAATGATTGCTCTCTTTTTGATAATTGGTCTCGGAATTGGGATGGTTTCTGGATTTCTGATTTATCCAGTAGTCAACCCCCCAGTAGAAACTGAGGAACCCGAACCCACCCCGGATCTTCTGGAAGTGATTCAAACTAGAGGGTACATGATTGTAGGCACCAGCTCTGGATGGCCTCCATTCGAGATGGTGAACACAACTGATAGTACGTTTTATGGATTTGATATAGATCTATGCAATTACGTTGCTGATTATCTGAATGTAACCATTCAATGGCAAGACATGGACTTCGATGCGCTCGTACCTGCATGTGACGCTGGCACCATCGATTTAATCGCTGCTGCAACATTCATTACTACAGATAGAAATGATGTTTTGACACCTTCGGTTTGGTATATCAGAACAAACGAAGTGGTTGTTGTTAAGAGCGATTCAGTACTCAATGTAACAGGTCTTGATGATTTAGATGGCTATGATGTGGGAGTCCAAACGGGCACCGTAGAAGCTGACGAAATCTCTGACCACAACGATGGTGGTGGGGCAATTGTTGTACATGAATATCCTCGCCCGGATTCAATGTTCGTTGACCTGAACAGCGGTGCTTTAGACGCTATCTATATTGATGAGCCAGTACTGACTGTCTATCAAAATATCTATGCTGTAAAGGGAATTTACTCATTGACCGCACCTCCAACCGCGCTCTATATGGATCAAGGTAATCCAGATTTCCAAAGAGCAGTGAACAATGCAATTGCTATTGCATTTGAAGAAGGACTAATTGACGCATGGATCGCTAAATGGTTTGGGTGATTCTGATATGCAGGAGTTGCAAGAGGTCATAAGATGGTTTCAATATATCATTGTAAATGGTCTTCCTGCAACCCTGCTACTTACTTTCTTAGGATTAGTATTTGGATTCATTCTAGGGCTTTTATTTGCCTTAGGTCGAGTATATGCACCAAGACCTATTAAAGTCGCAATATCCACCTACGAGCGAATAATGCGAAGTATTCCAATCCTTGTTCTTATGTTCATGTTTGTTTTTGGATTCCCCGGATTGTTCAATTTTGTCGGTGCAGGTACAAACGCAACTCTCATGGCAGTAGCGTTTGCTCTCGCCCTCAGGAGTTCTGCTTATCAAGCGGGAATATTTCGTAGCGCAATCCAATCTGTGAGTCCAGGACAACTTCAAGCGGCACAGGCAATCGGGATGACTAATCTTCAGGCAAATGTCTTTATCGTTCTTCCTCAAGCATTTCGGCTTGCTGTCCCAGGATGGTCAAACGAATATGCGGTTGTAATCAAGGATACATCATTTGCTATGGCAGTCGGTATTGCAGAAATGAATAAACTTGCACTCAACCTACAGGTTGAATCTCCTGAATTTATGCTCTTCATATTATTCGTACTGACGCTCGTTTATTTTTGTTTTACATACCCTGTCACAAAATATGCTGGTGAAATTATGACAAAACGTCTCAAAAGACTTGGTCTAGGAGGTGGATAATCATGACGCTGATTCTTGAGGTAAAAGATATTTACAAATCATTTGATGAACTAGCTGTTCTAAAAGGTATTTCTTTCGATGTCCATCAGGGAGAAGTAAAGGTCATTTTTGGACCTAGTGGTTCTGGGAAGAGTACCATGTTACGCTGTATCAACATGCTGGACCCACCTCAGAGTGGTGATATATTGTTGCATGGCCAAAGTCTCATGGACCCATCCGCAAATCTGAACAAACTTAGAGCTAAAATCGGTATGGTATTTCAGAGCTTCAATCTATTTGCTCATATGAAGGCGATAGATAATATAGCTCTAGGTCCTCGTCGAGTTCTTGGTCTCTCCAAGGAAGTATCAATGGAGATTGCTCATCAAGCTCTTGAACGAGTTAAGTTGTCAGATAGAGCTCATCATTATCCTGCTGAACTATCAGGTGGTCAACAACAAAGAATTGGAATTGCCAGAGCCTTAGCTATGCAGCCGGATGTGATTCTTTTTGATGAACCAACCTCAGCACTAGACCCTGAATTGATAGGTGAGGTGCTTCAAGTAATGTTGGATATTGCAAAAGAAGGAACAACAATGATTGTTGTGACTCACGAGATGGGTTTTGCTAGAGCAGTAGCTGATGAAATGATCTTCATGGACGAAGGTGTAATTGTTGAACGTGGAACTCCACAGCACTTCTTTGCTGGTGCTGAATCAGAACGAGCTCAAAGATTCCTACATCGCCTAGAGGTTTTGTATGGCCAAGCTGAGGAGGAGAGTTGATTTTCCTATGGAACTGGACAAGATAAAAAAATACTTGAAATCAAAGATTCAGATATTAAAGGTCATAGTCGGTTTCACAGCTTTAATTCTTTCCATCATCATATTTCCCTCAGTATTCCAATTTTTTAATCTGGTTTCATACTACGATAAATTCATTATTGGTGCAATTAACACAATCAATCTCTATATCTTCGCACTTGTGTTTGGACTTATTCTTGGATTAACACTTGCAATTGCCCGTGTGTATGGTGGTAGGGTAATATCCCGAGTCGCGACCGGATATATTGAGATAATTCGCGGCACACCTGTCGTTACGCAGATAATCATTATTACATTTCTTCCCAATGTCTTTACGATACTTGTTGCATTTGCTGATCCCTGGTCCATGCGCTATTTGTTGAGTGCAATTTGCCTGGGGATGAATAGTGCTGCATATCAAGCAGAATTCTTCAGAGGTTCCATCACCTCCATAAGTGGTGGGCAGATGATGGCTGCTAGAGCAATAGGTATGACTAGAGCGCAGGGAATAAGACGCATTATTATTCCCCAGAGTCTGAGGAGGGTGATACCGGCATGGTCAAACGAAGCATCGTATTTACCAAAGGTCACCACAGCGGCGTACATCGTTGGAGTAGCTGAAGTCTTTGCATGGGCTAAATCCACTGCTAATGCCACATTTCGTACTTTGCAAGTCTATTCTCTGGTTGCAGTTTTCTTTATTATAGTCATATTCTTTGTCACTTGGTTCCTTGACATTATCCATGATTATACCAAAATTCCAGGTTTATAGATCTGATATAATCGTACATGTTGGCATAACATTTGTAACTACATGCATACACAGAATGTTTTTCTCTATGTATCCTATTACAAGAGTTGAAATCGTATTAGGCCAATGCTTGACCTGAAAGCTGGTGCAATGAGTGAGAGGAATACTTGTCATCAATAAAGCTGGAATTGTGGAATTCTCAGCAGGTTTTGACAAGCTTGAAGACAACACACAACTCTTTGGTTCCTTTCTTTCTGCAATTCAACTCTACGGGAAAGCCATGTCTGGAAACGATGTTAGTGAGCTGACATTTGCTACAATTCGTCTCTTCTCTGGAATGGCTGGTGAATTTCAGATTGTCACAATCCATGATATCAAAGATGAAGATGCTGATTGGAATCATGGGGTAGTAGTATCGATTGTAGAGGATATGGGCTATCAGCTTGGTGATAATTTTCTTTCAGCTCTGAGAACACTGCTGAAGAGGGGGCCAATCACAGAGGATGAAGTCCTTGTGGGGCTCGACGAATTACTGAATCCAAAGGAATGAATAAATCACCGAATATCTTATATTGACCGAAGATGATAATATTATGAACTAATAGTTGCTATTATGTCTAGTTGCAAGAATTGGTCTCCATGCAACATTCGCGCGGGTACCAAAACTTACAAATGCATTTAAGCAACTGTTGTTATGGAGAAAGCACGCAATCCACCTCAACGCTAAGGGCACAGTATGATATGCGGGCCGACTATTTCACTTTGGCGTGCGGTGAAAGTCTTGCGAATTGATCCAAAACGGTCATTTCGGAATGCGACGCAGAAAAAATTTAGGTGGTGGCGCGGCAAGCGTTGCATTGCCTTCAGACTGTGCCCACCTTTTCTTCTTTATTCCATTTTTTAGCAAGTGAATGCATGAAGAGTCGTCCTTAATTAAGGAAATGAATCAATTTCTCAAGATAGACATGCATCATACGACAAGGCTCACTCAAATACTTGCAGTTGGAATCACTGTTCTCTTTATGATTTCGTCTGCATCAACAATGGAATCCCTTGTCGCCCCGGATTTAGTTCAGAAATCCAATCTATCTGTAGATCTTCCAACGCTAGAGAGACACTGGCCAGTCAAGATTGTTTTTGTTGGATATGATTCGAATATCTTGAATGTGACCTATTTTGTGGACCAGCTTCCAGCATCTAGCACGATTGAGTATGATAATCTCACTGTAGAACACTTTGCGGATTATAATGTCCGATTTGCAAGCGATCTGTATTATAATCGAACCATGGACATGCTAAGAAACAACTCACAATCTGGTATTGACATTGGCACTGAGTTGGACACTCAAGCCCTCATTGATTACCGAGATGGAGTTACAAGCACTCCTGATTTCTTTGAACCTCAAAGTGGAACATCCATCAACGCAACAGAGGTCGAACGATGGTTCAATCAACATCCATTGGTTCAGGATGGTGATGAAGGATGGGTCATCTATATCCTAAATACAACTGAGCTTGTATCGGAGCTTCCGTACGGACTCCATTGGTATGAATATGACTATCAGAATCCTGACTCAGCGAGCGAAACTTACTGGTATGACGAGTTCCTTGTGAATCCTCCAGAAAGTATTCAACTCAACAGCTTTGGAGGAACATACAACAAGTTCATCCTTGATCCATTTGCAGACCAATGGTATCTCGAATGGGCGAAAATATGGTACAATGACTCCTTGCCATCTGGGGACACATGGCCTGAATATTTCAATACAACAATTGTTGATAAGCTCGAGAGTATAGACCTAGCTCAAGAATCAGGGCGGAATCAGATTGCTGATTATTTTGCTGACTACTGCAGAGATATCATACAACCACTGTTTATCCCTGATACAGTAGAGAATGTGAGGTATCTCAACCCATTCACATTCGATGAATTTTTCACACTGCCGTCTGTGACTGTGGATATTTACTCAATTGATCGTGATATTTCGGAATACACTTGGATCACAAATTATGCTTATTTAGAAGCGCAAATGAACTCACTTCTTCCATTCGATGATATGATGCTGAGTTTGTCATACAACAATCTCGATGATGTTGCAGATTTGAATAGCACATTTTGGAGCAATGTGTCATTAGATTTTGGTAGTATCCTTCTAAACGGTTCGTCTTTTCTTACTGACACCTCAACTGGAGACCTGAACTCGATTGCAATGACCATCTTTGTAGGCGATGGTTTACAATTAACAGATAATGGATTGAATGCAACCTATCTAACTCACGGAACTAACGGCGTAATATGCTCTAATTATCTGGACCTCATCGTGGATAGTACTCCTTTGCACGGTATCAGTGAGAGAATTCTGCAAGCAGTAGGAGACCTACTTGGACTAAAATCGAGTCTATTTTCTAATAGTTTCATATCTAGCTATAGTCACGGATTGATGGGTGAACTTACTCGTTTTGGTCAATATTCACGATTCGAACAGTCTGGGATCTGGCGCACCTATATCGATCCATTTGACTCCTATATCAGGAATCAGTTTCTTGCCAATCTGACATTACTACCCGCTGAAATACCTGGGAAGACTCAGGGAATTATCTCGGATGCTCTTCGAACCTTGCGTTATGCATCACATTTTCTCATAGCTCATGATCCACTATCAGCTTATGATGCTCTTCGTTCCATGAATAATTGGACACGCCGTATTTTCGCTTCACTCACAGACACTCTTCGACCTGAATTCTTTGCATGGGACATAACAAGACCTGTGATTATCAATCAGAGTTTCGTAGTATGGGCGAATATTAGTGAAACAGGTTCTGGAATTGAAAATGCCTCTGTCCTCGTGACACGCAATAATTACGAAGCATCACATCTTATGAAATATAACGGAACTCTCTGGGTAACTACGATTCCCGCACTTCAATTGAACGCTTCCTTCGAAGTCTATATTGTAGCGTTTGATTGGGCACTGAATCGTGCTGAATCATTCAGCGTCACAATCGACTTGAGACCTGGTGAGCCTCCCCCACTTGATCCTTGGGTTACTGCTCCAATTGTAGTAATTGGGACTGGATCTGTATTGATTGTTGTTCTAATTGTTGCTATCATATACGATAAGCGGCGTGGCTCCTAGTGACAAGTTTATTTACTCTTATGGAATCGGATTCTTTAGAGTTCCTCATGACATTAACATAAGAAAATCTAGACTGCTTAATTGGTAGGTGACCTATGCAGAGATTCTACTCCATCTCCTATTTCCAATACCGTAAGCTGTTCTAGAATTTCCCAAATGTTTAAATATGTTTGATGTTTGAAAAACATCAAACATCAGGACATGTGATGCAAGATGTTCAAATACGCGCTAAAACGAGTAGCACGCTCATACAAGATTTTCCTGTCTCTCACTATTGGTGTACTCATTGCTTCCACTTTTTTCGCTAGCATGCTAGTTTCAGCTGATGTTTTGACATCAAGTAGTCTCAGTGATGCACTTGAGGGAATTGATTATGATGCACGAGTTCAAGAAAATAACATCACATGGACCATTCCTCAGTTTGATGCATTACAAGATATTATTGAGGAGTTGCCTGAGGTCAATTCTGCTGATAGATTTACAAAAATCACCTATACTCACAATAGTACGCTAGGACAGTCGTTTGAAATTGTAGGACTTGAAACTTATACAGCAATATGGGAAGGTCTTCAACATGTCAATGGTTCTTTAACCCTACAAGCAAATGAGACCTATATTGTATCAAGTTCTGTGAACGCATCAAAATTATCTAGTGGTGAAACAATCCACGTTCCTGTTCGGATTCTCACAACTGATTCTCCCTTTCCTAAGACGATTTATGTGAATCTTACTATTGCTGGATATGTAGACATCTCTGAGCAGACAGCTAGACTTCTACATCCACCTACTGTAATAGATTTGGGCTTTATCCAATTCGAGATGGATAACGGGAGAAATTACAACTTACTTCTAGCTGATTGGGATTTGACATTTAAACCTCTACTCGAATACTACACGAATTTAGCTAATACAACAAGGATGTTAGAAACTAGTGGTTTTGTTTGTCAGCTGAATCGTGATATCCTGATAAATCCCTTTGACATTGGAGGGTCTTCGACAAACATTGCTAATGCGGTTTCGAAAATAGAAGATCGTACTGCGGCTTATAACACACGGGTAACTAATCTGGTGAGTACCACACTGACATTTGCTTCGTTGGCGTCCACTGTTCTCGTTCTTACGTTTGTAGTACAGGCTGTACCAATACTATTCATGGCTTGGTATTCATCAACAATGTTGAGTGACGTAAGTTACAATCTTAGACGCAGAGAATTTGGATTATTACAAACCAGAGGTATTGCACCAAAATCTATCAAGAGAATGCTATTGTTTGAGGGTGCGATAATTGGTATTATTGGTGGAGTTCTAGGATTAGTGTTGGGTGTTGTATTCGGACACATCGTGGTAAATGTTCCATTGACTGATCCATTGGGTGTAATTTTACGAAATC
Source organism: uncultured archaeon (assembly GCA_964458565.1). Classification (GTDB taxonomy): domain Archaea; phylum Asgardarchaeota; class Thorarchaeia; order Thorarchaeales; family Thorarchaeaceae; genus CAYWJO01. The sequence goes on along the minus strand of CAYWJO010000023.1, from coordinate 34,900 downwards.
CTGTCAATGCAATTGTGGTGGTCCTCTTCTCACTAATCATTTCAATCTGGTCTGTACGAGGTCCAGCTGATCGAGCGTCAAAATTAGATCCACTTGATAGTCTGAAACAGTACGTATACATTGAGGAACAAAGACAGTATAAACGTCTACTACCTACGATTGCACTTGTGCTTGGAACATACAAGATTATAGTCTGGGCACTTGGAATAAGTATTTCAACTCTCTTGTCTGCTGCTTTAAGTACAAACTTCATTCTTTTGATTGTTGTAGCAATTTGGAGTCCAATCGATGCATTTCTCAATTTTGCTGGACCAATACTCTTCTTATATGGAATAACAAAAATTCTTCTGAAAGGCTCAGAAAAATTCCAAGAAAGTGTTATGAATGCAGGAGTGCGAATCTTTGGAGCTTTTGGTAAACTCTCCACTAGGAATGTAAAGCGGAATCCCGTACGTAATGCGGCATTAGTATTTGTGATATCACTCATAGTCTCTTATGGTGTCTATAGTGTAGGAATTCTCTTTACTGAGAACGACCGACTCGAACGTGATCATTTGTTCGCAGTTGGAGCTGACTTCAGTGCTACATTCTCATCTGGTGAGAATCTGACCTCTGTGGTTGATACAATCCAAGACCTCGAGGGTGTTGAGAGTTTGACTGTTGAATATAGACTCACCATGTCTAGTACAAGAAGTGGGCTTGGTGTTCGAGGTATTAACACATCCAATTGGCGAGATTCAGCATACTACGAAGACATATGGTTCTCATATGATACGCTTGATGAACTCTTTTCCAATTTCACTGGTAACAAGATCTTGCTCTCTCTCAGTGTGGCAAGACAACTAGATCTTAGAGTTGGTAACTTCATCACTCTACGAGGTACAAGTGCGAGTGATATACATAGAATGGAGATAATTGGATTTGTTGGATATCCTAGTCTCTTTGAGGGAATTATTGGTCAATTTGCCTTCGGTGGTTCATATCAGTCATATGTCCCAATAGATTTCTTGGAAGATACAGGTCTCATCAATTATGCAGAAGGTCATGTATTAGTCAACACTGAGCCAAGTGTTAATGGAACACTTCTTGAATCTGAGGTTGAATCAATGTTCCCCCAAGTCGAGAGTACCGATTCATTCACTTCTAGAGTCGCTGCAGCTCAAGAGAGTAGTTATCAAGTCGGAGGGACTAGGGCTAGATTGCTTGGGGTCACATTTGCCGCTGTTCTAGCCATTGTCGGAACATTGCTTGTAATCACATTGACTTTGAGAGAGAAACAGTATGAAACAACTCTTCTAGGAGTGAGAGGATTCAATTGGCGACAAACACTCACAGTACTTGCTGGAGAAGTTATGGTCCTGGTTCTCTTTTCTTTGATATTAGGAACTGCAACAGGATTCATCCAGCTGTTTGGTGATATATCAAACACCGTGGAGAGTTCTTCCTCAATAATCAGACCACAAATTATTCTGACACCTATTTCAATCGTGAGTATGCTTGCTATCGTTTTTGGAGTGGTTCTTGCCGCCTTGATTCCCGTGATAAATGCGGCTCGATTTTCAGAGGAACGAATTGACATTCTAAGGGAGTAGTGAATATAATGACTAGCTATATAGAAACAAAGGAACTCTTGAAAGTATTCAAACTTGGTAATTTGGAAGTACAAGCATTACGAGGTTTATCCATTAAAATCGAGAAGGGTGAGATGATTGCTATCGTTGGCCCTTCTGGATCCGGAAAGACAACACTTCTGAATATACTAGGTGGACTAACAAGAGCAACAGCGGGGCAATCTTGGGTTGGTGAATATGAACTGACCAATGCTATTGATGCCCAACTCGGATTTATTAGACAGAGAGTTGTTGGACACATCTTTCAGACACTCAACCTTATTCCAACTCTTACTGCATATGAGAACGTTGAGTTACCGATGTTGGCACTCAAGATGCCTAGTAGTGAAAGAAAGAAGCGCGTGACTGAACTACTCCAGACAGTCGGTCTTGAACTGAGAAAGCAACATAAACCTGATGAGCTCAGTGGAGGAGAAAGACAACGCGTTGCTATAGCCGCAGCACTTGCTAACGATCCTCCAATTCTCATTTGTGATGAACCTACAGGAGATTTAGATACAGACACCGGAGCAAAGATTGTTCAGTTCTTGCATCGAGTGAACAAAGAAATGGGGAAGACAGTAATTGTGGTAACCCATGATCCTGCGATTGCTAGACAGACGGATAGAATCTACAGAATCATGGACGGGAAGATAATTTCAGTACAGAAACCTAGCGATACTGAAGAAGTTACAGCAGCTGCTAAAGTCCAGATGTACAAGGATAGATTAACTGAAACGAATCTTGAATTGGATGAGCTGGAAATAATCTACAAGGAACAAAAGATATCCGCAGAAACCTTTGCAGAAAGATGGCATAATTTAACTGAGACTCGTAAGTTTCTAGAACTGGAACTCCACAGAATGGGTTATTGAATACTTAGCGTTTACATAAGAAGAATTCAGTCCTGCTATTCTTTGAAATTCGATGAAACGCGAGCTGCAGTTTGAATTAGATAGTTTGTCAACCCTTCAGAATGAGGTGGAGTAAATTCAGGAAGTTCTTTACATCTCTGCAATCTAACCTTCATTCCAGCTCCTTCTAAAGCGTACTTCACTTCTTCCAAGCTTGGATTGTTGCTCCGATAAGGCGAGAATCTCAATTCATTTAGAACTATCTGGCCATAGTACGTGAACCATATACCCTTTCCATCTGCATTCTTTTCTGTTATGTAAATCACTAAAACTTCCACTTCCTTGCTTCAATTACTGACTTGACAAGGACAGATGCAGGTGTTTGTGCCATTTTCTCGATATCCAATCCAAACGTTGGTCCACTTTTTTCTAATTGCATCTTTAGGAGATTAAGAGTTCTGTGATACAAGATTTCCTTCGCCTCGTTGAAGGACATATCTGCTTTTGTAACCTCGAAAAGATGAAGTGGATTTCCATCAAATCCTGAGATTTCATTCATGCCAAATCCTTCTAATAGGCCCTTCTGAACTGTGTACCAATGATTCGACCTCAAATTTTGTAGAATTTTCATTATCAAATCAAACACTTTTGCCCAACCCTAGTTCTTTACCAATTCAGTATAATCAACCATTTGTGTGATTTGCATGTCCATGAGATCATAGCATTTGGAACTTGCCTTTCTAGAAATAGGATGTATAAGAGTATCAATTTCACTTTCAAGTCGTAATATCGACAATGAGTCACAAAAGAACAATGGTGAGAGATCTATTTTCGAGAACTGATTATCTCTAAGTTTGATTTCTTGAAGTTTCTTGATTCGGCGCAATGGTGACAGATCAATCTCCTTGAGATTATTGTTTGTAAGATCCAATTCTACTAATACCGGACAATCTCGTAGTGGAGTCAAATCAATAGTGACTATGTTCAAGGAGGAAAGATCGAGCTGTTTCACCCTTCTTCTTATCGCTTTTCTTCTTCTCTGTCCATCAGATGTAATATACTCAAGAACGACTTTACCTACTGTTTTTATCTCCAACGAACTCCCCAAAAGTATCTCTTTGGCCTGATTTAAGAATACCACTTTTTTTCGATAACCTTTTTGCCAAGAACTTTCAATCACAAGGGAGGTGCAAAGTCGAGTGAATCTGCCAGTCATTATTGTGCATGGAGGTGCAACGGAGTTCAAAATAAAGCAGCATCAAGCAATATTAAAAGTTGTAAAATCAGCCGCAAAAAAGGGGCTTTGTGTTCTAGAAAATGGGGGTTCAGCCCTTGATGGGGTGGAAGCTGCAACTTGGATTTTAGAGGAATCAGGATTATTTGCAGCAGGAGGTGCCTCTCCTCCAAATCGTGATGGCGTTGTTGAACTTGACGCAGCTATCATGGATGGGTCTAACCTTGACTGCGGTGCAGTAATGGCTGTCACTGAAGTATTTCATCCAATTAGCTTAGCCCGATATGTTCTCGAGCGGACCCCAGTAATGCAGGTCGTTGGTGATGGTGCAAAAAAACTCTATTCTGAAATGTTACTGACTGGGTACCGGAAAGAGATAGAGCCATTCATTACTCAAACAAACTTGATGGCTCAAGGCTGTGATACCGTTGGTTGCGTTGCAGTGGATGAGCATGGCAGAACAGCGGCTTCATCCTCGACCAGTGGTTGGCCTGGAAAACTTCCTGGACGTGTTGGTGATAGTCCTATAATTGGGTCTGGATTGTTTGCTAACGAATTAGCTGGTGCAAGTTGTACTGGCAGAGGAGAACAGATTTTACGAATTGTTATGGCTCGAATTGCAGTTCTACACCATGAAAATGGGCACTCAGTTCAGGATGCAGTCAATCTCATAATGCGTGAGCTCCGAGAAAAAACAAGTGGCGAGGCTGGTATAATTATGTTAGATCATAAGGGGAATGTAGGATTTGATTTCGACACTCCCCACATGCCGGTAGCTCTTGCACGAGTAGATGTAGGTGAAATATATTCCGCGATGAAACCACGACATTCTGATATCATTTGATGAAGTTCTAGGTCTAATCAGTGCAAATTCATGTTATTGCTTTTATTGGACATGTTTTTAATTCGCTAAATAGTTCCAGAAACTATTATAAGTGATTAACTATAGTTAATATATAGTGAATATCATGTCTATGTATATGTTATATCGATCAAAATCAAAATCTGGTAAAGAGATGGATGATTTACGAATGAAGTTTGAGGAGATCTACAAGAAGCACAAGGTGGATATTGTAGGTTTCTGGGTGAATGCTGAGGATGAAAATGAAGTCTTCTACATGTCCAAGTATAGGGACGAGAACGACTATAAGAAAAAGATCGAAAGTCTCCGTAAAGATGATGAATATCTTCGACTTGGTAAACATCTTGAAGAAGTTCGTACATCCTTCGAATCAACTAAATTGCTCCCCATGATGAATAAGTAAGCCTCGTAAGGTTCAGTGGTGGAAAGTGTGGGTTATTTCGCAAGAATAAATCCCGCTTTCCACATTATCTTTTGAATGTTTAATTTAGCCACACTATTTCTTCTCGATGATTTGGCAATTCACTTTCAAGGAAAATTATCTCAATCCTTCTCGCATATTAATTGCTAGAGGGTCATGATTTTTTAGAGATGCTCGTATATTCCTTACCTCCTCCAGACACATTTTCAAGACATTATATCCTTCTGATGTAATGCTCCTGAATGAATTGGAGTTTTTGAAGTCTGATAAAAACAAGTCCCAACCATGTTCATAGAATGAGGTGTACGAATTCGCAATATTTCTATACCCCATATCTTCAAGCACTTTGCAGGTTTGAGTTCTATTCCAGTTCCAAGCTTCTATGGGATCTGGATATCTTTGTGTAATAAGCCTTACAGGAGAAGGTGAAACCCGCCACCCTAGCCCTCCACATCGTATCAAACCCCAGAAATCAAGACCTGTACGGTCAAAAATTCGATTTGGAAGGGAATGAATGAACTCCTCCTGCTCCTCCATTTTTGCTGCATCAATCTCACGTATCCGCTCTACTGGAGGTATTTCAGCCTGACTCGGTTTTCCATTCATGACATAAACATCCTCTAGTCGAGGGGGTACATATTCTATGGATGTCGATTGAATAAGTGCGTTGATAGTCATGATTTGCATTCTTGGCAGGTGAAGATGATCTGGGCGCTCAGCTAGAAACATCTGTTCGTACAGCTTATTCATTTCTAACGCTTTCTTGAATGATTCAGTTGTTTCTGGAAACAATTTGACACCATCTGTTAGATTCACATGTACATCGACATCGCTTAAAATGGGTACATAGTCTATCGGATTATCCCATTTCTTTATGCAAGAACCCTTAGCATAGGCATAGCTTAAACGGTCTCCAAGAAAGTCCTCAAGTAACTCTGACCATATCCTGAGACAACATTCCATATCTTTCTTAGCCTTAGTCTGGATCTCCTCCCAATCGACCATGATGAAAAGTGTAGATAGATAACTATGAAAACCTTTTCGGAATCTCTAGCAGCTTTAATTATTCATGTCTACTTACAATCATCACAGACAACGTAGACATCTATTCGTTGACCTGTTGGCTCTAATTCTATCTCCGAGATGATTTTTTTCCAATGTTGTCTTATCGAATCTGACTCATAGTCTCGAATCTTTCCGCATTTCCTACAAATGACATTAATATGCATTGATGTGTTGGGATCATATCTTGATGTACGTTCATCGAATTGGAGTTCATCAATTAATTTTAATTCTTTTAGCAAATCAAGAGTGTGATATATTGTAGTAAGGCTGATTGTGGGATAATCCTTGGTAATCACGTCAAAAATCTGCTCTGCCGTGGGGTGGTCATTTCTTGATAGAACCTCGTGACAGATTGCCAATCTCTGAGGTGTGACCTTGTAACCTTTATTCCTTAGTAGATCCATGAGTTCTTCAGATTTCATTATTTCACAATCTTATCTTTGGTGTACGATATCGTTTAAAATTATACCTTATCATCTAATGTAGGTCAGAAGTCTTAAATAAAAGTTGTTTGTAATTAGTAATGATTTTAAAATAGAATCGAGGGACAAGAACATGACTGATTCTAATAAGAAGAGTACAAAAAAATTCACGACTGCATCGGGCATACCAGTTTCAGATAACCAAAACTCTGTGACTGCTGGTCCTCGTGGTCCACTACTAGTTGAGGATTTTCATCTTTTTGAGAAACTAGCTCATTTTAATCGCGAGCGCATTCCCGAACGAGTAGTCCATGCGAAAGGTGCTGGTGCTTTTGGTACCTTTACTGTAACACATGATATAACGAAGTACACTAAGGCAAAATTATTTTCAAAAGTGGGCAAGAAGACCGATCTCCTGATGCGGCTCTCAACAGTTGCAGGCGAAAAAGGTTCGGCTGATACTGTGCGAGATGTTCGTGGGTTTGCAATCAAATTCTACACGGAAGAAGGAAACTGGGATATGACTGGTAATAATACACCTGTCTTCTTCATACGCGATCCGTTGAAGTTCCCTGATTTCATTCACACCCAGAAACGTGTGCCGCAGACAAATCTAAAATCTGATACTATGCAATGGGACTTTTGGAGTCTAGTTCCGGAGTCTCTCCACCAAGTAACAATCCTCTTCTCTGATCGAGGGACACCAAGAGGTTTTCCTCATGTCAATGGTTACGGAAGCCATACCTACAGCTTCCTGAACGAGAAAGATGAGCGATTTTGGGTCAAGTTCCACTTCAAGACTGCTCAGGGAATCAAGAATTTCTCAGCTGACGAAGCAGCTCGTTTGGCTAGTGAGGATCCAGATTGGGCAACGAGAGACCTCTTTGAGCGAATCGAAAGAGGTGACTTTCCGAAGTGGAATTTCAAAATACAGGTTATGCCTGAGGAAAAGGCAGAGGATTACCGCTGGAATCCATTTGATTTGACTAAAGTGTGGCCACACGCAGATTATCCATTGATTGATGTAGGAGTCGTAGAACTCAACCGCAATCCTACAAATTACTTTGCAGATATAGAGCAGGCTGCATTTTCACCATCAAATATTGTACCAGGTATCTCGTTCTCGCCAGACAAAATGCTTCAAGCACGTATTTTTGCATACGCAGATGCACATCGTTACAGATTGGGTGTTAACCATCAGCTTCTCCCAGTAAATCGACCAAAGCATGCTGAGGCTTTTAATAACCAACGCGATGGATACATGCGATGCGATGATAATGGGGCAATGTTTCGGTTTAACTACGAACCTGATAGTTTTGGAGGACCAAAAGCGGATCCTGCTTTCCGTGAACCTCCACTGAAAATATCCGGTGATGCTGATAGATATGATCAACCCCGAGGAGTTGATGATGACTATATCCAACCTGGGAATCTATTCCGTCTCATGTCAACAGAGGAACAGGAACGACTCATGGATAACATAGCCAAACCACTTAGTACTGTGCCAAAAGAGATTCAGCTGAGGATGGTGGAGCATTTCACAAAAGCTGACCCCAACTATGGAAAAGGTGTTAAAAACCGATTAGGTCTTTAGATGAAGAGTAACTCGTGCTAAGAGAGGTTTCAGACCTCTCTTTTTCTTTATTTTAGAAGACAGCTTTTATTTCGCCTTTTACACCAATGATGTATTTTCTAATTGGAATATCTTTCCCTGAATCTGCAATAGCTAAACCAACAAGCCTACCCAAACCTCCACAACAGGGTACTTCCATATGAACCATATCTATCTCTTGTATATTGTTCAACCGGAAAATCGAAGTCAGCTTCTGAAGATTAGGTTCGAATTCCTCGAATTTAGGACATGCTAGAATAACTGCATGTCCTTTGATGAAATCCTCATGGAGACCTGCATAGGATGGACCTGCACAGTCTGCTACTATCAGAAGTCTTGAATTGTCTAACACGGGATGCTGTGGGGAAAGAAGTTTCAGTTTTACAGGCCATTGGTTCAGTTGAGATGGAGTTATCACCTCGGGAACCGCCCCATTATGTTGCCCTATTTCATGGCCAGCGGCATAGGTAAACGCTTCTGATCCTGCAAAGGGTGCACCTTTTGTTTCAGCACAAGGTGCTTCAGGTTCTCCACGTATCTTTCTGACATGATTCGTAGCTGCTTCCATATCAAACTCTACCGTGTCAACCTCTCTCAGAGTAAGTGCTCCTTCAGGACATTCACCAAGACAGGCTCCTAAACCATCGCAATATGTTTCTGAAAACAACCGCGCCTTACCATCTATGACTTGAAGAGCCCCTTCTGCACATCCTGGGACGCAGAGTCCGCAACCTGTACACTTCTCTTCATCAATCTGGATCATGAGTCGCTTAACCATTCTAATCAATCTACAAATCATTAAATACTATTATAAAGATAATAGTTACCTAAAAGTAAGTGAGTTCATATGTATTCAAGAGACCGTGTAGCAGTTGAATCATGTCCGGTTTTCATAGCATCCAATATTCTTGGGAAACGATGGACTATCTTGATACTTCAATCATTGATGCGAGAGAGTGCAAGATTGGGATTGCGATTCAATCAACTTCAAAAAGATCTTGAATGGATAAGTCCCAAAGTCTTGACTGAACGTCTTCGCGAATTGGAAACAGAAGGTATTCTTGATCGAAACGTAGACGCTTCCACAATACCCCCAAAGGTTTCTTACAAGCTAACAATAAAAGGTCAAGATCTGCGCGGTGTGTTAACACTGATGCAGCAATGGGGCTCTAAGTACGGTGGTGAGAAGACATCAATCTGTATGGGTGTCGGATTTGAGAAATGTGATGGTTGCAAGACTCGAACATTTGAATCTCAGTGAGTTCTTGCCTGTTGTTTTTTCATTGAACGTGATATTAATGCTAGATGCACGATTGTTTATCTATGACATCGAATATTTGTAGAATTACTTCAGTCCTAGTAATTCAACTTCAAAGACTAACGTGGAATTTGGTGGAATCAAACCATTACCGATATCTCTATCGCCATAAGCAAGTTCAGGCGGAATTGTGAGTTTTCTTTTTCCGCCTATTATCATGGTCATTACTCCCTGGTCCCAGCCTTTGATTACTTGACCCACACCAATCTTGAATTCAAAAGGTTGTCCTCTGTCAACTGAGCTATCGAATTTCTTCCCATTTGTAAGCCATCCTGTATAGTGAACCACCACGGTCTGACCCTGTTTAGGGGAGTCTCCAGACCCAACGACGATATCTTCAATTCCTAATTCAACCATTTTGCATCACAAGCTGGTTTCTGTAGAATCTATTATAGAAATCTATCTAGTTAGTATCAAATGATCAACAAAACATGAATTCCTCTATCAAACCATCACACAACTACAGACGATTATAGGAAAATATCCATCAACAACTCAAGATCATAGTGAGTCTTCTATTATCTTCACAAGCTCCTCTTCAACAGTACTGGTCATTCTCGGTTTAGTTTTCATTCGGCCAATCTCTTCTCCTGTTTCCTTGTCGAATACGATTATCGTTGGACTACTCTTAATCTCAAAGATATCCACCTCAATTGGACTCGGAGGAACTGCCCAATTTTTTTCTGATCTAACCATCGGTTTAGTCATACCTCCAAGAGCTCTTACATTGAGACCAGCCTTTTCTTCAAGCAGCGATAGAACTGGAACCGCTCTTCGAGCGTCTCCACACCAATCAGCAAATAGGACAACAAACGTGAATTTATCGCTATACTCCTTTAATTTCTCAACAGATTCGGTTTCTAGAGTATAACTCTCTCCAAATCTCAAGAAGTTCACTCTATACGAACTTGACATGTTCTCAATGTATTCTGTTGTATTTGGAGAATTATCATTAACAGCAGTGAGTGTTGGCTTTGTCATTGTGTATCACGCGTGTGTTCTATTTTCTACCTACGAATAATACTTTGTGGCTATTAGTCTATACAGACTATATCGGAACCCTTCTCACCTTTTACAGTTTGTAAAGGTAGAGTCTGAACAATCCTGACTATCTCTGCCAAGTCCTTAGTATGTCGTTCCTCATCTTCCATTATATGCGTAAGGAGGATCTCTCCTATGTTATCATTCATCAACCTGATTGCTTCTCGAGTTAGGTGAAGCATTTCTTTTTCTTCTGTGATGAGCTCCTCTAATTGGCGTTTGAGTTTGACTCTGTCAATGTAACGCTGTATTTTTGCACTCCATGTATCACACGGAGTTTCCTTTAGGATGTCAACTAAACCTTCTAAGAATTTCTTATGCTTGTACGAATCTAATCTCATTTCAAGGAAAACAAGTCTTACCGCTGTTTCAGTGACCGTAGATTCTGCTTCAGATATTTTCGCTAGGGTGTTGTCTTCAACTTCTATCTGTTTTTCCAATATTTCAACCAGTTGTGCATCTGTACTTTCCATTTTTCGTACCTCACTTTTCCACGAAGAAAATCTATGATGTGCATTAACAATAGTTAATTCCAGCATTTAAACTTATGTCTACCAAACCGCTCACCAACAAATTCGTAAAATTGCGTACCAATCGTCTTGAGAAGAGAGTGAAGTGCAAGGAAAGATTCAATAATCTGTTGGTATTAGGTGATACAATGCGTGGTGAGATGTTATGGGAATGTGGAGCAAAGGTATTCTTCTTCTTCTGATAATCACATTTTTTGAATCTACTACTATATTATATCCCGCTTTTGAATCAGGAAGCACTTCCCACACTACCGAACCTTTTGGTGTAACCTTCAGAGGAGTCAATGCGACTGAGGGTGATCGTTTAACAGGTAATTATTTCTCTGAACACCTGCCTGTAGAATTTTTTATCGTGCATGAAAATGCATTTCCATCTGATACGTGGGTAAACTGGACTGTTGCTCCAAGCCAGAAATTTGAACGATCTGTAGGTAAAACGGGTTCCTTTATTTTCATAATACCTGAGGATTCCATTTGGTATCTCATCTGTTTGAATAACAATAATATTACACAAGATATCACTATCACCTTCGAACTTCGTTCTGAAGCTGATTATTATCTTGATATCGATCTGAGACTTATTCTATTACTCATTTTGATTCCAAGTGCGTCAATCTTATTCATTGCTAGTTTATGGTATATTATCAGGAGATATAAGCACAGAAATAGAAATGGTATAGTTGGACAACAGGAGTATTATTGAAATACTACATATGCAAAATACCGCGAGTTTCAGGGTGATCAAATTCTCTTTCCACTTCATATAGGTTTCCTAGAAATTGATTAATCATGAGGGCAGCATAATTTCCGGTTCCAACAGCCATCGCGATTTGTTGAGTGATGGGTCTAACATCTCCTGCTGCCCAAATACCTTCTACGTTTGTCTTTCCTCTCTTATCGGTGATGATGTTTCCTCTCTGGTCAACATCAACTCCTATCTGTTGAGCTAATTCAGAGCGTGCTTCAGCTATATGAGCAACAAAAAATACCTCGGCTCGCAATCGTTCGCCCGAATCAAGCGTTACAGATTGGACTTTACCTGGAGCTGGGTAATCCACGTTTGTGATTTTACCTCGTATCCATTCGAATCCTGATTCATCTAATTTGGTTAGGTCTTGGTCATCTATAGACATGTATGCATCTTCAGTCATAAGAATACGAATTTTATCAGTAAATCTTGTGAGTGATCTTGCGGTATGAAGTGCACCTCCTACAGTTCCTGAAGTAACGATTAGAACATCCTTATCCCTACATAATGGTGCCTCACAATCCGGACAATAGAATGCTGCATTTCCCACGTTTGCAACAGGTAGCCATTGTCTCCACATACCGTTTACCTTAGGATGCTTTCGTGCTGTCCCAGTAGAATAAAGGAGCGTCTTGCAATAGTAAATCGATTGATCTTTTGTTCTGAAGCTTGAATCAGTTGTGATTCGAAACTCTGGATAGCGTCCTGCAACCTCTACAACATTCGCGGATTTGAACTCAGCTCCTGCGTTACGTGCACTCCCCTGAAGCTGTCTAAGAAGTGTTCTTCCCTCATGGTAAAGATTTCCATCTGCATAATTCATTATGGAGTTGGTATGGAAATGCATTGGGCTTGTACCACGATCGAGAACAAGCACGTCTCTTTGGTGATACGCCAAATGCAGTGCGGCTGAGCAGCCTGCGGGTCCTCCACCGATGATTATTGTATCATGGACTCTCTTGTCTGTCAATGCGGCATCTCCTTTGAACAGAATTCTCACTATAGTTAATAACTGTATAGTTATGCAAGAACTGAACTTCAGTTAATAACTGTCTAATCCTGAAGGACTAGTATTAAAGGTCAATTCAAACTTCCATCTTGTCCGCATTAAGATTAGTCACTTCAAGAATATTTTATTTTCTTTACAATTGTCTGCCCATGATTCTAAATAGCACCGATGTTATCTGTGGTATATGTCACAACCATTTTCTGTTCTGCAATTCGGGTTTGGGTCTCTTGGTAGGTTTATAGCTCGTGCAATTATTGAACGTGAGAATCTTAATCTTATTGGAGTTGTGGATATAGATCCAGAACTATTAGACAAATCAGTAGAGGATGTGCTATCCTTATCTCTTGAATCTAGAACGAACATCTATTCTAACTTGGAATCGTTTGTATCTAAATCCAAGGTTAATGCGGACGTTGCCATAATAGCCACCTCCTCATCTTTACAGGTTGTATTTCCAGTCATAGTGAATTGTCTGAAATCTGGAATGCATGTGATTTCTATATGCGAGGAATTATCCTATCCATTCGATCGACATCCCAGAATATCAGCAGATATCAACAAGATTGCAGAGGAATATGAGAAAACTGTTTTAGGAACTGGAATAAATCCTGGATACCTGATGGATTTGCTTCCAATCATTCTCACAGCACCCTGTCAACATATAGAAACTATTCATGTCACTCGTCACATGAACTCTAGTCTTCGTCGGTTTTCTTTTCAGAAGAAGATAGGCACTGGAATGACAGAGATGGAATTCCGTAAGAATATTGATGATGGAATTATCACAGGGCATGTTGGTCTTGTAGAGTCCATAAGAATGATAGATGCAGCTCTTAATCTAGAGCTTGATACGATCCAAGAATTGCCAACCGAACCGGTGATTGCAGAAAATGATGTTTCCAATACGTTTACGACCATAAGGAAGGGAAATGTTCTTGGGCTCAAGAGTGTAGGAATCGGACTTCGAAATGGCGTGACAATTGTCAAACTTGATTTTCTTGCGTATGCTGAAGCAACTCCACAATATGATGAAGTTATAATTGAAGGTCTTCCTAAGATGCATCAACGAATAGAAAATGGAGTGCAAGGTGATTTGGCAACAGTCGGTATGATTCTCAATCTTATACCTCTGATAAGTTCGGTAGGTTTTGGACTCAAGACAATGAGTGACATTCGAGTACCACGAAATACAGAACGTTTCTATAAGTCGTAAAAATATCATGGAGTGTGTTCCAATGGAGCGATATTTGAAGTCAACAGAGAAATCAAGACAGTTATGGTATAGAGCTACGAACCTTTTTCCCGGTGGCGTAAGTCATAACATCCGTCAATTTGGACTTACATCGAATGATGCTTATCCCCCTTACATCTCTCGTGGAGAGGGAGGGCACATCTGGGATGTTGATGGCAACGAATACATTGATTGGTGGATGACACATTATTCTCAGATTTTGGGACATAATAACCCTGAGGTGAAGAAAAGAATCTCTGAACAGCTTGAATCTGGCGTTCATTTTGGAGCACCCAATCAACCACAAGTGGAGTATGGTGAGAAACTCAAAGAAGCAATACCACTCCTTGAGAAGATGCGATTTACTTCTACAGGTAGCGAATCCACTATGTATGCGGTTAGACTCTCAAGGTTGTTTACGGGGCGTAATTTGGTTGCAAAGACACTTGGTGGATGGCATGGAGGGAATGACGCTCTTACATATCACATGAGTCATCCATATACTGATGGTCCCTTCTATAACGGGGTTTCGTTTGACTATAATGACCGAGATAGTCTTGATAAAATGCTTAAAGCATATGGAAAAGAATTAGCAGCTGTGATTGTTGAACCAATCATTGGAGCTGGAGGTGGTATCCCCCCCGAAGCTGGATTTCTTAATTATCTACGTGAAGAAACTGAATCAAGGAGTATTATACTCATATTTGATGAGATAATTACAGGATTTCGTCTTAGGTATGGAACCGCTGGAGATATGATATTTGGAGTGCAACCAGATTTAGTCACTCTTGGTAAAGCTGCAGCCGGAGGGATGCCTCTTGGCGTCTATGGTGGCCGCGAAGATATCATGAATCTAGCATCGCCAGGCTTTAAGGGTGGTCGATGGGTTGGAGGCGGGACATTCTCAAGTCATCCCCTGACAATGACTGCAGGATTAGCCGTTCTAGAACAATTACAGAATATGAAGAAGGAATTCCCTCGGTTGAATAAGATGGGTGATGAATTCAGAGAACGGCTTAACGAAATGCTGCGTGAGATGGAAGTACCACTCATAGGTACAGGATATGGTTCAATCAATTTCATCAGCTGTCTCTCTGGTGAACTTGATAGGCCACTGATCAGCCCGGGTCAACTTGGCAAGCTCTTTGACCATCATCAGCAGGATATCTTCCAAAGCTACCTAATGCAGGAGCGCGTTTTTGGATATCATGGATTGGGTGCGCTATCGTTTTCCCATGTGGCGGAAGATATTGAATTTACATTGACTGGAATTGAAAATTCAGTTAAGAACCTGATGAAGGTCAGGAGTTAGCTCCTTTTTGACGCAGGACTTTTCCAGGAAACACAGGATATTGAATATCCCTTTCCACCACAAACTCTTCATTCACAATAACGCACTCAATGCCAATTAGGAATTTGTTGGGTCTCTCATAGGTTGCTGTATCAATGATTATCTTAGATGGTGCTCTCAGAACAAGTTAGGATTTCCAAAATCGCTTTGCTTCAGTAGATAGTCGATCGAAAATAGAGAGAAGATTCCCACCTTCAATATCGCTAATATCCACTCCATATTCATCGTATATCAACTGTACAATTTCATCAAACCTATAATCCGGAATAAAATGCCACATAGTGGAAAGTTCTGATATCCAGCAATCTTCTGGCTTTCTGTTGAGAATCCGTGGAAAAAAGTCCTTGATGAGGGGTGTGTACATATGTATTCTTTCAACGGGACTATAATGAACTGTGCTTAGAAGGACGGTAGGTCTAGCAGGTTTTGGTAGAGTGCCATGGTCTAGTCTATATCTTTCAAATTCCTGCTCAAGTCTTCTAAGCGCATCTTGTTCTGTTGTTCCAGTACCGAATATCTCTTCCCATCCATATATCTCGGCTTTCCAATCTGTGGATATTCTAATTTCATCATTCTCTTGAATGTAGTACTCTACTAAATTGTAGATTGTGAGAATTAGATAGTCGTTTAACGAGTACTCTCGTTTCAACAATGATTTGATTCGTCTTATCTTTGAAAACATGGTAACTGAGTTGAGTACAGCATACCCAACCAAGACCATCTCTCGTATCTTTTCACTTAAGGTTTTAGTCTGACTCCTCTACGTACCCAAACAAGCTCCACCTGACTCACGTCCCAGGTCAAATGCCTTCGAGTTGGCCTCTACCGTCTTGGGTGGAACTAGGGCTAATACGGATTTGCGAAGCTCTTCTGCTGGAATTGGAAAGTCCGGACATGACGCTGCCGCTCCTATCAATACAGAGTTCTCAGTTCTTGCATTTCCAGCCTGTAGTGCAAGTTCAAGCGAATCAAGAAGGATTACCTTATTGGTGACTTGTCTGATTTGTTCCTCGACAAAGTCAATGGCAACATACTTAATCTTCTTTTCCTTATCAAGAGCGACAGATTTGGTTTCTGCAACTGGTGGCATTACTCGTTTACTCATGATGACAACGCCATTGTTCTTGAGATATTCGATGTACCTGAGAGCTTCAGTTGCTTCCATTGCGATGAGCATGTCAGCTTTTCCATACGGAATCAGGGGCGATATTGGGTTTCCAATCTTGAAGTGTACATAGATTGAGCCACTTCTCTGTGCGAGACCGTGGGTTTCCCCAGTCATAACATCAAGACCTGAATCTACAGCTGCCTTGCCTAGAACTGCAGAGAGGAGCATGAGACCTTGTCCACCGACACCAGCAAAGAGGATATTGAACGTCTTCTCCAACATAATCACCTCTCTATGTGTCTTGGTGCATCAACTGGACACACCTGTCTGCATTCCAAGCATCCATCGCAGAGATCGAGCTGTATTGTCATCTTATGATCTTCTTCGTCCACCTTGATTGCTGGGCAGTAGAACTCCTTTACACATGCATAGATTCCACGACAGGTTTCTTTTACATTTTCACTCTGAGGTATTCTCTCCCCACGTTTCTTCTTCAATCTGTCACCGTATAGAGCACACTCCCGTCTTGATATGATGACATTGAATCCATCTGCTTCTATTGCATCCTTAATTGGATTGACGCAATCCCGCGTTTCATACGGATCTATTATGGTAACGCTATCCGCTCCAAGTGCTTCAAAGAGTTTTTCCATGTCTATCTTCTTAGCAGAGGTTCCACCTGCATCAAATGGACTATTCGGATTGTATTGTTGACCTGTCATTGCAGTCACTGAATTATCCAGTACAAAGAGTGTGACATTGGAACCATGATGTATCAGATTGACTATTCCAGGCAACGAGGCGTGATACATTGTGCTATCACCAATCATAGCAATAATCTTGTCCTCAAGAGCCAAACTCATTCCTGCTGAAATTCCAAGACTTGCTCCCATCGCTAGCATAGAGTCGCTAAACTCATTTGGTGGCAGGAATGCCATGCTATAACATCCTATGTCATTATTGAATACAATATTGTCACGAATCCTAAGTCTATCCAGAGCTTGTCGAAATGCCCATAGTGTTCCTCTATGTGGACAACCTGGGCAAAATATCGGTACTCTCTCAGGTAGATCAACCTTGAGTTTTTCCGCTCGTTCAAAGAATCCATCATAATCATAAGATGGCTTTTTACCTAGCGTCTTTGCAATGACTTTCTCTACAATCTGAACATTATACTCAAGCATCTCTGAGAAATCGCCGCTTTTCTTGCCAATAATTTTCAGAGTGGGATTTACATCTTTTGCTATCGCTGTTATTCTTGTTTCAAGGAATGGAGTGAGTTCTTCAACCACAATCAGTGTATCTAATTTACCGATGAATTTTGATATCATCTTTTCAGGTAACGGAAAGAGAGTGCCAATCTTCAGTATGGGGAGATTAGCATTAAGGTTCTGAATTGCTTCTTTTGAATGTAGATAACATACACCTGCAGTGATAATCCCAGTTTTACCTTCACCATCATCTACGAAATTAAATTGATTTTCTTCGACCTCAAATCTGATTCTATCTGTTCTTTGAAGCAACTCTCCCTTAAGTCGCCGTGCAATGGCACCTACTGTAAAATACTGTCCCTTAACATCAGACCATTTATTTTTCTTGAATGGAGTACGTTTTAACTCACCAAGCTTAACCATTCCTCGTTGATGATTCACACGGGTTGTGGTTCTTATCATCACCAATGTCCTATATTTCTCTGACAGTTCGAATGCCCACTTCGTCATCTCATATGCTTCCTGCGCATTAGCCGGTTCTATCATTGGTACATATGCTGCTTCTCCAAAGTATCGACCATCTTGTTCTGATTGTGATGAATGAGCATATGGGTCGTCAGCAATCAGACAAACACATCCTGCATTGAGTCCAGTATAAGCGATGCTGAACATTGAGTCGCTTGCAACATTCATTCCAACACTCTTCATCGATGTGAAAGACCTTAGACCTGCCATTGAAGCTCCTGCAACTGTTTCAAGGGCAACTTTTTCGTTGGCAGAAATCTCCATCTTATAATCTCCAAAGTGCTCTAATACTTCTCCAAAAGTATCCAAAATCTCAGACGTTGGTGATCCCGGATAGAACGCAACTACCTTCACATCAGATTCAAGTGCACCACGAACAACTGCTTCATTTGACAACATCAAAGCGCGACCTGAATCTGTCCTCTTAACATCCTCTACTGTCATCTTGGGTTATTCTCCATTCAGCATATTGGATATTACAGAGGTTTCGTTGGATAGAACATAAGCATTGTCTTAGTGTCAAAATGAAATACATAAGTCACAATATGTTTCATTTCTGCAAAGACAGGTGTTGGTATTCAAAAGTTAGATAGTGATTTTCTTGACATATTAGATATGTTCGCAGAGTAGAAAAAAGAATGTGGTCAGTGAATTCTAACCACATCTATTTCTTCGTATAGGAATTATCCACCCGGACTACCATGCCATGGTGAGTCTTTCCAGAGCATATCCCAAATCATGTCTTCAGTCAGAGTTTCTGGTTCAACAATGACCGTGTGTAATTCCTTGAGCAATTGATGATGACGGATTTCATCCTCTCTTATCATTGATGCAATCGTTTTCACTTGTTCATTGTCGCTCTTATTGACAAGCTCGCCATAGGTTTCAATTGCTGTAGCTTCCATCTCAATGTGCTTTTGAATACCTTTAGCAATTTTGTCACGTTCTTCCGTACTGATGAATGGTGTTGGTCCTTCAACTGCCTTCTTGAGGGATTTAAGCAACATTGCATGTTTCTTAGAATCAGTTGATACTCCAAGCAATAGTTCTTTGATAAAGGCATTACCAAGTTTGTCAACATTTTCTTTAACAATCTCAATAATGCGATTCTCCAACTCAATTTGTTTATCAATGAACGCAAGTGTTTCATCTTTATCCATTTATGTACCCTCCAGGGTTAAGCAAGTGAGAGCTTATTTTCCTTAAGACTGTTCACAAATACCCATTACTCCCAGTCGATTCTATCATTATCAATGAGATCCTCAATTGCCCAAGGTATCTCCTTTTTGTTCTCTAGAGCTGCTTTGGCAGTTAAGCGTGCTGAACTAGGAACGCTGATATCCTCAAGATTCTCACACTTAAATAGCGGGGACAGGTCAATTACTTCGAATTCATTCATCTCTTCATCATGCTCGCTCCATAAGAAGAGTTCCTCGAGTTCCTTACACTTACCTAGTGGAGTTAGGTCAATTTCCTTCAATCGATTGCGAGCTATATCTAATGCTATCAGCTGCTTGGTATTTCCCAGTGGAGTAAGATCAATTTCCTCTAACCCGTTTAGTGCGAGTCCCAATCTTCTGAGATTCAAACACGTTGATAATGGTTCCAAATCTAAGGTGGTAAGTTGATTTCCTCCCAGTCTCAGGATTTTGAGACCGATGCATGAGGATAATGGTGTCAAATCAATCGCTTCAAGTTTGTTTTGATGTAAATATAGATTGGTTAAATCGGAGCATGATGAAAGCGGTGTTAAATCGATTGAAGATAATTCATTGTACATTAAATTCAGTTGTGTCAAGTTTTTACAATTTTCTAGTGGTTTCAGATTTATAGATGTAAATCCATTGTTCTCAATTTCTAGAATCTCTAGATTTCCACAATTCGCGAGTACTCCAATATCAATCTTAGTTAAACCATTGTTGAGCAATCTTAGCCGCTTGAGGTTCGTCATGCCTTTGATTGGTGCCAAGTCTATCGACTGAAGTTCATTATTACCCAGATTTAGAACTTCCAGATTTGATGCATTAGAAAGCGGCTCAAGATTGATCTCAGTAAATTGGTTTCTTGACAATCCAATCTCAATCAGGTTAGACAATGCACGGATGGGTGTCAGGTCAATTTCTTCTAGTTTATTACGATCTAATAGAATGCCTTCCAAATGAGTACATTTTGTGATAGGTGCCAGATCTATTTCGATGATTCCCTTATGTGTAAGGTCTAAAACTCCTACATCTTCATCAATCTCTATTTCGCCAGTTCTATCTTTCATTGTGTATTTTAGAACGACATCACACACGTGGGTTCACCTTGATATT
The DNA here is from genome assembly GCA_964458565.1 of uncultured archaeon. Lineage (GTDB taxonomy): Archaea > Asgardarchaeota > Thorarchaeia > Thorarchaeales > Thorarchaeaceae > CAYWJO01. Next base: position 14,433 of record CAYWJO010000023.1, on the reverse strand, counting down.
TCAATCTGGTCGTTGCTTTTCAATCTTACCTGCAACCACTCATCGGGGACAGACGACAAATGCTTATTATGAAATTTTCTAATATACAGGTTTGAATTCGCCTCATGGACTATGCCACACACCGAACCATATTGCGAATATATTCAGTTAGCGTAAGGTATAACGCTACCTCGAAATGGTTTGTGTGTGAGAAATCGCAGCCCTAGTCCTGAGGTAGCGCTAGGGAGAATTAATAATGCATAACCCGATTAATCTTGCAAAAACCATGTCTGTAATCATGGTTTTGCTATTCATGATTTCTCTTAGCTATGGAGGTTCAACAGCACCCTTGAATGCTACCAATGGTCTGGAGAAATCTTATCCTGCACCCAACCAACAAGTTCCAAGTCAAGAAACTACTAACGGAACTTATGTTTGGTGGGAGCAGAGTAGTGATCAGCATAATGAAACATGGGATTCGGATAATTCACATTGGTTGTTCGGACCAACGCCATCTTATGTAATTGCACATGAGAATGGAACCCAATTCAAAGATAATCATTATGCAGAAATAAATGAGAAATTGACGATAACAACAATCATTCCAAATGATTTGATCCCGAAGGGTCTATACCTTGAGGAAGTTCGTTTTAATGGATGGTTCCTATCGCCCGATGATTTCTACGCCTCTTTCGATGTAAGCTGGCGACCTAATGATGGATACCAGGAATGGAGTGCGTATGCATACCAATATGAAATGGGTGGAGAAGGACCCGTTTATCCTGAGGATCCATTTGTAAATATCTATTCTGCAGAGTGCTTCAATAACTCTGATGATTTTAATAACTATGTCAATTTTGTAATTTCATTCACGAGTGACGCACCTTTAGGTCTCTTTGAGGTTAACCTTAATGTTATGGATAACGAATGGAATTACTATGATTCCCGCAATTACGCTACTGATTGGACCCCGAATTACTTATCAGTTGGAATGCGTCCTGATGACGCTTTCAAATACACATGGGACTCGAGCTATACCCTTCAGAAATTAGACTTGGAGGGCGATGAACTTTATTCGGTAAGCCGAAACAAAGATTTCCTCATGCGGTTCAACATAACTGGTAGCACTCCTGAATATGTCAAGTTAGGTTTCAGAATTCCCTCTTGGATGGATACTGAAGTAATTATAACTGGATGGCACATGGAACCTGTAACTGCATATGGAGGATGGATTTTTGATGAAACCCTCAAAACTTATGTCTGGGATGAAATGGTCGAAGTAACCTACATGAAAGATGTATTCGGTCCGTACAAGACTCGTCAAGGGACAGATACAGGTTCAATGGCTGAAGTAGAACATCGCTGGTTGAACTGGACCGGCTCCGTCTATGAAGTAGTCACAGACACAATGTGGATTGAAAAGGAATTCATGTTCATCTGGAATTCCACTACTGATTCATTCAACACATTCTATGGATATTCATTCTATACCTATCCCTTTGAAACTTGGATTCCCGATACTTGGGACGAAGAAGTAACGGTTTTCGAACCTATTACCGATGCTCAAATCTTTTATGAGTTGAATCTGCCTCTTTGTAATGTGCGGACAATTGGCGGAAATCTAGTTGTTGATTTCGCTGGTCACTTCACAGATCTGATGCCAAAGACTGAAACTTATTCATATCTTCAGTTTAATGATGAAGTCAGAGGTCCTGACAATTGGTGGTATAATCCAGATACATATGGTGATAACGCCCGTCAAACTGAAGCACAGTACCAACTTGCCAAACAAATCGCGATTGACACACCTGTGACAATTGCTAGAATTCTCAGAGAAGATGGCTCTGAACATGATGATTGGATATTCTCAGTCGATAAAGGAGAGAATTTCATGGTTCGTGGCCGCCTTCAAGGTGGTGCATCAATTGCAAATGATATTGACGCAGTTCAATTCACATTGGATGCATCGGATGGCTACTGGACTGAAACTGAATCTCGATGGTCAACTGTGTATTATCAGGTTGTCTATAATCTGGATGGTTCCTATGAACTAGATGCTTTCAATAGAACGGAAAAATGGAATATCACATATGGCACCTACAATGAGTATGTTTATACCAGCTATACCTACTTTGATACCGAAGCAGGAGAAATGCGTGAGCGCTGGGATTGGGTTTTCACTGAAGTTGAGGGATTCCACGAGCAGTGGTATTACTATAACCAACGCACCCAAGAGTGGCAAGAAAATTCTCCTGAGTATAGATCAGCTGACACTCGTATTCCCGCGTCATTCGCAACAATTGGTTCTCTCAATAACTGGACCGACGATGGAGACCTCTACGTATCCTTCTTAGTGAGTTTGGATGAGTCTGTTCCAGACACTGAGTACTGGTGGAATTTTGCTTTCATGAATAATACCTGGTATCAAGACTATACAAGTGGTTATGGTGATCATGAAATCCTAAGTTGGGGACGGGAGTGGGTCTACTCTTTTGATTATCAAACAGAGAAGGTGTATGTCGATTCAATTGATCATTCAAAACTTTCATTCTATAATTCTGTTCTGAATACCAATGAGGGATCTGACTATCTGAAAGGAGAAGAGCGTCCTTACATAGTAATTGATGGAGACCGGTATCCGCTCAAAGTTCGAGAAAGATATGATCCGTACTCTAGTAATGTATGGAAGGAATTCTTCTTCTATGATCACTGGGACTCTGTAACGGACCGTGATGTCTACTTCTATGAGTTGGAAAATGGAACCAAAATCTATGTCACCTACTCAGAAGCTGCATACATCTACAATGTGACAGCTGCTGGTGAATCATTTCTAACAGCTCAAGAATTCGCCTACTATTGGTATGATGGAGTAACATCCTTCTATTATTGGATTGACCTCGAAGGAGCTATCCATCAGGGTGATTGGTATACTCATGGAGAGCCATACGTGACGAAAGTCTTCTATGATATTACAGAGATAAACCACCAGGACTATTCATATTATGTACGTTATGGTACCAATGGAATACTTCCTTTACTGGATTTCTGGTATTGGGATTATAATTCTCATCGATACTACATGACAGATATCAATCTGAATTCCTATCCAATTACTGAATCAGGTGGAGAGTATCATGCTTACATCGATGGCGCTATGAGACTTGTGTCTTGGCCAAGGGAATACATTGTTGGTGAATATCTTGGCAGCGATGCATGGTTATCAACTCAAATTAATCGGTTCTGGTTTGCTGAAATCGATGGTGTTGAACATGAGATGCCTTATCCTGGAGCAAATGCTCAGGAATATTATCACCTAGCGAACATAGACGGCGAAGGTGGAATGGTTCAAACTATCAAATCAGTTCAGTATCTCAACAAATGGTATCCCTCGTTTGATGTTGGTGGAATCTATTACATCAACGTTGGAGGGACAATTTATGATATTGGACTTGCCATGTACAACTCATACACAGAAGTGAATGGGACTGCAATTTGGAATCCATATCAGGTTGGGCTTGCTACCAGTGTGGGGACTTTTGATAGTAATCTACAATTCCATGAATACGAAAGTGTTGTCTTTGAGGATTCATATCCTAATTGGATCGATGGTAATCCATATTTGACTGCATCTAATGGCACAACATTCAGTGTAAATGAGACCTACATCTTCCTAATCTATGAATATTTCTATAATGCGACAACATTCTATTCTGGCCAACAGTATCCATATTCAGATATGATAGGTAATGAGACTGTATTTTATTACAGAACTATCGATGGTTCATTCATCTACCTAGAGTACTATCAACCTCTTCCCCTTGAGGATTCATTCAAAGTTGTTGCTTATTATAATTCAAGCTACTACAACTTTGACTTCATGGGTGAATCGTATGTGTTCAATCATGACTACCAATATACATGGGGTTATTTCCTATTCAACTCAACGTCGAGTTATGAACTCTTTATTGATATGTGGGGTAGTGGTTTTCAGCCAGTCTATAATTTCACCTACCATGGTGAAGAAGTGACTGCTGTTCCCCATCTAGAGAACATCCATCGTCTTCGAAACACTTGGGGATATGCGATGGTCTATGGACCCACACCTATCCAAAGTGTGGTCTATAAGAACTTCCATTCCCTTTATGTTGGAACACCGGAATGGGGTATGTGGGGTATCAAAGCATGGACCATAAATCCTGAAAATGGTGCTCTTGACTTGGATGGTAACTTGGAAACAGAAGAAGACCAATACTACGTACGGGAACTCTATGAATCCACTAACACTTGGGCTGAGTCATATGAGCGACTATATGTCCATATCAGTTGGGATCCAAATCGGACCCAGTATGGTGATGAGATGAACATCGATTCATGGATGGGTCAACAGACTTATTCATGGAGTTCACAATGGAGTCAGACTTTCTTCTGGTATCATGCCTCAGATTTCACTAGAGTTGGGACTGCAGAACTAGAAACAATCAAGGACACACTCTTTAATGAGGATGATGATCCTAGACCTGGTTACTGGGACATTTCTTGGATGGCCGTTAACGTTTCATGGGCTGATATTCTTGCTCAAGCTCAGGCTGAAGGCTGGGATTGGATTGAAGAGGAACAGAGCTGGACTTGGTTAACCTTCGCAATTTCACAGAGCTATGGGACAACCTTTGTCAATGAGACCGGTGAACATTGGGTTGGTCTTGGTATGCAGTACGAATACAGTGGTTTGATGTTATGGAATGACGATAACAACAACTCTGTTATGGAAATGTCTATCGAGGACTTTGGTGGTGGTGAATTAACTCACTTCTTCATGCCCGATTCGGTAGATGACATAGTTTTCACAACACCTGGAGAAGCTTTCGATAACTATGAATTACAGGACAGTCTAACACTGGACCTTGAAGAAGAGGTGTCTTGGGGTGTGGCATTCACTGATGTGAATGGGACTCTATTCCCCTATTGCTCATATGGTTATTGGGGCTGGTACGACGGAGTTGCCACAGGAACTGATTTCCAAGACTTCGATCAGCGTCCAACCAGAGCAACTATTGATGAGTTATCATTCGACGTGACCTTCCAAGGACATATCGATCCAACCGGTGAAAGTATCAACAACTATGCTGACATCAAGATAGACAACTATGTTGGTAATTGGGACCTGCCAAATTATGATGATGAGGTAGCAAGAAGGAAATTAACCAATAGATCTCTTGCTCTGAATTACTATGCTGATGTCACCATTGTGGATTACACTTGGAGCGTTTATGATGAATCAGGATCTCCAACCAGCAATGAACCATTAACAATCCTCGATTCAGACTTCTTTGAATTTCTCCTAGAAGATGCTCCATTTGCTGAGGTGATTCTTGGCAGAGATAACTACACTTGGGGAAGTCCTAATTCAGCACAGCCTTACTACAATGTGTCCAGTCAAATCACCCCATATAGTACCTTCACTACAGCCTATCAGTCAGAACGTACTCAGACTGAGGATCAACAGTACGTGAGTGCAACAACATGGGCTTTCGCTTCGACACAGTACTATGTCACAATTGGATTCCCTGAATGGAATGGCTTTTCAGTCTTCCAAGATCCAGTATTTGTGGGTTACGTGTCAAGTCGTGGTACATCTGGAACTCAAGATACAGTTCTATTCTCAGGCTTGGGAATATCTGGTGATATACCTCAGGCTGATGAACCTGTCCAGGTTAGTGCAAACATCTACGCTGGAACAGTGACAGTCAACTATGTTGAACTCTGGTACAGATTTGATGGCGGTGAATGGCAGCAGATTACAATGTCCAATATTGGAGATTGGTACTATGCTGATATTCCTGGAGCTGCTGATGGAGTCCTTGTAGACTATTTCATCAGGGTATACACCTTTGATGGTAACTTCGATAGTCAGACAAAGCACTACATAGTAGGCCAAGGTGAGCTCACATCAACCACGCCTCAACCCCCATCTGGTGATGACAATGTTGCAATTCTAATCATGATTGGTGGTGGAGTTGCAGTCATTGCGATAGTTGCTGTTGCGGTAGTACGACGTAGGAAATAGTCAATTTGAGAGGGTTAACCCCTCTCTCCTCTTTGTTTTTTTTCATTATTCTCTAATAGCCTCAAAGTCACTTAGGGGTCTCTCCGGTTGTGTTTTCCACTGCACAACCTTTTTTAATGCAACTTTTTCTAGATGCGAGAAACACATCCGGAGTTGGTTATGGTTGGACAAAAAGACACTAGGCGTTTTACTCCTGAGCTCACCCTATACATATCAAAACAGTGAAACATTCCATGAGTTAACAAAAGCAGCGGTAGAGAAAGGATACGGTGTTAAAGTTTTTCTCTTCGTCGATGCCGTCAACAACGCGAAATTGAATCAGGATCCCGACCCCGAAGTGCCGATGAATGATAGATTTCAAGAACTAGCTAATTTAGGGGTTGAATTCCAAGCATGTGGATTGTGTACATCTGCTCGTGGTTTTGATCAGACAGGTTCTGATTTCATTTCTGGAGTTGAAGTAACTGGACTAACAGAATTAGCTGAGATAGTTGGAGAGAGTGAACGGTTCATCACTTTTGCGATGTAGGAGTTGATTATATGGAATTTACAGAACGTAACGTTTTGATTTTAATTCGGAGCAAACCCTATGGAAAGATATTCAATTTTGAAGGTTGGAGAACCTCAATTGGTATGTTCGGAATGGACCATGAACCAACAATTCTCTTTATGGGTGACGGAGTCTATGCTCTGCTTAAAGAGATGAAAGACCTACCTATCAGGATGTTCAAATCTACGTATGAAAGCTTCGATGGCAAAATCTGTGCAAGTAAGAAGTCTCTGGATGAACGGTCTATCGATTCGTCCGAGTTAATAGACAATGTAGAGATTTTGGACCCAGAATCTGTTGGAAATCTATTATCTGAAAATGAGATAGTTGTAACATTTTAGGAGATGATGCTATGAAATATCTAATCTGGTTATCAAGCGATTGTACAAATCTTGAAGAGACTATTGAAGCCATTCACCTATCTGGAGAAACTGCTGGAATTCTTTTAATTCAAGATGGCGTATTTATGGTGGATAAAGGATGTGAAGAGGGAAAGATACTCCTTTCCCAAGGAATCAAGATTCATGCTTCTAAAAAACACATTGAGGAAAGAGGTCTTACATCACGTCTTGTTGATGGTGTGGAGCTAGTCGACTATTCACAAATTGTAGATTTGATCATGGAGAAATATGACAAAGTAATCTCCATATGATTGAATTGGAAAAACAACTATTACTCGAGAACTTGTTTTTTTATGGCTCGAGTATCAAATCAGTTCATCAAAAATTATCAAAAAAAAAAAAGAAATTGTAGGAGGGGATGGACCCCTCTTAGAAAGTCATTGTTCTATCGTAATTGAGAACATCATCTATCATAGTAGCTGCACCAGCTATTGCAATTCTGCTATCTCTCAGGGTATCTTCAGTTAGCCCTCTAAATTCAGCAGAATTGGAACAGACATCGATTTCGCCACCTTCTTCAAGAAAAGTTTCGATTAGATCTGGAAGTGGTGGAAAACCAGGTGCTTTGATTTTCTCTGCAATGCCTTTCTTCATAAGCCAGACTGCATCCATCATCAAGAATATCTTGACTTTCTCAACATCTTGTGCCTGAGCAGTTGTCCCGGTTACAAAAGGACCGTAACACCTTTCAGCTGCTTCGGGACCCCATTGTCCGATTATGTATAGACTTGCCATTTATTTTCATCTCCTAAATTACGGCTAGTCCAGCATAATAGAGGACTAACGCTAGTGAATAGAACATTGTCACAATAAGGTTGGTGATGTGTGAGCTGTGTATAGGCCCACCTTGCATAGTCTTCATCAGTATTGGTACAACTTGTGCGAATTCCATAAGGAATGCAAGAAGAATGAAGACAAAGTTACCCAAGATTAAAAGATGTAGTATCTCGAATTGAACTCCCGTGTAGAATCCAACTAGTCCGAGGATAAGTGTACCTAGACCAAGGAACATTGCCAACATCAACATCATGACCTGCATCATCAGATACATGCCCATCCTCCTCGCCAACATGAATCCGCTAAACATTGTAGCAAAGTTCAAGGCAAAGAGAACGAATAATAGTAGTTCAAAAACTGCCATTGTAATCCACTCTCAATTTTTTTCGGAATCCAAAATTCTGACCTATAAACCTATTGAAACCTAACATATTTCTTCCATATTAATTACAATTTGAAATTAATCATGATATTTCTTGAAAGATGTGCGACATAGTAATGCATAAATCTAGCTATAGTCGGCCACCAAATGACTTACAATGACAGACCATATAGTTGCAAGAGAGTTTGATGCTAGTGGGCTTAGATGTCCGATGCCAATTTTAAAGACAAAGAAGGAAATCCAAGAAGTTGCAGTCGGAGAGATCCTAAAAGTGATTGCTACGGATATTGGCACAAAGAAGGATTTTCCCTCTTGGGCGAATCGAACTGGTAACGAAATCCTTGAACTTCGTGAAGAAGGCGACAAACTAGTCTGGTTCATCAAACGAACAAAGTAGATCCTTTTAGTCTATTGGGGACATTTGATGATTTGCCCCTTCTTAGATTTCTACTCTAAGTTGACGTTACTATCAGAACTTGACCTAAGATATCACCAGACATCACTGCAGCCTTGATTCGAGATTGAAACATGGCTTTATCGGCTATTCTGTCTTGGTCTATTACTTGGAACTCAGTAGAGCCAATACATGTTATGTGACCCATCCCATTAACGCCAAAAAATGATTGCAAGACGATAGAATTTGCAGGGATTTTTATCGGTTTGATATTTAAGATTCTCATCTCCCCCACATTGAATGGAACCTTTTCATTGGCAACGACGGGTATTAATCGTGTCTGTGTCCAATCGAGGGACAGGTCTCGTGCCTCCATCCCTTCAACCTTCATTCTAATCCTATCAAGTCCCATTTTCTCAAGGTCTTGAGTACAACTGACAATATACATTTTCTCGCTCATTCTAGCAGAGCCTCATTTCAAGTATTTGCTCAATAATACTATTCAGTCTTTCGCACCCTACACGTCTCAAGCGCGAGATTCATTAGTGGCAAAATTTGCTTTTGAAGTGGACTGATTGAAAATGAATACTGAAACTATCATGAAAATCGCATTGGAAATGGCTAACCTAGATGAAATACCTGGTGATAGTGGAATTCATTATCCTGGTGAAGATGTACATCGAGTGTTGATAGGAATCGACATGGGAACTCCTGAGCTATTACTAGCTAAGCAATTAAATTACGATTTAGTAATCGCTCATCATCCACCAGGTGGGACATCTCGAATGAACTTCGACAAAGTAGTTCTCACTCAAATTGACCAGATGATTGAAGCTGGAATTCCTCCTCACATTGCTGAGAAAGCGATCAAACCTAGAGTGGATTCTTCTCGTATGAATGCTCATGTGAGTAACTATGACCACACAATTTCAGCTGCCAGACTACTAGAACTACCTTTCATGAATATTCATCTGCCATTAGATCTCATTTGCAGACGGAGGTTCGTAGACGCAATTTCCCAAGGCACAAAAAGCATCACTAACGCTCAAGTTAAAGATGCTCTCAATGCCATGAAAGAAATTCCTGAACTCAAACTTGGTATGACTGAACCCATCGTATACGTTGGCTCCTCCGAAAATCTCTTGGGGAAATGGATTGTAGCAATGGCTGGAGGCACTAATGGCGGTGCAGGAGTAGCAAAGGCATATTTTGATGCTGGTTACTCAACAGTATTCTATATGCACATCGGAGAAACAGACAAGAAAGAGCTTGAAAAATATATCAAATCCGGAAATCTTGTTGCCAGTGGACATATTGCTTCTGATTCTGTAGGTATAGCGCCATTTGTTAAGAGACTCAGAACAGAGGGGCTTGAAGTGACAACTATGAGTGGAGTCTTTGTACCAGAATAGGACGCAGACAACTTCATATCAAAATAGGTAATCTAACAGCAAAACAGGCTCCCGTGGAGGTTGTTCTGTATTCTATCTCACCATTGTAGGTGTTTACTACCTGTTTTGCGAGGTAAAGGCCTAATCCACCAGAATTTGTAGTAGTCCCCTTCTTGAAGATATGTTCTCGAATGTGTTCAGGAATACCCGGGCCATCATCTTGTACAACTACTTCTACATGCTCGCTTGTATACGTGATCTGAATATCAATAGATACTGATTCTGAACCATGTTGAATACTATTTCTTATGAGATTTTCAAAAACCATTGGTAATAATCTACCTGCAGTAATTTGAACCCTTTCTGGTCCTGATATTACTTCAAATGTGATCGATACTTTTGGATGTGCCTGTTTTGTCTGATTCACAATTTCCTCAATCATTTTCACTAGCTCATGATGAGAACTCTCCTCTCTGAGGACGAAGACTCTAAGCAGATGTCCTGTGCGATTTAGAACTCCATCAAGAGAATGTATCATTTTTCTACCTTGCTCAGGATCATCCTCAATAGAAGCACCAATAATCTCGCTATATTGCTGGATCAGTTGTAATTCATTGCCAATGTCATGCTGTAATATACCTGCATAGAGTTCAATTTCTCGTTGATGTCTTTGTCTGTCTAATTCACGCTCATAGCGATCTGTGATATCAAATAGGAATACAATTAGTGCAGCTTTACTTTCGTATTCTAAACTTCTTGTATAAGTTTCGATTAGTTTTAGATTCCCCTTATTCGTGATAAACCTCAGCTCTGCACGCTTTCCATTGGTTTCCCCTTCCTTAATTTCAGTAAAAAGACTCATTGCTTTCTCTAAATCATTTGGATGGATTAGTCCAAATGCTTCATCAAGCGTAAGATGTGTATCACCACCTCGAGTAATCTCAAGGATTTCGCGAGCCCTTGAATTCGCATAAAGTAATTCTTCGTTATTTAGCACGACAATTCCTTCCAATGATGATTCAACAAATGTTCGATACTGTACTTCACTTTGAGCTAGGGCATGCTCTGCCCTTTTCTTCTCGATTGCTGATGCCAATAATTCGGTCATTGTTTCAAAGAATATCTGATTTCTGTCTGTAATCCTACCAGGGGTTTTTGATGAGATTGTCAAGACACCTAGTAATTGGCCCCCTTTTCCAAATATTGGGTAGCTGATTATAGCTTCTGCTTCAAAAGTATCAAATCTATGCTTAAATTTTTCAAACATCTGATTTTCTCTAACATTAGGTGCAAAAAGCGGTATTCCAGTAGTAGCAATGTGTGACACTAGAATTGAATCATCACCAGCGTCTTCTGGTTTAATATTCTTGAACTCATCCGTACTATAACCATAGACTGCAACTGGCACAAGCATATTATCATTAGGATTAAAAAGGCGTATTGACCCCCTATCGAAATTCATGCCCTCCATGACTCCGACAATCACATAATGACAAAATTCATTGATGCCCATATCACGGACAGTTGCTTCAGTTATCAATTTGAAAGCAGAAAGTTCTTTTTCTCTCTCTTGTTCCAAGTGTATTTTTTCAGTCACATCGATAAATGTTAATTGAAATGCAGTATCACTTTCATACTCTGTTTTGACTGCGTGCACCTCAAATACAATATATCTCCCATCACACGCCCTGAGTCGTACGTTGAATTCAAAATTATTCTTAGTTACCTTTGTCGCATTTGCAGCTATTTCCTTTATTTTACTTTGGTCCTCTATGTGCGTGATTCTTAGAAAATCTGTCAAATCCCAATCCATTTCATAATCATCGGAATATCCTAGAAGCTCTTTGATACGTGGATTTGTGTAAACAAGGTTAAACAAATTCCCTTTGGCAATAGCGACTCCTTGTCTTGATTCTTCTACAAGTGAACGATGTTTGGTTTCAGACTTTCGCAGCTTAATTTCAGATTCAACCAAGTCTGTTATGTCTAGTTCAAGAATTTGAGTCGCTGGTCTATTATCGAATGTAGTTTCCTTCATGAAACCTTCAACATGCCTTATTGAACCATCAGGATGTATATATCTGAATCGATGTCTAGGTTCTATTTCTGCTCCAATATGCAGTTTTCTATTTCTTTCTTTGAGTGCAGGGATGTCTTCCGGATGAATTCTTGCCCACATCTCGTCTTCTTTCAATTCCAGAAGTTCATTCACTGTTAATCCAACAGCTTTGGCAAATGCCTCATTCGCGTAAACATATTGATTGTTCTGTATAATCGCAAATCCTTGTAATGATTCTTCTATTAGACTGGTGTATTTGTCACGCATCTCATCACTGAATTCTTCAGATTTTGTCTTTTCATAGATTTCCCTAGTCATATCGATGATTTCGTGGTATGTGTGCTCAGGATTGTTATTTTTCCTTAGATAATACATTCTTTCTAAATTCATTGCTACAATTGTTTCCTCTTCAATATTACTTGAAGTAATCATGACGAGAGATGTTTTTTTTCTGATGAATCTGATATCTTCGATAAATGATGTACCTACTTTCTCTACTGATGAGAAGTCTATGATTAGGATATTATACTCCTTATTTCTAAGCTTGGATACTACATTACGGATTTCATGTTCTCTCTCGACATCGAATTTGTTATCCGCTGCTCTTAGAACCTGTTCTATTTGTCTGAGGTGGTTATCTTCCGTGTAGATCATTAGGATGGATATAGTCATCACTGTACCCCGCACTTATGACTCGCAATATTGAAGTTCGGTACTTTGTTTAGGATTGCAATATCATATTAAGAGGTTATCTTGATTGGATTCTAGTTGATATATGCGTCTTCAAAAGCTATATCTTAATTAGTTTGGAGTTGTTTAACACCAAATATTGATTCAGTATTGGTGATTGTATTGAAAAAAGTCATTGTGTATACAGCTCCTGATTGCCCACATTCAAAAACAATTCTTGAATTTTTAAAAACAAAAAACGTCGAGATTGAGGAGAAATGCATCCTAACTGATCCCAAAGTTAGAGAAGAACTAAAAGAAGTGAGTGGTGCTATGGCAATACCAGTGACTGTTATTGACGGCAATGTTATTGTTGGTGGGTTAGACCGGAGAATTGAACGTCGCTTGACAAGAGCGCTGGAGGGTTAATTAATGTACGATTTCGTTGTGATTGGAGCTGGGGTTACTGGATATAGTGCGGCTATGTACGGAGCCCGATTGGATATGATATGTGTTGTTATCGGAGATGTAGATGGTGGTACAATTACACTCACAGATGATGTGGCTAATTATCCTGGTTTTATTCAACTAACTGGGAAAGAACTTGCTGAGAATATAAAATCCCACGCTCTCGACTATCCTGTACACATAGAGAACGATACAGTTACGGATATATTTCGAGATAAACAAGGGTTTTTCTATATAGTAACAGAGAAAAAAACCTTCTTGGGAAAAACTGTCCTATTTGCAACCGGAATGAAAGAAAGAGAGCTTGAAGTTCTCGGACATGATGAATTACGAAACAAGGGTGTCAGTTATTGCGCTCTCTGTGATGCGCCTCTCTTCAGCGGTAAAGTAGTCGCAGTTATTGGGGGTAGTGATAGTGCGGCAAAGGAAGCACTCCTTCTAGCCAAGTATTGCTCCAAAGTGTATATCATTTACCGAAAGAAGAAGATTAGACCCGAACCAATCAATGCACGAAGAGTGGAGAAGGAAACCAAGATTGAAGTTATTACTGAAACCAATGTGATAGAGGTACTTGGTAGTGAGCGAGTGACTGGTGTGAAGCTAGACACGCCACATAATGGTAATGATACACTTGGGTTGGATGGGATATTTGTCGCAATTGGTGGAATACCTTACTCACAACTGGCAGAGAAAATGGGTATCGAACTTAATGAAAAGAAAGAGATAAAGATCGATCGCTCTAGTAGAACTAATCTTGAAGGCGTCTATGCTGCAGGGGATGTAGTTGACACTGAGTTCAAACAAGCAATCACCGGTGTTGGTGAAGGTGTTCATGCAGCGTATGAGGCTTACAAATATGTGAATGAACGTGAGTTTATAGTAACCTGCCAAGATGAGGAGTAGTTACCATTCAGATGAACTTAGCGCGATACTCCATGGATAGAGCTCTGCGTGAAATATTCCTGCCTTCACAGCTGGATCACTATTCATGATTTCAAGAGCCTCTTCATGGTTGTTGACAGTGATGATGACAAGTCCGATGAGGACTTCCGAAAACCTACCAGCCAACACTAAAATCCCATCTGCAAGCAGTTTCTGAAGGTGAGTGAAATGCTCTGACACTATTCTCTCAGTTTTAGGTTCTCCATATTTCGGAGCTGGACGAAGCATTATGACAAACGATTGTTTTTGCATATTCGATTTCACTGTTCACGTGATTGTGATAGTGCTGATTTAGATGCTGTTTTTGAATGTGTTCATACTTATATGGTTTCAAGTAGCTGATTATCAAATAAAACT
>CAYWJO010000022.1:0-51302 GCA_964458565.1 uncultured archaeon | reverse complement strand
TTGTCACCAATTAACGGATACGAGAAACCTTTTGAGAATTCAATTGCACCATCTGGTTTGACAATGAGGTCATAATTGATTGGAACAGCATTCATATGAACCATCATTGTGGATTGATCATCTGTATCCCAGTCAGGAACTGCTTGTTCTATGATTTCCATTTGCAGAGGATAATAATGACTATCACTCACGCCCCCCAATCCATAGTGTAATGGCCAAATCTTTGAGATTACAAGAATAGTATATCGCTGCAATCCTTGATCTTGAGCTTTCTTTGATTGGCCTTTGAAGTTTCTGACCGCTAACATCATACCTTCTTCTAATTGAGCCATTAACTCCTTGTTGTACCTGACTTTTATCCTACAGTCATATCTTGCTGCAGTACCAGCCCATTCAGATGTATAATTTGCTGAGATTGGGATGACTCGCGCAAGTCTTCCGTCAAATGTTCCTTCAAAATCTGTGAATAGTTTCTTATGAATTCCTTCTTGATTGCTCATAGGAAGCCCTCCTTTGCCTGAATGTACTCAGATAGTAGATTATTTCTCTTAACTCTGGTCTATTAGTTAGCCACATTCCTGCGCTATCAACCATAGTTCTAAAATGCTCATTGTGGTATTTCGCCACTTTATCAGCAATGTACAGCGGTTTGACATGACCAAAGAGTTCTGGAATACTCTTACTAGTCATCTTTTCAAACAGCCTAATGATGAATCCTTGAATCGGATTCTGAATTTGTTGCCAATAAATTACCTCAATCGGTTCTGGATTTTCAGGCGAGTCATAATAATCGTGATTCAGAGTAATCACCTGGTCATCATCAAATCCGGGATATACCAATCGATCATAAAGCAAAACACTGCTTCTTAGTTTCGGTTCCGATGATGCTTCACATAATTGGAAATAGGACTTCACAAAGGTCTTCTCAAGTGAAATCTGATTTCTTCTTGCTCCAGATACTAGGTCTTTCTTTCTTTTAAAATGCGGTACGGTGGTTTTGAAGGCAGTATCATATTCAGCTGTCGCCCATGGTACCTTGAGTTTCTCTCTCTCTTGCAGAGATACCCATTGGAGTATCATTCGATCAGTATCCGGTGCATCTTGTCCTTCACTTTCAAAACCTCCTTTGAAGGTGCCAATGTGATTGAGGACAGGAAGTAATTGTCTTTTCATATCTCTAGCTGCAGTATCTTTAGCAACTCCAATAAGCAATGTTCTATTCGCCCAACAAGCATCAACCATGAGATAGAGTGAACAAAGACTAAGAAATGCTAAGTCATTTGTAGTAATCCATCTATCATTAACTTTGAATCTTTGTTCAAAAGAAATAGATGAGTCTTCTGAAAACATTTTATCACATACATCTACTACAAGCTTTTCGATTCGAGACCTCAATTTCTGAAATTCTGGTTTAACAACGAACTGTACTCCCTTTCTTTGAAGAATCCCCGGAATTCCTTTTACTGATCGAATTCCCTTCTCCAACTCCTTATCCAGCGCATGTTTTCGAGTGTCACTATCTAGACCAAGCTTGTCAATCAATTCATCACGAGTTAATCCATTTGGTCCAGCTGCTAGAATTTCAAAGATGACTCGTGCAATGATAAATTCCCCCCTAGATGGAGGAGTACCTAACTCTAAATTACCAAGTAATTTACGTGCATAAACCCACTCTGTTTCATTGAAGGGAGTTCCATCAATAAGGTATCCAATAAGTCCACATTCTTTCTTTAAATCAATTCTAAAATCTGAAGTTTCAGCGTATGATGATGCCACCTCAGATGAGCAAATCCTGTCTAGAAGCAAGATGTCGACCTGATTCTTTGATGATAACATGTAACCAAGATAAAATTCTGCGAGTCCCATCATATAATCTGCAAATGCTGAATTGTCGATAATCCATGAATCACTGAATGTAATTGTGTCATCAATTGCACCTGTTTCATCTCGAACAAGAAGTGTCTGGTCAACCTTAGGAACCTCATTGATGTAAATAGGGAGAACACTCGATATGCCAATTCCGCGTTCAAGATAATCTTCTTCATATAATACTTCTAATTCCGAATTGGGATTGACTCGAATCTCACCTGAGGCTGAATACGCACCAGCAAAAAAAACAAGCAGATCAAACACCTCATTCTTGTAAATGGTGCCATCTATTCCTGCAAATCTGAGACTAGTTTTACCAAAGAAGGATTTGACAAAATCAACATCGACTTTGGTATCAGAGTACGATAGCATAATCTTACTCAGAAACTTATCATAAACTCCAACCAGATTATCGAACCTAGCTTTGTAGCTTGTTACTTGTTTCTGTGCACCACCTAATAGCAAGTCCCCAGTTCTTTTTAGACGCTGGCTAATTTTGGACCTCCTATCAGTCATATTAGAATACACACCTCATCTGATGATTACAGTATGTTTTGTTATTAGATATGAGCATTCCTCGGATAATCCGAGCTAACTATCTGATAAATCATCTTCATCTGTGGTATTATCTTCATCATCTTTTGATTGAGTAGATTTCATCGAATTTAGCGCTAGATAGAGAGCTCCTAAACACGCGAGACCTTCAATTCCACAAAATAAGTAAACCGTACGTAAGGATCCAGTGATATCCCAAAGAAATGCACCAAAAGGTGATGCTATGACGCTTGTAGATGTCATCATGAACTGATATGTGCCCATTGCTCTTCCTTTCATAGCATCATCAACGTCCGCGACAATCAAGCTTCTTTCAGCTCCTATCCAGATTGCTACAGGTATTGACCAGCCTATCGTGAGAGCGACAAGTGCAATAAATCCGAATGAAGCTCCCAATAGTGAAATTACTATTACATTTCCAAGAATTGCTCCAAATAGTGCTATCTTTAAATTTCTATCTGCAAGTATATTGGAGGCATACATCATTATTGCTGAGGACAGAGAGAATGTACTATAGACATAACCGAATGCAATAACATCAATTCCCCACTCGCCAACTACTAGGTTTCCCCAATATGGTAATGCAGTATTGAAGAAGAATACAAAGCCTATCATTCCTGCTACCAATTTCCAGAAGTTAGTACCCAGATTTCTAAATGAAATCTTAGGACCAATTTTTGCTTTTTCTAGTATTTCCGCTGACATTGATTCTCTAATAAATCGGTATGAAACGATGATAGATACCAGAGCCATAAATGCAGCTATCAAATAGAGATCAGTCGGCTTAAAACCGAGAATGAACAAATTGGCTCCGATAATGGGGCTTAGCCCGTCCATCGCAAAGGCTGGTAATAAAACCATCATAAATTTCCTAGCTGGATCCTTTGCCTTTTCTGCTGCTATGATGTCTGCTGGAAATGTTCTAGCAATAATAATCACAAATGCCCATCCAAACTGCACCATAGCAACCTCGAAGGGTATGAATGGCCAAATCGGAAAGGTCGCAAATAGCAGTAGTCCGATAATCATTGGAATGAACGATATCATGAGTGTTCGTTTACGACCTAAATGATCCGAGATTATGCCAGATGACATGTAACCAGCTAGCGAAGCTACTGTACTTGTAGAGAATGTGATACCCATCTGCCAGGGTTGAATGATATTTTCGAGGAAGATACTATACTGCCAAGTCCATAGACTCATAGAGGTTTGTGCAAGACCTACAATAAGAGCTAATCTCCATAGATTTGGTTTCAGACCCAATATTGTTCGAGTGGAATTGCCAACAATTATTTGGTCTGAAGTGTTCATCTTGTTGCACCTGTGATTGGGTTCTATTTTCGACAACTTACTATGTTTAATATATTGTCTATTAAGGTCTTGAGTTGAAATCACACAAGGCTTAAAGAACCCATTATTACACAATGCAATACATAGATTGGGAGAAAAACCACATTGATGGTTCTAGAAGATGCTGACCTCAGATTGAATAGAGCAGTTACCTTCGAATGGCTCTATAACAATGGCATAGGTGGTTATGCATCTTCGACAGTAGTCGGTTTGAACACGAGAGGATATCATGGTTTGTTAATGTGTTCAATGAACCCCCCTGTTAATAGATGGCTCCTTCTTTCAAGGCTTGATGAAGCTGTAGCAACATCTGCTGGTGATGTAGATCTGAGCACAGAGCAAACAACATCCGGAGTGACAAAACGTGGGTATCGTGTTTTGAAGAGATTTCGAATGAATCCATTACCAGAATTCTTTTACAAAACGAAAGATGCTGAGATACTGAAGACTATCTTTATGGCATATAGACAGAATCTTACTGCTATCAATTATGAAATCACGAATTCTGAGGATTTGGTATTTACCGTCACCCCCGTTCAAACTTGTCGGGACATTCATGCACGACATGAGAAACTTGATTTTACTCCGGAGTCTGAACCATTAAATGACAACTCTTACTACTCATTTGATGGAAGAGCTGGCTCTCCATGGCTTTTCGGATATACACCAGATGCTGAATTTATGCCTTCGAAAATAAAGGTCACAGAAACTCAGGTGTACCGAAAGGACAAAGCTTTAGGAATCGCTCACAAAGAGGAGTTATTTGTTCCAGGTGTCTTCCACACAATTTTACCAGCAGGACAACATTTTCTTTCTTTTCTTTTTGCAGCAGGTCCATCTCGAAAAGATTTGATGAGTAATTTAGGGGACCTTGTAACTGCAGAGAGGAAAGACTTTGCGAAGCTTCGTTTTGAAGAACTGAGAAGAAGAAAAGTCTTGAATGATCGAACCTACTCTGTATCCGAAAAGAAGAGACTAGAGGATATAGAATGGCTTGTATTCAATGCAGACTCTTTCATTGTAGACCGAGCGTCAACGGGTATGCGCTCAGTAATTGCTGGTTATCATCATTTGGAAGATATTGGGCATGATGCGATGGTTTCCTTACCGGGTCTAACAATATCATTGGGTCGTTTTCAAGACGCACGAGCTATACTCACGACTTATGCAAGATGCTCAAGGTATGGACTAATAGCGAATGACTTTCCTGACCGTGGTATCCAACCAGAATATGATAGTGTTGATGCATCCCTTTGGTTCATCATGGGTGTACGGAAGTATATCGAAGCAACTAATGACACTGAATTTCTTCGAGGTATAATCTGGGATACGATGGAGTCGGTGATATCTGCATTTAGAATAGGAACGAAATACAATATCTTTGAAGATCATGATGGATTAATCAATTCCGGCATTGAAGGTGTAGAAGTATCTTGGATGAACGAACGTGTTGGCAATTGGGTAGCGACACCACGCATTGGGAAATGCGTAGAAGTCAATGCATTGTGGTATAATTGTCTGCTAGCAATGGGCGAAATGGGTCAATTACTTGGAAGAGACCCCTATGAATTCAACGCGGTTGCATCATGGATTAGAGAGGCGTTTGTTCAAGCGTTTTGGAATGAGGAAGGAGGGTACCTCTACGATGTCGTTTCTGATGACATGAAAGACGATTCTATCCGACCTAACCAGATATTTGCACTTAGTCTACCATATCCTCTTCTTTCCCAGAGCCAAGCTGAATCTGTGTTAGACATTGTCACAGAACATTTACTCACTCCTTACGGTTTGAGAACGCTCTCTAAGAAGGATATAAAGTTCGCACGTGCATACACTGGAGGTCCAATGAGCCGAGCTGGTGCAACTCATCAGGGAACAGTCCATCCATGGCTAATTGGACCATTTATTTCTGCATATCTCTCAGTTCATGGTCGTGATTTTACTAATCGTAAGTACGCGGAGAACACATTCTTTAGACCTGTCCTGAATTCAATCAAAACTGGATGTCTTGGTACAATCTCTGATATGTTTGATGGCTCTCCTCCTCACCGTGATAGAGGCTGTGTTTCACGAGCTAGAAGTGTCGCAGAGCTCCTACGAATTTATTTCGAGGAGTTATAATTATGTCTGAGATTCCTTCAGAAATACATCGAATTGATGTACCTACACCATTCGCTGTAGGTTCTATGAATTGCTATCTGATAGAAGGTTCACCTCTAACGCTAATTGATACAGGTCCATATTCAGAAGATGCACTATCTGTGCTGACAGAGAATCTGAATGAAATAGGACATCAATTTGCTGACATTGATCAAATTATTCTTACGCATGGGCATCTAGACCATAGCGGACTTGCAAGCTCTATTCGAGATTCTCGAGATGAGGGAATGGCTAATGTGTTCATTCATGAAGCAGATGTTCAATATGTCAAAGATTTCGAGAGTTATATTAAAACACGAATTGATTCTTATCTGAGATTAATATGGGAAAACGGAGTTCCGAGTTCTTTTAAGAAATTCATAACAAAGGAACGATATGTAGGTTATTTTTCTCGATATTCAAAGTCCTGTTCAGATATTATAACAATTACAGATGATAGCGTTTTTAGCACGGGATTAGGAATGCTTGAATTGATTTGGACACCAGGTCATTCTAGAGGCTCGTGTTGTTATTACTTAAAAGACAAGAAAGTGGTCTTCACCGGAGATCATGTCATTGGTGATATTAGTTCAAATCCGAGTCTTGACTTTGACAATCCCAGCACTATCTCAATGCTATCCTATTTTGATTCTCTAACTAAATTGGACAAATTTGGAGAATATATTGCATTACCCGGTCACCGTACCCCTATATGGAATCTCAGCAAGCGTATAGAAGAACTTCGCATTGATTATGAGGAAAAATTCGAGCGACTAAGGGGATTTTTGAGTGATGATGCTCAATCAATATATTCTCTCTCGCGAAAAATGTATGGTGAATATGATGTTGATTCTCTTGTTCTGGCACTTGCAGAAACACTCGATTTAGTTCGGATTCTTGAGATGCAATCACTAGCTGAGATTTTGTACATTGATGAAATTCGAAAAGTGCGTTTGCTAAAATGAACCACCATACTCAGTTATGTATGAATCATGCATAGCGCCTTAATAGCGATTATACATTGTATATTTTGCAGCAAATCGGTTTCTTCCATCAGAGGTAATTAGGAATGTACCTTTGATGAACTCATGCTATGAATATATCATAAGACCTGGTCGCGTATTGAGCACAAAGCCCGTGCCACTGGAAGTAGGAGTATTCGTCATTCATGCTAAGGTGAGTGACCAGCATAAATATCATAGTTAGGAGTTGAATAGTATGAAACGAAAAATAAGTTTACTAATTGCAGGTCTGCTGTTAGTCGGTTTTCTCGGTATGTCTGGTTTTGCATATGCTCAACCACCCACTAATCCGTATGTACGGGTTATATGGAATGTGGCTGACCAGATGCACAACTGGAGCCATACTCAGGAAAGCTCACAGTGGGTCTTTGGTCCACAACCGAGTATAACTATAGAATATGCGGGTAACGACACATCGATATCTAATAACAACTATCATGTAGAAATCGGAACCCTCTTACACATCAATATAGTGATACCGAAATCTTTCATCGGTGTTAATAATGCACTTGATGCAGTACATTTCTGGGGTAATACATGGATTCCCAGATCTCCAATATTTGCTCTGGAGTATAATGCAACTGCAGATCATTGGAATTACGCAAGCTTCCAATATAGACCTGGGGTTGAAGCAGCAGTTAGTGCCAATTTCATCAACATGTACTCCAATCAGTGTGAATACATCGAAGAAATAGAGTATTATCAGATTGTGTTTGCAGTCGAGTTCACAGATGATACAATGGAAAGCATCTTTTGGACCGGCATGCAAGCTGTTGACACGGCTGGACGTCCAGTAACTCCATCATGGTTAGCAAGTCAAACCAATGAAGGATATGAGTCACCTCCGATAGGAGTACAGACAGTAGTAAGTCCTCGAGACTTTGCCTTGCAACATTATTACTATGCTGACATAGTTGATACAGAAGGAAAATTAATCCACTATGTTGACGATGGTGATATCTTCATTGTTCGAATGATGTCCACAACTGACATTGCAGAAGTAATGATACCATTTGCAATGCTAACTTGGAATGCCTCCTATCAGCAGAATATCACGTATTCCCAGCCTCTTGGTTGGCCAAATACGATGTTTAATGCTGATGTACCATTGGAAGATGTATCCTTAATGCTAGGTCCTCAATTATACATGGTCCATAATGCGAGTGGAACATTCTGGGAGGTTGGATACCCAGACATTTCTTTCGAATATGTATCATTAACTGAGGATATTGGATCATGGGTCCTTCACTATGGTGTTGAGATAAACAGGACCATCGATCTGAACCTATTCTTCACTGAGTATACAGTATCTGAAACTCTTGGTGTCCTACAATGGGGAGGCAGCTTTACAGATGCTTGTGATATGGATTCTGACCCATTCAAAACGGGTGATGTACTTCCTATCGCTGTCCAAGATAATTGGATGCTAGGTGTTGTAAATGATGCTCAAGGTAAACCAATCTATCCAAGAGATGAGATATTCCACAAACAGACACTGAGACTCTCCTACAAGGAGAATTATGTTGAAGCCTTTGTTTTTGATAATGCTGGAAATATCGTTGAAATCGGTGAACAGGGTGAAAACCTCAATCTCACCATGGTAGTACACAGACCGATTGAATATATCAATGGAACACTTATTCTGACAGATGTAGATGAATTTGGCAATGATTTCTTAATCAATCACACATTGAAAGATTTCACATTAGCAGTATCAGCTGATGGTACCGGGCGCAACGAAACTCACCACTGGCGGGTAGATGTTGTTTACAACATCACAGTTGATTTCGATACCAACTTGGCTACATACTGGAGTGCTGTCTTTGAATCTACATATCTTACTAGAACAGGTGCACTCGTTGATTTCAATTATAACGTCACCGATTGGTGGACTGTCAATGATTGGAATCTCAATCTTGGTGAGTCAGAAACCGTTCTGAGTTTCAATGTTACTTTCAGTATTGATGCACCTTCAATGATTCTCAAACAATCACGAGTTGTAGTAGGACTTGAACAGGATCTCCGTATCTGGAATAGTACTGGTTGGGGATATCCAACATGGATTCCTGATTTCCAAGAATCAGATTGGAATGATCTCTACTACCAGGTGGATCTTTCAAGTGATATTGTTTGGAGTCCTAGTCACTTCCGACTAGGGCAGTTCAGAGTATGGGCTCCTCCTGCTTGGACGATAACTGAAGACGGTGCAATCGACCTTGATGGAAATACATACACAACTGAAGATCAGTACTTCATCAAGAGAACTGGCTATTGGCACGATTGGGGTAATACCTCTGTCGAGGGTATGGCAGTTATTGTGGGATTTGATCCCGTTCCAGACTTACCTCACGATGAATTCGTGTCTAGCAGTTGGATGGGTGTTGCAAAGACCATCATGGAGTTTGAAGCCAATGAAACGTTCTATTGGTATCATGCTGATAACTTCACACTTGTTCCTGAGGCTGAGATGAATGAGATTCGAGATCTCCTTTGGGCTGATGAGGTTGATGACATCGCAGCTCCTGAATACGAACACGTCGCTTGGCTCTCTATGAATCGAACAATTGAACTCAAACAATGGACTGGGCTAGATGATAACGTGTGGACCAATACATGGTTTGCATGGGGTACTGTTCAAGCATTCAACGTTGCTGTTACAGAGTCATCACGAATGTGGGCGAGTTTCAGAGCTGAATATGCAGGTCTGCTTGTCTTCACTGACAAGACACCACTTGGTGAGGAAGAAGGCAATCGAGCTCCCGATTTCTCATTTGAGGATGGTCAGGTTGTAACTGATGAGGTTACTCATGTTGTCCTTATTGATGATATTGGTTCACTTGATCTTCGTCGACCATTGAACTCTACTGAAGACTCTGGTGATGTATTCGTTGATCCTGACACAGTAGTTACATTTGGTATTTCGATTTATGATGTTGAGGTCTGTATGTATCCGCTGCAAATTGAGAACAGTGATGGTATCAGAGGACCTTGGGCATTCAGAGAGTCCTATGAAGGTGCTTTAGGACTTAATGAAACTAACTTCGACTACTGGATTACTCATGCTACTGTGGATGAGATGGCATTTGACATCACATTCACTGTTGATATGGTTGAATACGATGCTGAAGATGAAACAACTTGGAATCATGCAGTGAGTTTCAAGATAGACCAAGCATTTGGTGAATGGGATCTTGATGAATTTGACAATTCGGTTCTGTTAGAGCGTGGATTAGCAGTCAACTTCTTTGGGAAGTTAACGACAGCTGAGCGAGTTAGATACAATGTTGAATCAACTCCAGTGACCGATACAAATGAGATGAGTGTTGAAGGTAACTTCTTCGAGTTTGGAGCGGCAGACAGTCCATTTGCAAATGTCACGATGGGTGGGTTACCATTCATAACTGGTCTTGACAATTTCACCGAGGTGCATTACTCAGGTTCATCATCTGCTCCTATTGGTGCATTCAACCTAATGTATGAGTCAGATACTGGCAATACAATAACAGGGTGGAACATTGAATCTTCAATGCTCTTCATGACTGCAGGCTATCCTGAATGGGGTGGCAATGCAATCATTTGTGATCCTGTATTTGTTGCCTACACAAGTTCACACAACAGTGTAGCTGGCGGTACTACAACAACACCCTCAGAAATGACTTCATCGACCACAGCTCCAACTACAACAACTTCTGGTCCTACACCTAGTGGTAGTGATATAGTGCTCTACATTCTTGTAGGTGGAATAGTAGTAGTAGCAGTTATCGCTTGTGTTGCAGTTCGAAGAAGGCAATAGTGTCTATGGAGTGCATGCACTCCTCTTCACTTATTGTCTGCAAGGCTCAGCAATGGGCCTTGTGACCTCTTTTTTACAATCCAAAAGCTTTCTTGACCTCGTCAGGTATTTTTTCAATTACAGAACAAGGTTCAATCAGAAAACTGTCATCAGGGGGCATAACCATGCTCCATGATTTCTTAGTCACATCATAGGAAGCACAAGCACAAAATCCTGAATAGACCCAATCTTCAACTTGTGGTGAACCCCCAATAACAATTGAATTGAAGAGTGTATTTACAAGTGGATGTGCAACTACTGCGATGCTATCATTCGGATGTTTTTCGACTAGCTCATTCATGCAACTTCCAAATCGTGATTGTGCTTCATGAATACATTCGACACCTTTTATCTCAGCATAGACGTCTTCCCATAATTGTGATAGAATATCAACATCAAATCTATTTTTTCCACGATTGAGATCTGATAAACAATCTATTGAAACCATTGGAACATCAAATTCCTTTCTCAGAATCTCTGCAGTTTCCTTAGCTATCTTTTCCGGAGCACTATATACACGTGATACTCCACCTATGATTCGCGAGTGTGCTAATTCTAACGCTTGTTTCTGTCCTTGTTCACCTAGTTTCTCATATGACTCATCTTCTGGTTCACCATGAGCGATGAGATATACCATTGTCCGACTTGCAATTCGAGCACCTATGTCTCGTTCTTGAATAAGATCAAACATTGGTTTCACTCCTATAATATAGAACGGTACGACTACTAATATTAAACGGATAAGTATCTATATCCTCCGAAGTGTTTCGTATGAGCCATATCCTCCTTTGATGCTATCGAGTGTAAACTCACCAAACGATTGGATTAGAACCGATTCTCTACCTTCTGCATCATTAAACGGTATAGGTATAATTGGTCCTGGTGTTCCTTCTAGTATGTGAGTGTTTCCTTCTGCATCAACCAGTTCTAGAATTGTTACGACTGGATAGGGTTTCCCTTTCTCAAATCTATGCTCTTTGAGAGTTATCTCCATTAGAGGAATGTTCCTACCATCTTTGAAAAGGAAACCACCAGATCCTAACCGCCCGTCATCCATTACAATAGCAGCAGGATTGATTGCAAGAGCCTCGTTGAACCAGACAACAAAATAAAACCAATTACCAATCCCTGTCCAATCTCGAATGCCATGAGTGTGGTCTCGTTGAGCCATAGCACTTTCAATGATGTACTCATTGTCTTCTAGTTTGATAGTTCCTGTGACTTTGGCAATCTGTTCCCAATGCTTATCTCCTGATTTTTTACCAAGCTCGCGAGATTCTGGTGTCATGAATTCTGAATATTCATATGTGTCATTTATTCCTTTGAATTCTAATTCTATCTTAGCTTCAAGAAGGTCTTTGATTAGTGATGGATTCACTCTTGCATTTGGTAAGTCTTCAGGATTGTTCACAACTACTAATGGTCCATTGAAAGTGTATCTCCATACTCCTTCCTCAAGATAGTGATGTTCCACACCACCAACTTTTATCGAATTGGGGTAGTGATCTCCGTTATCTGTCATATTATAAGCTGCTACTGTGCCATCAGGAAGAAATAAGAAAAAAAATGTCATTCCTTCAGGTTTGTTTGGTTTGAATCCAACTCGACTCATACCTCCAATATTATTCTTCTTATCGTAGAAAATGAAGTAGTACGATTCATTCCAGTTTTCACTACTTGAGCTAGGGTTGTGTGTCAGTGGCTCCATATTTCTCATCTCTCAGATTTTTGAATTTGTATTAATCCATTATTTCCGTCTATTGTGACAATCTGTCCTGTTACGAATTTCTTGCAAGCTTGTCGGACATTCGTCACTGCTGGAATACCATATTCTCTCGAAACCACCGCACCATGTGACAAGATTCCACCTGTTTCTGTTATGAGTCCGCCAATCCTAGAAAAGACAGGTGTCCATCCAGGATCAGTTCTTGGAACTACAAGAATTTCACCAGTCTGGACTTCTGATATCTCTTCTATGGTCCTTAGAACTCGAATTGGTGCAGTCGTTACACCTTGACTTGCAGGAATTCCACTTAGACTCGCTTCGATTTCTGATTCCGGTAAGGGATCATTAAATTCACGGGAACCTTGAATGAATTTAGGTGGAATCCGATTCTCATTATCTTTGAATGTTTGGTACCTTTCATCTGCAACTTCAGAAATCCCGGATATCTCATTTCCTGCGATGATGCTGCGAATTTCGTTTCTGAAAAGAAAGAAGATACGTGTCGAATCAGATACAAGTCCATTGTCAGTAAACCTTCGACCTATCTCCAGATACAGATTTCTGTTTCTGGTAATCCATCTATCTAGATTGAATCTCTGATTCTCTCTAAATGTGATGTATATTCTACAAATGCCTAAGATGGTATTGAATAGGAGAAGCTTTATTCTCCCAAAACGGATCGCCTTCACATGACGCTCTACAAATCTCTCAGCATTTCTCCTTAATCTTTCAGATTCCGATTTAGCTACCTTAAGATCAGGTCCCTTTTCCTTCAGCATTGGTTTAAGCAGATCAAAAACCATCTCTGGTGCATCGTACCATCTTGGATAATATGGCTCTCGTGTAAAGCCTCTAACCCCAAACTCTTGCTGGAATTCTTTGAATTCTTTCATAAATTTCGAGGCGTTTTCAGTTTTCATAGATGTGACATATTGGTACAACTCAGTAGATGGTTTAGATAAGATAGCATCCTTTACCTCAGGATAACCATGGATTGCATTAGCCAGTTCATTGAAGCGTTCGTTGGTTTCATTGGTTTTATGTTCGAGACCTGAAATTAAAATCGGGAAGATTCTAGCCGCGGCTTTTGCTCCCAAATATCGAGTTAACAAATAATTCGCTATTAGATTCATCCCAAGATTGTGAACAGGAATACCGTAGCGAACTAATCTGAAATGGGTTATCATAATCTCTTCAAGATCATCTGCAAGTTTCATTAGATCTTGTAGAGTTCCTTTATTCCTGATATCTTCAAGGGATTCATCGAACTCTTGTAAGAATGGAATGAATTCCTCGTCTGTCCACGACTGGTATACATCAGCAGTTTTTGTGATACTTCCATCGCCATCATACATCATAACTCTAAGTTCAGCAAGGATTCTCGCTTTTAGACGGAAAGGCAGTTCCCTCATGGTTTCCTTTCCATAAGGTCCACGCCCTTCTGGGAAGTAGTTTAACACGTCATCCGATCTTATGAAGGGCGGCATCTCATTAAGGACCTTGTTTCGTATAACATCGAGATTGAAGTAGACATGGGCTTCTCTAAGAAGTAGGAGATCAGATGTCATTTCCTTATACCCCATTATGTCATTGAGTTCGATATTCACAATGTACTTGAGTTGGTCACCTAGCAAGTTGAAGAATAGTGGTGATACATTATCATTCCAATAATCATCACTATAACCTCGGGTCCAAATTATTCCTTCTTCAGATTTTGAAAGACCAGTTGTAATCGGTCTTGATTGAAGAATGAACAGCTCTCCTAACTCATTATATGCCCATTCGATATCTTGAGGAACTCCAAAGACTTTCTCAATTGAACGTCCAATCTTGGCAAGTTCAATAGATTGATCATCTGAGATTGATGCAGTTTGACTTGCATCTTCATCGAGCTTGTCATATCTCGTACCTCTGATTGTGTCAAGGTGTATAATTACTTCTTTAGTACCAATTTCCTTAGTGATTATTCTATAGTCTGAATTGTCTGTCCCTGCAACAACGAATCTATCAGGTATGGCTTCTCCGGAAACAACAGATTCGCCTAAACCAAAATTAGACTCTATAACTACTTCATCCTTTTTACCAGATGTTGGATTCTTGGTGAATAAAACACCAGCGCTTCTACATGGAACCATTTCCTGAATAACTACTGCAATCTTCACACCATAATGAGGTATTGAGTTTGCTTGTCTATATGAGATTGCTCTTGAAGTCCATAAAGACCCATAGCATTCCCTGATCTTAGTGATGACTTCATCTATACCAGAGATATTTAGATATGTTTCATATTGACCTGCAAAAGATGCATCTGGTAGATCCTCTGCTGTTGCTGAAGATCTAACTGCAACTCCCGGTGATTTAATTTTCTGGTATGATTCTTTGATTGCTTTACTAACTTCCAGAGGGATGGGAATGGATTCAACCAATGCTATGATTTTCTTTGATACCTCCCTCACCATCTCCATGTCGTTATAATCAATCTCTTCGATTAAGCCAACAATCTTCTTTGAAATGTCTGTCGAAGTCATGAACAAATCATATGCATCTGTGGTAACAATAAAACCACTTGGTACTTCGAAACCATTTTGAATAAGTCTTCCAAGATTGAATGCTTTGGCTCCAACCTTGCGTACATCCATGGATGATAATATATCAAGTTCAATAGTATATACCGAATCCATTTCAACACACTCATACAATTTCAGGATTTCACGGTGGACAGTATAAGCTATTTTATAGTGTTTCGATTTGCTGAATATTTGAAATACCTTTTAAGGTCAGTTTCTTCAATTCTCTTGGGGCGATTGAAAATGCGTGTTCCAGTTTCTCGCTTAAATCAATTTGATGGAAAAACCTGTTTCATTTGTGGTAAGTATTTGCTGAATTATACTTCCGATGATTTGGCTTGGCTGCCATTGCCAGGGAATAATAAGGTTAAAGCGAAACCAGATAAATATCATCTCTTTCAATGTCCAAATTGTAATAAATACGCACACAAACGATGTTGGTATGATGTTGGAGAGATTAAATCAAGAAAGGGGTGGTTTTCAGCTATGTGGACTTTACATTGTCCATCATGCGGAACCAAGCTTTCAGAGAGTCGTGATAAGAGAGTTGAATGGAAACAAGGTTACCAAATCGTAGGATACGGAGATGATACTTTACCTGAATTATACGTAAGTGATGTAATATCTTGGAAAGCAGGGTCAATTTTTGGAAAAATTGGGCGTGCGATTGATTCCTTCTTCAAAGCTGTTGGGCTTGGTTCGTTGACAGACTCCGAAACAAGTGCAATAGCGAGGGCTGCAAAAAAGATTGGAAAGACGATTTCTGATGTGGCACAAAGAGTTTTCAGATTAGAAATTCCTCCTGAGAAGCGTAAAGAGATTGAAGAGCTCAAATGTCAGAATTGTGGTGCTCCACTTCCTCTCCCAGAACCACACGAAGAGGCTGTTGTATGTAAGCATTGTGGTACAGCACACTTGTTACCAACTTAGGCCTTGTCTAAGATTCATATATATGTGAAAACGGCAACTAAAGATTGAAATCCCACATTGGAGGCAATGATTCTAAATGCCCAAGTATCTGGAATTCGATGCAAATAGTTCAAAGTTCAATGAAACTTCGAGGACTGCAAGTGATGACTCTATACTACTAGTTATTGACGAGTCTCAAAAGAAATTGTTGATGAGTGTACCGGGTCACATCAGCATGATAAATCGTCGTGCTGCTGAGCGTCAAGCCCGTGGTATAACCAAGACTGGTTTTCTTTGTAGTGATGGTGGACGATATGGCCGTGATCACGAATTAGAAGTCTTGGGTGAAGGCGGTAACTTACCAGAACGACTCACTCACAGTCCACGAGAAGTTTATTGATTTTTTGAACCTACGAGCCCTTCAAGGGCTCCTAGTCTACCTTTTTATACAGAACCCTGTAAATAGACTTAAATACTTGACAATAGTTAATTAATCCAAGTGAGATATCATGAGTTTTGAATGTATCAGCGTTAGATTCAGCGAAATTAAAGACATGGATGTCTTGGATTCCAATGGGGAAAAAATGGGTCGTGTCAATGATTTCATGTTTAAGTATGAAGATGGCAAAATTCAACTTACATCTGTTATAATTGGTGGCTCTCGATTTGAGGAACTTCTTGAACGCATTGGCATAAGACCAGATGATGACCCCATTTTTGGAGTGGGTTGCATTGACCGTATTGAGGATGCAGTATACTTGAAGACAGAATGTGATTCTCTTTCTGACAGCTATGATCCTACGGGTAAGAACAACATGAGTCTTGCGAAGTTGGCGAGAATCAAAGTGATTGATTCTGACGGTTTTAAAACCGGCACTGTCACAGATGTCTGGTTTGATTCCTGTGGTGATGTTCTTCTTGTTTTGGAAGGTGGTACGTTCGAATCTATTCTTGAACGTCTCAAGCTCCGTCCTGATATAGATCTATTACTTCCTGAATACTTCATTGAGAATGTATCAGAAAAAGAAGTATGCCTCAAGTACACAAAATTCCAGTTAGAAGCGACAGCACAAGATGAATACCAAAAGTACAAGGATGAACTATCTTCGCACGAGAGAGAGAAGGATGCACGAACTGAACCTATTCGCCTTACAGGTCATCCTCCAAGAGGATTTACATAAACCTACACAGATTTGCTTTTCCAATCAATACTCAAGGTGAATTTTCATTCACCGATTTTCTTTATAGGGGATAGAATTCCTCTGATTATGAATAGCACAATGATGCATATGAAAGAGATCACAATTGCGAATGGAACAAGATAGGATGTTTCAGGATAATATATTGCTACTAGGATTAATCCTGAGATGAATCCAAGTGCATAGATAGCAAAAACCGATGCTAGATTGATGCTTCTAGTCACACTTTCACTTGGTGATCTGCCCCGAGCTTCTTGCTCTATGTCCTCTTCCTCATATGTGTACAACTCATCATATGCTTTGGAGTCAGAAGGAATTATTCCTGGTTGTTCCAGATTTTTCTTCAACCAAATGTACATACCAAATAAAGTAAGAGTAATTCCACCAAATAAAACGAATATTGATACCAACAAACTTTCTGATTGAAGCATTGAGAAATCTCGAATTATAACATTGAAACTGCAAACCATTCATCCAACCTCCTCATATATCGTGTGTCTAGTATATATGGTCTGAATTTAAACTATCTTTATTTCCAACGACTGACTCTCTCAGATCGTTTTCTGAAACCAGCAGAAAGCGACTGATTTCTGGCTTTAAGCAAGACCAATCTTCCTTCTCTAGTTCTAGTATAGACCAGATCCATCTCACCAACGAAACGAGTCCATGAATCAGCGAATTGCTTTGCGAATTCTTTCTTGATGCCGAGGATAGATGGAACACTATGATAATCATGTCGTGTTAAGGTCCCTCTCAGACTAGATTTTCGAACGAGAATATATCTGGGGGATTCAATAGGACCAAGAATTTCTTCGAGTGTTTCAAGGTATATCGCCATTTCTCTTCTAGTACCCCCTTCAATATGACAAAACACTTCTCCCCTTTTATTCTCATCCACGATAACGTTCATATCTCCAAAAGCCGTCTTTACAATACCCATTTGACATAAGGAATAGAGCAGTGCTCTACCAACTTGTCTTATACTGGATTTAATTGGACCATGTTTTATGAACATCCATATTGCCTTCACAAATTTCGGGAAGAATCTGATTGAGAAGAATAAAAATCCAATGAAAGGAAGATATGATAGAAGAGTGATCTCGAAAATATCAAGGGGTATGACAAGTCCCGGTAAGCGACCTGCAATGAAGAGTCCAGCTAGTAATATCAGTTGCCAGACTAATGCTTCTAGAGTGTTTCTGAAGACAAATCCTCTTGGTAAAGGTAACCTTGTTTTTTTAGTCTTAACTTCTTCAACAAGTCGAATCCCCTCCTCCCCTAATCTAAGTGATGCCTCCCACGCAGCTTTTAGGGACTCTCTATCTAATGCGTGTTCTGCCATTGCCTGATTTACTTGCTTTATTGAATGAATTGTGAAGGGGGGATTTCCGATACCTAATCTGTCAAAGCCATTCTCAATAATCTGTTCTGTAAGCGACACACCAAGAAATGCACGAAACCTTCTTCTCATCGTTTCGTAATCATTACCTGGTCGAGGTGTATCGGTTTCCACACAAATTAAATGCCAAATATTCGAGGTCTTTTGTTTCTCATTCGGATCTGTGCGAATTGCTCTACCTCTCATTTGATTTGAAAGCATATACGACCCAACGAAGGTTGCTAGTATTAAGGAATTGACAACAGGTGCATCCCATCCCTCACCGAGTAATGATTTTGTGCCAACTAATACTTGAATTCCACCTCTCATGAGAACTTCAGTTATGACCTGAACTTTTCGAGCGCTATCACTACCAATAAGGTCAACCTCAACATACCCTTCAAATGGAAGTTTTTTGATTTTTATACTAGATTCTTCAATCTCACAAATTTGGGCTGCTTCAATGAGTAGTTTTTCAGATTCTTCTGGGAGGACAACCAGTGATCCACTTAAGACTCCAATTTTACAATCATTCAGCTTTGTTCTACGGAGGAATTCAAAAATTGGTACAACCCCAATTCTATCTAAGTCAGGAATGTCTGTTTCAGTACTTGGTAGGTATACCTTTCGAATAAAATCAGTTAAAATGACCATTCTTAGTTTTCTACCAAGTGCTTGCCTTTCAAGTTTCACAATCGTGAGAATTGCATGTAATTTTGTTATGCTTCTCTTTAGAGTCTTATCAAGTTCTGAAGTTGTTCTGAGGTTCACTCTTCTCTGCTCTAAAGCATCTAATCTATAGAGACGGTTCTTTATTGATTTGAGTGTTGGGTGAAGGTCTTTTGCCTTGACATCAGGTGGAAAGAGAATACCTTCTAGAAGAGTTTCAATCCAATCCTCATCTAATTTTGGAAGCCCAAAATGCTGCCCAGCTACAAGCTCCATATTCAACTCGGGGATTGGGAATTTACGACTATGTAAATAGATCAATAAACTTGAGTAAAATTCAGGATTTTCCAAGATCTCTTCAATATGACTATCAGGATTTCGAATCCATGTATGATTCTGTACTAAATCAAGGAATGAATCATCTATTCGCAAATCATTGATGAACAATTCAATACTTTTCTTAAACTCCTTAATCATACTATCCTCGATAAATGTCGGGGCAGTAAGAATTACCAAGTCTTGATGAGGACATAAATTTCCCTCCCTGACAAGTTCAGGCACAGATACTTCAGCATCAATTGGTCCACATAGTTGAATATATCTCTCCCACTCATAGAATGAAACATCGTAGGGCGGTGTAGCAGTTAATGAAACGGTCTTAACAGCACCAAGATTTTCCATAACTTCTGTCAATGTCCTCCACCAATTTGCACGAAGATGATGCGCTTCATCAAGTACAACTGTTGTGACACCTTTCTTGTTCAAACTCTTCACTATCTGATCGATATCAGTTCCGTTATCTTCAGTATTTTCTTCCTCATCTGAATCCGCGTCTTCAATCCATTCATCTTCAGAACCACCGCAAGCCATGTACAATGCTTGGTATGTTGTCACTGTTAGAAAATCTGGGTTTCTTACATCCCTCGATATCCAATTTGGAGTTTCGTCTTTATCCAGAAAGAAATGCACCAGTCTTGAAATCCATTGGTCACGTATTGCAAGAGTAGGTGCAAGAATCAAGGTTGGATTATCTATTCTTCTTGCCACTTCAAGACCTAGAAGCGTTTTTCCTGAACCCGGAGCAGCAACAACATGCAGGTTGTCATCACCTAAGTGCTCTTCGAGCTCAGCTAGAACCCTTGCTTGATATGGTCTCCATTTATACTTGAATTCGGTGTTTGGTGGAAACTGCTTCATTCTCTCCCAATTGCTTCATGAGATGATAGCATATAGAATTTGCCTATCTATCGTCCGATTGTTACACTGCAGAAAGGGCATCCTTGGAAGACGAATCAGAAATCCTCTGTTAGCCATGGAGTCTTTCTAGAAAACCAATCGAATATGTAAGATGGTGCCGTTCCTTCTAACCAATCTAGGTGTCGAAGTTGTTCCTCACTCAAAGTTCCATATAGCAAAGCAGTTGCTCCTTCTATGGTAAGGATTGTATCACTCTTTTCATCTACTTTTTGTACAACTAAGAGCCCATCTTTTCCAGTGAATCTGTAAACTCCAGTATTATCAGCAAGTATAGAGTCAGTAATTTGTATAGAAATCTCCCCATCAGAGGGGACTGCGATTCCTGAGAAGCTTGACTCGACATCCACAATGCGAGCCATACTAATAATATGTGGTTCCATCTTCGGTGTGTGGAAATCCGAAATCCATTGGTAGTAGTCATCCATTGTAGTACCCAGAACCATTTTGATATTCATAATTTGGTCTTCGTGCTTATACAGGAAATGTAAGAGTGTATCACGAGCTTTGAGATTTTTCCAATATATTTCAATAATGGATATCTGACCTGTTTCAGCCCATGAATGCCCTTCTCCATAGCCTTTGATTGCATATACAATAACCCCCTCAGCTTGACCTTTGGAGTTACGAGCAAGAACAATATTACTCCGCATAGTTCCTGTGAGTTCTTGCCAACGCTTATTGGTTCGCAGAACCGTTCCGTGGGTGTTCATGATAACATACTCTTGGATTGATCTCCAAGCCTTTATAGCATCATCTCCCTTCTCACGTGAAGCAGTGTACCCATCTGGTTTTCGAACTCTGGAGAATCTCTTTGGGTCTACTTGCATCATGAATATCATTGGCATCTTTACATAACTGAGTGCGGAATAGAAAGTATCTTTGAACGGATAGAGTGTGCTTACTGCATAACCCTCTTTCTTTATTTCATTAAGGGTATGCAACATCAGGTCTCTAACGAAACCTTCCCTTCTATATTCAGGGACACTAGCGACCATACCAATTCCACCCATCTTTTTCATGACACCTCGAATATTCTGCTGAAATGGTATGAGTCGACTAGCAGCTGTTGCTTCTTCATCAAGCAAATGGATGAAGAATTCATCAGCAATGATTTCCAATCTTTCGAGAAATCGTTCATGAGATGCTTCAGGAATACTATAAGCATAGCTCACCACTTTGAGAATCTGTTCCTTATCTGAAGATGAACAGCGTCTAATTTCGGATGTCATGATGCGAAACCATTTCTCGTAGTACTAAAATGTGCCTCTCTATGCCATCAACGACAAATTAGCTCGTAGAATCCGAGAATAGTAATCAAATTGAGGCAATCCAATCCCAAAAAACTACTCCGGGGAATCACAATGAAATATGGAATTAACATCCCCAACTTTGGTTGGTTTGGTAATATTCAATACATGATAGACCTAGCTATTGAGGTCGAGGAATCTGGTTGGGATGGTCTTTTTCTGTGGGATCACATGTTGGTGTTTGATAATGAGGACATGGTTTTACCCTTCATGGAACCATGGATTGGGCTAACAGCTATTGCTGCTAATACTAAGAAAATCAAACTTGGGCCTCTAGTAACTCCGATACCACGAAGGCGTCCTTGGAAACTGGCACGTGAATGTGTAACTCTAGATTACCTGTCGAATGGTCGACTGATTCTAGGAGTTGGAATGACTTGGTGGTTAGAGAATATTAATGGGATTCGAGCCAATATCGAATTACTCAGAGAACGGATAAGAAATGGACCCCCCAGAAGTTAGACCGGAATAAATTCCATGTCTGGGTAAATTTATCTAATTGCTAGCTTTCATAATTGTTATGTCAATACCTCCCGTTGCCCACAAGAAGCCTCGAGAGTACGAAATCCATGGAATGAAGTTCAAGGATGACTACTATTGGCTACGGAACAAAGGTGCTGATGAAGTAATTAAGTACCTAACCCTTGAAAATGAATACACAAAAGACATGATGACTCCTACTGAAGAATTGCAGGAAAAATTATTTGATGAAATGAAGGGTCGAATAAATGAAGACGATGAAACTGTACCAATCAAATTCGGTGAATACTACTACTATGCTCGAAATAAGGAGGGACTGAATTATCGCATTCATTGTCGCAAGTATCAATCATTAGATGCTGAAGAAGAAATCATTCTTGACGAGAACAAATTAGCTGAAGGTCAGAACTATCTTAACATTAGAGCTTTGAAGATGAGTTGCAATCATGACTTTTTGGCTTACACTGTAGACTTTGCTGGAGATGAGATATTTGATGTGCATGTTGTTGATTTATCCTCAGGGGATGTAATTGACAATCTTTCGAAAGTCGGTTCACAGCTCGAGTGGGACAGTGATGAAACTGCTTTGTTTTATACCGAACTAGATGAGATTCACAGGGAATATGCATTGTCGAGACATGTGGTAGGCGCAGCTCAGTCTGAAGATATTCGTGTATTTCAAGAGGACGATAACACATTCATGTTATTCCTCCAGAAATCAAAAGATCAATCTCACATTCTGATGTATATTGCAGGGTATGCCTCAGAGACCGTGGAGTTGAGATACATAGACTTGGGAAAAGCAGAAAGAACACCTACAACATTCTTCCCTAGAACTGAGGGTTTGGAACCTGTATTTGAACATCATCAAGGTTCATTTTACATTCTATCAAATCATGAGAATCAATATACATATAGATTGTACAAAGCGCATCCTTCAGAAACGAGAAGAGAGAAATGGAATCTCCTTACAAACCAGACGTTTGAAACCCGTTGGCCGAGTTTCCATCTATTTCAAAATAAGGCTGTAATTCTATCGAGGAGAGGTGGCTATCAAAACCTATCAGTATTTGATATTGTATCAGGTGAATTACATGATATCGAAATGCCTGAGTCAATCTATGCGATTAGCCTCAGCTTCATTGTAATCTCTGATGTCTTTTACTTTGGAAATCCAGAATTTAATACAGATTCCTTCAGATTCTATTTTAGTTCATTAGTAACTCCAAAATCTGTTTATGACTATGATATGAACTCAAGAGAATTGGTACTAAAAAAGATCGATGAGATTGAAGATTATGATTCAAGTCAATATGTAACCGAAAGAAGATATGCGCAAGCTTGTGATGGAGCCAAGATACCAATTTCTCTTGCCTATAGAAAGGATTTGGAAATTACTACTCAAACACCTCTCCAGCTTTACGGTTATGGATCCTATGGGTCGCCGGTGGATCCAGCATTCGATTCAAAACGACTTTGTCTTCTAGAAAGAGGGATGATATTCGCTATTGCCCATGTGCGTGGAGGTGGTGAGTTTGGACTGAAATGGTATCACCAAGGAAAACTCAAGCATAAGATGAACACATTCACTGATTTCATCACTTGTGCAGAATATCTCATAGAGAACAAATTCACCTCTTCAGAGAAGCTATGTGCGTGGGGTGGAAGTGCAGGAGGTCTCTTGATGGGTGCAATTGCCAATCTTCGACCCGACCTCTTTGGTTGCATCGTTGCTTCAGTACCTTTTGTTGATGTGATCAATACCATGATGGATGATACAATCCCATTGACTACCTTTGAATACAAAGAGTGGGGTAATCCAAACATCAAAGAAGAATTCTATTGGATGATTGAATATTCGCCTTACGATAATGTAGTAGCAAAGAATTATCCCCAGATGTTGATAACAGCAGGTTATA
This sequence comes from uncultured archaeon, assembly GCA_964458565.1. Taxonomy (GTDB): domain Archaea; phylum Asgardarchaeota; class Thorarchaeia; order Thorarchaeales; family Thorarchaeaceae; genus CAYWJO01. Next base: position 27,124 of record CAYWJO010000022.1, on the reverse strand, counting down.
ATGACCCACGCGTACAATATTGGGAACCAGCAAAATGGGTAGCAAAGATGCGTAACCTACGGACTGATGATAATCAATTGCTTTTGAAAACAAAAATGGAAACTGGACATTTCAGTGCAAGTGGTCGGTATGACTATATGAAAGACTACGCATTTATCTATGCATTCATCCTAGATACCTTTGGTTTAATTGATCTCTCTTAAGAAGGAATTAAAAATTGATATCAGGATGAACCCTATATTTTATAGTAAAGAGTAGTAATATTTATTGCTTCAGATGACCAAGGATTTTAATCCTAGAGCATGAGGGATTAAACTTGGCTAACGAATCCAGATCAAACTGGATAAGCTGGTTACTATTTCTTATGTTCATTTCCATGTTAATCGTTATTGGTGTCATGGGTCTCTCAGGATTTGCATGGACTTTACTTCCAGTGTCTAGATTTTCCTTCTGGTTGACTCTACTCGCATTTCTACTTGCTGTATCTGCAGGCATGGTCGCGTCCTATTCATTCATATCATTCTCACAGTTTCGAGAAATTCGAAGTCTGATGCTTTTACTTCTAGGATTGAACCTAGCCCTTTGGTCATTTCTCTTTCTTGTAACTCATCCATCCTCGGCCTCTTGGTCAACTATATTTGCAGATAGGGCAAAGAACAGAACACTTGGCATTGCCTTTGTACTTATAGCGGTTCCATGCATTCTAATTGGATCATTTGGTGGTGATGCAAAGCCTCGCAAATCGAGTATCCAGATACTTTTGTTATGGGGAACTGTATTGATGCCAATTGTCAGCCTGTGGTTTTTCTTTAGTCCAACTCCTGTATTTCTCATGACGGATTCAACCGGTGGTATAGAAGGACTTACACCTATTGGAATGATTGCATCTTTTGGTTATCTAGTCGCTCAGATTCTTGCTGTTGTAAGGTTGGGTCAGAAGTGGAGAAAGACCAGAGAGTCCATTGATCTCTCTCTTTTGTTCGCTATGTCTGAATGGGTAGTTGGAACAATTTTCATCATTATACTTTGGGACCCTCTACAAATTGCGGAACTAATCTGGATAGGTTCGATAATTTTTGGTCTGTTTTTCATCGGAGCAGTTCAGTTCATTAGCTCAATAGTCCATCCTCATAAAATACTCGAATCCCTTGTAGAACAACGAACAGTCGAATTGGAGCTCTCCAAGAAAGAGAGTGAGTTTTATCTCTCAATGTGGACACATAAGATGGGAAATATTCTGCAAGGAATAGTTACGTATTTGGATTTAATAGAACTTGAGGATATTGTTGATGAGAATGAAACTGTTAGCGCAGCGAGAGCCCTCAGCCAAGAAGCAACATTAGTAAATAATCAGGTACTGAGATTAACTCAAATAATGGATACGTTTCCAATTCAATTGATGTCAATCGATATCGACAAAGCGCTGAAGAAAGCTATCAAGTCCTCTAAAGACATCTTAGATGATGAATCATTTATAATAGAATATTCGAGAGGCGGGGACCTGTCAGTCATGGCAGATAGACTTCTTGACCTTACATTTCAAAGTGCCATCCTTTTCTTTGCTAAACGGAGATTTGATGATAAATCGCCTGTAAGAATTTCCTTGAGTGAAATTAACTCAAGCCTTCCGTGTACATAAAATGCCAAGGTATGAAATTGCCTAATACAATTAGTGAATTCATTCAGAGTGAAGAATTGATTTGGGATACTAATTTAGATTTGGACCTCTTTGCAATCAAACTCTTGATGACCAGATATAATGGTAATCTCATGTGGGTGAGAGATGAGGAAAACACCGACAATATTTGTATATTAATATTCAACTCAGAATCTGACTAAGGGGTATTTGTAGTTGGTTGGATCGCGTTCATCCACCATTCATTTGACATCAATGATTGAATCTATGCTTTCTATTGAATCCTCAATATAGCTGGTGTTGTCAATGTTTAGAACGATTGCCTCTTCAGGGCATACCTCAACACACCGTCCGCAACCTCGGCAATCTGGTCCAATGAAGGCTCTGTTATTCTTTAGATGAATAGCATTGACAAAACAGACATCCTCCTCGGTGCAGGTCCCGCAACCAACGCATGCTTCTGTTACCTCTACACTAACTCCCTTCATCTTTGTTATTTTCCTGCCAATTTCAGGATTGAGATCAGGAAGGATTTTCCATAAACAGCAGCATGGACAGCAATTACAGATGGTTAGGAGTTTCTCACCTGGCTTGACATTCAACCACATTGCATCCAATTTATTCCTGCCAATCAAATGGACTAAACCAGCTTCTCTGCATTTCCTCACATACTCATGAGCGTCTTCTTTTGAAACCAATTTCCCTAGATGCGGATTGATATCAAGAACTGCTTCTCCTAGGAATAAACATCCATATTCAATGGGATAATCCTTACATTTGGCAGCATCCCGACAGATACAGAAGTTCATTATCCAATGATAGTTTGCCTTTTCTATGAATTCATGAACGATTTGTGATGGCAAGGCGGTTTCGATAGGTCTTTCCAGTTGTTGTCCGATCTTAATCTCAATAACATTATCTTTCGGAAGATAGATGATATAGTCACCATCAAAAAGCAGTTTATCAACAATTCTGCCGATAATAGGAACTTTTGTTAGTAGTGCGATGATACGTCTGTTTGGAAAGGTCTTCTTAAGAAGTTGCACCATCCAGAGTGGAGCGCCCATAGTAGATGGAATTCACACCTCCTTCTGATAATAATATCGGATTATACCTGCAATGGGCTTAACTCCAAAACTCTCATTGGACTTTTTTAGGAATTGAATGGAACCTCAGCAGGTTCGTTGGTTTCTGTGTTGTCTGCAAGTGAGTCCAGCAGGAAAAATACAGAAAATAAAAGGGTGACCTGTATCTAATGCGGATTGAAACGGAATCTTATCGATTTGGTGAATATAATGAAGATTGGTATCCAAATTGAACCACAGATGGGGTATACCTACGAAGAAATAGTGACCCTTGCCAAAGCTGCTGAAGATGCTAACTTAAACAGTTTTACTGTTTCTGATCACTTCTTTGGAAATCCTGAAAGTGTAGAGAAGAATGGTCATGATGCATGGACACTTCTTGCGTTATTGACTCCACAGACGGAACGTATTCGCTTGGGAACATTAGTTACCTCCCAATCCTATAGAAATCCAGCACTATTAGCCAAGATTGTGACGAACTTGGATAACGCATCGAATGGGAGGATAGACTTTGGTATTGGAGCAGGATGGAAGAAATCAGAGTATGAAGCATATGGATATCCATTTCCTTCCACCAAGACAAGGATTCTCCAGCTGAGAGAGGCTCTTCAGATCATCAATCTCCTCTGGACAGAAGATAGACCAAGCTTTGAAGGAGAGTATTATAGCATCAAAGAGACCATGTTCCAACCTAAACCGGTGCAGAAACCCCGTGTTCCCATCTGGGTTGGAAATCAGAAGTTAAAAACTCCGATGATGGAGGAAATTGTAGCACGTTATGCAGATGGACTGAACTATGATTCTGAAACACCAGAAGATTTCGTAGATAAAAAAAAAATCGCGTGAGAGAAGCATGTGATAGAATTGGGCGTGACTTTGATGAACTGAAATGGTCGATTTATCTTTGTACATCGGTAATTGGGGCGGATACTGATGATTTTGAAAAGAAGAAGAAGGATCTTTTGAATCAACACTGGTTATTCGAAGAGATAACTGACGAGTTAAAACCAAAGGTCCTAGAAGTGATGCTGACAAAGTATATTTCAGGTACTATAGATACAGTTGTTGAGAAGATCTCCAAATACAAGAATGTAGCAGACACAATCATTCTCGGTCTTCCTATGGTTGGCAACCTTTGTAAGAACGGGTTAAACACCATCAAGATATTGAAGGAGGGAATTATTCCAAAACTCTGACTATAATCTGATCAATAATTACTCAACTTCTTGAAATTATTCTACTTTCAATAATCTACTCTTAGACATACTTTGGTCGAATGCGGAAAATTACGCTTCAAGAACCATAAAATGATAAAAAACGCAATTGCTTAAATAATAATAGTTAATATATTTTGAATTGACCGCAATCTGGTGGTTAGAACGTGAAGTTGAAGTCGGCATTTATTCTATTATTCTTCTTGATTCTATATTCTACACCAATGAACATCTCCAATATGGGTCTTGAAATCAGTGAAAATGTGAATTTATCTGAACTCGGTGACACCACAGCTTCAGTCGCTTTTACAATTACTATGGGAAATAAGACATACCATGCTGCGATTGAAGGAACAGAGATGTTTCGAGAATTGACTCCATTTGTTGATTTTTCAAATAGTCCTTATTGGGGAAAAAAGATGGTAATTTGGTTTCATCACCCTGATGGTCGTCTAGTCTACAATTCATATCAAGGTGGAGTCAATGAGAATGGACTTGCTCTTTCTCTTCATGAGGTTCCTGCATTGCCAATGAATGCGTACCCTGAGTTTGATGATCCGCTAGGGATGGACTATATCCCAATGAATGAGTGCTCAACCGTGGATGAAGTTATTGACTACTATAGTGCTATTAACTTCATAATCTGGGGGGATTGCATGCCCCGCCAGATGCATTTTACTGACAAAAGTGGTGATGCAGTAGTTATCAGTGCTGGAGATGATGGGAATCCAGTTTTCACACGAATAGAAAATCACTTTCTGGTATCCACCAATTTCAACCTCGCTAATCCGGAGAACAGGTATGGGGACTATCCATGTGAACGGTATGATACATGTGTTGAAATGTTATCTGACATTCAGACTGAAGAAGAACTGAATTTAGATGCTGTTCGAGATATACTACAAGAAGCATGTGTTCCAGAATATTCGTTATACAGCTATATCTATGATCCAAACGAGATGATGGTTTACTTCTTCTTTCCGTATGATTTCTCTCAGGTAGTCCCATTTGATTTTAATAATGAAACAGCAGAGTATGAATCAGAATCTAGCTATAATATAACAAAGTTATTTGAAAACTTTACGATTCCAACTCCTGTTTCCCCATCTACACCTCAGACTCAGACTTCTTCCTCAACTACTCAGACTCCAAAATCCACCACTCCTACCTCGACGCAAGAACCTCTACCATTGTTTGAGATTGGTATTATATCAGTGGTAGGCATCGGTGGAGTTTCACTATTGGTCATTGCTCTCTGGAAGATGAGATACTCAAGGAGGATGAACAAATGACTAAACAAGAATGCATCCTCTTTCTTTGCATTGCTTTATTCCTGAGTTCGATGAGATTCCCAATTGAAGTCTCAACATCCGCAATTCAAAGTCCAAGTGAAATTAGTAGTAATTACTACTGGCCTGGGAGCGAGTGGAGATATTCCACACCTGAAAAACAGGGTATGGATCCAGAAAGACTTCGTGATATGATTGACCGAATCAATATGAGAGACTACTGCGTAGATGCTATAATCGTCATTAGAAATGGGTATATTGTCTTTGAAGAGAATCCTTCTGGATTCGGGATGACTGGGACTCACGAAATGTGGTCTGTAACCAAGAGTGTGACTTCAACTCTCATCGGAATTGCATTTGATTTGGGTTATTTCGATTCTCTTGATCAGCGGCTTGTAGACTTCTTCCCCGAGAGGGAAATTGCAAACCTGGATAGTAGAAAGGCAAACATTACACTCAGACATCTACTAACAATGACACCAGGGTATATGTGGAATGAATGGAAATACCCCTACGAGGATAACAGAAATCCATGTTCAAAAACTTGGAATGCTCCTGATCCACTCCAATATATCCTTGATCTACCCATGGTCGCTGAGCCAGGACAGCTCTGGAGTTATAACTCTGGAGCGACAATCCTTCTGGGTGGGATTCTCGAACAGGTGACGGGGATGGACCTAATCGCCTTTGCAAGCAAATATCTATTTACACCGTTAGGAATCGGAGAGCGTTATTGGGGTAAATACAAGGATGTTGTGGTTGCAGAAGGAGGACTTCATTTGACTGCATGGGATGCAGCACGTTTCGGATATCTTATCCTTAAAAATGGAATGTGGAATGATGAGCAGATTGTTTCCTCTGAATGGATTGCCAATGCAACTTCTACAAAGGTCGATATCACAGGGCTAGCTGGTTACCAGGGACTTACAAACTATGGATATAAATGGTGGATATCGTCCGATGAGGATTTCTTCTGTGCGCTAGGAAAAGATTGTCAGGCGATATGCATTCATCCGGAGTTAGACTTGATGATGGTGGTTACAGCATTTGATAATTCGCTCGATCTAGGTAGTTGGTTTGTGTATTACGCCATTGGCGCAGTTACAGGTGATCCATCAAATGAAACAACTACATCCACAACCATAACTAGTACTACCAGCATTGAGAATACAACCACTACTAGTACTAACACGACTCCATATCCGTCTTGGCCAAATCCTGAACTCGTCTTGATTGTTGCTATTGTGAGTACAGTGACAATAGCAACTATCATTATTGTGAAGAAGAAATTTCAATAAAATCGACTTATGCAATTATCTCTTCCCCTTCCACATCCGTAGATTCCATTGGTAATTATTGTAGATTCAATTTTATACAGTTCTGGAAAACGACTTGTGAAGAACTCCATTTAGTTCTCTCTTTTTCGCCTTACCTGTACTGACCATCCCATATATCCTATATCCAAGCATTATCTGAGTCAGGGAGTGTATCCTTTGGTGCTTCAGAAACCTCGTGCATTTTGACAATGTCAACAAGCTCAGGAATCCAATCAAGTCCAAGAGCTTTTACTTTCTCCAATGCGGGCACACCATTGCGGGTCCAACCGCGACGTTTGTATGCTGCATCAGTGAGAAGTCGATAGGTCTCCTCTCTGTGCTCTCGCAGAGCTTTCTTCTTCTTAGTTGTGCTCATTCCTGAGATGTCGATACCCAACTCCTTGAGTTGTTCATCATATCTCTCTTGACGGCTCTCGTACTCCCAGTCAGTAACTGGACCTGCACTTCTGTAAGGGATGAAGGAGTCATTGATTCTGAGACCCTTACCTTGACGAATGTTGAATATGCGTTGGAAGTTGTAGACCTTCTCTGACATACCAATAAGGTCTCCGCCTTTTGTAGGACGACCGGTCATGGCCTCGAAGAATCTAGCATAGAACGACACGTGTCCTGGAACCTTAGCTGGTTCGTCAGTGTCGGAATTGTCCGCTGGCACGACATCGTTCCACGGCAACTTACACAGACCATTGAGACCAAACCAGGTACGCCACATTGGGAAATAATGAAGTGCCTCAGCCTTATCCTCAAAGGTGGGTATATAGTTGTGTACTTGGTCTAGGAATATCAACCATGCTTCATCATGCTGAGGTCCCTTCAGCGTGAGACCATACCCTCCTTGTTGAGCTAGGCTCTCTTTTGTAACATATTCACTGTATTCGAGACCTTTGTGTTGCATTCCGATATCATGCATGTGCTCGGAGTCAACACCGAATTTCTCTGCGAAGTATTTCTGAAGGTATGCAACGCCCTTTCCGAAATGCTCACCGCCAAAACCCTTACCCTCTGCAATCTCATGCATAACTGCAAGTGCTTCTTCAGCAGCTCCCCATTTTAGCTTGTGACCACCAGTTGCTTTCTCGTTGATATAGCCCTCTGAATACAACTCCATCACAAATCCCATAGTTGTTCCAAAGCTGATTGTATCAATTCCATAAGCATCCGCATAGAAGTTCAATTCAGCAATCCGATGAGGATCAAAGTTGCCAAGATTGGAGCCGCAACCAGCAATGGTCTCATACTCTGGTCCATCAACAACCACACTCTTCCCCTTGAATGGTCCTGTCTTTGGAACGAATCCCTCGATGCAGTGTGAACAATTGATTGCACAAGGTCTCCAGCATCCGTCCCATCCCTTCGAGTGATTAGTGTAGATTTCTTCCCAGATTGAGCCTGATATTTTCTCAGCTTCGGGGTCTCCTCCAGTTCTGAAGTTGCGCGTAGGTAATAAATCGAACTCGTCCATGATTGATGGAAGATGTGCTGTTCCAATAGAACGCATCCTGTTCTGTTTGGAGTCTAGCTTAAGGATCTCTCCAGAATGCTCCCTGCCTACCTTTTTGATTTCTTCAAGGTCTGCAGGATTATTCATCTCTAATCGTATCTGTTCAACTTTGGCAACAAGTGCTTTGATCTTTTTATTCCTGAAGACTGTTCCAATTCCTCCCCTTCCTGCCTGTTTGTATCGTGGAACATTCCGGCGCATATCCCACCAAGAAAAGTTTAGGCAGCCCATATAGGCATGTTCAGCTCCCGGCCCTGCCGTAACAACTGACATGTCTTTTCCTTCTTTCTCGGTGTGTCTCTCGCTTAGTACACGGGTTATCTCATATGCAGTCTCAGGTAGATCTGATGCATCACGAATTTCGATGATTCCTTTGTCTCCATCAATGAGAATGTATACATCATTCTCTGCCTTACCTTGAATCTCGAGGGCATCAAAACCAGAGAATTTAAGGTGGGGGCCAAAATAACCTCCAACATTCGAGTCTATGGGAATACCGGTCATTGGTGATATTGTTGTAACTATTGATTTACCTGCGCCAGGATACTGCGTTACACCTCCAAGAGGACCGGCTGCAATGCATATCTCATTTTCAGGATCATCCCATTTCACAATCTTGTCTTTTGGTAGGCTATTCCACATGAGCCATAGATCAAAGCCTTTTCCCCCTGTGAATGTTTCCTTCATTCTAGCATCAACGGGTTTAATCTTGACCGTGGTGTTACTCAAATTGATGTAAAGAGTTTGATTTGCATAACCTCTTTGAATCTCAGGTACATTATATTTCATTTCTCTCAATACCAACAACATTCACCAGCCAAATCTATCTTTACGATATTGACGAGTTAGATTTCATTGGTCTTCCATTTTAGTCTTACTTTTAGGATGTCAATTATTTTTTTAAATTGCTTAAAACAATGGCAAAGTATAATATCTAGCAGTATCTCTACATTAAGGTATGACTGAAGTATTCGCGCCAAGTTGGGTAAGAATTTTAGACCTCATTGTTGGTTTGGTTACCATAACTGTTGGTATTTGGTTAATGTTCAATCCAGTATACACTGAACCATTAGTGGTTTTAGTATTGATGCTTGGATTACTGTTAATTGGATTTGCTAGAATAATCAAGAGTTACTCACTTAAGCATTTGTCAAAAATAACACGAGTAACAAAAGCTTCCGCAGGGATAATCGCGATACTTGTTGGACTCCTTGTCTACTTCCTGCAAGATCTAGCCTATCTATACATTATGGGACTAGTTGGTTTTGCAATTATGATACTTGGGTTAGCTAGAGCTGTGGTTGGATTCAAAGAAGAATCTCTTTCGATTAAGACTAGAGCGGCTTACATTCTAATTGGAACAGTTGCATTCTTCTTGGGATTTGCTGCACTTGTCTTTGGTGAAATGGGAGAATACGTTCTTACCATTGTTGTAAGTGGTGGACTAATTGCGTTGGGTATATTGCGTGTGTCCAATATAGTCGGAGATGTCGGATAATCTTCAGTATGTTTTCAATTTAATTAAGAACTAGAGGTAGAAATTATGTCAAAAGATGCGGATGTTGAAGCTAGTGTTAATATCATATCGATAGCAGCAAAGTACATTGTTAGTAGTGTTATACTAATTGCAATTGGTCTGATGAGTTTGGTCTATTCTATTTTGACCTATTTTGTTTATGGAAGTCTTGCACTTCCATATGTGATATTAGGCGCTTTCTTTATCGGAGTAGCATTCATTGTCATTGGAATATTCTTGGTTTTTTGGGGACTATATTGGATGCGATCAGAAGGAAAACGACTAAGGAAAAAATTGGCACCAAAGGCAGAGGGACGCCCAAGCAAACACAATGTAACATGGGATGATGTCGCAGAGAAATCCTATGATCGGATACAATATTACGGCTCACGGTTTCTCATAATAGGTACAATAGGCGTTGTAATTGGTTTTATTGGAAATGTATATGCATTTCTCAACATCGCCTTCTTTGCAGCTGTTTTGCAGGATCTATCTGTCTTTCTAGGTATTTTTGTTGGTGTAGGTGCAATTGTAGGTTCTATTGTTCTTCTGTTATGGGGAATGTTCCTTCGTAAACAGACGGATGAACGAACTCTCTTCTAAATTAATGGAGGTTATAAGAAATGGCCATGATGAAATATCCAACTTGGCTAAGAGGATTGGACATCGTGATTGGTATTATATCAATCATAATTGGTGTCTGGATGATAATCGACATCACACTTGCCCAATTGGCTCTTCTAATGTTGGTTTCAATAGTGATACTCTTGTTTGGATTTTCACGAATAATCAAAGGTATTGCTGTTGTGGAAATGAAGAAGACTTCAAGAATTGTGAATGTACTAGGAGGCTTAATCGCTTCATTAATGGCATTCCTAGTGTATATCTTTCAATACATGACAATTCTAATCATTGTAATGTTTATCGCAATTGCATTGATTTCGATTGGAATCTCTAGAATATTATTTGGATTCGTTGAAGCTGAAGCTGAGGGATGGTGGCGATTACTTCAAATAGTTGTAGGATTTTTGAACTTACTACTTGGGACTTTGGTATGGTTCTATCCTTCATTTGGATGGAATATTGCTGTAGTCTTATTTGTCATCATTTTCATTGCAAATGGATTTGCTAGAATCATTACTGGTATTAGTGGAGTCCATCGCTAAGTCGATAACGAGGGTGCATCTGCACCCTCATTCAAATCTTTCAGAATTTTCTTTTATGTATCATGGAATTGTTTCACAAACTCAGTTCTTTATGACAGATTTTGAACATTTCCAGCGAAAAAACAATTGAATGATGACACGGTTCCTTTGATAATAATAAACGATAATCCGTTTCGAATTGAAAACAAATATGTTCATAGAGTACTATTTGGTAATTATTTTTGATGATTAATTGGGTTCAATAATTACGATTATTCTCATCTCTTCCATTTATATACTACAAGTCGTAAGTATCTATATAATTGACTAGTTTCGAACATGTTATTTAAAAGGCTGTTTGATTACGAACTAAAACCAATACTATATGTATTGGTTTAAGAAACGGCAAGTCTATTATATCATTTTGTTTCAATTACTTTGGAATAGAGCTGAAATCTATCAGCATTAGAAGATACTCCATATCAAGGAGGACAACATTTGACAGTAGAGCGTGTCGATAAATCATCTACCACCAGTGAAACCGACCATAATGGTCCTGCCGCTCTCGTTATTGGAGGCGGTGTCGCCGGGATGACTGCAGCCCTTGATCTTGCAAATCAGGGATTTCCAGTTTATCTGTTGGACAAGAATTCATCGATTGGGGGCCGAATGGCTGCTATTGATAAAACCTTTCCGACATTGGATTGTTCTGCATGTATTCTGACACCAAAGCTATCTGAAGTAGCTCGTCACCCTAACATCAATCTCTTGACATATTCTGAGCTTAAATCAGTGATAGGTGAGGCGGGCGATTTTAATGTAAAGATCCATAGACGAGCTCGTTACGTTGATGAGGACAAATGTAGTGGATGCGGAGACTGCGTGGAAGTATGTCCGGTAGAAGTGCCCAATGAATTCGAGTGGGGGTTAGGCTTTAGAAAGGCTATCTATCAACCATTTCCACAAGCTACACCCAACACATACACCGTCTCCAAAAAGGGAGAGCCTGCCTGCAGAGCAACATGCCCTGCAGAGGTGAACGCACAGGGTTTCGTTACCATGATTCGTCATGGTAAGTTCAAAGAGGCTCTTGAGATAGTACGGGATTCAATACCATTCCCAGGTGTACTTGGACGAGTATGTGTCAGTTTCTGTGAAGCCGAATGCGAGCGGGGAATGCTGGATGAGAGCATAAGTATAAGAAATCTTCATAGATTCTTGGCTGATTACGAACGATCAATTGGAGAGCCTGCTCCTATTGAAGTCAATATTGACAAAGAGGACAAAGTGGCTATCATTGGCGCTGGGCCTGCTGGAATAAGCTGTGCATATCAGCTTGCTAGGAAGGGTTATCCAGTGACTATCTTTGAAGCGAAGGATAAGCCAGGTGGTCTTCTACGATATTCAATTCCTGAGTATCGATTACCACGAGAGATTCTCGAAGAAGAAATTCAACGTGTTATTGATATGGGTGTAAAGATTAAGACAAAAACCAAGATCAACTCTATTAAGAAACTAACAGAAGAACAGGGATTCAAAGCAGTCTTTATCGCCACAGGAGCCGCTCAAAGTAACAAAATGGGTATCCCTGGTGAAGACATAAAAGGTGTCTACCACGCGATTGATTTCCTCGAGAAAGCTGCATGCCATGAATATCTACCCATTGGAGAGAAAGTAGTCGTGGTAGGTGGTGGAGATGCTGCTGTTGACTCAGCCAGAGTAGCTCTTCGACTTGGAGCCAAAGAAGTCACAGTAGTGTACCGTCGATCTCATGTTGAACTACCTGCAATACCAAGTGAAGTGGATGATTCTCGAAATGAGGGAATCAAATACATGCTACTCACAAATCCTATTAATATCATTTCAGCACATGGTGCCATTTCAGGAATCCGATGTGTGAAGATGCGTCTCGGTGAACCAGACCATTCTGGACGAAGAAGACCTGTACCAATCCCAAACAGCGAGTTTACAATGGCTGTTGATAACATCATAGTAGCTATTGGTCAAGCTGCTGATCCTGCAGGAGTACAAACCGACTGCAATTGCTCTAAGTGGAGTACAGTTGACGTTAATCCTCAGACTCTTGAAACAAACATACCTGGTGTGTTTGCTGGTGGCGATGTCGTTTCAGGACCATTAACTGTTGTGAAAGCTGTTGGTCATGGGAAGGAAGCTGCGATTTCTATTGACAGATATCTCCAAGGTGAGAATATTGGTGAAGGGAGATACAAGGAGAGAAATCGGGTTCAATCCTTTGAAGTACCGAAGGATGACGTTAAGGTAGAATCTCGTTCTGTTATGCCTAAAGCGGGTCTCGTAAGCAGGAGGACCAATTTCACAGAAGTGGAAATCGGATTCAATCGGGATACAGCAATTGCTGAAGCCGAGCGATGTCTTGGATGCGCCGTCTGTTGTGAATGTGAACAATGTGTTGCAGCTTGTCAACGAGAAGCAATTGATCATTCAATGACTGATACTGTTCTTGATCTAAATGTAGGCGCAATTATTGTTGCCACAGGATGGAAACTCTTTGATGTTACTCAATATCCGCGTCTGGGATATGGTAAGTATCCGAATGTCCTACATGCTATGGAATACGAGCGGCTCATGAATGCAGCTGGGCCAACACATGGTCACCTCATTCGATTAAGTGATGGAAAAATACCACATAGTATTGGTTTCATTCAATGCGTTGGATCAAGAGATGTTGATAAAGGCGTTCCATATTGCTCCCGAGTATGTTGCATGTATGGAATAAAATTGGGTGTGATGACAAAAGAACATCACCCCGAATCGAATGTGAATATCTATTACGCAGATATCCGAGCCTTCGGAAAAGACTTCGAACAATTCTATGAGAGAGCACAGAGCCAATTTGGTGTTGGTTTTACTCGTGGGAGAGTCGGAGAGGTTACCGAAAAAGAGAATGGAAACCTTGTCGTACGAGTCGAGAATATTGAGACTGGCGAAATTCAGGATATCGAGCATGATTTGATCATCATCAGTCCTGGACTTTTACCTCCGGAAGATTTGGAGGACTTAGCAGCTGAACTTGGAATTGGTCTTTCAGATGATGGATTTGTAAGTGTCATGGACTCTATTACAGAACCTGTGGACACACTCACACGGGGTGTATTTGTATGTGGGTGCGCCGATGGTCCAAAAGACATTCCCGATTCAGTATCAGCAGGCAGTGCTGCTGCAATGAGAGCGAGTATCATGCTCTCAAAAAGTAAGGAGGGTAAGTAAAGATGAAAGAAGCGTATACACCAACGTCTGACTTTGCAGAAGAGATATCTCGACACCCAAGTGGTGAGGGAATCAACAAATGCGTTCAATGTGGTATATGTACTGCAAGCTGCATGGTTGCGACTTACGAGAATAAATATCGACCTAGAAAGTTGATTCAGAAAATCCTTCTCGGAGCCCGTGAAGAGGTTTTGAAGAGTGAACTCCCTTGGCTCTGCATGACATGTCGTATGTGTGAAGAACGATGTCAGGAAGATGTCAGTATTGCTGAGATTTTCCATGCAGTTCGTGAAATCGCTGCTAAGGAAGGACACATTCCTAATGCTTTCAAGAAAACGGTAGAGACCGTGCTTAAGGATGGGTGGTTGCTCAAGGATTCTTATTCTGACATGACTATGGATGACAGAGAAGAACTTGGTCTCAATCCTGAGCTCGATTGGAATAATGCTTTCCCCAAGAAACTGAAGGAAGTGTATTATCAGGAGGGAACTAAATGAAAGAATATGTACTGTATACTGGTTGTACAACCCCTGTCCGTCTTCCATCTTACGAAGCTTCAGTCAAGGCAGTTCTTGAAAAGCTTGGAATTAGTATTGTCGAGATGGCAGATGCAAATTGTTGTGGTGCGCAATATGTAGAGTCAACAAGTCACAAAGCCTTCCTAGCAATGAGTGGTCGAATTTTAGCAATTGCTGAGAAGATGGGACTTGACATTCTTGCTATATGTGGTGCTTGTTCTGGTTCTCTGAAGACTGTGAAGCATGAATTAGACCATGATGAAGAGTTACGGAAGGAGGTTAATGATCTTCTCAAGGAGGAGGGTCTTGAATATACTGGTAAGATACAGGTAAAACATCTCCTACAAATATTCAATGAAGACATAGGTTACGATGCGATTAAATCCGCTGTTATCAGACCCTATCATGGTGTGCGACTTGCAGCTCATTACGGATGTCACGTTACAAGGCCCTATGAAATTGTACAAGTTGATGATCCACAGAATCCTACAATCATTGATCATATTATCGAGCTAGCAGGCGGAACTGCAGTTGATTATACGGGTAAAACACGTTGCTGTGGTGGACCTATGCTTGCAATGGACGAGGGAGTTGCCACAAAGATTGGTCTTGATAAAATCAGGAATGTTAGAGAAGCCAAAGCTGATGGAATTGTGACTGCTTGTGTATTCTGTGATATCCAATTGACTTCTGTTCAATTCGATGAATCTGTTGAATCCTCAGAGCGAATCCCAGTACTAACTCTACCGCAGTTTTTGGGAAAGGCGATTGGAATCGATGAAGACTCGTTAGGCATTGAATTCAACAAAATCAGCCCGAATGGGATTATGGAGGTCTAAAAATGACGGAACAAGTTGAACATAGAATAGGTGTCTTTGTGTGTCACTGTGGTCATAATATTGCAGGAACTGTAGATGTTGAGGCAGTATCGGACCAAGCTAATTCTTTTCCAAATGTAGTCTATTCCACGCATACGATGTTTACCTGTGCAGATTCAGGACAACAGCTCATCCGTGACAAGATTAAGGAATTGAATTTAGATCGTGTGGTAGTAGCTTCGTGTTCCCCCAGAATGCATGAACCAACATTTCGACGAGTTGTTGAAGAGGCTGGTTTGAATCGGTATCTATACGATCAAGTCAACTTGAGAGAGCATGTTTCATGGTGTCATATGCGAGAACCGGAGCTAGCGACTCAGAAAGCAATTGATCTAGTTAGAATGTCTGTCGCTAGAGCAGCTAAACTAACAGCACTTCCTATCAAGACAGTCAAAATCGAACCCCGGACACTCATTGTAGGTGCAGGAATAGCTGGAATACGAGCAGCGCTTGATATTGCTGAACGTGGATTTGAGGTTGTCTTGGTTGAGAAAGAATCTACTATTGGAGGAAATGTTGCCAAATGGAATCATGTGTTTCCATCCGATAAAACCGGTGCTGAAATTCTTGAGCCGATGATTCGTAAAGCAAATAGCCACAAGAACATCAGAGTGATGACGGACTCCAAAATATCTATTTTTGACGGATATGTTGGTAACTTCGAAGTAACTGTTAAGAATTCAAAAACAAATAAGGAAGAAATTCTGGATATCGGCACAGTCATTGTAACTACTGGATTCAAATCATTCCCACCTGTTGATCGTTATGGGTATAAGTTATCGCCAGATATCATGACTCTTGCAGAGTTTCAAGAGATGGATGTAAAAGACCAGCTCAAACGTCCTAGTGATGGCAAGCCTATCAAGAAAGTAGCATTCATTGGTTGTGTGGGTTCCAGAGAACCCGAAATAAAAGGCCATGAGCACTGCTCTCGATACTGTTGTTCTGCAATCGCGAAGGCTGCAGCTGATATTCGTGACCATGCTGATGAAGTTTTAATTCTCTATCAAGATATTAGAACATACGGTAAAGGTCATGAAGAATTCTATCGGTTAGCAAGAGCAAAGCATGTCATTTACACAAAGTTCCCCAAAAATGCCAAACCAGACGTTACAATGGACAATGGAAAGCTCTCAATAAAATGGCATGATGTTCTCTCAGACGATGAACTCAAGTTTGATCCTGATATCATTGTTCTTGCTTCAGCAATGGTTCCCCCAGATGATGTTGCTGAAACTGCTAAGCTATTCGGTCTCACTCGAAGTGGTGATGGGTTCTTCAATCCTGAGCACATTAAGTTAGCTCCGTTAACGACCCATACAGCAGGTGTTATGATTGCAGGTACTGCGCAAGCGGCAAAGAATGCAACTGAAGCAGTTGTTGATGCTAGTGGTGCTGCAGCCAAAGCTGTATCTCTCATGGCAAAAGGTGAAGTTGAAATTGAATCAACAGTCGCTCAAGTTCTTCCTGACCTCTGCTCCTCATGCCATACTTGTGTGACAGCCTGTGCTTACAATGCTATCTCAATGGATGAGTCGAGAGACCCTCCAGTAGCATTAGTGACCGAAGCCAAGTGCCATGGTTGTGGAACTTGTGCCGCAGCGTGTCCAAGTAGTGCCATCACAATGCTGCATTCAACAGACGGTCAAATTCTTGCCATGGTGGAGGCGTATCTCTGTCCAATGGCACCAGAAGGAGGTGGAGTCTAATGGTAACAGCAACAGAACAACAGACGGTAGAAGAACAATGGGAGCCAAGGATTCTCGCTTATTGCTGCAATTGGTGCTCGTATGCGGGAGCTGACCTGGCTGGTACAAGTCGTATTCAGTACCCCACCAATGCTAGGATTCTACGAGTAAATTGTACTGGTAGGATTAACGTCGAGTTCATACTCGCTGCATTAGATATGGGTGCTGATGGAGTACTCGTAAGTGGTTGCCATCCTGGTGATTGTCACTATACGAGTGGGAATCTAAAACTACAAGCTCGTTGGGCGCTTATGGAGAGATCTATAGAGCAATCTGGAGTAAATCCAAAACGCGTTAGGTTACAATGGGCGAGCGCATCAGAAGCGCAGATATTCGCAGATGGTGTTAGAACACTCATTAATCAAGTCAAAGAACTTGGTCCTATCGAGAGGGAATGGAAATGAGAAATTATGAAAGTTATTTCCAACAAAACCGTAGGGATGTAAGGAAACAACGCAGTGTGATTTTCAAAACACTCTCTGGTAATCCAGCAACAATAAGTGAACTTCACAAATCCACAAAAATGCCAAAGGATCTCCTTCTTTGGAATTTAGTAGGTATGATTCGTTGGGGTGATGTGGATGTAGTGGGTGAAGATGAACATGAACTCATCTACGCACTTAAGGAGGTCTAATGGTGGCAGATCCTGTACCAGTCGCAATGGGACAAGGAAGTTCCTGCTGGGGATGCTTCCAAAGTCTTGTAGACATTCATCTAAATCTAGCGACAGTCTTACCTTTGCTTGATATCAAATACTGGCAAGCTGTTGTTGATTACAAACTCTCTGACCTTGAAGGTTACCCCGATAAGTCAATCGTAGTCGGCTTTTTCGAGGGTATGGCTAGGACTGCGGAGGACATTCATCTTCTGAAAGTCATGCGTGAGAAGTGTCAAATTCTCATTGCATTTGGTTCATGTTCATGTTTCGGAGGTATCCCTGGATTAGCTAACTTCTATGATATTGAAGAATGTCTAACCACAAAGTTTAGAGAGAATAAAACATTCAGTGGTGGTAAAGTACCTTCTGAGAATTTACCTGCTATCGAACCTGTAGTAAGACCAAACACTGACTTTGTAGACTTTGATATATTCCTACCCGGTTGTCCCCCCACATCGAAGCTCATCTTAACTGCGGTGACAGCATTACTTGAAGGTAAGGAACTTGAATTACCCACACATACGGTATGCCACTATTGTGATCGCGAGAAGAAGGAAACACCTATCCCAGAGATTCTCCGACCTTTTTCAGGTCATGCAGATCCAGACCGCTGTCTGTTGGAACAAGGCTACATCTGTCTTGGTTCTTCAACATGGGGTCTCTGTGAGGGGCAATGCGTGAGTCATGGAACCACATGCCGTGGATGCTTTGGACCACCGCCACCGATTATGTCCGACCATGGTGCAGCTTCGATGTCCATGCTTGGTACCTACGCACCTAATGATCCAGAAGCACTGAGGATACAAGTTCCTGATCCACTTAGTATGTTCTATAGATTTGATTACGCAACTAGCCATCTGGGTAGAATGCGTATCAAACGTGAGGAGGCTAAACAGCATTGACAGGAGTGAAGACAGTCAGAATTGACCCAGTGACAAGACTAGAAGGACATGGCTCTCTAACCATCAAGCTTGGTGAAGGGGGTAAAGTAAAGGATATTCAGTTCAACGTGAACAGCACACGTTTCTTTGAACAATTTCTGGTCGGTAGACAAATGGAGGAAGCCCCTCGGATTGCTCCAAGAATCTGTGGTATTTGTCCAATACCCCATCACTTGGCTTCAGTGAAAGCGGTTGAAGCAGCTTGGGATATAAAAATCCCACCAGCAGCAGTGAAACTTCGAAGATTACTCATTGAAGCAAAGCAACTGAGCAGTCACATGATCCACTTCTATGCACTTGCTGCTCCTGATTTTGTTTATGGTCCAACAGCGGATCCTTCATTGAGAAATGTCGCTCAGGTCTTGAAAGACTTACCCGATGTAGCAGTTCAGGCTATCAAGATGATGGAGTTCGGACAAGAACTCTGCCGGGATATTGGTGCGAAAGCAATACATCCTGTAACTGCGATTCCAGGAGGAATGCTCCACTCACTTCCAGAGGACGATCGACAGAAATGGTTGAAACAGATACCCGAACTTCTTGATAATTTGAACAAGACAGTTGAACTAGCAAAGACCGTGGTAAATGCCTACATCGATGTTGTCACGAAGGTTGCTGTTACACCGACTTATTACATTGGTCTAGCAAACAACGGTGAGTTGGATATCTACGATGGAACAATTCGTGTTATGGATCCAGAGGGTAAGATAGTCGCTGACTTCGAACCGAAGGATTATCTTCAGTATTATGGAGAACATATTCCAAATCACAGCTATGCTACACATATCTACTACAAACCAGCCGGATATCCAGATGGCATATGGCGAGCCAATACTCTTGCTAGGTGTAATGTAGCTGATAAGATGGCAACTCCACTCGCAGACGCGGCTCTCAAAGAGATGCGTGAACTCGTAGGAAGACCATCGCATCACACATTTGCTTATCATTACGCTCGCATTGTTGAAACAGTCCAAGCTGTTGAGTGGATAAAGACACTCCTAGAAGATGATGACATTGTCAGCACTGATGTAAAACTCTCTGATGTGGAACCGAAAGCAGGGAATGGAGTTGGTGTTGTCGAGGCTCCTAGAGGAATACTGTTGCATAATTATGAGAGTGATGACAAAGGTATGCTCACTCATGCTAATCTAATTGTTGCAACTAATAATAACATAGCAGGGATCGAGAAGAGTCTCATGGATGCTGCTAAATTCATACTAGAGGAGAATGGTCTAAGTCAGATCAATCTTCCAGAACCAATGGTTAAACACTAGAAAGGAAACAAAACAATGACGGACGAGATACCTGAAGGCGTACTGAATCTCCTGGAAATGGTGGTTCGGTGCTATGATTGCTGACTATCTTGCGGCGCTCATTTAGTCGTCGTCGACGACGAGGGCCGCGAAATAGTTAGGAAGGAGCTCGTGACTGGCGGCGGATGAAGGTCCCGACCGAAAGACTTGGTCTGGACTGGACAACCCCGCAAGGGTTCGCCGGTCACTTTCTTCCTTTAATAAATGAGATGAGTAAAATGTTGGAGAATGGAATTGTTCTGAAACGGAGAAGGGCGCTACCAACATTTCCAGATAAATCAAGAAAGGGATGATAGATCAAGCATTCGACACGCTTTTCCTATTCCAAGGGATCTATCTCCCTTTCACCTTGATTGGTTCATTGATTATTTTTAGCAGCAGGACCTACATATATTAGATACTGTTGTTCCACTGCCACGTGAATTTCTTTCCACTTCTACTACTAAAGAATTTGGCAATCTCCTTCAATATTGATTCATCTTCTCCTTTACCAAGATCAAGCTCTACATAGGCATCATCGCCATCTCTGACATGGTAGACGTCTTTGAAAATCTCGATAATATCTTCTATGATTTTATTGAAATCTCTTGATTCTTTATTAAAATCGCGTGCGTAGATTTCAATAGACATTGGTTCTGGAGGTATTCCCATGTTCTCTAAATGCTCAATGTCTCTATTTTCCAATTTCATTGGGGTGATGTATTTGTTTCCAGCAACTTGTAAGTGAAGATTGTCCTTGTTCTTCTTATATCTAAAATTCACCCATGCTCTATTCACTACAATCATACAATAATT
Source organism: uncultured archaeon (assembly GCA_964458565.1). GTDB lineage: Archaea > Asgardarchaeota > Thorarchaeia > Thorarchaeales > Thorarchaeaceae > CAYWJO01. The sequence continues at coordinate 6,301 of CAYWJO010000022.1, read as the reverse complement.
GGCACCAATTGCTTTGTTAAGAAGTGCATCGAGTGCTTGTCTTATTCCTTCTCGAACGTCAATCTCTTTTTCAGATGTACTTTGAGTAGTGAAATCAAAAGGGGATTCCATATCTTGAAATAAACTTGGAGGCTTCACTCCTTCTTTCTTGGTTCGATCTGAACTTGAGGGGATTATATCATCAAAAGCTCCTGACATTGCAGCTTTCATCTGCTTTACCTGTAACTCCTGCCATTTCTTTGTCAACTCGATATTGTCAATTTCCTCATCAGGTTTTAGAAGTCCTTCCTTAATCAGGTCATTCCGCATTTTCTCATATATTTCGTCCAATAGATTGAACCTCTCACAAAGCAATCTAGTCAAACGATATATCAAATGTTTTGGTATCTGATACCCAATGTATGTTACGTCTCACAGTGATTCAATTTCAAGACATTTAATGATAGATATAATCCTCCGAGTAGAATTCAACTTAATGTGTGAGGACAATGTCGAGTCGTTCATTTTTACCAATAGGTGATACAGTTACTCAAAGGCGCTGAATACTCCTCAAAGAACTAGGAAACGCAATCTCAAAAATATACGTTTATACTAATAGAAAATATAATAGTACCATACGTTTTGGAAATTTCTAAATAGAATAAGTTACCATTGGTATCGTTATTTTATATATAAGTGGGTTACAGATTACTATTTGTTTACAAGCTTGTAGGATACAAATACATCTTATTACTATTCTTTTTCTTACAGTTTTTAATAAAATAAAAGAATAGAGTTATTAATTGTTTTTTAGTTCGTCATTGAATAGGTATTCAGTGGATTACAACATTTAGACTAGAACTTCATCATAAAATGGCGCTGCTGAATAGCAGCATTGCATTGGTACAATGACGCATTAGCTGAATCGGAGGTTAAGCGGCGATGCTCAAAAATCACGAATCGATTTCCTCCATTTCTTTTAGTAGACACACTATATCTTACAATCTTACTTTGATAAGGAGCTGTTAATCACATGGAGAAAGGAGAAATAAAATCATACAGATCTGATGAACCAATACATGATTTTGATGTTCACTCGTCCTTCAAATATCGCGTTGCGGAACAAGTGGGTGGAGAGGGATTATTACGTTGTCTTAAGTGCGGTGCTTGTAGTGGTGGTTGTCCAGTTGGATCTGTAATCGATTATAGACCCCGCAAGATAATGGGTAAGGTCCTTCTGGGTCTTGAAGAACAAGTACTCTCTTCTGACGATATTTGGTTGTGCGCGGCCTGTTTTACCTGTGAAGAGCGCTGCATCCAAGAAGTGAACTTTACGGACATTGTCACAATTCTAAGAAACATGGCTGTGCAAGAGGGCAAGGGTGCTAAGGGCTATCTGAAAATGGCCAAGATGGTTTTGGAAATTGGACGTGTTAGTGCAAGGACTGGTACGGTAGACAAAATGAGAGAGAAACTGGGTTTGCCAGTTTTGCAGGACCCTGCGATTGAAGACATTAAACGTATTGCGGAAATTACAGGATTCTATGATTTACTCGCTCTAAACAAGGAGGCTGAAGAAGAATGAAAATGGCAATAGCGTGGGGTTGTCTTATTCCAACAAGAAGGTCTCTACTTGGTTATGAGGCTGCTTCTAGAAAAGTCTTAGAACATCTTGATGTTGAGATTACTGATATTCCAAATGAGACCTGCTGTGGTCCATTTTGGATGCAGTCTTTGGATTTGACTACGAGTGTGGCAATGGCAGCTCGCAATTTAGCAAAAGCTGAACAGATGAATCTGGATCTCATGACTCCATGTAGTGGTTGTTTCCATGCTTATCGTCGGGCAAATCACATTCTGGAGACCTACCCCGAAATGAAAAATCGAATTAATGAGGTTCTTTCAAAGATTGGTTTGCAATACAAAGGCACAGTTGAACCAAGACACTTGGTTGATTTTCTTTTCAAGGATGTAGGACTTGAGAAGATACGAGAGAAGTCTGAGAGAGACCTTAGTGGTATAGAAATTGGATTACGGTATGGTTGTCATATGCTTAAACCTCACGAGCTTCTGAATATCGAATATTCTGAGCGGCCAACGTTTGCTGATGAACTACTTGAAGAACTTGGTGTCACAAGTAAGCAATATTCAGGAAAACATCGCTGTTGTGGAGGTCTCTTGAGGGGTACAAATGATGATGTTGCAGACATGGTTCTTCATGAACGTCTAGTAGACGCTGATAATGCTGATCTTGATGGATTAGTAACTGTCTGTTCCCTGTGTCACATTCAACATGATATGGGCCAGCGATTAATCAAGCGGAAGTTCGGGATGGACAACATTGACATACCTGTCATTCATTACCCGCAAATCATCGCACTAGGCTTTGGTTATTCTCCTGAAGAAATTGGATTAGACCTTCATACTGTAAAGACGCAGAAATTTGTAGAGAAAGTGATGAAAGGAGGTGCTTAAATCATGTATGATTCAGAATCAAGAGTTGGTGTCTTTGTATGTAATTGCGGATTGAATATAGCTAGTACTGTTGATTGCGCTGATGTAGCCAAATTCGCTGGAACTCTAAATGGTGTTGCTCATGCTGTTAATCTTCTTTTCGCTTGCTCAGATGATGGTCAAGCAACAATTCAGGAAGCCATTAAGAAATATAACTTGACTGGAGTTGTTGTAGCTAGTTGCACACCTCGTACACATGAACCTGTCTTTAGAAAGTGTGTTGAAGATGCTGGACTCAACCGGTACTTGTATGATCAAGTCAACATCAGAGAACACGTAAGCTGGGTTCACATGAAACAACCTGAGCTAGCTACGAAGAAGGCAAAGCATCTTGTAGCAATGTCTGTGGAACGAGTCAAGCGACTACTTCCCTTGCATCGTCAATCAGTCAATGTGATTCCCAAAGTTGCCGTTATTGGAGCTGGAGTGGCTGGAATTTCTGCATCTCTTGATTTAGCGAATGCAGGATTCGAAACACATCTGATCGAGAGACGTCCAACAGTAGGTGGTCAAATGGCACTTTTAGACAAAGTGTTTCCTCAAAACGATTGTGCTATATGTATTCTAGGTCCAATCATGGCTGAAGTGGGACAACATCCAAACATCAAATTGCATACATATAGTGAGGTTGATGAAGTAGATGGGTATGTGGGAAATTTCAATATGAAGGTGCGGAAAAAATCTCGCTACATTGATATCGACAAGTGTAATGGTTGTGGTGATTGTGAACCTGTTTGTCCAGTGACAGTTACAAACTCATACGATTTTGGTCTGAGTGAAAGAAAAGCTGTCTACCGCCCGTTTCCGCAATCAGTTCCAAATAGATTCACTATTGAGAAACTTGGACACGCTGCATGTAGAATAGCCTGTCCTGCACATGTCAATGTTCAGGGATTTGTGGCTCTTCTTGGTGATGGCAAGTTTGACAAAGCTCTTGCTCTTTATAGAGAATCAACACCATTTCCTGGAGTTCTTGGAAGAGTCTGCACAAGTCCTTGTGAAGTGAAATGTGAACGCTCTCAATATGAGGGAGCTCTCAATATTAAGAACCTACATCGGTTCCTTGCAGACAAAGAAATGGCTGATAAATCCAATAAGGTAGAACCTTACGAGATTACTAAGAAAGAGCGCGTGGCTGTAGTCGGTGCCGGACCAGCTGGCATTGCATGTGCACACGATCTTGTTAAGCAAGGTTACTCTGTCACGATTTTTGAGAGCAAGAGACAACCTGGTGGTCTTCTACGATACGGCATTCCAGAATATCGACTCCCCAGGAATATACTCAAAGAAGAGATTGATAGAGTGAGGAAGTTAGGAGTTGAGATTCAAACAGGTGTAAAGGTCGAATCATTGAGCGATTTGAAGAAAGAGGGATACAAAGCATTCTTCCTAGCAACAGGCGCACCTGGTAGCCGTAAAATGCGGATTGAGAATGAGAACACAAAAGGTGTCTATCATGCTATAGATTTCTTGGAGCGAGTTAACGGTAATCGCAAGGTGGAGATAGGACAGTCCGTCATTGTTGTTGGTGGAGGAAATGCAGCTATTGATGCCGCAAGAACTGCTAGACGCATGGGGGCTCGAGTTGATATTGTCTATAGGAGGTCTCGTGAAGAAATGCCTGCAATCTCGAGTGAGATTGAGGAGGCAGAGAATGAGGGTGTAAAAATCAAGTTCCTTACAAATCCAACTCGAGTTCTAGTGAAAGATGGAGTACTTTCAGGTGTTGAATGTATCAAAATGCGATTGGGTGAACCAGATCAATCTGGTCGAAGACGACCGGTTCTAATTCCCGATTCAGAATTCAAACTGAAAGCTGATAATATTATCATTGCAATTGGCCAAGAAGTAGTCAAAGCACCCCATATAGACGGATTAGAGCAGACTATGTGGGGTACCATCAGTGTCAATCCGACTACGATGGAAACAAGCACATCGGGTGTCTTTGCTGGAGGTGACCTTGTTTCTGGTGGTTCAACAGTTATTGATGCGATACATGAAGGAAAAGAGGCAGCAATATCTATTGATAGATATCTAAGCAAGACTGATTTAATGGAAGGTCGTCCTGAGTCTCTTCACCCTCTTACTGAAGTCACGATCAATCCTGAGAATGTCAAATACAATCCAAGGGCATCTATGCCAACACTGAGTGCAAGACAGAGAAAGGACTCATTTGATGAAGTTGAACTGGGATTCGATGAAGCATTGGCAGTAGCTGAGGCAAATCGATGTCTTAGCTGTGCTGTTTGTAGTGAATGTATGGAATGTGTTGAAGCTTGTAAATTAGAGGCAATCGATCATACACTTGAGGATGAAATTATCGAACTTGATGTAGGAGCAATAATAGTCGCAACCGGTTTCAAGATACATGATCCTCTTGAAACTCGTGAATATGGGTATGGGACATTTGAGAATGTAATAACAAATGCGCAGATGGAACGAATCACTAACGCTGCTGGTCCTACGAAGGGTAAGATAAAACGACCCTCCGATCATGAAGTTCCAAAATCTGTTGCTTTCATTCAGTGTGTAGGTTCCAGAGACCGTCGAATAGGACAGGATTATTGTTGTTACATTGGGTGTGAAAACTCTCTGAAACAAGCGACTCAGATCAAAGAGAAGTACCCTGATACAGAAGTTGCAATATACGCGATGGACATCAGAACTCATGGTCTTGGGTACGAAGGTCTATACCATAGAGCACGAGGAATGGGAGTCGTGATCATCAAGGGACGTCCATCTGAGATTGAAGAAATCTCAGATACTAAATCATTGAAAGTACTAGCTGAAGACCTGTACACGGGAGAATTGCTGGGGACCAGCCATGATTTGGTTGTATTAGCATCTGCTATTCATCCCCACGAAGACACAAAGGAACTAGCAAGAAAAATGAAGCTCTCGTTGGGAGAATATGGTTTCTTACTTGAAGCTCATCCAAAGTTGCGCCCCGTTGATGCTTTTCAGGATGGTATCTTTCTTGCCGGAGCTTGCTTAGGTCCTATGGACATTCCAAAGGCTGTAGCGTATGGTAAAGCTGCTGCAGCAGGTGCTCAAGCGTTACTTGCACCAGGTGTATTCAAGGTAGAACCCAATTACGCAGAGATTGATACCGACCTTTGTATTGACTGCGAACTTTGTGCAGAGATTTGTCCCTATGGTGCAATCACTGGAGAAAAAGAAGAGCGTAGAGTGGTGTCTGAATTATGTGCTGGATGTGGAACCTGCGCTGCAGGATGTCCACAAAATGCAATAGATATTCATCACTACAAACGCGATCAACTTCTACCGCAGATAATAGCAGCTGCGAGATTCCGAGGAGGTGTGTAACTTGAGTACGAAGAATTTTGAACCAAATATTATTGCATTTACGTGCAACTGGTGTTCATATGGTGGAGCCGATTTAGCTGGCATATCCAGAATTCAATATCCTCCGAATGTGAAGGTAATCCGATTGATGTGTTCAGGAAGAGTCGACCCCTCAATGGTGCTTGAGGCATTCAAGTATGGAGCCGATGGAGTCGTGATAAGCGGATGCCACATCGGAGATTGCCACTATTCAACAGGGAACTATCGGACTTTGGTTCGTTATGAAGCCCTGAAGGAAGCTTTGAAAGTTATTGGCATGGACGAGGAGCGATTGCAGCTTCTGTGGGCGAGTGCGTCAGAAGGTCAAAAGTGGGCTGACTTCTTAACTGAAATGACCGAAACTGTAAGGAAACTTGGACCTAACCCGATCGGAAATGGAGGTGGTAAGAAATGACTGAAGCAAGTGATGTAACGACATTTGATCAGCTTCTACCTCATGAGA
>CAYWJO010000021.1:43863-51878 GCA_964458565.1 uncultured archaeon | reverse complement strand
AACCCTTCGAATTTGAAGTTGAACTTGGATTTCCTGATAGAACATAGATATCAGATGGAGTTTCTGAGAGATTGTCTTCGATACGAACCCAAACAATTGCATTAATTCCTTCATGATACTCCTCAATCCAATAAGGTAGCATCTTCCCTGATGAGGAAACAAAACGAATATCCCGAAAATCATCTTCACAATTAAGAAATACGTTATTCTCAGCTGATGTACCAAATCCTTTCTGGATATTGAATTTTACTTGATAGCCGATTCCAGCATCAGTTGAATTCTCGATAATATGCCTAATGCAGTTGTCAAAATCTGAGAGGGGGGTTTTATCGGTTTGGTTTGAGGGATATTCAGGATACGGCGTAGATTGCAGTATAAGAAGCAGGACAATGATTACACCCACTCGTAGGACCATGTGATAAAAGGAAAAACATTACAAGATAAAGATTGGGAGTTTGCAGTATTCAATTAGCAATTAGGCTTGTGGAATTATTTTTTGTAAACAAGACATGTCCTCTTTAAATGCAATATCGGAAATGTATATCACAGGGTGTAAAGACAAAATTCTATCGGAGAATACAAAAATGGACCCAAGAATAGTCGAGCATGCAAAGATCCTGGTTGATTGGAGTACAGGTGTCAGACCAGGAGATATGGTCACAATAAGAACCGACCCAGGGGCTCTGGATCTTGCAGTTGCTGTAGCTAGAGAAGTGGCAAAAGCGGGAGGAGTAACATCAACCCTTCTGAATAGCGATGAAATAGACCGTGCATTTTATGCTGGAGCAGCAGATGAGACACTTTCAGTTTTTCCGAAGCATCTAATGGCACTTCTCGAGAATTCGGATGTAATTATAGCTATTCGATCACCGGACAATACCAGAGCATTATCTACAGTACCTCCGGAAAAAACAATGATGCGAGCTAAAACGAATCAGAAGATAATGGCAGAGTATCTTAGCAAGAGATGGGTCCTTACTGTGCATCCAGGTAACGGACTAGCCCAGCAAGCTAACATGAGCCTTGATGAATACCAGGAATTTGTCTATGGAGCAACTCTCATCGATTGGGCAGAAGAAAGTAAGTTGATGCATGAAATGAAAAAACATCTTGAGAGTCACAAGGACATTCGTTACATCGGACCAGAAACTGACCTATGGGCTTCAACTGAGGGAAGAATCTGGATTGCCTCAGATGGCAAACATAACATGCCAAGTGGAGAAGTCTTCACTGCTCCTGTCGAAGACACAGTTGAAGGGAAGATATACTTCGACATTCCGTTCCTCCAATATGGGAAAGTGATTGAGGGAGTTCGTCTGACGTTCGAGAAAGGGGATGTGGTGGATTATTCCGCAGAGAAGGCAGAACCTACATTGAAGAAAATTGTAGAGATTGATGATGGCTCAAAGCGACTAGGTGAGATGGCGATTGGCACTAATAGGGGAATACAGCAATACACTCTGAATATGTTATTCGATGAAAAAATCGGAGATACTATCCACTGTGCATTAGGTCGAGCCTACAAGGACTGCAATGGAGTGAATGATAGTGCAGTTCATGTTGATATGATCAAGTCTATGATTGATGGTGAGATATATGCAGGAGAAGAACTGATCTATTCAAAGGGTAAGTACTTCTATGAGATGTAAAGCAAGTAATTTTAGGTTAAAGTGAAAATAGGGAGAGTGCATAAAGCACTCATCTTTCATCGATTATCTTCTACGCATGCAAACTACTGCACCCACAATGAGAATAGCCCCGACTCCAATTGCAATATACAGTAGATTATCCGTTATGAATGAAGGAAGACCTCCTGCCTGAACAGTCACAATAACTTGATCTGTGACAGTGTTTGCAGCTATGTCTATCAGAACGATCGTATAGTTATATGTGCCAACTGCTAGTCCATCTAACGATTCTGTAATTGCTGCACCAGAGGTCCACGAACCCGAATCTTCAAGAATCCCATCAACATAAATCTCGTATAGTGTGGGATTCTCATCAGAACCAGTCCAATTGATTGTGATACCCATAAGTCCCTCAGTCATCTCAATGTCATCTGGACTTGAGATAGTAGGTGCGGTTCTATCAGTGTAAGGTTCAAGATTAAGTCGTTCAATTGTAATTGTTGCATATACTTCACTTGATGTTGAATTTGTTACTACAACGGTATTATATGCAAGGAATCCATCCATTTTCAAATAATCTGTGTGAACACTGTATTCAAGATCAAAATTGGTTGTTTCCCAAGAATAACCGAAGAAATAGATATCTTCTGAATCTATTGTGGGAGCCATTGTAATCTCCGATTCAAGTAAATCTTGTATCAATGTCCAATTACCAATGGGGAATACTATGTTCATTGCATATATGAAATAAATCTCGTAACTTCCTAAATCAGTACCGTTTTGGAAATATCCATCCAAAGAGATAGGTGGGAAGTTCTCAATATCAGCTACTGGATAGCCAATCGCTGGAAGTCCTTCTTCGTCAATCTCAAGATATACGATTTCGCTAAATTCCACATATCCAGAGATTTCTACCAAGAAGTAAAATCGGTCACCTTCTTCAATACCCCATTCAAGATTTTGGAGTGATATGCGGCTAACAGTCCATGTGTATTCAGTTTCCATAGTCGTGGCGTTGACAACATTTATAGAATATTCATTGAATGCTCCATCAAATTTCGAGTATGAAACATGTATTTCAGACAGTGTATCTGTACTACCATTATGCACCCATGAATATCCCCAGAAATCAGGCGATACAGAATCCAGCGCAAACTCATTAAGATGACTTAAACCAGAACTCGCCTTCGTAGTCAGAAAATCCCAATTACCTACTGGCAACGCAAAATCCTCAAGATATAGAAAGATTAATGCAAGTACTCCCATATTTGTTTCATTTTCGAAATAGAATGTTGGGTATACTATCGGGATATCATCCCAGACCATCACATCAAAGGGTAGAGGATCTGGATCAGCGTCCACTTCCATAAAGATGATTTCATTACTCAGCTCCCAGCCAGGTTCTGTGGAATCCATTGTATAATAGAATCGATCACCTTCCTGAACTCTCCAGAAAAGCCCATCATTGTTAGCAGCTAAAGTGTTCGGTATTACAAAAAAAGATAGCAGAATTAATGCAATACCAATGGAGAAATTTCGCTTCATTTCACAACCTCCAATAGGGACATCAGTGAAGTTTAATCTAACCAATATAATCTAATCGCTTGAAAATCCTCAACATATTGATACAAGTTTAATTAAAGTACATGCAAGTCATTCATTATAAAGGGATGACAGAATTTCCACAAGCTACTCGATTGTATGACTATACAATTAAGTTCGTTGCACTTGGAGACGCTGCTGTAGGAAAAACTAGTTGTATACGTCGATATGTAGACGGAGTGTTCCAGGCGGATTATGTGGCAACTTTAGGAACAATATTCTCAACAAAAATCATTCAGGTTGAAAATCCACAGGGGCAAACAGTACTTGCTAGACTCATTTTATGGGACCTTGCAGGACAGGATGGATATCAAGAATTGAGAAGAAGGTACATGGCGGGTGCAAGGATGGGCTTTATCGCCTATGATGTCACACGTCGAGAAACCTTTGAAACAGTCAGAGAATGGCATTCCAGATTCATTAAGGAATGTCCGGAAGCAATAGTATCACTTCTTGCTAATAAGATCGATTTAGAAAATCATGCGGTAACGAAACACGAGGGTGAAGAATTGGCACGAAGTATAGGTGCATCGTTCTATCAAACATCTGCAAAAGAAAACCAGAACGTCAGTAGTATGTTCTCAGATTCAGTGACAAGGGTCTTCAGTTTAATTGAAACTAAATGATAAGGATAAAAATTGATAGCAGTCATCGAAGATATTATCTTAAGTGATTCATTAAATGCTTCTCAAAAGTACAATAGTTATGGTGGTAAATTGTGTCAGATATGACTCGCCTCTGGTGCGGAATCGGTATTATCATGATCTCGTTTTTTGGCGGCTTCTTTATGATGATCAATGGATTAACATCTGACGGGATAGGTGTTGGGATGATTTTGTTCTATGCTCTCGGTATCCCTATGATAGGTATCATCATCGCTATGCCATTATTCATGAAAGGAATTGGATCTGGAAATCGGAGAACACCGTTTGGACTATTTGGGAGTATGATGGTTCAGCCTTCAGAACAAGAAGAAGCATCATATGTACATGAGCCACCGAATTTCTGCTCTGGCTGTGGAGCGAGTCTGAGTATGGAAAATGTAGAGTGGGCAGGACCACTAACTGTAAAGTGTCCATATTGTGGTAATACGATGAAGACAGAGAAGAGAAAGATATAGTGTGTAGGTACAGATTCAGCCTGGCCGCACCGCTTCCATACCTACTGTTAGCACCCGTACACAAACTCCAACACTTTCGCGTTCAATTCTCCAGCCCCGTTAGTTACAGGTCCGTGAGGAGTGCAAGTTTAGCCTAGAGTGAACTAGATAATATTCCTACTTATGTAAGATAGGACACATTGTGCATTGATTCATTGTAACCAATATTTTTAGAAGTCACGACAGCATTAATGAAATGCCGTGGTAATATGGTAAGAAGAATAAGATATTTCCTTCCAGGTCTCTATACAATCAGTGGAATCACAGTGGCATTGATTGCCCTCTTTCTGAACACAATAGGAGAACCTCCCTTTGGATTATTCAGTGCGTTCACCTTCATTCCCGTTGATAGTTTGTGGACAGAGATATTGATCGTATTCATTATAGCAATTCCAATCATTGCGATAGAATATATCATTCTAGGGCTACCTCTTACAGCTATATTTCTTGTAGCAAGTAAATTAGTCAAGGGAGCTTCCTATGATATCAACGTGATGAAAATCGGCGAGGAATTCGGAGGAATGCGGATGATACGTAGAGCTGCAGCACCTGCTCTATTTACTGTTAGTTTAACAGGACTTGTGAGAGGAATACTTGAAAATGCGATCTTAGGAGACCCCTCGGTCATTCCTGAGGCACTGAGATTTACGAGACCTATATCGATGACACTCATGGCATCATTAATTCTTGTCCCGGTCGCTTTGGCTTTGTTCATTCCGACTTGGCTGTTGAACGACTCAGGTATAGTCAGTCATCTAGAAGATAAACAACTAAAGATTCGACAACCCCCTCATACGGAGGGTGTAGGAAGATGGTTCTATAATATGCTTGCTGGATATTCGCTAATCGTGTTCCCAATTACCATGTTCATTAATCACTTTTATGAACCTCTAATTCTGAATCCATTTCCCCCCGGAACTCCAATTGGAGAAATTCTGATTCAACTGTTTATTGCCACTGCATTCACAATTGGAGCGCCTATCTTGGTAATGGCATTTATTATCCCAGTAGTAATGCTCAATGAAAAACTACTAGGATGGTCAACAGGTAAAATAATTGGGTTTACTAAGAGGTTGGGTGCAAAGGAAGTCGAGCGTGGAAAAATCACAGAGGTTTTGACGGACAGCTAGCAGGTTAGGATGAAAACCCGATAGTAACCTAAAATCAATCTTGAGAGAGTTAATGCTCTATTGCATCGGATCACGGTGTCGTACAGATTTCCTTAAGTAGGAGCATTAAAGACCGCAGCATACCTCCAAGGTGACTGCTAGATGCAAGATATATTTACGATTACAGTGATTTTACTCGCAATTTATGCTGTTGTGGTAGGTATAATCTCATCAATGGTTGGTATTGGAGGTGGAATATTCAATACACCACTATTGATTATTCTGTTTCTATTTGATGCTCAACAAGCTTCTGCAACAGCTTTAGTTGCTGCCTTCTTTGTTGCAATCTCAAGTTCAATTCCATATTGGAAACAGAAACCAAGACCAACGATGGTCAAAGCGGGATTATTCCTTGCGATAATGACCATTCCAGGCTCATGGGCAGGAATTTGGCTTAGAGAGGTAATAGCAGAGGACATGATTCTAAGATACATTTTCGGAATTTCACTCTTCCCCGTAGCAGTGAAGATGCTTTTTGCTAAGAAGAAGAAAGGTGCCGGAGATACAGCAAACGAAATTAAGAGTTATGACTTTTCAAGCCTATCAAATCAAAGATTAGCTGTCTCCCTCTTCGGTGCGTTTGTTGGAGGTATTGCTGCAGGACTTCTTGGTATTGGAGGTGGGGCTATTGTTGTTCCAGTTCTAACATTACTTATGGGACTTCCAATCCATGCAGCAGTTGCTACTTCAATGTTTACGATGATCTTCACTGCAGCGGCTGGAACTGCACGAAACGCTATGGGGAGTTACATTGATCCCACATATGCATTGATTCTAGGTATTGGAATGGTGGTTGGTGCACAGATAGGTCCAAGGTTAGCGTGTAAGGTGAAATCCGTTCAATTGAAACGTGCATTTGGACTCATCCTCGTATTTCCACTCATGAAAATGATGGAGATTGGTCACTACTGGCTCGATCCACTAGGAGATGTAAATTCAGCTATTTCTATGGCAGGGAATATTATTGTGTGGTTGATTGTTGTACTTCCTATTGGATTAATTAGATACTATCAGTTACATCGGACTTCTCCAGAAGAGATAGAACAATGTGATGTTCCAACTCCGGAATAACACAATCGCGATGTCGGTGAATAATATGGAGATTGTTAGAGCGACTGAAGATGATGCTTTCTGGATTCTGAGGCACCGCGTTGAGATGTTCAGGGATATGGGCATGTCTGAGGAATACCTCAAAGATACCGAGCGAATAACAGAACTATATCTCAAAAAGGGATTTGATGACCGATCTTTATTCTATCTGATGAAGGAGGGGACTGAAGTAATAGGAGGTTGTGCAATAGCAATTTGCTCAATACTTCCATCACACACCAACATCACAGGTGAATTCGCGTATGTCTACAATATGTATGTAGAAAAAGAGTATAGAAGAAGAGGCATAGCCCGGATGATGATGAATCATTTGATAGAAGAGTGCCGTTCTATGAATATCCCAAGATTATACTTGCATGCATCAGAGGCAGGAAGAAGCGTGTATGAAAAATCAGGTTTTGCAATTCCTGACAATTTCTATGAACTAAGATTCAATGAATAGAAAGACTCAGTTTAGTCGATCTGAATCAACAGAGGAAAAAAAATCAAAATCAAGAGGAACCAGTCTGAGAGGTAATCAATTTATGTCAGGAGTTCGTTCAATATCACAGGTGTCGAATTGAACAAATACAATTTGCGAGATAAAGTAGTTGTCATTACAGGAGCTTCTTCAGGTCTCGGAGAACAATTCGCATTGGCTTTTGCTGAAAACGGAGCGAAGTTAATCATTGGATCAAGACGTTTGGATGTGTTAGAAAAAAACGCTAGGGAGTTAGAAGTCCAATTCAATACATCTGTGATTCCAGTCAGAACCGACGTACTTCGGGAGGAGGATATAATACGTTTAGTAGACTCTGCCATAAGAGAGTTTGATGCATTAGATATAATGATTAACAATGTTGGCAATTACATATCCAAACCTCTTATAGAACAATCCTTGGATGATTGGAATCATATTATCAATCTCAATCTGACATCCACGTTTATTGGCTCAAGAGAAGCTGCAAAGGTTATGATTCCAAAAAAGTCAGGTTGCATAATCAATATGGCATCCACATTCTCTTTTGGTGCTACACATTTCCCTGTAGTCAGTTACTATGCAGCCAAAGCAGGTGTTGTTGGAATCACAAAAGCACTTGCTGTAGAATTAGGACCCCATAATATTAGAGTAAATGCAATAGCTCCAGGATTCTTTCCCACTTCACAATCAATCGATGCTCTGTCGAGCAAGGAAATCCGCGAGTCCTTAATTGAACCAAGAACAGCTCTACCTTTTCTCTCAGAGTTAGAATGGATCCGTGGAGCAGCGTGTTTCCTAGCGAGTGACGATGCAAAGTACATAACCGGTCACACCTTAGCTGTGGATGGAGGATGGCTAGCTTTCTGAAACATTAAAGAGGCTGAAAA
>CAYWJO010000021.1:40579-43763 GCA_964458565.1 uncultured archaeon | reverse complement strand
AAAAACTGCACATACAAAGATTATTGTTGGAGGATATCCATTCAAGCTGAATCCAGATTTATGCACGAATGTTGGTGCAGATGGATGTGCTGAGAATGCAGGAAAAGCTCTAATCTTGGCAAACGGATTCTTTCCAGGATAATAATTTACCTGGCTCGTTCTTTCAAATAGAGCTCTGTTAGTGAAATTACAGCGGTTTCAGCTTCTTTCTTGAATTTCTTCAACATTTTAGTCATATCTGGTGAATCGGAGTTGTACAGAATAAGAAGAGAATCAATTTCTCTGATTGACTCCTCAAGTCGATCAATTGATTTCTTAATAGATAATGAAGCAAGTGATGAGCCTTCCTCTGTAGAATACAAAATCCGCCTTCTACCTCTTCCGGTTTGTGAGAAATCCATATCACCATAGATTAAGCCCAGTGCTTCTAATTGTGAAAGAATGAGACCAACGTTACTTCGCGAATAACTTGTTGCAGAAGCAATTTGCTCTGCATTCAATTTTCTGTTATCACGATATTTAGCAATGTAAATTGCAGCTAGAATCTGACCAGCATTTCTCGATAATCCTAACCATTCAACTTGCTTCTCAAAAAGTCGTACAATGGGATTAAATCCTTGTAAATTAAAGCCGGGCATGCAAATCATCTCACATAGGAAAGATATTTCCAATAAATTCTGTTAAAATTGGAAGCATTTCTTAAAATAAGGTTACTTGTTATGGCCGTTTTAGACAATATCAGCAAGGGGAATAGTAATGACAAATGTTGTTTTTGCTGATTCAACAAGGTCTATTTCCCAACCATGAGCATTAATGATTTTCTTTACAAGAGTTAATCCTAGTCCGCGATTTCCGGCTCTTGTCGTAAAGCCCCTCTCGAAAATATGGATACGCGTTTCTCTCGGAATTTGCATGCCATCATTAATTATTAGGAGTTGTACTCCGTTCATGGTATCATTCCTTCTAATTTCGAGGCTTGAAGGTTTCCCATGTACTGTGGCATTCTCAAGAAGATTTTGCAATACTTGTACCAATTTTGTACGATCTGCTCGAACCGATGGAAGTTTATCCTGGTAATAAACGATTGAATCCGAAACGTAACCGTCTGCAATTATTTTTGATTCAATATCAAGGTCCACAATATCCCCTTTCTCAACAATCAAACCAGCATCAGCCAAAACTACTGAATGATCAATTAGCGCTTTCATTTCAGTTAGAAGTTTATTCAATCGAGAAAAGAGTTCATCAGAAGGATTCCGTTTTAATAATTCAAGCAAGCCTCTCAATTTTAAGATATAATTCGCAATATCATGTCTCATATGATGAGCGAATTCACTCAATTCTTCTTTCTGATTCTGGAGTTCTTGGTAGACTCTTACACCTTCAGTGATATCTACAATCGCTGAAGCGATTATTCCAGGTAGTGGTTGATAAACAGTTAGAGATATCCACTTATTCAGAGATTGCAGGTAAAACTCTTCAGCAACTGATTCATCACTTGACACCACATTTTGGATAATCTCGGTAATTTTCATATCTTTGCCTAGTTCACCTAAACTACCAGATAGCTCTTTCCCAATTAATGAGTCTCTTTCAATCGAAAGCACATTCTCAAATGTCTGATTGACATCCATGATGATGAATTTGTAGCCATTGTCATCAATAGATTCGATTCTATAGAAAGCAAGAGCAACAGGAGTGTTATGGAAAAAAGAACTCAGAGTTTGGAGCGTCTGCGTCATTGTCGAAATAGAAAATTCTCTTTCACCCTTTGGGAATATCTGCATAGAGTAACCCATCACTTTGCCATCCTTAAGTATTCCAAAAGGACTTGCAATAACTCTGAATTTTACATTATCAGCTCGCGAAGTTTCATACAATCTACGTTCCTGCACAAGACTAAAATCGTAATTCACGTCAATTGAAAGGTTTTGACCAATTCTGAGTTTTTCCTTCGACTCATTTGGAAAGTCTGGGTCATCAAATATATTGTATCCAATTATTTTCTGCAGAGATGCAACTCCAAATATATCTAAACAAGCTCTATTTGCATCAATCAATGAACCATTTGAATCAAACAAAGCTATAGCATTTGGGGAGTCTTCGAACACTGTCCTGAATTTCTCTTCACTCTCTCTTACAGCTTCCTCAGCTAATCGTCTCGAACTGATATCCCGAATTATTGACCAAGAACCGACGCTTTCCTGTTTTTCGTTTTCCATCCTCCATGATGTAACTGCAACTGGAATTTGGCTAGCATCACTTGTGATCAATTCTTGTTCAAACAAGCGTGAATATCCGATAGATTGAACCTCGGCCCCTACCTGCTCCTCCAATTTATGCCAAGCTTTTGGACTTAAATCGCGATAGGTCGTCCCAATAAGATCGTCAGGTCCATATCCCAGCAAATCAGCGAATGTTTTATTGTATTGAGTGATTATACCTTCTAAATCAGTCGCAACTATTCCATCAAGTGAAGATTCATATAAATTTCTAAAACGTGCTTCAGACTCACGTAGTTGGTCCTCAACACGTTTTATTTCTACAGCACTCCTAATATCGTGAGCAAGTTCAGTAAAGAGACTGTTAAAATCATCATCGTCTTTTCTGAGATAGAAGTTAGCACCTAGATTTAATGCACGAATTGCCACTTCCTCTCTACTTCGACCTGTAAACATCACGAATGAGATATTACTTCCGGATTCACGTAACCACTCTAACAATTCGAGTCCTGTCATCATTCCCGTTCCTAAATGATAATCACACACCACAGCATCATAATCTGATTCTTCAAGGAGCTGAATTGCATTTTGAGCAGATTCTGATAATGTAATTGAAAAATCAGGATTTCCAGTCGATAGAAAATTCTCAATTAAATTAAGAAGATCACGGTCGTCATCAACCACCAGAATTCTTATTGTCACTGCTTCACCTCGTGATCTACATTTTCCTTCAGATGCTCAATGAATTTCGTCATTCGAAATCCTTCAAATTCCATTCCAATATACCTAACGTAGTCTTTTGAATAAGGAGTTCTTAACATCATGAAACGCCATCGAAACCTGTTACATCTTACCAGCAACTATGTCTTTCTTAATGATTCTTGTTGTTATTTCTGCACTCATCAGTACACTTGGGACTCCAGCACCTGGATGTGTACCAGCACCTACGAGATATAATCCCT
>CAYWJO010000021.1:0-40569 GCA_964458565.1 uncultured archaeon | reverse complement strand
GAGACCTATTATGAAGCCTGAAGAAACCAGATTGCAAAAGAAGGGGCTGCAAAGAGAATGAGGCACCCTTCGGAGATAAGAACTCTTCATGATAGTCTTTTGGTGTGAACACCTCAACGGGACCAAGATTATCGACAAGACCTGGTAAAACTCTTTTGTCGAGCGTTTCGAGAATGTGGCAACAAGCCAACTGGAAAGAAAGAACGCTACTGTAAAGATGATGAGAATGGAGTTCTCTGTTTCTTTAATACGATTGCCCATCGAAAATGACTCTGACATGGTCCACTAAACGCCTAGAAATTACTCACACATTAAAGAGATTATCCAAATGACAAAAAGAAAAAGGGGGAGTCTGAGCATCTAGCTCAGACAATGTATTCACTAGTCTGTGAAATCAAATGCCGCTATTCCAGACCGTCTCCATCCGACTCCAGCGCCAATAATTGCTAGTACAACAAATGACAGAAGAAGGACAGCGAGATTCTGATAACCTGTTAGCATAAACATGTCAGCAAGGAACCAGAACCACACAAGAATGAAAATCATCCATGTGTATAGCAATCCAATTCCAAGATACCCAGGTCCCGCATTGATTGTTCCAGCAAAGCTAATCCATAATCCTATAATTATTGCAAAGAAGATCATTGTTGCCAGGTCAAGGACTACAACATTCATATTCAGTGTATAAAGGTCAGCTTGGAACCAGTACCAATAGATTAGGAAAATCCACCAGATGACGAATACAGCCATTGTTGCACCGGGCCGCTTCCCCACATTCCATGCAGAGCTTGGAACTACGGTTAACCAAGCTCCAACATTAGAGCCGATCAATATCAACAAAGAAGCTAAGAACACAGATGTATTCTGAGCAACTGTGTAGCTCTCCATGAAGAAAGGTAGCCATAATACTATGAATGCAATCCATCCAGTGGCTGTAAAGATAGATATCCAAATACGCCATCTACCACCAGGTCCTGCACCTTTAGGTATCCACGCAGCTCCAACAAATCCTCCGAGAAGGAAGAATGAAGCAATGACTATACCAAGATTCTCAAAAGGACCAAAAGGTTCAGCAAAGAAGAATAACCACACTATCACAAAAGCAACCCAAAGGAGAAAGACTATCAGCGTAGAATAGCCTTTGGCTTTGTATTTGCCACCTTGAAATCTCGATGACGTGAAATCGTCATCCCATTCAGCAGCATCCACGGCGCTCATTTCCTCGTCTTCAATTCCATCATTTGTATCTTCGTCCGATCGCAAAATATTCACCACGTTATCGGGAACTATCTAAATGTTAGAAAAATCCCTTATAATGGTGAGTCACAATTTGTGACTGATAACAATAGTTAAATTAGAGCGTCACCTTCCTCTATTCAGCGGTGATTAATGTGACTGAAGACAAAAAAATGACTGAGATGGAATTTCATAAGAAAATTGCTAGAGAAACAAACAATGGAATATGGCCAGTCCTAGACAATGAAAATCCAACTCAGGAGGAACTTGAAACAGCTTTGCATATGGCACATACATCACGTTACCATTGGAGTAAAGTTGGAACGACTGTCAATCTTGTTCGTGCTGAATACATGATTTCTCGTGTCTATAGCGCAATGAGGCGAGCAGAACCCTCATTATATCATGCAAACAGAGGACTTGATTTAGCGAAAACAGCTGAGAAGTCAGATGAAAACTTCAAGGATTGGGATATGCCCTTTGTTTTAGAGGCACTCGCTAAGGCTCACAGTGTTGCGGGTAATATGTCTGAATGTGCGTCCTTTAAGGAGAAAGCACAGAAATTGATTGATAGCATATCCGATCCAGAAGACAAGAAGATATGCCAAGGTGAACTTGACAAGGTTAAATGCTGATACAAGCCAAAATAACTTCACTGAAATACTACGAATCACTTACTAATATCATGCGGAAATTTCAATTCATTCAAACAAGTGTATTCATGGATAAGAGGTATGCATTTAGTGGGAATCAACTAGCTACATTTTGGAACTTCCTTGAATGTGCAGAGCTAAAGAGTGAAGAAATGCAGGGTATCACACGTGAGATGAATTTCTCGGAAACCACATTCGCTCTCAATCCAACTATGGATAATGTTGCTGCGAAAGTGCGTATATTCACACCTGGAATGGAGATTCCATTTGCAGGGCATCCTACGTTAGGCACTGCATTTGTTCTAAAGGAAAAATCAATACTCGATCCTAGCAGTAATAAGTCCGCTCTTGAACTTCAGATAGGAAGGATTCCTGTTGAATTTCTTTCGGATTCCAAAGTTCAAATGACTCAACCAAAACCAGAATTTCTCCAGGTGTTCGAATCGCAGGAAGAAATCGCAACGATGTTAGGAATTGGGAGTAATGATATTTCAACAGCTTCACCAATGCAATATGTTTCAACAGGTTTCTCATTCTTAATTATAAAATTAAATTCAATCGAAGCAGTTCAACGAGCATATCCGAATCCAATTCGCCTCAATAAAATACTCAAGAATCATCCAAGTAGAGATATCCTCATCTTTACAACACAATGTACTCATTCAGATTCGAGTGTCCATGCTCGTATGTTCGCACCAGAAGCTGGAGTTCCAGAAGATCCTGCCACAGGAAGCGCAGCAGGTCCACTTGGAGCGTATTTGTATAATTATGATGTGCTTGGTGATGACCAAGAGAGATTCACTATAGAACAAGGATTTGAGATGAATAGACCAAGTCTTCTTGAAGTAGAGGTTCCTTCATCATTGGAGTTTGTGTTGGTATCAGGTGAAGTCAGAAAGACTGCAGAAGGTCAATTCCTGTTGCCTAACTAGGTAATTCGTCATGTGAGATAGATTCAGACTCAACAGCAGAATATTCTTGTTTCAATGACTGAAAATCAGGATCCAAATCTACTTTGAAAAGGACAATGATTGAGAGAAACATAAAGAAAGCCGCCACAGGACCCCAATACACGTATCCAAGACTCAGATAGGTGTCAGTTGTACCAGGAACCAAAGCGAGACTTGGTAAACTGAATATAATACCCCAAAGAATAGCAGAAAATGCTTGGAATATGTTCAGAGGAATTGATGGGAACCCTGTATATATACCAGCCCTTCCTTCACCAGTCTTGACCTCATCAACATGAGCAAAGTCAGCTTCAATGATATAGGGGAACAGATAGTATCCAGATACAGACGCAGCAATCAAGGCAATCAAAAAGTATGCAACTATCTTATCTGCGACGAAGAGGGTGAGAGGAAGTGCAAGAACACCAACAAGAATTGAAACCTGTAGTGTTTTTCGTTTTCCAACGTTTGTAATCATCCAACGCCAAACTAGGAAAAATCCAAAGACCACTCCTAGAAGTTCTAGTCCAAACATCAGAAGGTCAATCAAACCAAATTGGAGATAATCATTAACAAATGGAAATGCAGTAGCAGTTACCATTGCAATTCCTACAGAGAGAAGACCACGAGCACCTAACCAACCAAGAAAATTACGATTCTTCAATGCATAACCTAGATCTTTCTTGATATCAGGTTGGGGAATGAATTTTCCTTCTTTATGAAGACCAACCATCGAGGGTATAAAACCAATGATTTCAATGTACATAATGGCAAGAATGAAAATCACGAGAACCAGAGGGAGACCCCAGCTTATGGCAAACTCAGCAAGGAGCGTTGCGCCCACAGTGCCTAAAACAAAGGCTAGAAAATTCGCAACATTCTGCCATGAGGAAACGGATGGTCTTTCTTCAGGTTCAGTGAGTTCAGGCATCCAAGATTGGAAGGGAGTAGTCACAAGTCCATAGAATAGCTTGAATATACTGAGGGTGGTAGCAGCATAGATGAAGAGACCTATGGTGTCAGATGCACCAATGAAAAGATGAGGAATCCAGATGAACATGAAAGATAGAGCCATTAGTGGTGCTCCAATCATCACGAAAGGTTTTCTTCTACCCCATTTGCCAGATTTCAATCTATCACTGAGATAACCAAAGGAGAATTGAGAGGCGGCAATTACCAGATAGCTAATTGCAATCGATACACCCGTAAAAATACCGGGTAGTTCTTGTATCGAGAAATAGAACAATGCAGTTGATAGGTCCAACATATCTAGCATCATGCTTGGACCAAGTCGAGCCATACCGAAGTATATTTTCTGAAATCCAGTAAGCACCATTTCTATCTCTCTGCACATATCTAAGGAACAAGGCGATATTAAAACTCTAGGAAAAGTCATCTCCTGTAAACTCGCGTTCACCGAGTAGCACTAATATAGGATTGAGAATATCATCAGATTAAAAGGGGTAGATTGATGCAGGAGATAAGTACAGAACTTGCAAAGAATATTCTGACTCGTTCAGCTAGGATATACTCCAATTTGTCAGGAAAGGAGGGTATCAAACTACTCCTCGATTCGATGGGCTCAATTCAGCTCGACACACTACCAATTGTAGGTAGAAACCATGATTTGATTTACCAAGCAAGGATGAAAGGTTATAGAGTGGATGATTTTCTAGATTTAGTACATGAGAAAAGATGGGGTTTCGAGCACTTCGATAAGAATCTCGCAATGATATCCATGAAATTTTTTCCTCTAACTCATGCTTGGATGAAGTTGGGTGGAGACCATTACTATCAACGACGAGAGAAAAAGCTAAGAGAGAAATATCCAAAGGCATTTGATGAAATCCTCCATCTCTTAATGGAAAACGAATCAATTTCGTCTAAAGAAATTGAAACAGATTCAGTCTCTAATACTGAATACAATGGTTGGAAAGCTGGGAAAGTCGGTGCGGGGGTTCTAGATTGTCTTTGGAATAGAGGGAAAGCCTTCATTCACCATAGAGAATCTTATAGAAGATATTACTCACTTCCTGAAAAACGGATAGCACAGAAATATCTTGATGCAAATGGACCGGATACTATAGAGGAATTCTGCAAATCATTATTAACTAGAAGAGTGAATCAAATCGGTCTTGCATCAAAACCTTGGCAACCAAAATGCTCGCGTCCTTATGTGAAAGAACTGATAAGATCAGGACAACTCAGAGAAGTAAAGATTAGTGGAGGCAAGCAAATCTACCTCACTACAAGTGATATATTAGAAGAAACCGAGTCCATTGATGATGCTTACGATGATAGAACACGATTCATCGGTCCCTTAGATCCGCTGATTTGGGAAAGAAAAATGACACTGGAAGCATTTAATTTCGATTATGTCTGGGAGGTCTACAAACCTCCGAAAGACCGTATTTGGGGATATTATCTCATTCCTGTATTTTATCAAAATGAATTCCTAGGAAGAATTGATTTGAAATATGATAGAGAAAGGAAAATCCTGCAATTAAAGAAAGGCTATTGGGAGAGGAAGATTAAACCTACTCAAGAATTGCGCGAGAAGATCGCAGAAGAATTAAGAAAATTTTGTGATTATCTAGAAGCTGAAGCAATCAATTTCACTGCAACCGATAATCAATGGAAAAAGGTATGTAAAGAAAGTGGAATGAGTAATCAGTAAGGAAGATAACGAGGAGTATGAAACTTATTCATTCCTCTATATTAATACTGTATTGATTTCGAGCTATATTCCAAAAATCTTAATACAGGGCTATGTCCCAAAAATAACAATACGCAGAGTTTCTATTCGCATGGTTTTGCAGACATGGTGTTTGCAGTAATTGGAGGAGTCTTGATGATGCAGCAAGTTGCATTTGAACCAAGAATTGTAGCTTTTCTCTGCAACTGGTGTTCATACGCAGGGGCAGATTTAGCAGGAACGAGTCGTGTGCAATATTCACCGAATGTTCACAACATTAGAGTCAACTGCTCAGGTCGAGTAGATCCTATGTTCGTGATTCAAGCGATTATGAAGGGAGCAGATGGAGTCCTTATTGCAGGATGCCATCCAGGCGATTGCCACTACAAAATTGGAAATCTCTACACGAGAAGGAGAGTGATGGTATTGAAGGAAGTCCTTCAAACAGTCGGGATAGAACCTGGTAGAATCAGACTAGAATGGGTATCAGCATCTGAGGCTAACAAATTTGGTGCTGTTGTTGATGATTTTGTCAATCAGGTTCGCGAGCTTGGTCCGAATCCGCTAAGGGGGAGTTCCAGATGATCAGTTTCGAAAAAACAATTTGTCCCTATTGCAGTTGTGGCTGTGGATTGTACCTGGTAATAGAGGACGGTAAGATTATTGGTCAAGAACCATGGAAAGAACACCCTATCAATCAAGGGACTCATTGTCCGAAGGGAATGAATGCATACCAGTTCTTATACTCCGAGGATAGGTTGACAACGCCACTCGTCAGAAAAAAAGGAAAACTTGTAAAATGCACTTGGGATGATGCTCTGAACCTTATTGCCACAAAATTACTGGAGAGCGATCGCAAAGAATTCGGAATGCTTACCTCTGGAAAGAACACGAATGAGGATGCGTATGTGTTACAAAAATTCGTTCGAGTAATTATGGGGACAAATAATGTCGAGTACTGTGGTAGACTATGCCATTCACCCACTGCTGCAGGGCTGGGTCCAACTGTCGGATCTGGTGTCATGCCTATTTCACAGCTTGATATAGAAAAAGCGGATTGTATTTTTCTAGTTGGAATCAATCCCAAAGAAACATTTCCTATGATGACAAAAAGAATATTGAGAGCTAAGAAGAATGGAGCAAAGGTGATTGTTCTTGACCCCAGAAACACGTTGACAGCCAGAGACATCGGAAACATTCACCTCCAATTAAAATCGGGAACAGATATTGAAGTCCTCAATGCTATGATGAAATTCATTCTTGAAGAAGACTTGGAAAATAAGGAATTCGTTGATACTAGAACAGAAGGCATAGAAGCCCTTCGAGAACATCTTAGCTCGTTAGACTATAAAGAGATGATAAAAACTTCAGGGGTAAATCTAGGTGATATCAAAAAAGCAGCTCGATTGATTGCGAACGCAGATACTTGTTGTATTTTGTTTAATCAAGGACTCAACCAACACTCCAAAGGTACGGATAATGTAAAAGCTCTAGCCACCCTTGCATTGATTACGGGTCAGTACGGTAAACCAGGTACTGGACCAAGTCCATGTCGAGGGCAAATAAATGGAGAAGGCACTGGTGATATGGGTTGTCTCAACGTGTTCTATCCGGGTTTCAAAAAAGTCGGAACAGGAGCTCATGAGATTTTTGAGAAACTTTGGGATGTAGAAAACTTACCATCTACTCCTGGTCTACCATATACTAAAATGCTGGAGCAAACCAAAAACCTGTGGATTGTCGGAACGAATCCGGTTATGGCAGCTCCTGACTCAAACAATGTTCAGAAGATGCTTCAAGAAAAGGATCTGTTAATTGTTCAAGATATCTATCTTACTGAAACCGCGCGCCTCGCAGATGTGGTACTACCTGCCGCCACCTGGGTTGAACGTGAAGGAGTCCATGCCTACATTGACCGCCGAGTTCAAAAAATTAACAAGTTGATTGATCCGCCAGGTAAGGCAAAACCAGATTGGTGGATTGTCTGCCAAATTGCACAAAGGATGGGATATGGAGAAAAATTTGCATTTACGTCTTCACAAGATATCTTCGAGGAGATTAGAAATTGCGTTCCTGCATACAAGGGAATTACATATGAAAGACTAGAGAAAACTGTTGGAGGTATTCAGTGGCCATGTCCAACAGAAGATCATGAGGGAGTATCAACTTTCTTTACAGAGAAATTCAATACACCGGATGGTCTTGGACATCTTCAGATGGTGAACTATAAACCAGCGGACGAAGAAATCGATGAATCGTATCCATACACTCTAACTACGGGAAGGAGTATTTTCCATTATCACACAGGCACCATGACAAGAAGAACACCAAAGCTTAATGGTGAAGTTCCGCACTGCTTCTGCCAAATTAATCCCAAAGATGCAAAAGCTGAGAAGCTCAGAGATGGCAGCATTGTAATGCTGAAAACCCGACGAGGAGAGATTGAAGCAAGAGCACGGGTTACTGACGAAGTTCCGGAGGGTATGTTGTTCGTCCCATTTCATTTTGGTGAATCCTGTGCTAACGTTCTAACAAATCCGGTTCTTGACCCTACATGCGGCATGCCAGAATACAAGGTATGTGCGGCTAAAATGGAGGTGGTAAGATGAGTGGAGATATGTACATAGTTCGCTCGAAAGATAAAGCCATTTTTGAAAGGGGAGAATGTGGTGGTTCAGTCACGTCAATTCTGAAATATGCTCTAGAATCAGGAATGGTTGATGGTGTAGTGGCAACCCAAGCGAAAGACGGAGATAGATATTCAGGTATCCCGGTTCTGATTACGAAAGCAGAGGAGTTGATTAAAACCACAGGATCACTTCATACTGCAACGCCTAACATTGCTCGATTTGTGAAATTGCACCTTAACGGTGCGTCTAATATGAAATTAGCAATAGTAGGCAAACCATGTGATATCAAAGCTGTTATCGAACTTCAGAAGAGAAATCAAATCAATGCAGAGAATTTACTTCTCATAGGATTAAATTGCACAGGAACACTATCGCCAATAGCAGCTAAGAAGATGTTCATAGAAGAATTTGAGGTTGATCCGCTTTCTGTCAAAAGGGAGGATATAGATGATGGTGAGCTAATTATTTTTCTAGAAGATGGTACTCGAAAATCGAAGAATCTTGCAGTCCTTGAAAAAAAGGGTTATGGTCGAAGGGAGAACTGCAGAAGATGTGAAACGAATATTCCAACCATGGCAGATCTTGCATGTGGTAAATGGGGTACAGAGGAATTAGAGATTGGAGGAACTTTCATTGAAATATGTTCAGAGAAGGGGAGAGCTCTGATAGAGAAAGCTATAGAGAAAGAATTCATTGAAGTTGAAACTCCTAATGAAATGAGTATTCAAGCTCGCGAGAAAAAGAATCAAACAGAAATAGAACTTGCTAGAGATTGGATAGATAGAGACCTTAAGCCTCTACAGGAATTAAATACAAAAGAAAGATTGGAATTCTGGCTGTCAGAATTTAATAAATGTATAAAGTGCTTTGGATGTAGAGATGCATGTCCTATTTGCTATTGTGAGAATTGTTTACTTGAAGCAAATAGAGAATATCTAGAAAAGGGATCAATTCCACCAAATATTGTATTTCCTCTTACAAGACTCTCACATGTTGCTGATTCTTGTGTTAATTGTGGTCAATGTCAAGATGCATGCCCAATGGAACTACCATTATCAAAATTATATACATTATTGCATAAAAAACTCAGTACTTTGTTCGATTACAGACCAGGTCTTGATGTTGAACAACCTCCACCACTACTAGCAATAAATGAGGAGGAAAAGCAAATAGATAACACATTCTTAGATTTCTCTATTGAGCATTATTAGTTATACCGATATCAGGGCGATGAGTTTTGTTGAACATTAGTAAGACATTGAATGTACGATCTGATGTTTTGATGCTGGTGAGGTCATGGCAAATGTATCGATAACATTTAACTATGATATGAAAGAATTGCTAGTAGGATTTGTTTTTACTCCAGTGAGTTAAAATCTCTGAGACACAGTTGGTCTGAAAATTAGGTGAATTAAGAATGTCAAACAGGTTAGGAGAACTTGAAACTATTCTTACAATTGTGAATGAAAATCCTGAACATGTACCAAAAGAAACGAAGAAATCGTTTTGGAAGCTTGTGCGTGAAATAAAACGTGAATCAAATCCAGATATATCCGAAGTCCAGAAAGCTACACAAATTAGGAATATTCTCTTTGAACATGACAGAGGTAGAGTGTATAGAATTACTCCATTCTTAGGCATGCAGACCTTATTCGGACTTCTCTCAGTACCTATTTTCATCTTTGGCTTGACAATTCCAGTGAATTGGTTTGCGATATTTTCGTGGGGAATAATGGAAATTGGTGCAGTCATTATTCGATTCATCGGATTGTTCTTGATCATAGCCCTCTTCTATCCTTACGGACGACTAATAGCAGGAAAGATTCTGGGAATCAAGATGGATGCTATGTGTTTTGATGAGTATCATGAACCAACATTGAAGATTGATTATGAAACATTTCTCCTAACATTACCTTCCAAGCGAAAATGGCTCTTCTTCTTCTCTGGACTATGGACAATGCTCACAGCTTTCACTGCAGGTATTATTGGTTTTATTATGGCAGGAGATATTCTAGGTTTTGTTTTTGGAAGTATCCTCATTATATTTTACATCTACGTGATTAGCACAGGAACCGTAAAGCATAGTCGTGGAGAAATGGCGCATTTTAATCGAGAAAGAAGAATTGAAAGAGAAGTCAGGACGAAACTGCTAGAGAAATGAAACTGGAGATGCATGATTTTATTTCAGCTCAATGCATAATGTAATAAGCATCTATTTCGGCATTCCGCATGCAGGTTACTACCAAGAAGCGCTTTCCCACAGTGGGTAGAGTACGGGAATATCCCATGCGCGGATCACGACAAGAACACGCTACTTTTGAAAGACCTGTTTAATACTACGAGTGTTAGTACTATGAGTTACGATAGAGAGCCAGTAGAGGCTACAGTGGCGGAGCTAAAGCCACGAATGAAGAATCTTACTATCAGCTTCAGAGTTTTAGAAGTTGGAGAAGAGCGTGAAGTTGAATCACGAAATGATAACACAACCCACCGAGTAGCAGATGCACGAGTTGGAGATTCAAGTGGAACTGTTCAAGTTCCATTGTGGGATGATTCAATTGATTCAATCGAAGAAGGAAAATCCTATACATTGACAAATGGTTATACAGGACTATTCCGAGGAAATCTGCGTTTGAACATTGGTAAATATGGTCAACTCGCTGATGCTGAAGCTGCAATTGAGCAAGTTGATGAAGACAATGATATGTCTGCAGCTGAGCATGAAGATGAACGTCGACGTTATGGTGGCGGCGGTCGCGGCGGTGGTCGTGGCGGTGGCGGTTATGGTGGCGGCGGTGGCGGTGGCTACGGTGGCGGCGGCAGAGACAGACGTGGCGGTGGTAGCGGCGGCTACGGCGGTCGCGACAGAGATCGCGGAAGACGTTACTAAGAAAAATACAATATACCTGATTTAAGCGCTGGTTGCTTGCTAAAGCAACCGGAGTCCCTTTTTTTTATTTTCATTTCCTATTGATCTACATTAGTTGTTAGCGTTTTCACAAATGGCAATACCATCTCCAGATAAGGTAATACCAGAAAAATAGGGCACATTGAAATTAAATATCAAAAATAGGGATATGATTAGACTGTTGGAAACAGATGAAGGATTTAGCCAAACAAGATGCAATGATTCTAGCTGAGCTAGAATCGTGTATCAGACAATCTACAATCATCTTAGAAGAGTTAATTGCCTCTATAGTCTTGATCTTTGTATTGCTCTGGATTTTCGTCAAATGTTGTCTTGCAATATGGATTACAGAAATAATACATCTTTCCTTTGTATTCACTTACTAGCTCTGCAGTTTCGATCTCAACATCCATCTTACAAATGGGATCAACTGCCACAGTGGTTTTCACTTCATTCGTATTAGAAGGGCTCTCTGTATTAATACGTGCTTGAGTCGGATTGAATCGATTTAGAAGAAGAGCATTTGTTACTACACTCACACTCGATAGAGCCATCGCAAGTCCAGCAATTTCAGGACGAAGAGCCAGTCCAGTTAAAGGAAACAAAACACCTGCAGCGATTGGAAGAAGAATCATGTTGTAAATAAGCGCCCAGAAGAAACCCTGTCTTATTTTTGACATTGTTTGTTTTCCTAGTTGAATACCCGATACAACATCCAAGAGATCATCATTGACCAGAACAATATCACCTGCGTCTACTGAAACATCTGTTCCGCTACCAAGAGCAATACCAACGTTTGCCTGTGCAAGTGCAGGAGCATCATTGATTCCATCTCCAGCCATAGCAACAATGCGACCATCATCCTGTAGTTCTTTCACCTTCTCGGCTTTTTCAGCCGGTAAGACTTCAGCCATAACATTGTTTATTCCAATACTCTTCGCAATAGCATCAGCAGTGATTTTCTTATCCCCTGTAATCATCCAGACATCAAGTCCCATTTTTGATAACTCACGAATTGCTTGCATAGATGTAGGTTTCACAGGGTCGGCAATGGCAATAATTGCTAGTGGAGAACTATCAACCGCGGCATAGATTGTAGTTTTGCCAGATTGTTGCAAGAGTTCACTATGAATAGATATTTCATCAATATCCACATTGTTTTCTCTTAGATACCTATCACTGCCTACAAGAATTACCTGACCATTGACCTCTGCTCTTACACCTCTCCCAGATTCATTAAGAAATTCAGTTGATTCAGATAGTTGTAAATGCTTCTCTTTTGCATGTTCAACTATTGCTTCAGCAAGGGGATGTTCGCTCTTGTTCTCAACTGATGCTATCAAACCCAGCGCATCATTATAGGACCAGTTTCCACCAGAAATCAAGTCTGTAACTCGTGGACGTCCTTCGGTTAGCGTGCCAGTTTTGTCAAAAATGATTGTATCAACATTAGGAATCTGCTCGAGGCTCTCACCAGTCTTGATTAAAATTCCATGCTGTGCCCCCTTTCCAATTCCCACCATTATCGCAGTGGGCGTAGCAAGACCTAGTGCACATGGACATGCTGCAACAAGTACTGCTATGGTGAAACTAAGCGCTCGGGTCCAATCCACCAATCCAATTGATATCCATGCCACGAATGTAATTGCCGCAACTGCCAACACAAACGGTACAAAAACTTCTGCAATTTGATCAGCTTTTCTCTGAATTGGAGGTTTATTCACCTGGGCATCTTCAACCATCTGAACAATCTGTGACAAAACAGTATCTTTGCCAACTTTTTCAGTTCTGATGTATAAAACTCCATTCTTGTTAATTGTAGAACCTACCACAGAGTCACCTACACCCTTTGAAGCAGGTATCGACTCACCAGTTATCATTGATTCATCTACTGATGAACTCCCATCAATAACAATTCCATCAACTGGTACTTTTTCCCCGGGTCTAACGAGAAGTATGTCGTCAACCTCAACGTCTTCAATAGGGACAGTAATTTCTTGTCCGTCACGAAAAACAGTAGCGACCTTAGCTTGGAGATCCATTAATGACCGAATAGCTCTGGATGTACGACCCTTCGCCATTGCCTCAAGAGTTCTACCGAGAAGGATGAAGGAAATTAACATAGCGGATGTATCATAGAAGGATGGGAAACTAGTGAGAACGAAAGTAGTTGTGACTGAATAGAAATATGCAACACTTGTTCCAAGCATGATAAGTGTGTCCATATTGGTTTTACCATGTCTAAGACCTGCTAAACTTGCCTTGTAGAATGGGTATCCCGCTATGAATTGAACTGGAGTTGTTAGGATAAACATCAATATCTTAGGATCGACACCAGAAAGCATGACCACATCAAACATAATCAGTGTGACTGGAATTGTCAGAATAACAGATAAAGCTAGAAGACGAGAATAGAATCGGATTTCCTTTTCCCGCGCTAGGCTCTCTCGGTCAGAATCACCAGCTCCACTCTCAGAAACGCTGAAACCTACATTCTTCAGAGTCTTTCGCACTATCTTGAATGTCGTAAGGTCTTCATCATACTCCAAGATTAGCTTCCCTGTGGATGAGAAATCATTCACTGAAATGA
Organism: uncultured archaeon; assembly: GCA_964458565.1. GTDB lineage: Archaea > Asgardarchaeota > Thorarchaeia > Thorarchaeales > Thorarchaeaceae > CAYWJO01. The sequence continues at coordinate 26,907 of CAYWJO010000021.1, read as the reverse complement.
TGCCTTCGAGTTTAAGAAGAAGTTGTTTGACTTCAGACCATGAATTCTTATCGAGAGGCTCCTCGAATGTGAGAGTCATTCGTTTTCTCTTTGACCGATACCCTGTGGATTCAACAGCCTTTTCCAGAAGAAGGCGGTCTACTTTTGTTGGATCATATTCCACGACTGCTTTTTCCTGTAACAGACTTACAGACACACCGATAACTCCATCCTGTCCACGAAGCGATTTTTCAATAGTTGCAACACATGATGCGCAATGCATTCCTTCTACACCTATTGTCATTCTTTTCTTCTGCGAAGAATCTGTTTTTGTTGTGGTATCGGACATTTGGAATACAACCTGCATTAACTATAGTGAAATTTATCTTTAAAAGGTATTTGACATGGTAACAATAATCGAGATGAAGTTGACGCGGATTTAGGGACGATAGATATCTGGTTCGTCCTGATTTGCGTCCTCCTCTTCCATCATCTTGAGCAATGCTGAAAATGCATCCCGTATATTTTCTCCCGTCTTCGCTGAGGTTTCCATAAAGATGGCAGGAACATTAAGTCGCTCTGTGAAGATAGTAGCAAACTCCTCTCCTTCCTCTCGGCTTACCTGCTGTGTGTAAAGCGGACTTCCACGAAGGTCTATTTTGTTAGCTACAATAATCGTTGGAGGAAGTTTCTTGAGATTATTGAACGCTTCAACAAGCCATTTGGATGCATTGTCGAATGAATCACGGTCAATGACAGAATAGACCAAGATAATCCCATTGGATCCATGGTAATAATGACCTCGTACTTGTTTGAAAGAGGGCTGGCCAGCTAGATCCCAGAGCACAAATTTAACGATGTCCTCACCAAAAACGATTCTCTTTGTTGCTAAATCTACACCAATAGTTGCAAGATGACCCTCTATGAATTCCTCTCCCAAGTAGTTACGGCGCATACTTGTTTTACCAACGGCACCGTCTCCAATGAGCACGGCTTTCATGATTTTGCTACCATCATCTTGGTCACGCATTTACAAATTCTCCCACGAATGTATCTATGGAATCGTTTTCGAACTCAAAAGATTATGCCTTACGAGCAAATCTAAAGTTTTAGAGTCATTTCTACTTATTATTATTGGGTTTTGTACTAATAAAAGCAGAAGACAATTAAAATCGGTAGATTCATCTCCTTCAATAGAAGATGAAAAAAAATGCACAATCATAAAATTCATTGAAAGCAGAATAATTAGATAGTGCTTGTTTCGTATTTGCAACAAATGATTCATATAGGGAGGATAATTTAGAATCTCAATGTTTAATGAGCTATTTGGTCCATCAATACAACTTTTAGTGCTGGACCTCTTCATGGAGAATCCGGACACCCTTTTGAACCTTAGAGAGATTGCTAGACGAATCGACAAAAACCCAGGAAGTGTAACACGTACAATTCCAACTCTGGTTGGTATGAATCTGGTGACTCAAGATAAGATTGGAAAAGTTACACATGTGTATAGTCTGAATACTGATAATGATTTAGTCAAGCTCTTGCTAGAGTTTTATGGGAAACTTACATCATTGAACATGAAAACGAGGAAAAGAAAGAGGAGATAGGAGCAATGTCAGAGAAGAATGAGAAATTTCTGGAGCATTCGTTATGGGCCATGAAAAATCATCGCATGATAATAATTCGTGCAGAAACTTTTGCCAATATTCAGAAAACTATAGAATCTGATGTTGGTGAAGGTTCTGATGCTCTAATCTACGAGGCAGGGATAGAAGCAGGTAAAAGTTCGACTCAAGCACTTCTAAGTGAGTGGGAAGAAAGAGAAATGAAGTTCATCACTAAATGGGGAGAGTTCTATGGACCTCAAGGTGTGGGATGGTTCGATTTAGATTCAGTAAGGAGTCATGGTGTATGTGTAGCAAATCTTACAATCACTAGATCGTTCATTGCAGAAACATATGGGAAATCAGAGAATCCTGTATGTCATTTCCTTGCAGGATTCTTTGTTGGCGTATTCTGGGAATCTTGTGGTACACGCTTATCGTGTGAAGAGATTTATTGTCAAGCAAAGGGAGACAAAAACTGTACGTTCGTATTTGAACCAATCTGAACAACTTGGAAACGTTTGATTTTATATTTAAACAAATGTTGCATAAATGCAACATCTTTATATTGCTTTGTGTGCATATATAGCTTAGGTGATTGATATGACACAAAGAACGGTATTAGGAAGGAAGCATTCGTTCAGTGTAATCTTACCACAGCGGTTAAAGATCCATTCAGAAACAGAGCTGAATCTTATGCGGATCTCTCTCTTGAATGCAATAGTCGCAGCCAATGTTCATCTATCAAGAATAGACCATGAACTAAAGGCTCGTGGCACCACACCATTCACATTGCATCCCCCACTTTCAAATTCTGAGATGAGAGATATAATAGACGTAGAGCATCGCATACGTCATTTCCCCCAGAATTATATATCCACTGAACAAGCAAGAACATAAATGAAAGAATAATGGGCTCGAAACACAATCCGCATAATATTGTAACAGCTACCTACCGTATGTCAATATCAATCACCAATTTTGAATTATGTCCATGTTCGAGGTATTAAGGGACTATAATTCATTCATGTTCAAAAAATCCAAGTTGTTCAGCTTTGTCCAGCAGTTGTTGAGTATATTTCCATAGCTCTTGGGATCCATGCTTCATGGACTCCTTCTTTTCTAATACTCGTTGTTTCTCAAGCTTATGTTTCTTCCATGACCAACCCTCATTCTGATAGGCAAGTAGTATTGGCTGTAAGGCGTCAATGGATTTCGCGAATTTAGCCTCAGGAGATATGGCTGCTTCGAATTCCTCCCACAGTGCAAGATAGATTTCAGCTTGGTCGTGAGGTAGTAAGCTAAAAATCCGTTTTGCTGCCTTTAGTTCCTTCTCAGATTTTAGTTCAGTATTTTCATCGTCGTAGAGAAAAGTGTCCCCAGCGTCAATCTCAACGATGTCATGAATAAGAAGCATCTTCACAACTATACCTATTTTGATAGATGATTCGTTTGCATACTCAGCAAGAAGTATTGCCATGAGAGCGATATGCCATGAGTGTTCAGCTACATTTTCCCGTCGTGATGCATCCGTAAGAGAGGTCTGACGTATAACCTTCTTGAGTCTATCAATCTCTGTGATGAATGCAATCTGTTTTAAGAACCTTTCAGAATCCATACCTAATTAGTTCGGAGGCGCCTATATCATTCTACTTATTTGGAACTTTCAATGCTCAGGTCTGCTTTCCTTTCAAAATACTATATTACAAAAAAAAGCCCTATACCAAAATAATACCTGAAGGCTGATAATGCTATACTCGGATTTGATGAGAAACTGATATATCTCTCGGGACATTCAATCGAGGTGTTGTCGAGTAGGTATGAATATCAAGATACGTGGAGCCAGTGAGAACAATCTCAAGTCAATAGACTGTGATATAGGAGACGGTCTAACTGTAATCACAGGAATTTCAGGTTCTGGTAAATCCTCCCTCGTTTTTGACACACTATATCATGAAGCACGACGAAAGTTTCTCGAGCTGTTTAGATCGGGTCGAACAAGTTCCAGAATGATTCCAGCAAACGTTGGGTCGGTAACAGGGATTGGTCCCACTATCGGAGTGGACCAGAATCTATTGAATAGAAATCCCAACTCCACTCTAGCATCATCTTCAGGTATCCATCCCTTTCTCAGATTACTCTTCGCGAGATTTGGAATAAGACATTGCCCTGATTGTGGAGAAGGAATCACGATCCTCCAGGACGATGAGATTGTTGATCTAGTAAAGAAATCGTCAAGAACAAAACAGACCAAACTAACAGCTACTTTGGTACATGGTGCTAAGGGAAGTCACCGCACTTTGATTGATCTACTAAAACAAGAATTTGGTGAGAAATCAATCATCATAGATGGAATGGAAAGTTCCAAAATTCAGCTTAATCAAAAAGAATCACATGATATCGAAATCGTATTAGGGAGTTACCTTAAGCCAAAGGTCAGAGAGATTAGAGAGGCCATAGAATTTGGTGCATCTTTGGGATGTTCTACTTACTCAATAATAGGAACAGATATCACACAGAAGATTTCAAGAACCAATATTTGCCCACATTGTGGAATCTGGATAAAAGAACTCGAACCCAAGTACTTCCAAATGAAGTGTAAGGATTGTAAGGGGAAGGGATGTGACAAATGTGATAATTCCGGAATGCATCCACTCGCTTCAAGTGTTCATTGGGCAAATCATAGAATAGATCAACTCCTAGAATTAAGTGTGAGTGAGTTACCAATACTATTCAAAGATGAGAGGCTCCCTAAAACTGCAGAACGCTTACGCAAAGAAATCATGATTCGACTTGATGCACTTAGTTCAGTTGGTCTAGGTTATCTACAGCTCAATCGATCCGCCCCTACTTTGTCACGCGGTGAAGCGCAGAGGGTTAGAATTGCCATTTCACTCACGAGTAAGCTTGAAGATATTGTCCACATATTAGATGAACCAACTATTGGCCAACATCCTTCAGACGTTGAAAAATTCCTACCTGCATTCAAGCAGCTTCAAGGACCTGTTATTTATGTAGAGCATGATCGGGTTGCAGCTGCATATGCTGACACTGTTCTAGACATCGGACCAGGAGCAGGCGAGAAAGGGGGAGAAATAACATTTTCAGGGACTCCAGCAGAACTCTGGAAATCTGATACGATTACAGGCCAGTATTTTAGTCTGCAAGAGAGAGTTAGATCTAAACCTGAGAGAGAGGAACCAAGAGACTTTATCGAAATAATTGGAGCCAAAAAACACAATCTAAGAGATATCGATATCAAGATCCCAAAAGGACGAATGACAGTAATAACAGGTCCATCAGGTTCAGGGAAGAGTACTCTTGTAGAACATATCCTAGTGCCAAGTCTAAAGGATGGGAAACCAATAGGTTGTACTAAGTTAATAACACAGAATATCAAACCAGTGCTTGTTGACCAACGTCCAATTGGTAAAAATCCTAGATCCAATCCAGCAACATACACAAAGCTGTCAGACATCATCAGAGACCTCTACGCAAGTGAAACGGGACTTTCTGGGTCACACTTTTCTTTCAACCGACCTGAAGGCGCGTGCAAGAAATGCAATGGAATGGGGGCTGTAGAGGTCAAGATGAAATATCTTCCATCCCTCTGGATAAAATGTGATGAATGTGATGGAAAACGATTCAATGAAGAAGTCCTAGAAGCAAGAATCAGGTTTGGTAGTAAGGAATTTTCAATCGCAGATATCTATGACCAATCCATCGAAGATGTAAATAGATTGATTAACAATGAAAGCAGGCTAAATGGAACTAAGAAGAAATCAGCGACAATGATACTTGATGCACTTGTAACAATTGGCTTGGGTTATGTCAAACTTGGTCAACCTTCCCCAAGTCTATCTGGAGGTGAAAGCCAACGAGTTAAACTAGCAAAATACCTTGGCAAGAGAAACCTCCAGAGCAGTCTATTGATTTTAGATGAGCCAAGTACAGGTTTGCATCCTGCAGATCTGGATGGTTTGCTATCAGTACTCCATAACCTTGTAGACTCTAATGCAACAATAGTAATAGTTGAACATAATTCCGATATGATTAGAAGTGCCCATTGGATCGTCGATCTTGGTCCAGGAGGTGGGCCTGAAGGGGGCGAAGCAATCTATCAAGGTCCTTTGAATGGACTCTTGAAAGAGAACCCCTCGTTAACATCGAAAGCACTTCTAGCAGAGGAGAAGTTGAACCCCAATGAAAGCAAAAGTCTCAGCCGAATAGCATCTGAATCGATATCGATTAAAAATGCACGAGCAAATAATCTACGGGGAGTTACTGTTGACATACCGAAAAGGAAAATCACGGTGGTCACAGGTCTAAGTGGGAGCGGAAAGAGTTCGTTAGTAAGGGATGTTCTCCAAGCAGAGGCAGAACGAAGGTATTACGAGTCACTTTCACTCTATGAAAGACAAGGGACAAGTGAAGGACCTGAAGCTCCAGTTGATTCAGTAACTGGATTAGGAGTAGCAATCGCAATTTCGTCTCGCCGCCATCCCGGAAGTGGTTGGTGGGCTGTATATGCAACAAGATCAACCGTCGGAACTGCAACGGAAATAGACAATCATCTTTCTATTCTCTTCTCTAGAATTGGAGAAAGAGAGTGTGACAATTGCGGAACTCTGATGCAGAATAACAATGGATGGGTCTGCTCCAACTGTGAAACGAGATATCCTCCACTGCGTCCAAGAGACTTCTCTCCGAGAACCTATACATCTGCCTGCAATAGATGCAGTGGAGTAGGGCATTTTCAAGAGCCTGTTCCAAGTAAACTGATTATAGACGGTGAGAAGCCTATTTGTGGAGGTGCCATGTTTTCACCAGGCTATTTCCCAAAAGGCTATTTCTGCCAACCAACAAGCTGGGCTGCAGGAGCACTAGATGCTCTTGGAGAAAGGTATGGATTCGATTCAAGAACTACAATTTGGAATGATATAACTGAAGACGCGAAATCTGCATTCCTCTATGGAGACCCAAATCCTGACCCATTAGAAATTACCTACCTAGGTACGCGTCGAGGAGAACGTGTAGAGGTCACAGGCAAAGGAAGGTGGGCGGGATTCTATTATTGGGTTAAGGACTGGGATGTCGGTGGTACCTATACCAAGAGAGTACTATGTTCAGAATGCAATGGCTCAGGGTTAAAACCACATCTATTAACTATCAAACTAGTAGGTCACTCCATTCATGAATTAAAACAGTATGGTTTAGAAAAACTGGAACATATACTCTCAGACAAAAAGAAAGATTTCCAAGATAGTATGGCAGAACAGAGTTATAGGGTTCTCTTGCAGAAGCTGAGATTTCTAAACAACGTCGGTTTGAACTACTTGAATCTTGCACGACAATCTACAACGCTTTCAGCAGGAGAGGCTCAAAGGGTAATTCTTGCATCTTTATTAGGAAGTGGACTTACAGCTTTAACAGTCTTGCTCGATGAACCAAGTCGTGGAATGCATCCTTCTGAGATTGATAATCTTGTAGATGCAATTAAGGAATTACGAAACGAAGGACACACCGTTGTTATTGTGGAACACGACCCATCCATAATCAAAAAAGCAGATTATATTGTTGATATGGGACCATTGCATGGAGTCAAAGGAGGGCATATTGTTGCAGAAGGAACTCTTGAAGAGATTGAAAAAGCAGAAACGATAACTGGTTATTGGCTCAGTGGGAAGAGAACCACAGAGATTTCAAGAACTCGAAGAACACCGATTGCCTGGATGACTATTGAGGGAGCTCGAGAAAATAATCTCAAAGATATCACTGTTGAGATACCTCTAGGTCTCTTGGTGGGTATATGCGGTAAATCTGGGTCAGGTAAGAGTACACTCATGCTTGATACTATAGGAAGAGCTCTAGCACCTGTTAAATTCTCTACTAGTGTGTCATATGTCCCCGTAGACCCAGGTGAATATGAATCAATAAAGGGAGCTCCAACCCGAGTCGTACTTCTTGATCAAGGTCGAAAAGGCATCAGAAACCCTGGAAATGCTCTTGATCTCTTTAAACCTCTTGCAAGACTCTATGCTGAAGGAGAGGATGCTAATGCTCTCGAAATTAATGATAAAGAATTACTGGCTAGCTGTGACGTTTGTAATGGAGCAGGTCAAACAAGAACTGAGCTTGGATTTCTACCTGATGTCTATTCGGAATGTGAGGTTTGTAAAGGTAGTGGGAGGAAAGAGGAATCCTGGGAGGTTCAGCTCCATGGAATACCCTTCCCAAGATTGAATGAGTTAACTCTCGAAGAGCTATTCTCTACCTTTGGATATGATGATGAAATTGCGAGACGGTTGAAGCCAGCTATTGATGTAGGACTTGGTTATCTTGTTTTAAAACAACCCAGCGTGAGTCTATCTGGGGGTGAGATTCAACGACTCAAGATAGCCCAAGAACTCATGAAGAAAACAGACGCTGGAACATTGTATATTCTCGACGAACCTACTGTTGGTCAACATCTGGAAGATGTAGAGAGATTGATTGGTGTACTTCACGAACTAGTCGCTGCTGGTAATAGCGTGGTTGTAATTGAACACCATACAAACATATTGGCTGCCTGCGATTGGCTCATTGAATTAGGTCCACGCGGAGGTCCGGAAGGAGGAGAGTTAGTCGCATCAGGAACGCCAGAGGATATAGCAAAATCAAATTCGCCAACTTCGAGTTACATCAGAGAAGTCTTGGAGGTGAATAAATGACATGGATACCCCTATTACTGGCTGATAGATCACCAGCTCTCAGATATCTTGTATTGAGGGACCTTCTCAAGCGCAAATCAAAAGATGAAGAACTTATCGAACTTAAGAATCTAAAAGATGAAGATAGATTACTTACAGGATTATTAACATCACAGAATAAAGATGGCTCATGGACGGAAATCGATAGAGCTGGAATAACGCAGGGACCCACAACTAGAACTACGTCATTCGCACTTCAGAGATTATCGTATATGGGATTAGAGAAGCATCATCCAAGTATAGAGAGAGGTGTCAATTATCTATTTTCTCAACAGGCACCGGATGGGTCATGGGCAATGCCTTCGGCATATGATGGAATCTCAGACAGGAGAAACGGTTACACGATGACCCCATTACAGACTTCGATTCCTCTGCTGGGAATTGCAGCAGCTGGACATGGAGAGGACCAGAGAGCTGAACGAGGGTATGATTGGCTTTTAGAACAGAGGCTTGAGGATGGTGCATGGCCAACTGGAAAGATTGGTGAAGTCTTCGGATATCAAGCGGGTTATCGAAAAATGCCGCACTCCAAGTGGGGATGCAGAACAAATACGACCTTGGCACTTACCTGTCTTGCATTTCACCCAAAGAGAAGAACTTCAAAACCAGCTCAACGTGCTTTGGATTTACTCTTAGCTCGTGAAACAAAAGATAGGAAAAATCTTGGATACAATATTGCTAGATTAGTAGGTGTGGAAGAACATCGAGGGCATCTAACATATCATGCAAGATTTGACCCGGCGCTTATACTAGATCTCTGCGGGAGGATTGGAGCTAGCAAGGAAGATGAACGTGTTATTGATTTAATTGAATGGATTGAGAACTCGAGGAATGAATATGGTATTTGGGAGTATCAACCGCATCCAGAAGCATCACGATGGATTACGTTTGATATTCTAAGGTCTCTAGAAACAATTGATGTAACCGGTGATTGGGCGACAAGTGAGATTAGAAGAAAATATAGCTCCTATCCAAAGAGAAGAAAACGATTCTAAATATTCTTCATTCACAGGGAGTGGTATTTCATTCAAAGTCATCAACCACAGGGTTAAAAATCTGCAATCACCCCTCAAATATTTGAGAGTTGGTGTATGACGAATCTTATTGAGAAGCAAGTTGAAGAAATCGAATCGTTTTCTCGAGAAATTTATCTCTCATTAGACGACACACATGATTTGGATCATGCACGTAAGACTGAGAAATTAGCGATGTATCTAGCATCGTTGGAAGGTGCCGATGTTCAAATCTGTAGACTTGGAGCTCTTTTACATCAATACCACCCGAATAGAGCTGGAGAGGTTGATTTATTTTTGAAGGGCATTGGAGTTGAGGATTCGCTTCGTGAGAGTTTAGTTCATTGTGTAAAATGTGTTGAGTTGGATACCATTCATGAAGCTGAGACAATTGAAGCTAAGATAGTTTTTGATGCTGATAAGCTACAAACACTTGGACCTTACGGTTTCATCAGAGAAGTCGTCTACCGAACAAGGCACAAAGATATTACATTTATGGAAGCTTTTGAGCAAGCAAAGGAACTTCAAGAATTAGTTCGAATAAGTCTGCAGACAACCACAGCTAAGAAAATCTATGGCCAGATAGATGAGTTGACTCAGGGTGTAATCAAAAGTGTTGATGAGTGGAATACTCTGTCATTCATTGAATGAATACCTGATAAATAGAGTCAAAAAGGGGAAAATAAGCACCTTTTCAGAGCAAGATGGTAGAGCTGGTATTCGGTGATTTGACAACATTGGATATTGTTATGGCAGCTGCTACTGGATTCTTAGCTTCTATTGTACTAGCAATTGCATATCGAATGTCAACAAAGGGAACACCGCACTGGAAATCTAGAAAGTTTGTGCATATTGCATTGAGTTCTGCAATAGGGATTACTGTGCTAGGATATTCTAACCTCAGCGGACCCGCATTAGCTACCGGTCTATTTCTGACAGTTCTATTATATACATGGGCACACAAGAGTGATCTTGTATTTGAATTACTCATAGCTGGAAGTCGAGAGAACGAGAGTCGCCTGAATACATTCGCATCTGGATTTATGGGATTGCTAGCATTTGCTTTAGTTTTCATATTCTTTCAACCACGACCGGAAATCTTTGTTTCATCTATCCTTGCTGTAGCATGGGGTGATGCTGCTGGAGAAGTAGTGGGCCGAACTTATGGAAAACATCAGATAGGTAGAAAAACAGTTGAAGGAACTTTTGGGGTTTTCTTCTTCACCTTCCTAGGTCTGATTGTAGCGATGCTGGTTTATTCAAGTGATACATCTCCATTTCTAGAACTACCCGCTCTAGCAATCATAGGTGTGGTCGTGGCTATTATCGAATTGATATCGATAGGTTGGACGGATAATTTCTTCATTCCTTTCACAACAGCGTTAATGATGTGGTTACTTCTCTATCCAACAATGGTATTAATCACTGGCTAATCCTCAAAAAATGAATCTGGCTCTAGAGTCTGTTCCCAATCACGAATTCGTTCGATACCTGATGCACCAAGTTCACAGACCAGTTTTAACTCGGCCAGAATACTCGACCAACCAATATCATATCCAACCACATCCTCTGGTTTTTTGAAAGCATAGTGATGTAGTGTAACAAGAGTATCACCTTTAACTTCATCAAAGCGAATATTTACACGCGTTTCAGGTTCATCCATGTAACTCCAAGTGAATTCGATCTCTCGATCCTCTTCCATTTTAGTGAATAGAACAGGCCCCATTCCCTCTGCCCACCAGGTATAGATACCTGCATATCTTCTATCGACTTTTGGTTTCTCTATACCCAAAAAATGAGTGAGTTTCTCAGGATTGGTCCAAACATCAAATGCAATCTGAGGAGGAACATGACAAAGTAGACTGATCTTCGTTTCTTTAGGATCATAACGAGTAATCCGCAATGGATTATACTTAGAATAATCGAATCTAATCGCAGGCTCGCCTAGAAGGACGACAGCCTTGAAATTTGCAAGGAGTACATTCCAATGCTCTGATATGTGAAGATCTGTTGCAGATTCTGGAATCGCTCCATGTCGTACTTCTAACATAGAATGCGTTCCCTTCTCAACAAAACGCAATAGGAACAATGAGTCAACACCCATAATACCCCAGCTACAAAGCAAAGCTCGTCCCTTCCTAATTCGTCTAATGCTCCAATAATCCTCAATCTCAGGAGTAGTAGGTGCATAATGTCCCATGAATCGAATGAATCCACCTTCACGTAAATCAGTGTGAATCTCGGTTCCGAGCCATTGTATCATCATGATTGGGTCGAGGAATTTCTCCCATAGTTCTTCAACTGGCATAGTAAAGGTCACCGTTAGCCTAACGACTGGGAGAACCTCCTCCACTGTATCCATATCCACTACTTGAACCTCGGTGTATAGAATATTTGTATTATTGCTTATGTGTATGACGGAACATGAAAAAATTCATACATCATTGGATGCTCTGCACCACATATCTTTATTGACAGTGTAATGATATCATTAACCGCAAGCGAGAAGTAGTTGATAACACTGAGGTCGATATAATTCATGTCAGATGTACCAGAGAAAACCGACATCGTTATACAAAGAAGTGAGTTTTATTTCAAAATCTTTAATGAATTACCTCAGGGAGTAGTAGTAATCAGAAATAATGAAATTATCTATACAAACTTGGCAATGTCTAAGTTAATCGGAATGCCCATAAACAGGTTACTTGGATGGACTGTGGAAGATCTTCTGAAATTGCTTCTTGATGAAGATAGAAAACTGGCGGAAGCAGTCTATGCTATTGGAAAAGCAGGATCACCGAGCAAGGATATACAACGTTTCAGATACATCCATCGCACTAAAGGAATTAGGTATGTAGAGATTATACCAAATGTTGTAGAATTTGAGAAAGAAATAGATTACGTTGGAATCATCTCAGATGTAACAGATAGCGTAGATGCCATGGAGGATTTACGTAAAAGTCGGGATCAATTGACATTGTATAGGGAAATTTTTGAAAGATCCAATGATGCAATTGCTATTATTGACTCAGAAGGACAGTACATTGAACAAAATGATTTTCATAAACAACTGTTTGGATATTCGGATTCCTATCTTAGAGGAAGAACTCCTGCAGCTCACCTAGGTGAAGAAGTATTTCGAAATATGTTTAATGATCTCAAAATGAGCGGGACATTTAGAGGCGAATTGAGAAGTAAAACCAGAACAGGGAAAGAAATCATCCAAGACATATCCGCTTTTTCTATTCGAGATGAAAAAGATGATGTGGTCTGTTATATTAGCATAACGAGAGACATAACAGAGAAAGCTATGAGTGATGAATATCTTAGAAAAAGTGAACGAGAGAAATCCGCAATACTCGATAGTATGTCGGATCATGTTAATTACTATGATTCAAAAGATATGAAAATAGTATGGACTAATTCTGCTGCCGCACAATCATTGGATCTTACTCCTGAAGATATTGTGGGACAGTATTGCTATCAGCTTTGGCATGGTGTAGAAAAACCGTGTGATAAATGTCCTGTCGTTCTTGCACAAAAAACAGGTTTAGCCGAAGAAAACGAGATTCATACACCAGATGGAAGAATTTGGTATATCAAAGGATTTCCCGTTAAGGATGAACAAGGAAATGTCTCGGGAGTAGTCGAAGTAACACGAGAAATAACTGCGCAGAAGCAAGCATCTGAAGAAACTAGAGAAGCTAGAGCAAGAGCAGAGCTTTTCAATGACCTTATGGCTCATGACCTTAATAATATCAATCAGGGAATAATGGCTAGTCTTGAACTTACTCTACTTCAGGAAGATATTCCTCTTCCAATCAAAGAGCCATTAGAAGCAGCATTAGAACAGGTGAAAAGAGGAGTTACTTTGATTTCAAATGTAAGAAGATTCTCAAAGATAGATAGAGAACCGTCGGATTTGACACCTTTAGACATTTATCCCGCTCTTGTAGGTGCAGCTGAGATGGTCAAAAACTCTTATCCAAAGAAAATTATTGATCTCAAAATACATGTATCCAGAGAGCAGTATACGGTACTTGCAGATGAATTTCTCACAGACGCGTTTTATAATATCCTCCATAATTCTGCAAAACATGATGGGAAAGAAAATATCAGAATTGAGATTTCAGCTATATTAGATAAAAAAGCAGAATATCTAGATATTATTTTTGATGATTTTGGTCCGGGTATTCAAGACAAATTGAAGAAGAGAATTCTCTCAAGACTCTCAGAGGGTAGAAAGCAAGGGAGTGGATTAGGATTGACCCTTGTTCAGAGAATTGCCGAGAGATATGGAGCCCAAGTGATGGTCAATGATAGAATAGAAGGTAATCCTGAAAGAGGCACAAGAGTAGTGATTCGGATTCCTGCTGTGATAGAGAAATAATATCGAGATTCTATCAGTTTTCAAGAAGTGGAAACTGGGTAGACACCGATAAGACGGACTGTAATCACTGTTCGTATGATGAGATTCTCTTGGGATTCTTGGTCAATAGTTATGCAGCCTCCAAATGATTCAAAGAGCAATCTCGCCACAAATAATCCAAGCGAACCCCCACTGAACCCTCCTGGCCTTCGCTCAAGAAAAGAGCCATCTTTGGTATTCATATAAGAACCTTGAACAAGTAAACGGACATTCCACCATTGCTGACCGTCTTCTAAAGAGGGAGCAATATCCAATAACACGGACTCTCCAGCTTCTGAATGATAGACAGAACTGTATAGAATATTGAAAAAGGCGGTTACGAGTAGTTCATTTGCCTTAACATGAACGCGACTGTAGTCAGTTATAAACTGGGTTCTAACTCTTTCTTTTCCAATACTTTGAGATACAAGATCTAACGCTTCAACAATCGAGGAAACTAGCTCTACAGATTTCAAATCAGAATGGTTAATTTGCTCGGTTTCTGACAACGAGCGAACATTGCTGATCAATCGATCAGAGAGTAGTACTGCTTGAATTGCTTGGCCAACATATTCAAGCAATTTCTCTTCATCCTGACAATCAGCCTTTAGGAGTTCAAGAGAAGTCATTGCAATCTGATTATAATTGGTTACATCGTGCATGAGAAGATCAGCATAAAGCCCAGCTCGTTGATGGGACTCTTCGATTTCTCCCATAGCTCCAATGTATAGCAATGCCAATATGGTAGGTCCAACTAACAGACCAATGAATAGAATGTATTCGGATACCCACCAACCAGGTGTCCAGACAGCATAATAGCTTTTTAAAATACTGTGAAGAATCCACACAGATAGAAAACTGAGTGTGTAAAGTTCTATCGAGAAGTTACCAGAAGCTTTCTTGGTTAATAGAAATGCTAAATAAGTAAACACCAGCATCACGGTTAAATTCGAACCTAAGAGTAGAACGTTAGATAATGGACTTGAAATGAATTCAGGGTTTTGCATCAAAAATAGTGCATTGATGAATTCTCCAAGAAAAAGACATACCGCTATCAGCATAAATCCGAATCCTAGCACAATGTGAGATTTTTTAGACAAAGTCCAAGAAGTTGGTGATATGGTCCATTTTAGGACCATTACAATAAGAATCAACGTTAAGAGACTACCGACTATATAGGATACAATTGGTGTACCTGAAGGTGAAAGAAATGGAAACAAAATTATGAAAATAGCTGAGATTTCGACCAGAGTCCATACCAAGAATATCAAGACTAGGGGAAATGATGACCACAATTTACGCTTCTTAGAGTACTCATATAGAAGGTATGTCATCATTGCAGAAAGTGAAACAGCTCCAATATGTATGATAGAGAACGCGAGATTATTAGGAGGCAGCTCATTAACAAGATTCATCGATTCAAGAGTTGTTGTTATCACTAAGGGGATGTAAGCGATGGCAACGAACCCAATGGAGATGATGTATGAAGTTCGTCTTCTAAAACCTACATTCTTCAAGAAAGGAATACTTAGAGCAAAACCGAATAAAAGAAACGCCGCTATCTGAAGATTTTCACAATAAATCCAAGCGACATCTGAAAAACCAAGTAATAGGGTGATTACTGATAAAGCTAATATAATCAATGCAGATGAGAGATAACCCCAATCAATCTCCAGGGTTCTGAAATTTGTTTTTCTGAACAAGATGGCAGCAACGATGAAGAAGAGAATGGAAATTAAACCGAAAACAATGTTGAAGACACTGAGGTAGGATGGGGACAGTGTTGGTAAAAAGATTAAGGCAGCATAACCATACAAACCTATTGCAGACACAATCATTACAAATCGATAAAATATATTGGGGGAGAATTCGTCAAATGACCCACCAAAGTGTTTCACAATAACAGAAGATGCAAGTAGAATACTGAACAATGTCATCTCGAAAATATCTATTGCATCATCTAGAGCCACACGAACTATTACTTGCTCATTGAGATAGAACAGATTTTTCATCGCGCTTCCAATATGGATTAGAATTGCTGTTACGAATGTGGTGTTTAACAAGGAATGTGATAGCGTGACATGCTTCCTCAATGTGAGGAAACCTAATGCTGTAGGAATTGAGATCCAATAGGCAAAAAGTGCATGCAATCCAACACGAGTAGTGGTTGTTGTAGAAATTAATTCCGCACCACCAATAACTAAAATAGTAAAGACTACAGCTAAAGGGACAAGAATCACGATTCTTAGGTGCATCCTTCGCTCAGTAGTCATCTAAGAAAGCTCTCCGAGAATTCAACTTCTACAAGCAGTGAAAAGGATTTCTTGCATAAAATTGAATCTAGGATAACCAACATGCAACCTTTGAAAATGAGTCAGGAAAATACCAATATACTGACGTCCTAAATTTATTCAAAAACACACAAGACAAAGGGATAAGAGGTATTAGCCCCTTTTTCCAACACAGGAAATCTTTAGGAAGGAAACTCCAATAATGAATAATGAAACATCCGATGATATTCTTAGATATCGAGCCCTTGTTGACTCGATGAATGATGGTTTTGGAGTCGTAGATGAAACAAGTAAATTGACCTATGTTAATAAGAGGTTTGCATCGATGCTTGGATATTCATCTGAAGAAATGATTGGGAGGGGACTTGGAGAGTTTCTTGATGATAATAATAAGAAGATTCTGATAGAAAATGTGGAAAAAAGGACTAAGGGTATAGCCTCGCAATATGAACTCGAATGGACTAAAAAGACAGGAGAGTTGCTACCAACCATTGTGTCAGGAGCACCATTAATAGATGAGGATGGAAATCATAGGGGTTCCTTTGCTGTTATAACAGATATCACTGAACTGCGCAATTTTGAGAAGGCAATAGCAGAGAGTGAAGAGAAATATAGAAGTCTAGTAGATGCGGCACCATTTTCGATAACACTCACAGATCTTGAAGGAAAAATCCTCATGGTAAATAAACGAACATTGGAAATGTACGGTTGTCAGAGAGATGAAGACATGGTGGGTATGAGCTCTTTGGATCTCATTGTACCTGAACAGAGAGAACGTGCAATCAAGAATCTACAAATGACATTGGAAAATGGGACAAATCAGGGTCTCGAATATGAACTTCTTCGTGTTGATGGATCAACTTATCCTGCAGAAGTCAGTGCTTCCGTAATTTATGACTCAGATGGAAAACCATTCGCCTTCTCTGGTATCATCAGGGATATAACTTATAGAAAGTTACATCAGGAAGAATTACGAATTAGTGAAGAAAGATATCGAGTATTATTCGAGAATCTTTCTGATGGTCTATTTCAAACCGATATGACAGGGACAATCATCATGAGTAGCCCAACAGCAGCACGTCTGTTTGGAATGACTGAAAATGAGGTAGTCGGGCTGAAATTCTATGAACTTGTTCATCCTGAGGATAAGGACGAACTCATTCATGCATTCAAAAACGGACTTGATACTCAAAAGACATTGCGGGCGGGTATTGAAGCTAGAGGAATGCGAAAGGATGGTTCAATTTTCTATTATCATATAACAAACACAATCTTGACTGAAGATGAAAAACCAGTAGGATATCAAAGTCTCATTCGTGATATTACTCCTATGAAGGAAGCTGAAAAGGCTAGGAGAGAGTCAGAAGAAAAATACAGGACCTTGGCTGAAAACTCACTACAAGGTGTCACTGTGATTCAGGATGATAAATATGTATACGTCAATAATGCTTTCGCTTCAATGGTTGGGTGTCAAGTTCATGAGATCATGGAAATGGCACCAAGAGACCAATGGGACCTGATTCATCCGGAAGACAAATCATATCTGCTGCAACTTGCCGATGATAGAAAGTCAGGAAAACCAATACCTATGCCCTATGAATATCGATTGCTGACCAAAGATGACAAAACTAGATGGGTAGCAGCATTTTCCAACGTAATAGAATACGGAGGTAAAAATGCGTTACAAGTAATGCTTGTGGATATTACTGATAGGAAAACTGCAGAGAATGCATTACGTGAGGAAGAGAGTAAATATCGTGCACTTGCAGAACAATCACTGCAAGGGATATCAATCATGCAGGATGAAGCAGTTGTCTATGCAAATCAAGCATATTCAGATATTGTTGGATTTTCAGTAGATGAAATTTTAGATTTTACATCTACTCAAGTATGGGGCATGATCCATGAGGATGATCGTGAGAGATTGAGAGAACGATTCAGAGAATATATGGCGACTAAAGAGGTTCAAGATAGAACTGAGTATCGAATTGTGAGAAAGGACGGACATGTAAGATGGGTTGAGTCTTATGTCAGTATCATTGAATACTCTGGTCAACCAGCTATGCAGACTGTATTAGTCGATATTACTGACCGACGAGGTGCCCAAGAAGCTATTCTCAATTCAGAGATTAAGTACCGTACTTTAGCAGAACAATCACTTCAAGGATTGACAATCCTACAGGATGACGGACTTGTATA
Source organism: uncultured archaeon (assembly GCA_964458565.1). Lineage (GTDB taxonomy): Archaea > Asgardarchaeota > Thorarchaeia > Thorarchaeales > Thorarchaeaceae > CAYWJO01. Next base: position 8,661 of record CAYWJO010000021.1, on the reverse strand, counting down.
CACTAATCGCGCATTTGCCAGGATTGTAGGTAAGCGACCTGATGAATTAATGGAAATGTCACTTACAGATATTTACAATATGTTTCATCCAGATGATCGCAAAGATTTTCGACAGAGAATTCTTGATAGGTTAGCCGGAAGAGAATCACCTGCACGATCTGAGTATAGAATAATCCGGAGTAATGGAGAAACTCGTTGGGTTGAAACCTTTGCGAGTACTATTGAGTACGCAGGGCATCCTGCAATTCAAACGGTATTAGTGGATGTCACTGATCGTAAAGTAGCGGAAAGAGAACTAAGAAGTGCAAAAGACAGAGCGCTACTCTATATGGACTTGATGGGTCACGACATAAGAAATCAATTACAGGTCATTATGGGGAGTGCTGCATTACTCCGTAATGCCACTGAAGAGGCAGTAAAAGAATCATTTCTTGAGGTTATCAAGAAATCAGTCCAACGTTGCTCCAGAATGATTGAAGAAGTCAAGGAAACAGAACACCTAATGGCAGTCCCACTGATAGATCGCCCATTAGTAAAATCCGTAGAGTCATGCATTGAAGCGATTGCAGCACGTGTCGAAGGAGTAGAATTTCATAGAAACTACAGAATTCCAGAAGCAATAATTGAAGCAGACAACTATTTAGAATTATTACTCTCAAATATACTGATGAACGCAATCGAACACAATAAGTCTGAATCTAAACAAATTTGGGTCACAATCTCAGAGGAACCAGATGGTTATCTTGTAAGTATTGCTGATAATGGTCCGGGAATTACAGATTCATTGAAGGCTGACCTATTTGAAATGTCCAGAAGATTCGGAGGTCTTGGATTACATCAGAGCAAACAAATTGTTGACAAATACCTGGGACGTATTGATGTTGTTGATCGTGTACCAGGAAAACCAGAAGATGGTGCAGAATTTCGTATAGTATTTCAAAAATTCGAATGAATACAGGTCCCTTTCAGTACATTCAAAAACGTATAACTATTGTTAATTAATAGTGAGATTAATTGTCACAGAAACTTGAGGAAACATTCGTAAAAGTTGTAGAAGATGTGGTACCATCAGTAGTCAGTGTATCAACAACTAGATTAGCTCGAACTCAGCTTTCAAGAGTCGTTCCGGTGCAAGGTCAAGGCTCAGGCGTAATTCTGACTGAATCGGGTTATATAGTAACTAATGCACATGTGATTGAAGGTGCTAGGGATGTGGATGTTGCCCTCCATGACGGAAAGACATTCAAAGCGGTGGTAGTGGGGATATCTAAGATTAGAGACCTCGCGATACTGAAAATTGAAGCTGAGAACCTCAATCCTATTGAGCTAGGAAATTCCGAGGAATTGAAGGTAGGACAATTTACCATCGCTATTGGTAATCCTCTTGGGCTTGGAACTACTGTCACATTTGGAATGGTCAGTGCTGTTGATCGAACAATACAAGGCAGGAACACTTTTCTTGAGGGTTTAATACAAACCTCAGCTCAAATCAATCCGGGAAATTCTGGTGGAGCTTTGGTTGATACTCAAGGTAAGCTTATTGGAGTCCCTACAGCAATGATACCATGGTCACAAGGTATTGGTTTTGCGCTAGCTGTAGACGGAATCAAGAGTGTCTTCGATGAATTAATAGAAACTGGAACTGTGAGTACTCCGTGGATGGGAGTTGTTGGAGTGACACTGAATAAAGGCGTTGCACAGCACTATAGATTATCTGTCGATCGGGGTGCGTTCATAGTTGAAGTTCCAAGAGGACCTTCATCAAAAGCAGGAATTGAATCGGGTGATGTTATTGTCGCTATTGATGATACGGAGATTGGGGGAATGGAAGACCTTCGTAAGAAAATAATGAGAAAGAGAGTCGGTGAAAAACTGAAGGTGAAATTACATAGGAATTCAGATATCTTTGAAACATATGTTGAATTAAAACCTGCTCCAGAGTGAATCTAAAACCCTAGTACTACTAGCACAATTCCACACAGAGTAAGAAGGATTCCAACTCCAGCAATTGAAGTGAGTCGTTCTTTCAGAGAAAATATTGAGATGGGAACTGCGAATAGTGGAGCAGTTGAAGATATGACAGACATTACTGCAGCGCCAGCGAGTTTGACTGCTGATACATAAAGAAGAGAACCAATTCCCATTCCAAAGAACGCAGCAACTCCTATAACCTTGGTAGCATGACGAGAAGGTAGTGGCATTCCTTGATATCTAGCGAGTCCTACTATAGGTACAAATGCTATAGAACCAAAGAGCACCCTCACAAAATTTCCCGTAACTGGGTCAATGTCTTGCACTCCAACCTGTAGAATGGTCGTACCGGACGCATATAGAACTGATGTCATGATAGCTAAGAAAATACCAAAGATATCTAACTTTCGAAGAACTCCTTTATCATCTTGTTCATTCTGTTGTTCTCGAGAAATGAGAATAACACCAAAGACCGCAATAAATGCTCCTGCTAAACGAATTATTGAGAGTGGCTCATTCAACAAAAACACCGTGAAGAAGTAAGTAAGAATTGGAAATGACATTGCAATTGGAAATGCATAGGACACCCCAATTCTCTCTTGACTGATGAGATAGATTGTGTCTCCTATTACTGCACCAAGAATAATGGATGAAGATAATAGGAAAATTGTCGTTAGTGTTAGACCAAAGGGATTAGCTCCAAGAGATAGCAAAATTAACAAAGCCATTAGAGGTAATGCGATCCACATTTTTATCGAACTAATAGCAAGTGGCCTGATTTCTTCGCTTTGTGATTTATAAACAACTACTGAAACGCCGTAGAATGCGGCTCCTATTAATCCACTGCCAATACCGAGAAGAAAGTCAGGGGTTATTTGCATAGCAGTTCATCGATTTTCTATCACTTAATATATTGTGGGTATCGAACAATTTTATGGAAATGAGGATTCTCAAAAGTGGTAAGTCTATATAGGGGTAACTTTCCAAGTGCGTTCGAGTATATGTTAAGTATTGGTGATAAGTATTGAATCCAGAAGGGCAAGATGAATATGCAGATATCCGTGATGCACTCATGGCTTTGCCTGCTGGAATCACTTTAGTAAATCTTGATGAAACCGTCGAACTCGCCAATCAAGCTTTTGCAGACATTATTGGATATAATGCTGCTGAATTGATTGGATCGAATCTCAAAGATTTCATGGGAGAAGATCAAATTAAGAGAGTTATAGAACAGACGCGGAGAAGGGCAACGGGAAAAAGCTCTGTCTACGAAACTGAGATTTATCACAAAAATGGCTCAGTACGTATCGTTAGGGTCTCAGCAACTCCAAGGCAGAATACAGAGGGTAAAATAATCGGCGCAATTGGTGTAGTCACTGACATTACTAATGAGAAATTTAATGAGGCGGCTTTGAGAGAGAGTGAGAGGCGGTTAGATCTTGCGTTAAAAGGCGCAGACCTTGGACTTTGGGATTGGAATCTCGTGAGTGATAGAATGATTTACAATAACCGCTGGGCTGAAATGTTGGGTTATTCAATGGAAGAGATTGAGCAAACTCCTGAATTCTTCCAATCCTTAATTCACCCTAATGATTACGATAGAGTGAATGGTGAATGGGAAGCTCATGCCAGGGGGGAAAATGATCTTTATGAAAGTAGATTTCGGATGAGAACAAAAGATGGGGAATATCGCTGGATATTGGATAGAGGACGAATCGTAGAGAGAGATGATTTAGGAAAACCTCTCCGAGCATCAGGAACCCATCTTGACATCACAACTCAAATGGAAGCTGAGAGACTTAGAGCGCAATATCAGAGTGAATTAGAGATATACTCTTCAATCATTCGTCATGACCTTGCTAATGACTTGATGATACTATTTGGTCAAATTGAAAGTCTTCAGGTAACATGTGACGAAAGAGATGATGCAACAAAAGAATCGCTTCATTCAGCATATACAGTTGCAAATCGGATGGCTAATTTGCTAAAGGCCATAAGTAAACCACCGGAAGACATCGAGCGAAAGATTGTTGATCTTTTTAGTCGAATCGCGCAAGAATTTCGACAAGAGAATCCTAAAATGACAATCGAAATTCACAGTGAGAAAAACATTGAAGATATCGAGATAGAAGCAGGGCGGCTATTACCAACTGTTTTCGAGAATATTTTCCGAAACGCTATCGTATTTGGCAGTGAATCCGTTAAGATCGATGTTACTATTCGCCGAATTGGAAACAATATTGAAATCCAGATTAGTGATGATGGTCCAGGAATTGATGATAAAATCAGAGATAATTTGTTCAAGCGAGGAACTACCTCAAGAGAGAAAGGTCATGGCCATGGATTATATCTATCAAAACAGATTCTCGAGGCAATTGGTGGTTCCATTAAGTTAGTAAACTCAACAAAAAGTGAAGGAGCATCATTTCTAATTTCAATACCGACATATATGTAACGAAAGAAGGTAGGATTATCAAAATAAATAGAATTTGAACCTAAGAAAAAAGGAAGAGCGGAAAAATCCGCTCTATGGATTTTTATCAATCATTTTCTTCTGGAGAATACTACAACAAGAACAACCACGACAAAAACACCTGCCCCTGCTATTATCAGAATCATCGTTGTATCTACAGGAGTTGGCGGTTGAGTTGTTGATGTAGTTGGAGTTGTACTGCTTGTTGTTGTGTTTGCAGTGTTGAGTGTGGTCTGTGTTGTCATTCTGGCAAAACAGGGTTGGATGATTCTGGAGATGGTCTCGAGCACATTGTTCCTTATCGCTCCCATGTCCTATCCAATTGCAGCGCTCCCGATATATCTTCAATATGCATCAGTTGCTTCACCATTGACTTGGAGCGTTGAGGGATTCAGGGGATTCCTGATGAACGGAATGGCCTTCTCAGGGGCAGTCTATGCAGTCTTTGCACTGATAGTCGTCGACGTGATATTCCTGATCCTTGGTATTGTTCTATTCAAGAGGACGGAAAGGTATGTAAGAAAGAAGGGTGCACTCTCACAGTTTTAATTTGTGAGAGAAACTTTCCTCATCTTGTTTTCATCGTCTTCGGATGATGTGCTATGTCAGAGGAAAACTGAGAGTAGAAGAAATATTGTATCCTATGTTGCATTCCGTATTTCCAGAAAACGCGTTGTCAGTCAGTATGGCATTATTTTCTCCTTTGATAATCAATCCCCATCCATCATTATTCCTTATGTTATTTGAGAGAACTTCACATGGGTCAGACCAATAAAGGGTAATTCCAGAGCATCCATTGTTGTTGATATCATTGAAGGATAATATACAATCGGTGGAAGATGATCCCATCCATATTCCACTATCCGAGTTTCAGGATACTGAGTTACTGCTGAAATTTAGCGCAATTATGAGTTCTATTATAGCGAAACTATCTTTGCGATGTATTCCACGAATATGCGGTCTGAACTTGAAGTGGCGTTATAGATTTGGTGTGAGTTTGCAGCTAAAGGTGGGATTGTCACATTATATCCAACGTTGCCAAGTCCATTTCCATTAAAGGTGTTGTTTGACTCTGCTGTCGTAGGTGAGTCATTAATGACGATTCCCCAGCCATCATTGTTCGTAATCTCATTGTTAGTGGCTTTACAGAACGCAGTTGTTTCAAAGATTACACCTGAGCCATCATTATGCTCAATCAAATTTCCATCAATCCAGCAGACATATGAATTCTCAACAAACATACCTGATTCTCCGTTTCTAAGTATGGTATTATTAATTGCCCAGCAACCAGATAAATCACTAAATGAAATACCATTCCCCTCATTATCGCTAATCTGATTGTATGAAATTATACAGTCTTCAGATTCATAATCAACGGTAATACCATTTCCTGAGCAATAAGATATTGTATTGTTACTAGCTCCAATAAAATGACCTCCCATGATATAAATTCCAGATGCGGTGTTATTATGGATATGATTCTGCAATACAATAAAGTTCGAACATCCATAGAGGGAAATTCCAGTACGACAAGTGTCAATGATGTTATCTGATATCCAATGATGATCTATACTCCCAGAACATCCTCCTAATGCAATACCCTTGTCACAGTTGCTAATTACGTTAGATCTGCAATTAACAAGAGATTGGTTATAGATGTATATACCTGCCTTGGACCTAGGGAATGTAATAAGCGGATTGAAAAAAATGGTATTACTCGATACCGTATTGCTGCTGCCATCTACTAACATTATAGAATACTCCAAGCTATTGCCAAACACATTATTCTCTATTGAACAGTTATGAATGTTATAACCCCTAATTGCATAATCATCAAAACCTGTAAGTGTTGGAGTGCTGGTTTCACAAAACCTGATAACACCATTTTCTACATTTTCGAGTATTACGCATGTTGGACCTGAAATGAAACAATATTGGATAACGAAATGTGCATCAGTGTTGTTTATGATTAGACCAGCTTCATGAAAATATGAATGTTCTCTACCATCTTCCACAACAATGTAACCTGCTGTTATGTATAATCCTGAGATAACATACGGGTTTTCAACAGTTCCACGCCCTGGCCAACCTTGTTCTACAAAATCCTGATTGCCATCAATCATGATTGCTTCATGACGCCATCTCGCTACTTGATTTATCACTAGTAGAGAGATAGAGGCTACAACAATAATCCCAATGAGAATCATAGCTCTATTTCGCTTCATATCAATCCCCTTCACCCTAATATTCAATTCCTCTTATTAATATTCGTTAGAATCAAATATTAATTGTTTTTCAAATGAACTGAATATGTTTCAGAAAGAAGGGTGCACTCTCGCAGTTTTAATCTGAGAGTGTCCCTATGGTTTCATCTCCGTAAACTCAAGACCTACCACGACCACGTGAAACAATGAATGCAGCTGATAGAATGACAATGCTGAATATTGCCAATATAAGAATGAGGAGTATCAGATCCAGATCTATACCAGAAGGTGTTGTTGTGGTGGTGGTCGTTGTAGTTAACGATGGAGTTGTAATTGGTGAAGTAGGCGTCGTCACTGGAGTTGTTGTTGTGGTGGATGTCGTCGTTGTGGTAGTAGTTGTATACACAGGTTCAGTAACTGTAACTATTACAGTGTCAGTAATTTTGTTCATACCTTCATCGATTACTACAAGTGTATAATTGTATACCATCTGTGTTAACCCATCGAGAGATATATTGAATTTCTCTGAGGAAGAGTTCCAACCACCTGAGTGAGTCAGCACATCATTCACGTAGAGTTGATAACTACTGGGTCGTATATCTTGAGGTTCCCACAGAATATAATAGCCCATTTCACCTTCAGTGAACTCAATATCAGTGGGTGAATTGATAGAAGGTGCAACTGTATCAACAACTGTGACATTGATTGAATCACTTAATATATTCCCAGCGAAATCATACGCAATGACCTCAATTTCATGTAGACCAAGCTCAACTACGTCGGTTTGCCATTCATAGAAATACGGTAAAGATGATATGTTATCCTCTGAGAAACCATCGATTCTGAAATCAACGAAATCAACACCAGCCCCTTCATCTTCAGCCGTCACATTGATCTGAACAAGTCCTTCAACATAAGCAAGATCTATGGGTGTGTCGATGCTCATTGTTGGATTAATGATATCATCAACGATATATGAATAAAAGAGACCACCGTTATCATCAATAGTATTTTGACCACCATTATCGGTGACAGATATTTGGAACTCTATTTGAGTGTTGTATGGTTGAGCAGGAAGCGTTGCGATGTAATATCCGCCCATATCACTAGCAGGGACACCAAACCAACTGGTTCCATCAAAATAGTCCACGTAAATTTGCCTAATTCCAGATCTATCATCATGAGCATTTATTGTAACTTCAACTGACTCGTAATACATTGGAACTGCAGGTAGAAAGCCAACTGAATCAACAATAGGTACACCACCATCTGCAAAGTGGATCTCATCTAAAAGGACTGAAACCCTGTTACCAGCAACTGCGTATGAGTCAATTACAATGCGATTAATGATGATATCAGGCGAAGCACCAAATGCTTCCTCATAGTCAGCTGTGATATTTACGATTAACTGATTCCAAGTGTCTAGGATATTGTATTCATCTGCGAATACATACTTGTAATTAGAAACGTTAGTCGGACTATAACCCGGGTGTGATCCAAGTATGTAACTAAGATGGTTATTTCCTTCAAAACGCAGTTCGATATCAACATATGAAATCGTTGAACCCATCTCATCAAGGCGCCACGAGAAATTCGTGAAATCATGGGGATGAACATCAATCCACGTGTTTCTATAGACACCTGCACTATCAGTTCCAACAACTGTGAGATTCAATGCCCAGACTCCTTCAAGAGGGTCAATTGCTTTACTGATTACACCAGTTTCCCCATTCCATGTCAGCCATCCAGCAAAAGGTGAGCTTGAGGAGGAGAACCACTCCTTCTCGAATCCAGGGTCTCCTGTTGGATATGTAATCAGTTGAAAGTTGTCGATTAAAAGTTGAGACCTGTCACAAGAATCTAGGACGTAGAATTGTACCTCTAACAGAGCCATATCTCTGAGCTTTGCATCAATGACATACTCGGATATGTCAATCTGTGCATGTTGCCACACGCCGTTATCACCAAAGGAGTCAATTCGGTAGTAGGTCGATGACGACGTATTTGTAAACA
>CAYWJO010000020.1:0-55135 GCA_964458565.1 uncultured archaeon | reverse complement strand
GACTGTACACATATTCTTTGTAGGTCTCAACTTCCATCAAGAGGAACAGGTCAGGGTCATCTACGAACTGAAGTGAGAACGCACAGTCCCTGAAGTACTTGATATTGAGGACCTTCACTCCACTTGTTCTGGAATCACTTGTTAGAATTGATTCATTAAACTCAGTCGTAGGTTCGGGAGGTGGTCTGAATATCTCCACTGCAACCAGTGTCACAACGAGCCCTACGACTACAAGAGTGCTTATCAGTACCGCCTTTCCTGCACGTTCCATGCCTTTCAACCCTCCATTCTTTCTCAACTCATCGATTTAAACACAGATAACCCTCGACCCTAACATTGGAGAGCCGACCCGTGAAGGCAAACCCACCCAGCGGTCCGACCAAGAGAATTGGACTGACCATGGTCATCTGCATCAAATGTAGAGCCATGTTGATACGTTCGAGTGACATCTGGATGCCCTCTCTCAGTGACTTTGTTATTTCCACACTCTGTTGTGTACCTGAATTCTTGTCAGGCTTTCCAGTCAATCCGGAGACCACGATTGAGAGAGTAAGCAACGACATGAGTTCTGGAGACTGTTCCAGCTCCATCTCGAACCACGCTTCCGTAAACCATCCTAAAGGGACAGACGCAGCATGCCATATCCGCTGTAGACGAGTGACAAGCTTCGGGATTTCTCCAGCACCCCAACCAATCATCCTTCCTCCCGCACCGCCTATCCCCATAGAGACGAAAATATATGATGTAACACAAATCATAACCAATTCTAAAATACACAAGTAGTTAGCTTTTTGAGATAAACAGGTCAGTGAGGAGATGTGAATCGAATGACTGGTAAGCTATTCGGAACCACTGGTGTTAGGAAGGTCTATGGTAAGGAATTCGATATCGAGATGGTAATGAATCTCGGAAAATCTTTGGGAACTTACCTATCTGAGGGTACTGTTCTAATTGCCCGAGACGCAAGAACCACAGGAATCATGGTCGAGGATGCTTTCGCGGCGGGGGTTATGTCAACAGGAGTCAACGTCACTAAAGCAGGCATCATTCCAACTCCAACACTAGCATTCACAACTATGAATCGAGGATATGACGCAGGTGTTATGATTACTGCATCACACAATCCACCAGACTACACCGGTATCAAGTTCTGGGCAGGAGATAGCATGGGTTTTACTCATAAGGAAGAAGCCGAGCTGGAAAGACTGTATGAAACAAAGAACTTCAAGGCAGCAAATTGGGACCAGCTAGGTGAACAACATATACTCGAAACTGCTGCAGAGGAACATATCGATGCAATACTCGCAGAAACAAATGTAGAACTGATTAAATCAAAGAATTTCAGAGTTATAATCGACCCAGGAAATGGTGCAGCATGCGTTCTAACTCCCTATCTGATGCAAAAACTTGGGTGTAAAGTGATTACAATAAACAGTCAATTAGATGGTCATTTTCCAGGTCGAAAATCTGAGCCTGAGGAAGAATCACTTGGTGACCTCATTCATATGATTCACAAAACTGGAGCGGATCTTGGAATTGCCCATGACGGTGATGCTGATAGAGTTGTATTTGTAACTGAGAAAGGAGAAGTAATCCGAGGTGACAGAACAATTGCTTTACTAGGACGTGAAGCAATCAGAAGAACTGGAAAAAAGATTGTGATTCATACAGTGGACAGTTCCAGCGTATTAGATGAGATTATAGAGAAATCTGGAGGGCAACCGATAAGAACTCCAGTCGGTGACATCCAAGTAGCAATTAAGGTCAAAAAGATGGGCGCAGTCTTTGGTGGAGAAGCTTGTGGTGTTTTCATACTACCTGAATTCCACCTTGCACCAGAGCCGTTCTTGACAGCATGTAGACTTCTTGAGCTCATGGCGAAAACGGGAAGAACATTCGGAAATATTATTGGAGAGATTCCAATATACCCACTCAAGAAGAGTAAGATTCCATGCCCAAACGAGAGAAAGGCTGACGTGATGAACGAATTAGGACAAATACTACCGGAGGCAATTGGCGATGTGATCGATGTCCTTACAGTCGATGGCATTGGCATCTCCCTAAAGGATGGGTGGGTACTGGTACGTCCATCAGGAACTGAACCTCTCATCAGAATAACATGTGAAGCCCAAACAGAGAAAAGAGTCACTGAGATACTTGAGAGAACAAAAACAGTAGTAGTTAAAACCATAGGATGAACTAGTACTTCCAGACAAGGTTTATAGCCGAACCATTCGTCAAACGAATAGAGATGCGCTGAAATGTCTGACGAAAAGAACAAAGATGCTGATGCTGAATTCATTATGGAAGAGTTTGAGTGGGCACTAGCAGATCCCAATGCAGAACGACTTCGTGAGATGGGTGAAGTAGTCACAATCATTACTTCAAAGCTAATAAGCGCAATAGATGCACTTCAAAATGAGATCAGTAGCATCAAGTCTTCAGTTGGTTCGTTGGAGAGTCAGATGAGTTCTCTAGCCTCCAGAGTTACTTCAGGAGCGACCATTGCGCCAAGTGCTGCTGCAGATGCCGCACCTGCAATGGCAAAAGCTCCGACCAGAGGACCTGCACCTGCGGCTGCACCGAGTGGACCAACAAGTATGATGGGTGAACTGAAGCAACTGCTTGCCGCAAGAAGAAGAAAAGCTGATGGTTCAGAATAATCAAGATACTTTTTTCATAACAGGGTTTTCACGTTATTTTTTGGATAGAACGGACCAACATGATTGGTTGGTATTAGACTGAATGCCTCAGCTCGTGAACAAGCGGACTGAACACCTCTAAGTCGAGTTCGTGCATCATAGAATTTTAGATAGAATCCATCAGCTTTTCCAACTTGGGACTTGTGTTCGCGGAGTGATTCCAATGCTTTCTCATAGTGATCAGAAATATCAACCATTATGTTTGGTCGAGTGAGAAGAGAATTGATTTCCATGTGGTAGATTCGACTCACTTTGTAAGCACTTTCAAACATCGTTGTATGTGAAGCCCACTCGACTGCTTCATCAACGATTCTTGCGCACATGCTATGATTTCGATTATAATCATGGTATGAGTGAGTAATCACAACTTCAGGACGTGTAGCAATAATCACATCCGAAACATCAGAGGTTAGAGACATATCAATTGCAAAATCGTCGCGAATGGAGGAATACACGTTACGAACACCTAGTTTTTTGCATGCATGATTCAGTTCCAGGTTTCTCTCTTTATTTCCTGTAAGACATAGAACATCAACTGAAACACCCGTACTAGCATGAGAGATTATTGTACCTCCAGCTCCTATACATTCATCATCAGGGTGGGCAACGATTACTAAAAGGGAACGCTCCTCTGAGTGGGTCATACTCCTAAGGATAATTAACTTGCTAATCAACCTTTTCAGATGAAAACCTTTAGAAACTACCTAAACCATTTGCCTTAAAGGTCACAGCTGAGAGCTACAACCCAAAAGGTGTATTTTGGTGAGGATTGGTGTAAATCTCTATTCATCCGTTGGTGGATCGGGTTATCTGGCAACACGTCTTGGTCAGCATTTGGCCAATAGAGGCCATCTAATACACTTCATCACGTATCAGAGACCCTTCTCATTGATGTGGGAACAGACTAAGGGAGTGCACGTTGATCTTGTTGACTCATTTGACTACCCACTTTTCAAGAATATTGGGTCTCCATACACAATGGCACTCACATCTAAAATTGTCAAAGTTGCTAGAGATGTTAAACTTGATCTATTGCATGCACACTATGCGATACCTCATGCGATGTCTGCATATATGGCCCGAGAGATATGCAATCTTCCATATGTTATCACACTCCACGGGTCCGATGTTCACACTTTGGGTATTGATCCAGCCTACGAACCAGTAGTACGTCATACTGTTGAGAGAGCCAATGGAGTGACGGTTGTTTCGGATTTTCTGAAAAAGAAGGCTCATAATGAGTTAGGAATAGAAAGAGAAATTCATGTCATTCCAAATTTCATTGATGTAGAGAAATTTAAACCCAAGGAGGGTTTCAAACTCATTGTTGAGAGCGGATGCGTTGCAATAAGGTCTGCAGAAGAAGCAAAAGAAATCGGTTCAGATGACATCGTTCTCTTGCATGCCTCTAACTTTAGAAAAGTCAAGAGAATTGTAGAATTAATAGAAATTATGAGAATAGTTGTTGACCATCACCCGCATGCCAGATTGGTGATTGCTGGAGATGGCCCTACTCGAATTGATGTTGAACGAAAAATAGAAGCGCTTGATCTATGTGACAATGTTCATCTTCTAGGCATCAAGAGCAATATGATGGATATAATGTGTTCTGCGGACATGTTCATATTGAATTCCACTTTGGAAGGGATGCCACTAGTTCTTTTAGAATCGATGTCTTGTGGATTGCCAATAGTAACCACCCCAGCAGGAGGAATACCTGAGCTCGTTAGACCAGGTAAAGATGGAATTGTAACAGAAGGCTATGAGGAAATTGAATTTGCGCAAGCAGTCATAGAGCTGATAGAAGACGAAAAACGTAGGAAAGAGCTAGCTAAAGCTGGTAGGCAGAGAGTAATGGATTCATTCTCAGTACAAAAAATCGTTCCAATGTATGAAAAGGTGTTTCAGGAAGCTCTCGAAACACAATAAGAGGGGAGTATCTTGGATCAGAGCATATCAAAGGTATATGAGGATTACATCTGGAAGAACGAATATACCTCTTTAGCAGGGAAACTGTACAATGATCCCCCAAAAAGTCTCCAGCAAGTTGTTGAACGGATTCCAGCGTTATTAGAAAAATATAATGAAACCGAATGGTTTGATGAAGTAAAAGCGCGTCGATTGAAAGAAGCACTCCATAGTGCGAACTCCAAAATTTCAGCGCTCACTCCAAAAGTATGTCAAAATATTGATAGAATCAGTATTGGTGGAATTGAGGCTGCACATCAAAGTGTCGCTATGGGAGGTTCATGTTACATTCTGAATAAGGCAGCAACAGCATCAATCATTGCCAGATTAGCGCAGGATGCAGGTCAAAATATAACGCCCTTCTATTTTATCGCTGATTATGACATTGTGCAATCTGAACTCACGAATATTAGAACACCTATAATGGGGCAGGGAGGAAATCTAGTAAGCATTCCAATTCCGGAGGGGTATGCGTATTCACCGGTTAGTAAAATTCCGCTTCCTAGTAATGACTGGTATCTAGAAGTAGAAGAGAGTATTAGATCCAATTACAATCCACTTCTTAAGATACTAGATGGAACAGCCAAAAAGCTCTATGAAGAGAGAATGGAACATGCACTTTCAATCACTAGATGGGCGTTTTATAACTCTTCAACGCTTGATGAGTGGGCTGTAAGCATCATGGGGAGATTGATGAATGTAGAAGGAGATCTTGGAATTCCACTTATACCAACATCGAACAAGGAGATTAGAAAGTTACTAATTGAGGGGATGGAGTTTCTCTTATCTGCAGAGAATCGGGAAGTATTCATTCAGACACACGCAGAAAGCACCTCATTGATTAAGGAAAATGGATTCATTCCTGGAAGTGGGGAGAGAAGCAGGGATTATGTTCCATTCTATTATGAATGTCCGGAGAAGGGATGTAATCGAAGTCGTACCGAGCTTGCATATAAACGTGAAGGAAACAAAACGATTCTCCATGGCAAATGCCCTTCGTGTAGTCAGAGTATTGAGATAGAAACATCAGCGGACCAACCGAATTTGGAAGATCATGCTGAGTTTTTATCACCAAGGGTTGATTCAAGGCAAATTATCCTCAACCGAGTATTACCGGTGCTTGTTCATGTTGGTGGTGCAGGTGAAACTGCATACTATGCACAAGTGATTCCTACAGCGGAGGCATTGTCCATTCCATTTCCGATGTTTGTGAAATATCCAAGAGTGTATTTCAATACACCATATAATGAGCGTCTTGCAGAAACATTGACAAAGAAGAATATCCCCGTACTACACCAGTCTGAGATGTTCAAGTATATGGGAAAAGCAAACAAAGCGAAAAGAAAGAACAGACCTGATGAAATGAACGAAGCGTGGTATGGATTCAAAAATTTCCTTAACCAAACACACAAGCAGATTAATGAAAAACATAAGGAAATACTGAGTGAACTAGATACTCCTGAAGGAAAGAGAGATAATGAGCTAATAATTACTCGATTAGAATTAGAACGTTATCTCAGTTGGACATTTGGTCAATATGTAGAAGATAAAATGGGACAGGAGTCTAGTTGGTCTTGGATTGAGTGGGGGATAAATGCAGGCCTACAGGACCTGTTTGGTCCTTATGAAAGAGCGTATGTATCTTCACTCAAGAATGGAGCTACAATATTCATCAACTTTGTAGTTTGAAGATCAACCAAGGGCCTTAGTAAGAAGCTCACCCATTCGAGTGATGCCCTCCGTGATAATATCGGGAACAGCGTATGAGAATCCAAGACGCATGGTATTATATTCGGGAACACTCGGCTCTAAATCATTTCCACCATTAGTCATTTGATATCCAACTTGTGGGTAGAAGGGACCTCCAGGAACGAAGAGTATGTCATTGGGTATCGCAAATTCTTCCATGAACTTGCTGCTGCTGAAGCTCGGGTCTTCACTCTTCCACCAGACGAAGAATCCACCAGTTGGGTGAGTACGTTCTCCTGCGGGGAAGGACTCATCCATCGCCTTAGCCATGGCAATGTAACGCTCTTTATAGAGGGGTACGCTTCGTTTCATAGCCTCATCGATGTAGTTTTTGTAATATTCGTCGAGAATCCGTTGTACAAGTGTTGCGGTACATAGATCAAGGTAACCCTTGTCTTTTAGAACTTGGTCTCTCACACTTATTGGAAGAACTGAATACCCAACTCTTAGGACAGCTGCTTCTTTGCTTGTGGTACCAAGATAAGCTACTCTTGTGTTTTCTTTGTCCAACACCTTGATGGGTTTGGGATTCTTTTTGAACTGTATTTCTGCATAGGCAGAGTCCTCAATGAGGAGAATATCATGGTTCTCACAGATATCAAAGAGTGCACGTCTTCGCTTCTCAGGAATTGTTGTGCCCTTTGGATTATCAGAATCAGGAACAACATACAGGATATCCGGAGACTTGCCAAATTTTAATTTGGATAGATGGACTGCTTTTTCAACGTATTCCGGAATGATGCCATCCAAGTCAGTTGGAACAGCAATTATCCTTGCTCCAAGCTTGACTGCGGGTGCGAGAAAACCAAGATATGAGGGCGATGGAGTAATGATGACATCGCCAGGATCAATTATTGTATCTAGCAATGCATACAACGCCTGCTGCGATCCATTAGTAATTGATACACATTGCCATTCAGTTTCACAATCAATCGGAATATCGCGCACGTCGTGGAGTCTTTTCGCTAATGTCTTCAGAAACCAGTCGTGTCCCCCCGTAGGACCATAGTTAAGGTCATCAAGAGCTAATTTAGAGTCTTTTTTGTACCTCTCACTTAGCTCAGCTAAAATCTGAGCAAAGACATCAGTTGGCATAATTCCAGGTTTACCACCTGCGAAATAATACTTGACGTTGTATTTCAGAAGTGATCGAATTTGAGATTCCTCGATAAAACCAGTCCAAGTTGCAAAAGCATAACCACTCTTGTTTGTCATCAGAATTCATCCCAATAATTTGTGATACCACTCAGCAATATCATGTACACTTTTGTACATAACACGTATTCTAAGTCACCATTTACCTTTATCTTTTTCTGGAATATTCGGGCGATGTGCGAGCGTAATCGGGCAATGATGTACGAAAATGTTCATTTCAAATTAGACTTGTGTTTCTTTGGCTAGTTCTTGAGCGACATTCGCAGGATTTGGATTGGTGACAATCGATCTCGCAGCTATAATATAAGAGGCACCAGCCAAAATAGCTTCATGCGCACTTCCACCCTGAGCTCCAATGCCAGGGCTGATTATTGGAACTTCTTCACGTAGAATTCTACGGATTTCTCTAATTTTATCTGGATAGGTAGCACCTACAATAACTCCGTCAGCACCCCACTTAAGTGCGCGATGGGCAAAGAGCTCGTATAAGGGGGCGTGTTCCTTACACTTCTCATCCATGCACACTTGGAGTCCATAGCCTTCGTCAGCAGCTGCATGGGACATATAACAAAGTGTGATTACACCCTTCCCTCTTTTAGTAGCTGCCTCAAAAACCGAATCGAGTCCACTAGCCCATCCTACAAGAGGATTTGTGATTACAGCATCAAAACCTGCATCAAAATAGTACTGAGCGATATACGCATTTGTGTGGCCAACATCGTTTATTTTACAATCCATGATTGCTGTTAATCCCAAGTCATGAATCGAATCTAATATCCTTGGTATACCATCGTAGAGACCTAATGGCAATACGAGCTGTCTATTGAATTTGAATGCAACAGCATATTCAGCTGTTTGTTTAACAAGTTTCAAAGCATCCTGTTCTAAATTTTCTCGTTCCCTTCTACGCTCATTTTCGGATTTTCCAAAGAGGTCTGCTGTTAGGTCTAAGCCTATAATGAGACGAGTCTTTCTCACAAACGCGGCTGCAGATAGCTTCCGTTTGAATTGACCAGACATATCTTAACCTCCAATTGATTAATTTGCGCGCATACTTTTATACGATTTGGAGATATCACGAGTCGGAGATTCACCCTTGAGCCCAGACTGGTTGAAGACAAGATTAGTTGTTATGTTAGTTGCTATTGCAGCTCCGCTTTACTTTTTCATCCTTGTATTCTTTTTGCCATTTCAGATGGAACCGTTTGGTGATTTATTCTTCGATACCATGTTCCATTACCTAATCACACCACTAGTTTTTGCGTCTCCATGGTTGGGATTCGTCTATTTTGAGAGATATAGATTGGCCAATACTGCACATCTCATGGAAGGTTCAACAACGTCAGTACCCTTGAGATGGAGAGTATTCTATGGCACAAATGCAGCGTTTGTGTTGATGTTCTTCATTTTACCCATGATTACTGCACCACTTGCGATTATTGGAGGCCTCATCGTAGCCGGTCGCTTGTTTTACACGATAGGGGTTGGTAAGCTTGGCGGAGGAAAACCAGCAGCGGTACTCGCAGTACTTGCAGCAATTGGACTCTGCATTTTTCCCGGTCTTGTTATGATCCAATTTATTCCGAACTACATAGCTGTTTGGGATGGGATACTAACAATGTGGACATCTTATTGGATAACCGTTGTATATGGGATAGCACAATGTTTGGTGAATGCTCTGAGTTTTGGTGCGCCAATATACTTCCTATACTATGGTGCGTCACAGTACGACAAGGGATTGTACGGTGAAATTTACACAAAGACACCTACAAATTGGATTAGATTGCTAGAGTTTCTAATATTCGCGATTTTTCTCATATTGTATCTACCTCCTATTGCTACGCCATTTGGAGAAATCCCATTTCTAAATCAGTCAGAATTGTTTACATCCTATATCAACTGGATCTCACTAGGAATAGTCATTATCATGGTTTTAGTAAAATTCCGATTAAAAGTAGAGAATGACACAACAATGGGAGGCGCATCAAATATTTTTATTGTTGGCCTATTTCTTGTGGTCGAACTCTTCTTCAAAACCCAAGTTATTCTCATCACATTGATTATATGGCTCGCATTCTTCATATTCGCTGGAGTGCTCATTGTAAGCTACCTAAGAGCGTCGCCTAGGGAAATGTACTAGGAAGAGAGTATATAGAGCAGAAAAAAGACCTACTCCTATATATCTAAGATTTCCAATTTTTCAGCTAGTCTAATGATTGGAAGATGAACAGTCATAGGTTCAGAATCGATGCTATGTACGAACTCAACCGATTCTTTTGGTCGAGCTTTGTATGCAAGAAAATTACCTTCTGGACCTGAGTTGGTTTCAGTGTATATCCAAAGTGGTACGCCTTGATACTCATAATAACCATGGTTAGATATGAGTGTACCAAAAATATGCTTTCCACCGAGTTCAAAGTATAACATGCTTGCAGGTCTGTCACGCTGAGACCAAGATACGAGCATCCGTGCTAGATCTTCCATCGATGCTAGTTTTAGGTTCACTGGAGGTCTGATATCAGCTTTGCTCAAATAATCCACCTGTTTTTGTTTTCGAGAATTTCTGCTTATAAGGCCGAGCATTAAGCACGAAGCTGGTTTCCAATCTCGGCAGCTATAGCGGATACTTCACCTGAATTGGATCCGACAATAATCAACGGAATTGATACATTACCTGAGCTCAGACCAACCGCAAAGGCTGCTCGAATATGGTTCTTTCTCAATAACACAAATGTAAACGATTCATGTTGAACATAGTTTTGCACTGTGAATCCTTGTTCTTGAAGAGAGCTTCCAAGAAGGGAAACTATATGCGTCGGATTCTGAGACGCCTTCAGAATCTGAATAGAATCTCTATGCAGTTTGTTAGAATAGAACAAGAAATCATGCGTTGGTGGCGAGTAAAGTACTAACCTTGTCATTGCCTTTGATAAAAGGGATGGCTGCAGATTTGTGAAACTAGCGAATTGAATTTTGTTAAGATTAATTATCGTACTTGAGGAGGAAAGATCATCACTTGGCTCGATGACTTCAGTTTCTTCTAGAGGGTGTTCTAAATGAGGCGCTGGTCTTTCAGTAATCGTATACTCTTGAAGTTCTTGTTCAAATTTCTGCTGGATATACTCTTTTATCCATCCATCAAGAGCCTCCCAATCGGATTTACTAAGTTGAATGGGTGGCTTCGGTACTCCAGGAAGAAGGTAACTCTCTTCCGCTCCCTCCAACTCCGCAGCCATGGGTTGTGGAGTTTCTTCCTGAGGAAGTTCGTCTTCGTCCTTTGAAAATAAGGTTGCAGCTTCGAGAACACCAGAAAGACGGTCTGTTCCACCATGTTGAGATAACCGCGGTCGGACCTGCATGATGAAACCACGCTTGTTTTCAGTACTCTGATCAAACAAAAGGGCTACTCCACGTGGTAAACTACTGATGAAAACCTTATCTCTAAATGATTCAGGCATTACTGCTGGAGCCCTTTGCTGGAGGGCTCTAATGTCTCCATCATGTGATAATGAATGAGAGATAATAATGTCAGCTTGGGAGATGGCATCATCTGAAACAGCAGAAGGTTGTTGCGTGCAAAGAACGAGGCTACAACCAAAACGTCTTCCAAGTTTTGCATAACCAATAATTGCATTCTTCGCAGGAGTATCTCCGCTTCGGGGCACAAGCGTATGTGCTTCATCTATGATTAGCCATGTCGGAGGGAGTTCTTCTCTAGCACTAGTTCCTTCATCGGTCCATGCCATTCGATAAGTTAGCACCTGACGACAAAGCATGTTAGTTAAAATTGCAAGTACAGTTTCAGCATCAGATCCAAGCGGAGCAACATCGATGATTGTTACTTGACCTGCAATAGCTAAGTCTTGAGCGCTTGTACCACCTGGATGAAATACTCCAAGCCTCTGTGCACTCCGAAGACGCTGTATCATTGCAGTTCGAGTTGATAGTTTGTAGAATTCTGTAATAGCTGGATTGGATTCGATACAATGAATCATATCACGAATACTATAGTCATTATTTGGAGAGATTCGTTCCCCATCATTAAGAGTATATCCACGTTTGAGAGAATCAACAATATCACCAATAAGATTCTCCATTGTTGTACTAAGCTCTCCGCCCTTCTCCAGAATATATCCCCATTCAGAGCCTGAAAGTTCGCGAGGACTGATTGCTAGAGGGTGCAAGTTCGCTTTCTCCTTCACATCTTCAGGTAGTGCTCTATAGGTTTTCTTGGGAATATATACAGCAACAGGAAATCCAGTGGATTCAAGATTCCACTTTCTAAGCAAATCCACTTGCTCTGTATTAGGTTCTACAGATTGTCGGAAAACATCCACGGTATCCACAACGACAACAGCTACTTCAATTTCATGTCTATTTATAGCCCGAGCTAATTCTTCGAAGAGAATTCCAAGTGTGTAGCTTTTACCAGATCCACGTTTTCCAGCTACAAATAAGACATGAGGACTGACAAGATCTAGATAGACAGGTGCACCTGTCATTGTAGTAAGAGGGTCATCCGAAGTTTCAGTGACAGCACCAATTAATCCCAAACCTATTTGCTTGTATTTCTCATGAAACGACTTTGATCTTCCGATTATGACTCCTTTCTCGGAATCAACAAATAGATCAAGAGGTAAATCGACGCGGGGCTTGTAGTCGAACATTGATGCGGCATATAGTGGTAATCTATCATCATCCACATCAGTTTGTTCTGTTTCTTCTGGATTATCGTGGTTGGGGTCTTCGTTATTCATTGACCACCCTCTCAGTTCTCACTCTTCTGAAAATGGATAAGTCTTTGCAGCTTGGGCGCGTCTCAGAATTAACGCGCAAGACTCAAAACCAAACGTGTTCGTGTTTGGATTATGCAGGATATAATCCAAGATGGCTCTTATGTGTTCATCTTTCTCGATGCAAAGAGGAATTGGATTAGAAAGGTGAAAACAGGTGAGGAATTTCATTCCAATAAGGGGATAATTAAGTTTGATGATATTATTGGTAGACCCTATGGAATCAAGGTCACTAGTCATTCAAATCAAATATTTCAGATACATAGACCTAGTTTAACTGATATTCAGATTTCTATGGGAAGAAATACACAGATCATCTATGCGAAAGATGCAGGAGCAATTCTTCTTGAAACAGGAATTGGAGCAGGGTCTCGAGTTGTGGAATCAGGAACGGGTTCTGGTGCCTTAACCTGGGTATTAGCGAATGCAGTTGGAGATTCAGGTCAAGTGTATACATATGAGATTCGAGAAGACATGTATCAAGGAGCAAAGAAGAATCTTGAGCGGTACGCCAATATGAGTCGAATAACCATGCATCATAGAGATATCTCAGAGGGTATTATAGAGTCAGAAATTGATGCAGTAATATTAGATCTAGCTACACCTTGGGAAATTGTTGATCTGGCTCATAATGCATTGAAGTCAAGTCATCAAATAGCCAGCTACAGTCCTACAATCGAACAAGTAATGAAAACATGCAAAGCGCTGAGTGAGAACGGAAAGTGGGGTATGATAAGAACGTTAGAAGTCCTTCAACGTGAAATCATGGTGAGAGAGAACAAAACACGTCCAACCACATGGATGGTAGGACATACAGGTTACATAACGTTTGCAAGAAAACTAAATCCAGATGAATGAATCGAATTTCATTACTTTCGAAATCCCTATAAGGAAATAATGCATAGTTATTGTTGATTGTCGATTATTGTTGACGACAGATAGATAATAGATGCAATCGAATTAGACAGCTGTGATTAGAATGACATACCAGCACAAAAAAAACCTCTGCGCAAAAGAAACTCGGGATATTCTGACTGAGCATGTATTAGAAATCAAGAAGACAGAATATGCCATCATAAAGGGAACACAAGCAGAAGCAGTGAATGCGAAAACAAGTGGGCCCAACGTAATACGATCGGAAGAAGTGGCTTCGGTAGAAAATTTGGAGGATTACTCACCTCCAAAACAAATGAAATTCAAATCTGCTGAAGTCAAAGAAAGATTTGAGAAGAAGAAAAAGAAGCGCAATTATCTTGAATTCAGGAACGGATAATCTGATATGGAGGGGATAATATGTCAAATCTGAAACCCAAACCTGAGATACGTGAATTAAAGGATGAAATCAAAGAGCTTAGAATGACCGTAAAGGTCCTAGCTGAAACTGTTAATGAACTCAAGACCAAAATACATACCGAAGAGATTGAACCCAAGGCACAGCAATACAGCATATTCAGTGATGGTAACACAATTCAGGGGGATGCAAGCTGGGATCGACTAGTTACAATCTTAGAAGAGAAAGAGGTCGGAAAGACCGCAACTGAACTTGCTACAGAATGGGGAAAATCTAGATCGAGAACAAGTGAAGTACTGAATAAACTAGTAGACGAAGGCAGGTTAGTTAAATTCCGAGATGGGCGAAGAATTCGATTTAGAACTCTTGATGAATAGATAAAACTACGAAATTATTCAGTAGTTAATTTTCTCTTGTTATACATTCTAGACAAATGCGCAACACTAGGTAGTCTTAAGTAGAACTTCAATCCCATTCCTTCCAGATTATCCTCTGGAGGTAACTTCATGTCAAACGTGCTCCCCGGAGCAAAAAAAGAAGATACGGATACATTAGAAGATATAGATGTGAAAGTCTATACTAGTCATCTGTTTGAGCTTAACATTCAGGCTCAGGATACTGTTAGAGAATTTTCATTGCATGATATCGATGACAAAGAGGGTCTGGAAAGAAAACGGATTGAGATGCATGATGCATTCACAGAGTTGTATGATGAATTAGCTTTATTCAATACTCAAATAATGGGAGAGGAGTTTGACATAGCTTATTTGAGGGAACGAGCTAATCATGCAGAAGGGGAGCAGAAGGAACAACTCGAGAAAGCTATTGAAGAGTTATTAGCACAATCTCAACGTAATCTTGCAGATATTTGGATGGCAAGAGTCATGGCATGGCTTCATCAAGCCGCCGCAGCTAGTGGACCCTTTACAGAGGAGGATGATCCTGAGAAAGAAAAAAGTGCATCACTCCATCTTGCTGCAGTATATACGATGCTTGAGAGGGGTTTCTCTGCAATCCCTTCCAAAGTTGATGGGACTCAGAAACTTCGTCGAGTAGCACTTGGTCATCAGACATACCATCTTATGAAAGAAGGTTTATCTGAGGATGACAAACAGCTGGCAGATATATTAGGTAAAAACAAATCTGCAGAAGCAGAATTCTATGATGAATTTCTAAATGAATTAATTGGTATTGAGAGTACATTTAGACAAGCATTCAATCCCTTTGACGAACTCCTCTGGCGAGACATCCTTAGCTCGTTTATATTTGAACGTGCAACAGACCTTTACATTGATGCACTCCCGTATTTTCAGAAGGATAAGAAGACAAACAAGCAGAGAATTGGGGTCATAAAAGCTTGGAAACAGAACACTGCAGGACTTAGTGAAGTGTATCTAGCGATGACATATAATGACATCGCTGATGCACAGATGAGAGCTGGAAATCTTGAAGATGCCTCAAAGCTC
This sequence comes from uncultured archaeon, assembly GCA_964458565.1. Lineage (GTDB taxonomy): Archaea > Asgardarchaeota > Thorarchaeia > Thorarchaeales > Thorarchaeaceae > CAYWJO01. The sequence goes on along the minus strand of CAYWJO010000020.1, from coordinate 40,011 downwards.
TACATTGTTTCCTCGGATGCATTTGGTAGGGCTGAGAAGTGCTTTAGAGAAGTACTCGGTTTACAGTCAAACGCCGAACAATCAAGGTTGGATAAGGAACATAAAAAAGCACAAGCACATTTCTGCAAAGCTGAAGCCGCGGTTCGGTCTTTTTCTGAATTGATTGTTGTAAATAATAAGAAGGAATCAATCGAAGTATTGAAAGAGATTGTCAAAGATTTAAAGAGTGCAGAGAAACTTTCAAAGACCAGAGAGTTAACTGCTGCAATTCAGGAGAATCTTAAAACCTTCTCATTTGTACATGAACTCTTGAAGAAATCTGATGATATGAGCGGAATCTCGGCACAGATTGATTTTGCAAAGGATCTTAGAAAAACAGGACTCATTCAAAGTGTAAACAAAGCACTTGACGAGGCGATATTACATCTTAATAAGAGCCCAGCAGATGCTCTGGATTCTATTCGTGAGGGATTGGACATACTAGGTATCTTATTGAGCCTCGAGATGGAAGATAGTGAAGTAGGAGAGCTCCGCAACAAAACACTTGCCCTTTTGAACCATGTCAAGTACGTGATTCAATTTCAACTAAGTTCTGAACTTCAGCAGGGTGTGAAGTTTGTGATGTCAAGGATATTAGAAAACCTTCATGCCGCAGAGGCTGCATCTTACTACAAGGTTATTGGAGAAGACAGCCAAGCTGAAGAGATGAGAGATCTAGGTAGACTCGCTCTGGCAACTGCGTATGCATCCGAAGCCCAAGTTTTCGGTTCGCAGGCAGATCAGTGGGCGTTTAGAGCTCAAGTAGAGCGAATAAACATATTTCAAAGACTTGAAGATGAATTAGCTCAGTTAGAAGGTGATGATTCTATTGATGGTGTTATCATGGCACACGACAATACCATTGAGAGAATTAAACAAGCTGTTGCAGCTTTTGAGTCAGCAGCGAACGAGCTGAATAGTGTGAAGGGTTCAGAGATTCGCAAGAACAATAGTGTAGATGTTCAGGTGACGCAACTGAGAGGTGTGGTCATGAAATACAGAGGCGACCTCTCTCGACTTGAAGGGGCAAAGAGTGACTTTATGGCTGAATTTCGCTTCAGACAAGGAGATCGTTCAAAAGCTAAAATGCATTATACAGAGGCTAATGATCAGCTCAGAGAAGCAGTGGGAAATTACACTGTTGCTGCACAAGTTTTCCAACAACTCGGTGATAATCAAGCTGCTCAGAGTGTGGATGGAAAAGCAAAAACCACAGATCTTCTGGCAAGAAGTATATGGGATAGTAAACAGAAAATCGGGATGGATCAGAATCCCAATGTAAAGGGAGATGCGGAATTAGCGGCTCTTTATCTAGGAGCAGGTGGAAATTAGTCCACCTACCCTAGATTTCATCGTCAACTGTTTGCTGCAACTACTATTTCGGGTACTTGATTCATCGAAACAGTGTGTTTTCGTGGATATTGAAATGGATTAAATCGGACTCCTCCAGCTTCATAGAACTTGCTAAACCATTCAACAAAATGCAAACGAAGAGTATGCATGAACGCAAGCAAGCCTTCCAGAATTCCTACAATGAAGGTTCCAATTATTGCGCCTAAGAGAGGCAAATATGGAGCCACTTCGGCATGTGTGTCAGGTCGATAGACATGTACAGGAATAATCTCGAGGCCGAATATCTCAATGCTTGGAAATGGTATCTCTAACAATGGTGGAACCAACGTAAAGAATACACCACTCAGAATGATGTGAACTGTATTGAGTGCAAAGATTCGCGCATAGCTCACAGTGTGACTAATCATGCCCAATCCATTCTCAAGAAGGTGAACCATGCCATCCATTCCACCCATAAGAGATGGTATCGCCATGAGGATGAATGGTACTATGAAAACGAGGATTGTAAATGTGAATGCAGTAACAGGTAATGTTGGATATATGCCATTGTCACCTGTGCCATAACCGATTCCAATGATTGGCAGCCAGAGATTAACTGCTTTATCACTGAACCAATCACCGATGCTGTTATAGCTTACCCCAAAAAGAAGATTGACAAATCCGAGATACAACCAAACATAAGCAAAGGAGGCCAGTGCTTCGCGAAATTCCTTGTGTTTTAATTTGACATACAGACTAAGAAGTATTCCAATAGTCAGTTGGATTGCACCAATTTCGATTGATAATTTAAGCATATGTGCAGATCTGTAAGGATTGACATGACCATGGCTATCATAGTGTGCGAAGACGCCCCATAACGGCTCTACTACAGTTTCAGCACCAAAGAAGCTACCAAACAGGAAGCCTCCAATAATCGCAAATATACCCATCATTATGAGCCCCTCGGCACCACTCTGGATATAGCCCATAATGTCACCCCAATCATCTCCTCTGCGCTTTGCTCTAAGAGCAAAGAGACCTATGAGTAGAATCAGAAACCCTTGGCCAATATCCGCGAACACCATACCAAAAATCAGAGGAAATGATAACCACATAATTTTGGTAGGGTCAAGGTCGTGCTTTCCAGGAGTGCCAAATGCTTCCACGACATCTTGAGTTGGTTTCATAAAAGATGGATTGTTCAAATATGTTGGTGATTCGACTTCAGCAAAATCAGGTTCGTCAAATGTGACTTCAACAACAGAATTCGTCATTTCGGTTAGAAGGTCCCTAAAACTCTCCTCTGTACCATGAGGAATCCAACCCCAAACTTTCAATGATTGAGGAGTATATACGAGATATTTCTTAGCCTCGACACGATTGTGTTCTATTGTAAGAAGTTCCCATGTTGCGAGTATACGGGATCCCCACTCGTTAGCTAGATAGGCTTTCCTAATTTTCAATTGGTCTATATTAGATTCAAGTTCAGATATTCGAAGTGTAGCATTCTCAACAATATCATCAGGTCTTCCACTCGAGTCTTCAGAAATAGTAAATGATTCAAATTCCATCGCACTCAAGATTCTCTCTGTTGCATCTTTGCGGTCAATTCCTACACTGATACTTGCTACGGACATTCCACGCCCTACGGTAAGAGAGTTGAACGAATATGCACCTTCAGTCAATTCATTAAGACTCCATTCAAGCTGCGAAACTCGTCCAGATGGAAGAATACCTGCAGTTGTAAAGGTATAACTTGTACTACCAAGTAAACTTGGATCGATACCCAATGGACGTAAGGATGCTGCGACATCTCGGATTCCTTGCTGCCTTGATAGCTCCTGAGTTGCAACCATCAGGTCGCGGTCAAGTTCTAAGATCTCCTCCTCAACTGAACCGATTACGGTTCCAACGTACTCTAGTGAATCGTGGAGAGTAGAGTCATTGATCTCAATCAAAGATCCTTTCCGTCTTTTAGTGTCCAAATCAAGGGATTCGACCATTCTATTTACTCGATCCATCACAGCATAAACGGTCTGTTCATCTCGTGATTTTTCAATGTCTGCGATCCCTGCTTGTCGTGGTACATCAATGAACTCGAATTTCTTGAAAGATTCCAAAGCAATAATGACTTGTCGTTCAAAGTCCCTATGGGATACAACCTTTGCAACGACCATTTTAGCCGGACTCATGCTTATTCCCATGATGGGGTCCTCGATTTTATGTAAGGATGCAAATATGCAAACCGGTGTCGGTACCACGTCAGCCGTTACATAAACGTTGTGAATCGCACCCTCCACATTAAAATATAGGTTAAATTTACACACGACTATCTTTATCAGGGATTTAAACCCTAAAAACAAAAACAACCACACCCCGAGTTGCTAGAAATGGGTACTGCTCAAGAAGAGATTGACAGAATACATCAAGCGGAAGAAGATGCAAAGCAACGAATTGAAGATGCTAATGCTGAAATTCGCAAGATGAAAAAAGAAACTGAAACAAAAGCCGCTGAGATTATGAATCAGAGAGAGATTGATGCGAGACAAGAAGCTGAGCGTCTTCTCAAGGAGAAGGAGGATAAGAAAATCAAGATTGAAGGGAGTATCCTCTCAAATGCTGATGCCAAAGTGGCTGAATATCAAGATATCTCAAAGAAGAAACAAGATAAAGCCGTAAAGACGGTTCTCAAAATTGTACTAGGAGAGGAGTGAGAATGAGCGGCACAGAAAAAATTATCGAGATGATTCAAGCTAAAACAGACGAGGACGAGAAGAAAATCCTTACTGAAGCAGAGGATGACAAAAGGATTAGACTTGAAATCGCACAGAAGAGAGCAGAAGAGAAAGCTAATGAAATCATCTCCAAGGCTAATTCCGAACTGAAAGCTGAACTAGTTCGATATGAGGCAAGCGCAAAACTCCGAGTGAAACAGAAAATTCTCCAAGCAAAGGAGAACATTGTCCAAGACGTTCTACAATCAGCAAGAGAGGAACTCGTGAAAAGAGTTGGATCAAAAGCATATGAAGCAGATTTGACTCGTCTAATTGTAGATGGTGCTAAATGTCTGGAAGTAGATGAATTGGAGCTGGTCTATCCCCGGAACCAAAAGATTTCCTTGACTGCTGCGGCCGCGAAGAAAGCCATTGAGGATGAGATTGGTAAGAAAACCACTATCACAATCTCGAAAGAAACAGTTCGCTCTGAAGGTGGTGTGATTGTTCGAACCTTGGATAAAGAGAGATGGGTTGACAACACCATCGAAGCTCGTATGGAAAGACTGGAGTCGGATATACGATATGCAATCAATGAAGCCCTCTTTCCTGGGGACACCTAGATAGTGGGTGCAGGAATTTCTGCACCCAAGATAGTCAATTCTATCCGATTGTACTAATTAGTTGGCTTATGTTACCAACAAGTAGGAATGCAATAACGAAACCGTAGATAGCAACAGCTTCGATGAACACAACGTACAGAATTGATTTTCCAAAGGTCTCTGGTTTCTCAGTAATAGCACCTAGTGCTGCTGCTGAGGCAGTACCCATTCCAATTGATGCACCTAGTCCAGCAAGTCCAAGGGCAAGACCAGCGCCAATAGCAATACCTAGGATTCCCAGTCCAGCATCTGCTGCTTGCAATGCTTGAAATCCACCTACGGGATTTTGTGAAAGCGCACTCACATTTGGAATCAATGCAAGCACAAACACAAATGCTCCAGCAATGAACATCAGAAGACTTGTGATTCGATTGTCTTGTTTCATTAGGGGTTTTCTCCGTTACCATATTGTAATCATTTGTCTAATTATATCGGCAGATTCGCCTCTTTCTATACCTACCGCAATGGATCTAATGTTTTTCACTTCATAGTATTTCAGATTGAAGAAACCTATGATTGTCCCTAAATGAAAGGGAAATGCAGTCATCTGCTGTAAAACCCTCTGTGCAACATAATCTTCCACAGCAAGTTCAATTTCAGCAAGATCATTAGTATCCTCATAGAGCCTAGCAAGACGACCACCTATTTGAGCATAGCGGGTTGTATTCAAACGATTGAAAACATCTCTCCAATTGGTGGATACCGCAAGAGATTCCATCAAGGACCTTGATTTTCGAGTGAATCGAACCAAAGACAGTTCAATTACCCGTGAGTCAAGGTTAAGATAGAGACCTCGAAGTGTTGCCAATACATTGTGTAAATCGACACGTGCTTCAAGGATATCAAGTACTCTCTTCTTGTCACCTTTTGAGAAGCCCTTTAATGCTTCCAGAATGCTTCGAAGATACCATTCCTCTATTGCAACCTCAATGGGTGCGGTTGAATCATATTCTTCATAGAGATGTAAACGAGTCAACATCGCCACCTTGATCTCCCAGTATGGGAGTGAATCAATCATCGCATTCACAGAAGGAGAATTGACCAACATTTCATATTCACTTAATTGCTCAGCAGAGGTTGGTACAGTGAACCGCAGAATCTCTTCTCGGTCAAGACCTGCATGTAGTCCACGCACAATAGTCTTGATACTTTCAGCCAAGAATAGTTCCATGTATTTCTTAGTGAACTTCTGTACTTTTCCCGTAAGAGAACGCGAAAGATTGTAGACAACTTCCGCAAATTCTTTCGCAAGAAATAATGCGAGTTCATTGGGATACAAGTTCTTACCCGAGGATGCTCGATTCATCGAAGGGCCGTATGCGGTTCCTGAAAGGATTTTGATGTAGTCATCATAGTCTTTGGACTGCATTAACCGTTCATAATCACCCACTGTGAGAAAATCGGATTTGAGCGCTCGAATACGAGCGTTGACAAATCCATACAGGTTTGCAGCTCCAATAGACACGTGTTATCAGCTCTTTGTGGTATGTAGAAATGCACTTCAATATGCACGATATAAGCTTGACGAACGCGCAGAAATAAGTTCAGTTTCGAAGAATTCAAATAAAACGCAGCCATAAGACACGATGTGATTCTATGAACGAGGAGAAACGAAGTAATGTCGATATGATAGATCTTGGAAGTCTGTTTAGGAATTCTGCAACTATCACATTTGTGATTGAGATAGTATCAGTAATAATAATGTTTGGCGCACTTATAGGACATTTCTTGATGGGATTCCTACCTGAATTCAGTTCGGATATTCAAGTCTTGTTTATACTTGTTGTGATTATCATAATTCTATTCATCTTTCTAGCTGCTCTAGGAGTTTTCGTCCGTTTCTCCAGACGTATTGGTGATGCTGTTATTGGACCTGGCATCCAAGAAGTAAGGATGGATACGCCAAAGGTAAAGTTAGTTGTCTATCTATACGCATTATTGGTAATAGTCATGGGTATCCTTAGTATCTGGATATTCTGGCTGGTATACAGTTATTTCTTGGCACCGTTAGCAGTAGGTTCTATAGCACTCCAATTATTCAATCTAGCATTGGGTGCGTTCTTCATCGCATTTCTGATTCAACTGATAATTGCGGGTGTTGGCAGAACCGCTACTAAGGTAATAATAGAGGTCTTAGATAGCGACGATTCAGAGTTCTTGGAGTAATTCAATCATTGGTCTTCTTTGAAGACCAATCATACTCCTCGAATATTTCCTCAGCTGGAGGCATGTATTTCCGATTTCGTTCCAAGGATTCTGCTTCTATTTGTTCGAATCTTCGAATAGTGATAAAAACACTATAGATTCCAATTACGAATCCTAGAATGACTCCTATGAGAGCTCCTGTGATTGCACCTTGATCACCCCAAATCTGCTGTCCTACAAGTTGGCCTGCAAATAGAAAGACAATGACTGAACAAGGAAGTTCGGATGCTACTGTAAGCCAACGACCTACACCGGTAAAAGCGCCAGGATTTTCATTCGAATCACTCATGTAGAAAACCTGAACATTGTAGCGGATATGAGTTTCGGCATGGTATCTGCACATTGGCGAATCCTTTTCTGAACGAATATTCATCATGTGCATGGTGTCAGATGGATGGATATTGCTGTAAGCTACGGTGATGGGAAAGTAACTATTGAGATTCCGGACGAGAACTTAGCTGGTAGAATTGTGCCAAGTCAGCTGGATTTGCTATCTGATGTTGATACCGAATTAGAGAGGGTGATGAATAACCCTCATGGTCCACTCTTATCAGACATAGCAAAGAGCAAGAGTGTTTGTGTACTTGTAGAAGACCATACTAGAGATGAACCTCATTGGGAACTTCTTAATGCAGTCACACCATCGCTGAAGGATGCAAATAGTGTTCAATTCATTATTACCACAGGTTCACATGAAGTCGAACATCCAGAGAACTTGAAGATTATCGACATGATAAAGAGAGCATCTGAAGCTGATAGTCTGAATGAATATCGAATAAAGATTAACGATAGCAATGATCCAGATGTGGTAAAACTTGGCACAACAAGTCGTGGTACTCCTGTCATTGTAACCTCCAAAGCCGTGGGTCATGATGTATATGTTGCATTAGCTGATATGAAGGCACACTATTTTGCAGGTTATTCAAACGCACTCAAGGACTTTCTTCCAGGTGTATGTGCATTCGATACAATAGAGGCAAATCATGCTATGGCGTTGGACCCGGATTCGACATTCGGAAAGCATCCATTTCATCCAAATCCAGCAAGAAGAAACAATCCTCTTGCTAATGATATGCGGGAAGCCGCTGAGATGATTACCAGGAACGCAAAAGCATTCACTCTGTCTGTGATTTCAAGTAGTGGAAAACTTGTTTGGGCTGATGCAGGTCGTCTTGAACCTGTTATTGCAGGAGGAATTGAGGTTTTAGACAGGACTGCAAGCTTCACGGTGAAACCCACATCAAGAATAATAGTCTCACCAGGAGGGTACCCACAAGACATATCCCTCTATCACGCACAGAGAGGGCTTGAATTGACAAAGAATGCGGTTAAAGATAAAGGAGAGATCTTGTTCCTCGCCGAATGTCGTGATGGAGTGGCTCCTGAAACAGCTTATGAGAACTTCTACATGAAACTGACTGCACCATTGGATGAAGTTGTTAAATCAATCAAAGGTAAATACCATCTCTATGAACATAAAGCGTACAAATTTGCAGAACTACTTCAGCGAATTTCGAAAATTAAAATGTACTCAGAGCTTGATGAGCCGACACTCCAATCTGCACATCTGTTAAAGACGCAACATCCACAAGATGTGATAGATGGATGGTTAAAGGAAGACACATCAGCACAGATTCTTGTTCTTGATAAGGGAAATAAGCTTGCGATATATTCTTCTTAATACTAGTCCCAGCTCATGTCCTTTATGGATGAATATAGCATCTGGTATCGACTATAGGCTTTGTCGTAAACCTCACGATTTTGTTCGGTGGGAAGAAGTCGTTCTCTTGGTTTGACCATTTCTTCTGCGGCTTCGGGTATTGAGGAAAACACACCCACACCTTTGCATGCCAATATCGCTGCACCCAAAGCTGTAGCTTCTTCAAGTTCGGTGAGTACTATAGGCAAGTTTAGAATATCACTTTGTATCTGCATCCATAGATTACTTCGAGTAGCACCTCCGGTCACTCGGACTTCGGAAATTGAGAGACCAATCTCGTTCATGACCTCGAGATTTGTTCGTATCTCATATGACACACCTTCAAGAATTGCACGGATGAGATGTTTTCGTGAATGTCCTAATGCTAATCCTGCAAATATTGCTCTTGCATGTGGGTTCCAATGAGGAGCTCCAGCACCCACAAAATGGGGGATATGAAGAACTCCTTCTGATCCAGGAGAAACCTCACTTGCACCTTCAGTTAAGACCTCGTAAGGATCAACACCCAATTCTTCTGCAATAGTTCTCTCTCTGTAACCAAGATTGTCTCTAAACCATCTCAAAGCGGAACCCGTAGTGAAAATACTTGATTCGATAACGTATGCATTAGGCACCACATGACAACTACATAAGACACGTTTTAGAGAGTCAAGTAGTACATCCTCAGAATAAGCAAGAATGAATGTGCCAGTACCCGTTGTTGATTTAGTCATCCCTGACCGGACAACTCCAACACCTAAAGCAGCACATTGTTGATCTCCACCACCAAGAACTACAGGCGTTCCTTCTTTGAGCCCGATTTCTTTGGCGGCAGAAGCTGTAAGTTCGCCAATTTTTGTTCCGGCTATCTTCACAGCAGGTAGTTTTTCAGATTGTATGCCCATTTTTTCTAAAAGAGGCTTAGACCAATCAGATTTGTTTATGTCAAAAAGCATGGTTCGACTAGCATTTGATCTATCAGTGACGTATTCACCAGAGAGTTTGCTGATGATGAAATCATGAACGAGCAGAAACTTGTGAGCCTTCTTGAATGTAGATTCATCATGCCTTTTGATCCAGAGTAACTTGGGAGCTGTAAAGTATGGATCAATAGTTAGACCTGTAATTGAATAGATAGTATCTGATGTCAGATTCTCATGGATCCAATCGCACTGTGGAACGGTTCGCCTATCTTGCCAAACAATGGCATTTCGTATTGGATGGTTATTCTCGTCTACAGGAACTACTGTTTCACGTTGGTTTGTGACGCTTATACCAATTACATACTCACTGCTCAATCCGGATTTCAAACATCTTTTGATCGTTGTGCATACGGTGTTCCACCATAGATTAGCATCCTGCTCAACCCAAGAGGGTTGAGGAAATTGACTTGGAAATTCCTCATAGGATGATACAATGGGTTTTCCATCAATAGTGTAGAAGATGGACCGTACGCCTGTGGTACCAACATCAATTGCTAAGACGAATTCATCCATTCTGACCACAGGGATTATTCAATCATCCAAGATATGAACGCTTCGAACATTCCAACAGCTAATGCATAAGGTATCTAAGAGGTCATGTTTTTCTATTCCGGATTATGAGAACTATAAACACAATAATGACAACAATCGAACCAATAGTGATAGTCCAACTAATGATCATCATAAGTTCAGAAACGTTGAAGGGTTGGTTGTCTGTTGATGATGTGGGAGATGTTGGAAGTTCACTTGTTGAGAATGGAGAGGTTGGTAAAGGAAACGTAGTTGTCTCTGCCAACCCTTCCACCCAGAAACCTGCAAGAATATCCATCGTTGTGGCGTTATATACCTCATATTGATACAATTCAAGGAAACCATTTGATGAATCAAATCCAGAGACCGTAGTTAATAATTAAGGAACCAATTGTATATGAATTCTACGAGATTAATCGGAAGCAGACAAATAGCTCTCAATACTGATGCGCTCATTTTCGTCTATCAATTGTTGTTTTAAACGCCGGTTCTTCTTCAATTCAATCTCTCTTCGCATAGCTCCCCCACGTGTTTCGAATTCTTCAAGGTGTACAAGGAAGAGTGGTCTATGCATTCTGAAATATGATGCAGATTGAGAACTTTGGGAAGCATGTTCTCTTAGGCGACGCGTTAAGTCATTAGTCTGCCCAGTATAATAGGTTCCTTTGTCTGTTTCAATGATGTACACGTAGAACATGTTGCGATATAATTAAGGTAAGGACTTATAGTTCCTATTATTGTTCACGCCAACTACGCATGGTCAAGACGATCACAATTACAATCACCGTGGTCGAGGCCAAAGTAATTGACCAGCTAATGATGGTGAAAATTTGCTCAGGTGTGAGTCCACCTGTGTTGTTCCCAGTGCTACTACTAGGAGTAGAGGGGACGATGGTTTCAAACCGGATTTCAGCAAGTTTTGTTGTGTCTGAGGAATTATAGATTTCAGTGATATATTTTGATAGGAATCCGTTGGTCTTCTGATAGAACATCTCACCGTGCATCTCATAACCATCTAGAGCTGTTATACCGGTAAAACCCCATTCAGAATCAGTAGTTTCCACTTGATAGCCACCAAGCATTCTCTCAACAAGTGTGGTTAGAAACTCCCAATCCCCGATAGGCATAGCGAAAGGAAAGGTAACACGATACCATTCAGTACCATTTGCATAACGTATCGGCCCACTCGCAGCATTAAGTTGAATTTGATAATAGGTATCAATGACCTCGGGTATGGGGGGAGTGTAATTTACAATAAAGTATGAAGCCCCCGAATCGATTTCATATGGAAAATAGATTGCTTCTTGAATTTCGGAAGTCATCGTATTTGTAACAATGAAATCTAATCGATCACCAACATCCACACCCCAATACAAATTGTGTAATTGTGTGGAGGTGGACCAACTCTCGGTTGTTGACTCGGACATTTTATAATAATGATAGAAATACGGGTCATGCATTGGATTGAAGATATATCCATACATGTTCTCACGCTCAACGTGAAAGCTTGTTAATTGGGTTATCCAGAGATATGCAGCATGTTCAACTATTATCTCTTGAATCTCTTTGTAGATTAACTCTCTTTGTGATACGGTTTGGGTCTGTGCTGCATCCTGTATCAATCCGTCAACATATACTGAATCCCATCCATCGGACTCATTGAGACCGACTCTTTTGCCATAAGTAGAATTACTATGAACGAATGGAGTGATGTATGTATCAGGGTCTGCGTAGTCCGGAGCCCAACCTAGAAAATAGATAGGTATGTCATAATTACGCATCATTGTTATATACGAGCCCCATTCGATGTCTTCCAAAGTGATCGAAAGATTAGAGGTTGGTTGGATAGCTGCTGGATGATTCAGAATATCTTCAATCCCATCCTTAAAGACATCAAAGAGCGCAGACCTAGCCGTGCTACTAGCTGCTGCGATTAATTCGATTTTATATGAATTATTAGCAAGGATGTCATCCAGACCTGCATCCATCGCGAGATTCCATTGTTCCACTGCAGCGGTGATATTATAGTCATACATGAAAAGCTCATAATAATGTCCAAGCATACCTTTGGGTATAGGTCCTTGCATTGGAATTCCAAATTCATAATACACATCTTCAATTATTCGGGAGATATTATAAGAATAGGAAATGGCTTTACGAAGAGGTTTCAACTGGAAGGGATTTTCGTAGGTTGCCCCCGACATATTTCTCAAGTATTGGTGCATGTTGAAACCAAGGAACATAACATCATATTCTGGTTGCCCAGCCCAGAGCTTGAGGTTTGGATTGTCAGTCATCAGAGTACCGTCGCCTGGATCACCAGTGTATCCGTTGTAGATTTGATCCGCGTAGCTTGTTGGCCAATAAGCTCCATCAGACTCGCCAGTCTGGATGTTCAGAAGTCGGCTGTTCACATCCTCGTTCGTCTTGATGATGACTGTGTCAATTGAACCAGCATAGGGATGCATGGATTTTGCGGATAGTTCTCTCCAATAATATGGATTCTTGGTTAACCGAATATAGTCATCAGGAATCCAATTGTATATCTGGTAGGGTCCAGTGCCACAGGTATGCTCATCGAGGTATAGGTTATGTCCGCCAATAGTGACACCTCCATTCTCCTCAATGAAAGATGGACTTATCATAGATCCCACCGAATGTGTAAGAACTGCAATAAAACCAGCATATGGATAAGCAAGTCGAATTCTGATACTGTATGTATCAAGTACAAGGAGAGCACCTGTACCAGCATCGTTAGCTGCGACCCATGCAGTGTAGTTACCTGTATGTTGAGGGCTACCTTCACCAAATTCATATGCAGCATCTTCGATTGCTTGTCCACCCAATATTGGCTCAGCTATCATCCATGCTGGACCCCAAGTATCAAAGATAGCAAGGACACGCTCAATATTATACTTGACACAGGAAGCGTTGAAAGGTGTGCCATCATGGAATGTTATTCCTTGTCTAAGAGCGAAGGTGTAGTTCAATCCATCTTCAGATATAGTAACACTCTGAGCGAGCAATGGTTCTGTGGGGTATGTACTAGAACTATCCCAAGGGTAGGTAAAGAGGGTCTCATAGACGTTATAAAAAATCCAATCGCCGAATGATTCGTAATCCACATGTGGGTCAAGGTATTCAGGATTCCCGATTGTCTCCCAGAAAATCGTGTCCATATTACCAGCAGCAGGTTGTGGCTTTTGTGTCAGGTTAGTTGGGCCTTGATCTACCTGCGTGATTGAACTTAGAAGAAGAGTGAATAGAACCACGCCAAGAATTCCTTCTCGATACATTCTCATCATTATGGACGCCATCGCTGCTTCAAACCACTATGTATAGAAATATTACATCTAATATTGTTTAATAACTCTGTGTAGAAAGGGACACAACCTCGTAATTGGTGCAAATGTAAAGTTATAGTGCAATAGTAGTCTTATTAACAACTATTATAGGAGATATAGAAATTCAGATAACTTAGTGGCACAGATGAATAAGACGGTCTTAGTCACAGGTGCAGCGGGTTTTATTGCAAGCCATCTAATTGAACTCCTTTTAAAAAACAACTACAATGTGATGGGAATAGATAATCTAAGAACAGGCCACATGAGAAACCTCGAAAATGCAATAGAGCAATCAAAATTCGAATTCATAGAACAGGATATCTGTGGTAAGGATTGTATCGACCTCCAGAATATTATCAATACTGAACTAGATGCAGTTTTCCATTTAGCAGCAATATCTTCCGTCAAACTATCTACAGAAGACCCGGTCCTTGTCAATAGGGTCAATGTATCTGGAACAGTCAATGTTCTCAACCTAGCAAGACTGAATAACGCCAAACGGGTCATATTCACATCTAGTGCAGCCGTATATGGAAATCCTGAAAAAATCCCTACACCAGAAGATGCACCACTCAATCCGCTTAGCCCATACGCAGCATCAAAAATTGCGGGAGAAAAATACATGACTGCATTTAGTAATTCGTATAATATTGATTCCACCGTATTGCGACTCTTCAATATCTATGGACCTCGACAGGCATATTCGGAATATAGCGGTGTTGTGTCCATTTTCATAAATCGTGCATTAGAAGGAAAACAACTTGTCATCGAGGGAAAAGGCAACCAGACGCGAAGCTTTCTCTATGTCGAGGATGTAGCAAGAGCATTATTATCAGCGGCTGAAAAGTCAGACGCCGCAGGTAAAATCATCAATATATCTGGTGAATCTCCAATATCTATTCTTGAGCTTGCAGAGCAAATTAGATCATTCTCACAGCCAGATATTGCGATTATTCACATTCCTCCTAGAATTGGCGATGTTTTAGACAGCCTGGGAACATCTAAGATGGCGAAGACTATCCTAGATTTCACCCCCAAAGTTTCAATTGAGGACGGACTTCGAATGACATATGAATGGTGTAAGAACAACACCTAGGTTATTGTCATGAAGAGACTTACCTGATCCATAACGCCATCTTCAGTTCTGAGTGTGACAATCACCAGATACTGAGCATACACTAAGCCAGTTTCAAGGAATGCTGTTACCTTTGGAGAAGTTCCATAGAGGTCGCCTGGTCCAACAGTACCAATATTCATCGTGAAGGTTTTATTTGTAGGATAGATATAGGGTACAACTTCTAAACCGTGCCAATCAATACTGAAGTTTCCAGCGAACACGCTAATCTCCAATGTTATGTTGTGGCTTATATCATCATTATTTCGAATCAGAGTTACTAGCTGTGAGAAGTCCCCAGAGTTGATTGTCACTGGATTAAAATGGGCACTCTCGAAACCCACTTCACCAGCATCAACAGTAGTTTCATTCAAGAAGCCAAACATCTGATAGTATGCCTCAATAACATTACTTCCGAGTTCAACTCGTTTTCCTGTTTCAACATCAACTAAACCCACGCCTCCAAGCTTTTCAATGACTATGTCTGTTGAGGTTTCCACCTCTAAGAATACTGGAATTACAAAGAATAGGTCTCCACCTAGATGGTATAGAAGTCGATTACCATACCTATGTGCACCCCACAATTGTAGCTGGGTCCGCACTTGATCTGCAGTTTCAAAAGCTTGAACAGCGGCATTAGGTCCTAAATAAGTGGAATATCCTTCTGATCCTGCACTATAAAACTGTAACTTTCCAAAGTTTTTGTCGCCGCAACCCATTACATAGATGCCAGCTAGATTTTGCCCAGGTGAAGCAAGAAATTCAGTATTGTGCATAGCTACGAATCTCTCAACACCCCCTATCCGCATGATGATATATCTTGTATCGGAATTGCTTGGGCTTTCATGAAAGTCACGTCCACTTTGCCAAACCAAACCATCTTTTACATGTGTGAAATAGGCAACATCAAGTTGGCGCTCATAGAGGTCCTCGGGCCATTTCATTTGACGCTGCAACCACAAAGGAGCCTCCTGCCAGTCATAGTAGTTCATGTAGGTCTGTTCAATAAAGAATGATTCAACAATCGTAGGGGATTTGTAAAAACTCAGTTCTCCAGATTCGATGCCAACTAAAATGACGCCCAAAAAGCGCATGTAGTTCTCCTTTGCATATCCAGTCGATAGTCGATAATCGGTATAGACTGAAACTGCATAATGAAGATCTCCACTTGCATCCACTACAATATAGGGGTCGCTATCAACCGTAATTCCCTGAAGCATGATTGACCTAACACGTGAGATGACATCACGTTCCAAAAGAATATCCATATCACGTCCAAGAAACGACCATGCATCCGGACCCAATCCAAAGAAATAGAAGAGTGATTCAAATCCTTGCAGGCGATAGTCGGGTTCGCCTTGAAATGAATGATTACCAACTTCTTGAAATCCAGGAACGTTCACAAATGCTGCATCATAGAAACTACTGCCTTCTCCATAGTAGGTTTGTATACCTTGACTTCGATTCAAAAGAGCTACAAGATTCTCGTGCTCGATAACATCACCACTAAACGCATCTAATACAACAAGACCTTCGGTGTGTGTGTATATTAGATGCTGGCTGATGAAATTTGTACTAGTAGCGATTCGATCAAAGGTAAGAGGGGCTATCCAATATTCATGATTTCGTAAATATACAATATCTGAGTCTGCTAACTGCATCCAATTCGTTCCGATCTGATTCCGCATCCGTAAATAACTAGCAGTGTTATCCCATTGACGTACGGTATTGAGAAACTCCACCTCACCTTCAGGAGTTGCATTCGATGTAAGGTCATCCAAGGTAAGAGATTCTATATCTGAGACTCCAGAAGCCCAGCTTGTGATGGCAATCTCTTTTTCAGTTTCATAACCAAATTTCCAGTCCACATATTTGTCGCCTTCCATTTGAACACCATAGTAGAAACCCTGTATGATTGGAAGAGAGATACATAGAACAATGAGGATTACTGCTAATACCCCAAAAGAACGAGATGAGCCAAATGCAGGAAGCATCCTTTCTAATTTTAATCTCCGCAACTCATTTGAAATGTGAGAACGATCCTCCATAAGAAAGGATACTCTTGTGCGGTATTCATCCGCATCCATAGCGCCGCTCTCATATTCCTGTCTAAGCGACGCGAGCTCACCCTGCAACCGAATTAAATCATCTTCAAGACTTTGTATTTTACTTCGAAGTCGAGAACGGGCATCGCCCGTACGCAATCGCAACATACTGAAACCAATAGCACCGATGATACATGAGAAAAGAACAATAATCAAAGTGAGATATGTCATCCAAGTTCCCGCATTCACAGTCCACATAGGTACACTCAGAATCTCCAATATGGATGCAATAGCACCAAGAGAGAGCGACTTCGCTGCAATGATATAGATGTCCTTTTTCTCAGAGAGAAAATCTGTAACAAGAGTTAACCCAATTCTAACTCCTGTCGCAAAGATAAGTGTACCAACAAGTCCCAGATAAAGCTGGTATGCCTCCATTGCAGGAATCAATGATTCTATAGTTGCAGCACTTGTTCCAGGTGAAAAAGGTAACGAGAATAAAGTACTCATCTGTTCAGATGTAATGGAAATTGATTCGTGTCCCATGAGCATTAATAGAAACGCAACATTCTGACCGGTGATGGAATAGCCACCTGTTGATATATAAAACACAAAGAAACCACCAAGCTCAAGAGCCTTCCAAATGATTGACTGACTCACAGTTAGACGCTTCAATGTTGGTCCAGTGCCTGATAAAGCTGAGATGAAGGTAAGAAAGGTGGAACGTTGAGGAAGAGAAATCCAGCTTAAAATGGCAAGGAGAGCTGAAGCGGTGAAAATATTCCATTCTAAAGTCCAGGTGTTCCAGAAATTAACTCCTGCTTTAGATTCATACATACTCTGATAGATAGTCTGTCCTAGTAACCAGCCATAGATTATTCCTGATGCTACTACAAGGACTCCTATTACAATGAGCAGTACAATGATATATCGTAGAATCTTCATCTATTGAAACCTCTGTCCTCTGTACTTCAATACATAGGAGCACATAAGAGGATAGCGTTTCATCCAATCGGATTGTATCGAAATCCCAAAGGCACAAATCGAGATTGTATTTCATGTGAGATAATAACGCATTATGTTGGTTTATACCTGTTGGATAAAATTACTAGCAATGTACAAAGAGTAACGATTGAAAATGCAATAGGATACACAACTAGGGGAGATGTTCGTTCTCTTACATCCACCAAGACAGTATCAGCGGCACAATTCCCGAATAAATCGGACACTACAATTGTGATATTCCAAATTCCTCCGGATTCGGGACAGAATATGTAAGTGATATTACCAACCGCCCATACTCCTGTTATAGTCTTCACTCCGTTGACATAGATGGAGTAGTTCCAGGGAGCTAGGTCGTATGCAGTCCAATTGAGAATCAAAGTGGTTCCACTTTCCATTGTGTAGTCATTTGGACCTACTACTAGTGGAATAATACTCTCGGTTGTGGGGAGATTGTACGAGAATGCAACAACTGCATCCAACTCAATAAAAGCTCCATCAAAATAGGTTATCCGAACATATCGAGCAGATTCAAGATCAACCTCTGACAACTCAAAGCTAGTGTTTCCACTAAAGACACCCATAATTTCGAAATTACTGTCAAGATTCGTAGCCACAGATAATTGATAATCGCCTCCTCGAGCAATAATCGAGAAGTCAACCCCAGGATTATTGAGTATCTCTTCGCCTTGTCCCATATCTAGAGTAACATACCCATTTCCGTATTCCACATAGATTGTAGTGAACATACCATCTGGGGGACCAATCGAGTTGTTACCATCATAATACCAACCAGACCAGCTTGTGATTAGAGTGTCTGCATACGGATCACCCAGATTCAATACGATACGCAAAAAGGTAATTGCACAATCCTCATTTCCTTCCAAATTCGATACAACAAGTGTTAGATTATACACACCTGGAATCCATGCCCTATTGCTCCACGAATCAATTGATACTGAAATGAAGACTGAATCCATGAGTCCAGATTGGAATAGGACTCCATCCTTCAATAATACCCATTCTGACGCACCATGCACTTCCCATTCAAGCTTAAAGCTCTCAGTACCCCATTCAATGACATCAGGATATGGAGTGGATGCGATAATTGGATTGTCAGGTTCTAAAACAATCAGTCTGACCGTAGAATTGGATTGAAAACCAGCCCAATCAAAAGCTGTAAGTGTAATATAGTAAACACCCTCGCTAAGAGTTGGAACTAACCAATCTACTGTCGTG
Organism: uncultured archaeon; assembly: GCA_964458565.1. GTDB lineage: Archaea > Asgardarchaeota > Thorarchaeia > Thorarchaeales > Thorarchaeaceae > CAYWJO01. The sequence goes on along the minus strand of CAYWJO010000020.1, from coordinate 21,102 downwards.
TTTTTATCAATCCATGAATTTGATTGAACAAAAACACCATTAATTGAAACCATCCAGTTCATTGGTGTCATATCGAAAATATCCCAATATAGATGACATGGTTCATCCCATTCGATAACAAATTCTGTGTTCGATGTGAAAACTATCGGAGGTTCAGCATCATAGATATTGGCCCAAAAATCATCAACATGAAGTACTGCTGTAGCATTAGATATCTGTAGGATGATATGATGAGAACCGATTTCGAGCGAATTCAAATCCAATAATATATCAGTGCCATTCCATGGCTCGAATCTTATCGGAACCCCATTGATTGTAAGATTGAGGTTTACAGATTCAGTTGTGAATCCAGACCAGCGGATGGTAGAATTCATCTGGCCATATTCAATTTCTTCAGGTCCTGACCTTGTAATGAAAAGGGAACCGACATCAACATTGACTGTATCGGTAATTCTCTGTCCCACGTCATTGTAAACTGCAAGCGTGAGATTATATTGTCCAACAGGAAGTGCATCAATGTTCATTGTTAATTCTGTATCTTGCCAGAATTTGTTAAAGTCGAAGACACCAGACTGAATCACTTCGTCATTAAGATAAAGTGAGTAACTACCAGGAAGGTATTGTTTCGTTCGGTAATTATACCAGGTCTTCCATGGAATTGAGAAGTTTTCTTGGGCTGGCACTAGAATATCATCTGGATGATTGATTATAGGATTAAAACGAATTCTCTCAGAACGATATGTGCCATATATGGCACCATCCTCCTTTGGAAAATCCAATTCCCACACAATACTCCCAGATGGACTTACTTCAATGATTGCAGGAATACCCGCACTCCAATAACCAAAGGTTCCAAGCCGGTTTCCATTTGGAAGCCTATCCGCATCACCCCAACCCGCAGTCCAATGACTGCTGGATGCAGCATACGACCAGGTTTCCTGCGCAGTCATTGATGTCTGGTTGATTGTTATCTCCACAATACGAGAATTTTTGTTTCCTGGATCAACTTGATCATAGTAATCATTATCGAATATAATAAATTTATTCTCACCCAATTTTTCGACTGAATGCGCATGCCAAAATAAACTCCGTTTAGGTTGACCGAGTCCATCAAGGAGGGTAAAATCACCAAACTCCCCTAATGCCCAGATTACCTCACCATTTGTATGATTGATCTTAAAGAAAGTGTTAGTGTTTCGAGAGTTATACAGGAACGCGTCTTCATCAGCATCATAGAAAATGGTGTTTGAATGGGTCACATCTGGAGCCCCACCAGCTATTTCACCAGTATACCACCAAGAGGGAGAGATAAAATCAGTGGTGTTCAAAGACCATACAACAGTACCGTTTCGGTCAACTTCTTCTATTGTATCATAGAGATAATTCGTGCCTTCAATATCAACCTTAATATGCTGGAGCATGAATATCGTATCGGAGTTAGGATTGTATTCATATTCGTGGTGACCACGTCTAGGTACATGCTCCCAGGTATCATTAACTATATTCCAGAAACCGGGACCCTCGCGAGCACCAACTAAGATCGTATAGGGATCTACAAATTCAGCCATCGAATAGAACGCAACTAAATCACCGATATACAAGTCTCGGACAACCTCACCATTCATATCAACAATCACTAGGGAGTTATTCGTTCCGCTAGAACTTGATTGACTTAGCGTGAACATTGTGTACCCGTCGAAAGCATCATCGCTATTGATTGGAACCTCTAAATTCACAGTGTATGGATCCAAATTACTCAATGGGTATCGAGAGTTTGGTGCTTTCTGTGTGTCTTCATATAAAACCAACTCATCTAATCCGATAATTAATTGTGAAGTAACTATCAGAAGTACGAATACAAGTAGAGAGTAGTTTCTTGAAGGCAATTTATCTGATCACCAGCGATGTAATATCCCAGAAGACTGGGTTAATGAGGATTTCGGGATTCATTCATTTCACAGGTGCATTCTTCGTACTTTGGCAACCTTTTTCAACAATGACACCTCAGCGACGCGTGTCTGAAGTACCGAAGAAGGTGTAAATGATGACAACAGAGATAGTTGTTGTTGGTATGGGCTATGTTGGCATCCCTGCTGCAGCATTGCTCGCAGATGTTGAAGGACATCATGTTACAGGGCTCCAGAGAAAATCAAAGAGGTCTGGTTGGAAAATTGACGCACTGAACAATGGGAAATCACCATTTGAGGGAGTAGAACCAGGTCTCGAGGAGCTCATATCGCGAGTAGTAAAGAAGGGCACCTTTGTAGTGACAGATGATATAGAAGTATTAGCAGATGCTGATATCATCCTTATTGATGTTCAGACACCAACTGATGCACAGAACATGCCACAGTATCAATCCCTGAGAGAAGTAAGTGCAAATATTGGTAAAAAACTCAAAAAGGGTGCATTGGTTATTGTAGAATCAACAGTTGCCCCAGGAACAACAGAAAATGTTGTAAAGACAATCATCGAAAAGGAATCCGGTTTAGTAGGCGGAGAGGACTTTGATCTTGCATTCTCATATGAGCGTGTTATGCCGGGAAGACTTCTTGAATTCATTGCGAATATGCCAAGAGTTGTCGGAGGAATCACCGCAGAAGCTACCAAGAGAGCATATGACCTATATGCAACGATTGTGAAAGAAGAGATTTACACAACAGATACCCTCACCGCAGAACTATCAAAGACAATCGAGAATGCCTATCGGGATGTGAATATCGCATTCGCAAATGAAATGGCATTGGTTTCTGAAAGTCTTGGTGTTAATATCTATGAGATTATCAAGTTGATAAACGCAAGACATGACAGGCATATGCACATCCCAGGAGCGGGTGTTGGTGGACACTGTCTTCCAAAGGATCCGTGGCTCCTCAGATACGGTTTATATGAATACGGAACGTGGAAAATAGAACCTGAATTCATTTCACTAGCGAGAAGAATCAATAATCATATGCCGGTTCATATGACCGATCTAATCCAAAATGCACTGCAATTCAAGGAAGTTTCAATTCAGGATTCAATCGTCACAGTCCTTGGTGTGGCATATCTTGAAAATAGTGATGACACCAGAAATTCGCCCGCTGCGACGTTGATAGCTGCTCTGATGTCAAAAGGTGCGCAAGTACGTATTCACGATCCATTTGTACAGACATGGGAATTTACACCTCATGAAATCCAACGTGATATCATTGAAGCAGCAAAAGACTCGGACTGTCTGGCGCTAGTTACAAAACATAACGAATACTTCGAAATGGATTTAGACAGAATTGTCAAGGTAATGCGTACTCCTGTGATTGTAGATGGTCGTAACGTATTTGATGCCAACGATTTAGTTTCAAGAGGTTTTGAGTATCGTTGCGTTGGAAAAGTGGGTATTAAGAGACAGACTTAGTATTATAGTCATGGCAACAACATCCGAAGTGTATTTTTAATATCTAGTGTCGTCAAGAATCTGATATTCAGGTGAAGACAATGCGAGGACACAGAATCATCGCCTTAATCTTGATTGTGACATTTGCTGCATCTTTGTGTTATCCGATGAGTAATGAATGCATCAAGACATGTGAAATGAATGAAGTCCACCAATACCAAGTAGGCGAAGCATTACCCTATAATTCAACTGAATTCGAAGTAGTCAGAGAATCCATATTTGTCAACCAATACAGTCCAAATCGGGCAGCTGATGGATACAATCTTGTACCAGTTCAGTATTATCATGCAGGTACTACAAATCCTGCATTTGGTTTTGTGTTAGTTATGAATATGGAAGGAAAGGTCTTCTCAGGATTGTATAAAGAAGGTTACGGATATGGACATCCAACATGGATTAATTCTACTACAGTTGCTTTAACTGCTAATGATGAACCAGATACTATCACAATTTGGAACATTATGACGAACGGTACAGAAGTGCTTCCCGTTCCGAGCGGGGCTAATGATATTGAATATAATCCGAACACGGAAAGTTTCCTTGTTATTGAGAGTTCAAATTTTGGAAATTATATGCACAATGGAACCGACTACACAATAATTGGAAATGACATTGTTGAATATGATCTTGAGGGTACCGAGCTTTGGAGATGGGACGGTAATATGACGTTCCCATTCAATGCAAGTGAATATCTCTTACGAGAAGAAACTGTTGAAGGAGCACCTACAGATATTGACTGGATGCATGCTAACAGTATTTCATGGGATATGGAAGATGCGATGATATACCTCACGGTCAGAAACCTAGACTGTGTGGTGAAAATCAACTACGCATCGGGGGAAACTGAATGGATTATTGGAAGATATCAGAACGAGTTTGAAATATTCAATCTTGTAGGTGAATCGTTGGACAATATATTCTATCATCCGGATTCATGTGAGAAAGTGGGACCTGACCAATTTGTCTGCATCGACACAGATTATTGGAACTTGACTGCCTCAGACCCAAGAATTGGAATTACTAGATTCATCGAATTCGTGCTTGATGAAGAAGGAAACGTCACGCAAGTTGTACGATCTCTGAATGGGCCAGATAATTCCTTTGCGTCTTCAGGTAGCATGAGCAGAATCCCGTTGGAAAACACAATTATTGCATTCAATAGACAAGATCGACCAGTTCTCCTAGAATTCACTCAGAATGACAGACTCGCATGGGAGATCGAGTTTGATTCCGATGTTTATTCTATATCTATTGAGGACATAGAACGATTTTACGTTCATCCATTTGTCAGGGTAATGGGAATCCCAGAGCCTTACGTCGATGGTGCAGATATGGAAATTAATCTTCGAGTATGGGATAATATTAGACGAATGTATGAGACAACCGCTCTCATTACCATTGAAGAGGCGGATACTGTTCTATTCACCTATCCGTTTGTTATGGAATCATATTGGCAAGAGAATTTCATAGTTCTAGGATTTACAGGATTAGGGATTGGTACACACAACATATCAGTCACAGTATCAAATTCTGAAGGGCTCGAAATGACAGATTATATTATAATCACTGTTGAGCAAAATGCCCTATTGTATGCAAATTATGGTGCAATCACGCTCATTGTACTAATAACGATATTATTCATCTGGCAATTCAGAAATAGAAAACGGATTAACAGTAGCCCTGAATACTCATATCCACCTGAACCTGAATTAACAACTATGTAGATTTCCGCCTATACCAGAATATAATCGCAATAATGAGCGCAGAGATACCGATACCACTAATGAGCAAGAGTGTGGTGACCTCCAGAGTATCTGATGGAATGAAACTCACTTCAACTAACACCGAGTCGTACGCAGAGTTACCAAAAGCATCAAAAAAGACCATAGTTACATTCCAGATGCCGATATCTTTTGGTCTGAAGGTATATTCAACTGCACCACCAGTCCAAGCGCCGTATTTCATAATAGTACCATTATGCAGAACTTGATAGATAAGCGGATTCTCGTCACTGCCGGTCCATTCAAGAACGACACTTCTCAGACCTGGATCAAGGACGAGATTGTGTTCATCACTAATCTGGGGATTTATGAGATCACTTGAAGGATTATTGTGATGTAATGCCTCTATTGCATCTAGCTCGACCCAGTCTCCATTGTAGTATTCCAATCGAACATATCGAACCAAACTGACCTCAAATGAATCTAGGTCAATACTATGATTTCCGCTGAATACACCAATTGAGATGGGATTACTGGTTAATGTTTGAAGAATTGAGAGGGAATAATTCCCACCATTAGAGTAGATTATTAGATCGTCACCAACACCGTTAACAATCTCTTCATTCAACCCCATATCTAGTGTCATGTATCCAGGTCCATAATCCATGAATATTGAAGCGGTTACGCCATCCGGTTCACCTATCGCATTATCACCATTGGAATACCAGGTGGATCTAGAGGTGACAATGCTATCTGCATAAGCATCCCCAGGGTCCTGTATGACCTCAACACTCAAGGTGTCAGAAGTAAATCCAAATGAATCGTAGACCTTTAGCACGATTTCGTTTGTGCCAACACTCCACAACTCCGCTCCCCAATCGTGGATTGTAAAACCTATCGTGGTGTCAATCACAGGACCACCATACAGGGGTATTGAGTTCTTATATACAGTCCATTGACCACCACCTCTAACTTCCCAACTGAATGAAACATCAGGTGTACCCCACAAAATTGGTTCGACAATAGGACGGGAAACAATCATTGGAGGCGAAGGGACTGTGATGAAGAGCACGACCGAGTCAGATACTCTGTGGTTCGCCATATCAATCAAGACCAGAGTGATATTGTACGCCCCAATATCCAGATCAACAGGAGTCCACTCAACCTTAACAGTACCTACCTCCCAGGTTTCATTCGATATCATATTTCCATCAACATAGAGCTCTCTAAAGGCTGGAGCGCAATCGTTGACTCCCCAAATCAATTGTTTCTCACGACCATACGCAAATGATTTGATGATTGGTGAAGAATAGAAAACAGGTAACTCATTAGGACATATTTTCAGTGTGAATTCATCAAGATATACCTCAACAGTATCGTTGTAAAGACTTAGTTGTACTTGATGTTCACCTACACCTATTGCACCTAAATCGAGATTGATATCGTCTCCATTCCAGGAAAAAGTTGTGGTTTCAGCACCATCAACAAGAATAGTGCATATAAGAGGATGAATAGTTCCCCCAGTCCAAGTAATCACATATTCGTTTTGTCCCTCTTCAAGATGTGTAGAGCCCACACGATTCATGTAAATGGGAACTACAGATATCATTACGGTATCAGATGTTGTATGCCCACCTTCATCTGCAGCAACTAGTGTGACATTGTACACACCGGGAGACCATTGACCTATTGCTACAGGAACATCAACGGGACGCCAGAATCGGTCATAGGTTATATTCCCTGTACTCACCAGACTTCCATTCACATATGCCCAGTAAGAACCAGTAAGTGATTGCTTACTACGAAAATTATACAGTGCTTGCCATGTAAGCTCTATTTCTTCATTGAATAATGCAATTGAATCTACTGGAGAGATTAGAGATGGTTCAAACCTGATTCTGTCACAACGGTAAATCCCCCACTTATACTGATCAGATCCTCGAAAGTTCATCTCCCATACAATTTCACCGGCTTCATTGACTTCTACCACTCTCGCGCCATAATCACCTGCAGCGTGAGTTGGAGCACCAAAAACCCCCAATCTGTTCCCATTAGGAAGCCGGTCTGCATCGCCCCAGAAATGACACCAGTAATCGTCGCCTCCAGTCCAAGTCCAGCTCTCATAAGCTGTCATTGTGTCTTCATCAATCGTGATCTCAATCATTCGAGAACGATAGTTAAACTGGTTGGATTGATTGTGCAGGTCATTATCGAAGATAATGAACGTATTATCATCAACCTTTTCAAGCGCATGTCCATGATAGAAAAGAGCGTTAGTGACTCGACCATATCTGTCAATAAGTGTGAAGTCCCCATACTCACCAAGCCCCCAGATTACATCTCCGGTCGCATGGTCGATTTTGAAAAATGTATTCGTGTTTCTAGGATGATAGTAAATCATGTCCTCATCATCATCATAAAAGAGTGTGTTGGAATGAGTGATGTCGGGCTGATTCATGAAACGATCTTCATAAGGGCAATACCATTCATGTGAAATGAACTCACTAACATCGAGAGACCAAACTATGTTCCCATCAAGATCGTATTCTCTGATTTCATCCATAAGATAGGGATTACCTTCGATTTCAACAGAATGGTACTTGAATGTGAAAATGGTGTTATCATTATTATTGTACTCGTATTCGTGATGTCCCCAAAAACCAAGGAATTTCTTCCGTCCTGTTTCAAGATTCCAGAGTGCAGCAGTACCTTGATACCCCATGAGTAGAGTTGTAGAGTTAATCATCTCACAATTCACATCAGCAAGTTCAAAGATTCCTTCAACAACATTTTCTTCGATTAGAATATTCCCTTCCATGTCAGTAAGTAGTAGAGTTTGATTGTATCCAGTAACATCTACATTTTTCTTTCTGAGGACAAAGAGATTGTATCCTTCAAACGCTTGGTCTGAAGTCCATATCTCTACATCTGCCCCCATGATATCAACAGTTGTGAGAGTTAAATTGTCAACATCTCTGTCACGCACTTTAGTTTCATAGTTAAGGGGTTGAGATGTATCTGTAATTGACTCAACGCTACTTGGAACCATTGGCATGGTAAAGAGTAAAATTAGAACCGCAACGATCAGTTTTCTATGCATGACACATCATCTACTCCAAATTATGTTCGCCTATAATCCTTGTTTTAATTTCATGGACTTCGTTTTCGTATCACATATAATGCTATTATAATTGCAATCACAGAGACACCTAGACCAATCATTAGAAGAGTACCTAAATCGACACCCAAACTAGGAGTTGTTGCTTCTTCGGGCACTGTGACCATCACAGTGTCTTCAGCATGATTTCCGAAGGCATCGAATAACAAGAGTGTGATGTTATACACTCCATTCTCTGTGAATATTGCTGTATACACGATGTTCGCACCATTCCATGAATCAGAATCGATTGCTGTGCCGTTCATAAAAATTGTATAATTCAGGGGATATTCATCAGAGGTTGACCAATCTAATGTTACATTATCAACACCAGGGTCGAGAAGAATATCATCAAGAGCTGTGATAATTGGGGAACCATCATCTGAAGGAGAGTTATAATGGATTGCGACTATTGCATCAAGATAGACTGCATTCCCAGACATCAATTCGATTCGTACATACCTCGCACTATCCAATGAAAGGGCATTCAAATCAAAATCTTGTGTTCCATTAATTGCAGGATAGTAAGTGAAACTAATGTCTAAATCAGATGTTACACCTATACGGTAAGAGTCACCTTCTGCTATTACTGTAAAATCAGCTCCAGTTCCATTCAGTATCTCCTCTTCATATCCCATATCAAGAGTCAGATACCCGTAGCCATAATCAGCATAAATTGTAGCATTCTCATTATCAGGTGCTCCTAGCGCATTCTCACCATTACCGTACCAAGCAGATCTTGAAGTGAGAATCGCATCTGCGTAGATATCACCTTCAATGGAATCCAAATCACCCATCCTGTTTTGGGTGCTTGTATTTAATGCAGTTACTGATACTATTGGTAGAGTAAGAGCCATCCCGAACACTAATAGAGTAAGCAGATATCTCATCACCATTTCTCTCCAAATGTAATCAAGTTGGATGTCTTTTCTTAAGGAATCTGGACAATACAAGATTCCCATTTTGATGTTCTAAAGAACATTTCGACATTTATCTACGCCTCTTGAAAATGAAGAAGATAACGATTATTCCACCCGATACTGTAGCAATAAGGAGTATCAATTCAATAGGTATTGAGAATGGAACTCCAACAATTTGAAACTCATTCGAAGCTGAATAAACAAGATCACTTCCATTGAATAATTCAATCTGAAGAGAATGATTACCAACTCCATATGTACTTACATCGAGTGTTATATCAGATCCATTCCAAGTGAATGATGAAACGTTATTCTCATCAACGGATATTGTGCATTGGTAGGGTAATAGAGTATCACCGGTCCATCGAATTAGATTGTTGGGGTCTCCTACAACAAATGAAAGTGGTCCCTGAAATTCAAGATAGAATAGTGAGATATTCACAAAGATAGTACTGATTGTTCTTGAACCTGATGGCTCATTAAACAGGAGTGTAGCATTGTGTAAGCCCTGATCAATAATGCCAAGATCGAATTCTAGCTCGGATGGACGCCAATATTTGTCATAAGACAATTGCCCAGATTCAAATAATGCATCATCCAGATAGAGTTCATAACTACCTGATATCGTCCTTTTCGGACGATAGTTATAGAAAACATCCCAATCAACTACGATGTTCTCGCCTACGAGACCATGAGTCATACCAGTTTCAGTTGTGATTGGTGAATTTCGGAATCGTTCGATTTTATAGATACCATAGTTATAATTTGCATTGTTTTCAAAGGTCATTTCCCATACAACCTCACCCTCGGGATTCACTTCGACAACACGACCGCCATACGGACTGCTATCAAAATGATACCAAGGCCCAAAAACCCCTAACCGGTTTCCATTAGGAAGCCTGTCTGCATCACCCCAAATGAATGAGTAATATTCTCTGGGAGCAGACCAGACCCAAGATGTATGAGCAGTCATTGTGTCTTCATCGATTGTGATCTCAAGCATACGAGAGGTGTAGTTGATCTCAGAGGTCTGATTGTGTAGGTCGTTATCAAAAAGAATGAAAACATTCTCATCAACTTGTTCCACTGCATGCGCGTGGTAGAAGAGATTTTCCTTCTGATTTCCATATTGATCAATTAAGGTGAAATCACCAAATTCACCGAGCCCCCAAAGTATCTCACTTGTGTTATGGTCAATCAGATAGAAAGTGTTTGTATTGCGGGAGTTGTATAGAATTGTATCCTCTTCCGGATCATAGAAAATAGTGTTGGAGTGAGTAACATCTGGTTTGTTCATGTAGCGATCTGAATAAGGACAGTATTGGTCAGGAGTGATGAAAGTAGATGTGTCCAGAGACCAAACGAGAGAGCCAGTACGATCAAACTCCTTAATCATGTCAAAAAGATAAGATGTCCCGTTTATGTCAACATATTGATAATTGAACGTAAAGAATGTTCCACTATTAGGATTGTATTCAAACTCATGATGCCCAGCAAAGTTGAAATCTGTTATACTTCCATTCTCAAGGTGATAGAGAATAGCACCACTAGGTCTGCGGGTGAGAATCGTATTTGGATCAATGAATTCAGCAGGACAGTCTGCAAGGAGTATTCCGTCACCCATATGCTCATTTAAGAGCACATTTCCTTCCATATCTACAATCATCAAATAGAATTCTCGAACTGTAGTTGACGTACTCGTCTTTCGAAGCATGAAGAGATTGTAGCCATCAAATGCACCTTCTTCCTTCAAAATATGCACCTGCGCGCCATTGATTTCAGCGTTAATATTCCAGTCCTGAGAGATTTTATGAGAATCGGATGCAACTAAAGGAATCGGATAAAGTGTTAGAACTAAAATAAAGATTAGGAGAACGGATTTGATTCTGTTGTTTGGCTGCACGGGTCACACATCACGTCTGTGATTAAGCACAATTGAGATTTCTACAAGTAACTTATAATTGTCGCTTTCTAAGTCAAGTAATCTAATGAGTTACTGATGATAGAACCTCCTTTATCACGCACCAAATTTTTCAATTTGGCCTGAATATCCTAAGAGTAAAGGGAGAACATCATGTCCTCGGATTGTTCCAAGACCACCAATTGATGATTCAAGTTCGCAGAATGTAATTGTCTTATCAGGACGAATATTTGTACCCCATAGAATGATAGGTACAGGGTCACATGTATGTTCACCTATGGTCACAGGAGTTGAATGATCTCCAGATATAGCTATGACTATCCTATCACCAACGGCTTCGATTATTTTTCCAATCATCTGATCAGACCGCTCGATAGCCAAGACCTTTTGGTTTACATCATGATCATGGCTGGCATTATCAGTAGCTTTAATGTGAACAAAGATATAGTCGTAATTTTCAACGCTGTCAATCACCTTTGAGGCGATGTTATCGAAGTTTGTGTCAATCGTTCCAGTCTGTCCCTCAACCAACACGTGTTCCATACCAACGTATTTAGCTGTACCAATATAGAGAGCACCTCCTGCAATAACAGCACATTTTATACCATATCGTTCAAACAGTGTTGGGGAATCCATATGCTGACCCTGACCTCGAAGAAGAATGACATTTGCTGGGGGAAGTCCGCGCTCAATACGTTTCTTATTCATATCGAGGGCATTCCATTTTTCATTCGATAATTGAATCAGCTTGTTCACAATTCTAGCAGTCTTCTCAGCCTCAGGAACTACAGGTTTACACTCCAAAACTCTTTTTCCTGTTTCATGCGGATCGACATCTGTGATCCGAGGAGAAAGACCAGGGCCTTCAAGAACTAACGCGCCTCTATGCTCTACAGTATGGATGAATCGAACGAGAACATCCTCGATCTCAAGACCATCCAGAGCGTGTTGAAGAATTTCACCTTCCTCAGAAGATATTTCTCGCCCAGCTCTTCGGTCTTGCACAATGAAATTTTCGTCTACTGTAGCGAAATTAGAACGGAATGCCACGTCACCAGGTTTTGTACTTAATCCAGCACCCTGAGCCTCAAGTGGACCTCTGCCAGGATAGTTTTCATATGGATCATATCCAAACAATGCGAGATGAGCAGCATCGCTTCCAGGAGTTATCCCAGGTCCAATTACATCCATAAGACCGCTTTGCCCTTGGGATACCAACATATCGAAAGTTGGAGTATTCGCAAATTCCAAGGGCGTCTTGCCATTCAAATCAGGGACAGGACGGTCTCCAAGTCCATCCATAATAAATAGAATAGCAGTCCGCTTAGATTCCATTGGTTAATAGTCCCTCCACGCAGTGCGAAATCCAGAACCAGGATAGCTGCATCCCCCTTCAAGAATGTGAAATATCTCCATCAATCGATTGTATTTCTCTACACGATCGCTACGAGCAGGAGCTCCGGTCTTTATCAGACCTGATGCAAGTGCAACAGAAAGATCTGAGATGAAAGTATCTCCGGTCTCACCACTTCTGTGACTGACGACAACCGGCCAACCTGCACCTTGAGCCGTCTTTGCAGCTTCAATAGCTTCCGTAACTGAACCAATCTGATTGACCTTCAGAAGCAGAGCGTTTCCTGCACCCATTTCAATACATTTTCTCACTGTAGGTGGATGAGATACTGTTAGGTCATCTGTCACAATCTGTATTTTGGTCTTCTTTGTATATTCAGAAAATTCTTCAAATGCTTCCTCATCGAAGGGATCTTCGTTAGACTGCAATGGAAATGTCTTTTCCATATCAAGATAATAATCAATCAAATCTCCTGTATCAAGGGACTTGCCATCTAAGTTATACTTACCATCTTTGTAAAACCCACTTGCAGCAGCGTCTATTCCTAGAACCACATCTTTTCCAGAAGCATAACCGGCCTCTTCTGTAGCAGCCACAATTTCTTCAAATGCATCGTAAGAGGTCTGCAGACCGTATCCACAGAATCCGCCTTCGTCTCCTACGTGTTTACTCATCCGTCCATGGTTTTTGATCAATCGTTTCCCAAGAACATGATAGACTTCGCTTATGCATTGAACTGCTTCTAAAATGTCCTTAGCTCCTATGGGTAGAATCATGAATTCTTGAATTGCAAGATTATTACCAGCATGTGCCCCGCCATTTATCACATTGGACATTGGCACAGGTTGGAGGTATCGTGCATCTTTTCCAATCACCTTGGTTCTAAGATATTCAAATAGTTCCAGACCAAGATGATTTGCAGCTGCAACAGCAGTTGCCATAGATACGGAAAGAATCGCATTTGCTCCAAGATTCTTTTTACCTTCAGTTCCGTCCATGTTCAACATAGCTGCATCAACTTCAGCCTGAGAGAGAGGATCCACAGACAGCAGACCTTTTGCTAGTACTTTGTGAACATTATCAATTGCGGTCCTCACACCCTTACCAAGATACCGAGCTTCACCATCTCTAAGTTCCATCGCTTCACGGAGTCCGGTAGAAGCACCACTTGGAACACGAGCAACACCAGAGGTTCCATCAGAGAGGATTACCTTGGTCATTATTGTAGGATTGCCGCGTGAATCAAGGATTTCAATCGCTTTAATCTCGCTTATTGTCACCAATTCGATAACCACCAATATTGCGCTTTCTTCAGGATGGGTGTAGAATTGCTTCGTTATATACTACTCCATAGATGAGGTCATTTCACAATTGTTTCTTTCTATACAGGATGGCTGCAATTCCAATAGTACTACAAGCTAAAGTAATTCCAAATAACCAAGAGGTGTCAACGATTATTCCGGATGGTACAACAGTAATCTCAAGTGAATCAGATGCAGAATTGCCAATTTCATCAAAAACCAATACCGTTACATTATGGGTTCCCACGGATAATGAGTTTGTATTGTAACTGATATTCACTGGACGCCAATATCTATCATATATGATGCAATTTGATTCAAAAAGTACATCATCAACAAAGATTTCGTAGTGTCCAGTCACATCGTGTTTTGCACGATAATTATACCAGGCATTCCAGGTAAGGAAGGAGTCAGTTCCTGAGATTACTAATGTATCATGTTCCTGTGAAATGGTTGGAGAAAATCTAAACCGTTCCATATTATAAAGTCCATAAACGATGTTGTTCTCATTAATGAATTTGATTTCCCACACAATATCCCCCTCATCATTGACCTCAACTAAAATTGCACCTAATTCAGGATTCAGTTTCCAGTGAGTACCAAAAACACCAAGACGATTTCCGTTGGGCAGATGGTCTGCATCACCATAGATTATAGAATGATATTCTTGTGGGCTGGTCCATACCCATGATACATTTGCCATCATAGTGGATTCATTGACCACAATCTCAAGTATACGTGAATTCAGACTATCTGGATTCGTTTGATTATGATAGTCATTATCAAATAAAATGAAGGTGTTCTCATCAATTAATTCCAAAGCATGAGAATGATAGAAGAGATTTGTCTTTTCATCACCAGTTATACTGTATAAATCAAAGTCCCCATATTCTCCTAATGCCCAGATTATATCTCCAGTCTTGTGGTCGATTTTGTAGAATGTGTTCAGATTTCTAGTATTGAGATATATAACATCCTCACTTGGATCATAAAATACTGTGTTAGAGTGTGTGATATCTGGGATGAAACTGCTTCTATAATCATGAAATGGACACCACTGATACCCGTGAACAAAGGTAGATGTGTTCAATTGCCACACTAAATTTCCATCTAGGTCATATTCCAATATCGCATCATAAGCATATGGAAAGTCTTTTGATACTAAATAGTATTCTTCGAGTGCGAATATTGTATTATTCTCAAAGTTTGCTTCCAAATCATGATGACTGAAGAATCCCAAAGGTTGTATCTTACCAGTTGCGATATTCCAAAGAACAGATTCTTGGTCTTGATTTTGACAGAGTATCGTAGTTGCATTATAGAATTCTGCGGGAGACTCAAGGGTTGGTTCCTCAAGGAGTAGATTTCCTCTCATATCAGTAATTATGAGAGAGGTCTCCATTCGTTTGAAGAGATCACTTTCATTCAGTCGCCAGATATACATGAGGTTTAAACCTTCAAAGGCTTCGTCCGTATTGATTAACTCAGCAGTGATACCTTCATAGATTGGTAGAACTAAGTTTTCAACAGAAATGAAATCAGACGATGGATTAAACACATACAAATCATTAGTTGCTGTGAATAATGGAAGAATGGATGAAAAAAGAGTGCAATGTAGAAGAAGTATAACCAAAATTCCTTGGTTCTTAGAAATATGCATCTAATCTTCACCAACCGGTATTCCAGAATCGGATCCGGATTTCTTGCGATGAAATAGATAGGCGGTCAAAGCAATTACTCCAACTACGCCCGATCCAATTGCAAGTAATACCCATGGTTCAATACCAGGAACCTGATGCAAGGTGATGAGTAGAGTATTAGTTGCTGTATTATCGAATAAATCAACAACCACAAGATGGACCTCCCATACTCCTGGAGAGGGAGGATCAAATGAGTACACGATGGGAGATCCATCCCAAGGAGCAGTATATGACAGAGTCCCATTAAGGTAAATAGAATAATTCCAAGGAGTCCGATCAGAAACAGTCCATTCTATCTCATATGGTGTCTGATTAGTCCATATCTCCAAGTCATTCAGTTGATTGATAATGGGTGCATCATTGTCGGATCCTTGTTCATTGTAGTTAAGAGCTACAATGGCATCGAGAAATACCGTTTCGGAACTGTATATCTCTAATTTCACATATCTAACTTTATTGTACTCAATCGATGATAATTCGAAACTGTGGTTTCCTGAAACCACTCCTAAATCCAGGAATGGCTGAATCAAATCCGGAGAAACTGAAATAGAATAATTACCTCCATTCGCGATAACCTCAAAATCAGTTCCCTCTTCATCGAATATCTCTTCATTCTCACCCATATCCAATGTCATATATCCTGGACCATAATCCTCGAATAGACTCGCAACCTCACCATCTGGTGCTCCTACTGCATTATCACCATCCGAATACCATGCAGACCTAGTTGTAACTACTGCGTCAACATATGCATCACCAAAGTCAACATACACTGTAAGCCAGATAGTACTTGAGATTGAATACAACTCATCACTGACAACCAATGTGATATTATAATCACCTAACCGCCAACCATCTGCCTGCCAATTTATTATCTCAAGGGTGAGTTGAGGTGCTCGTTTAGTCCCCTCCTTCATTATGGTTCCATTCCTATATAGCATCCAATGGGTTCCGCCATGAACTTCCCAATTGTATCGAACGGTGCTCTTAGCCCACTCGATAGTGTCAGAGTATGGAGCCTTCGTCAATATAGGAGGGCTTGGAGGAATTACATACAACCAGCAGGTAGAGGAGTTAGTATTTGACACAACATCCCGCAGAATCATTGTAATATTATATAGACCCTCATCAACACCTGATACATGCCAATCTATGTTATGTGTGCCACCGTTCCATGTACCAGAGAGAATTATTGTACCATTTCGGTATAGGTACCATTCTGATGGAGAATGGTCAAAAACCGACCAGCTCATCGTAGTTGTTGTATTCCAGTCGATGCTAGTATCATCAGGCACACTCGTAAACACCGGTATTGCAGAAGGATTTACAATAACCCAAAACGAATCACTATATACAATTCCAGTTGTGTTTGTGAACTCCAATATTATGTTATAGTGACCTATTGATAGAGTGTTTAGGTCCAGATGAATATCAGACTTATCCCATATGTCCTGACCTATGACAGTACCATTTACAGAGAGTTCATAGGAAACAGAGTAGGAACTTACACCACTCCAAGTGATTATAGAATTAGAAACACTCGTTTCAATGATTAAAGGTCCAGTTCTATCGATATGAAATGTTCGCACACTTACATTGACAGTATCTGAAGTGCCATGACCGCCTTCGTCCTTGACGAGTAGGGTGATGTTATGGTCCCCTACGCTGAGTCCGCTGAAACCGAAATTTAGGTTCGTGGCCCGCCAGAATTTATCAAACTCGACAGGTCCATTGTCAGATAGGAAATCATCAATGTAAAGCTCATATGTGCCATACATGGTCCGCTTTGACCTGAAGTTATACCACGTCTGCCATGACAGGTCAAGACTAGAGCCATAGCTCACTAACACATCGGGTGGTGAAGAGAGTAAGGGAGAAAATCGGATCCGTTCCATTCGATATACACCATAGATAAATTCCTCAGTGTTTTCAAAAGACATCTCCCAAACAATATCACCGTCCTCGTTAACCTCAACTAATCGAGCACCATATGGACCTACATCCTTAGTTTCGGTTCCGAACGTACCTAATCTGTTACCATTAGCTAACCTATCAGCATCTCCCCACCAGGCTGAATAATAGCTAAGATCACCAGTCCAAGACCAAGCCTCGGTGGCAGTCATTGTATTCTCATCAATTTCAATCTCAAGGATGCGAGACCTGTGATTCCCATTGTCTGTTTGATTATGAAAGTCATTATCAAAAATAATGTACCTGTTATCATCAATCTGTTCGACAGAGTGTGCGTGATAGAAGAGGCTCGTTTTTTGGCGACCGAATCTATCTATCAATGTGAAATCACCATACTCCCCAAGTGCCCAAATCACGTCTCCTGTCGAATGATCAATTTTATAGAAAGTATTCACATTGCGTCCATTTAGGAGAATGGTATCCTCATCAGCATCATAAAAAACTGTGTTGCAATGAGTGACATCATTAAATCCACTCTGACGGTCATGATATGGACACCACTGCGTGTAGTCGATGAAATCGTGAACATCTAGACTCCAGACTAGAGTACCATCGAGAGCGTACTCTTGGATTTTATCAAAACGGTAGATGGCACCCCCAATCTCCTCGGTAGTTAGCTCAAGAGTGAAGATTGTGTTATCATTTGGATTGTATTCATATTCATGGTGTCCTCTAAAACCTAGAAATTGATATACATCGGTCTCCATATTCCAAAGCACAGCACCGCTTGAGCTATCTCCAAGAACGGTTGTAGAGTTTATCAACTCAATAGGCTTATTGAAGACGGAGTTCTCAAGGAGTAAGTTTCCCTCCATATCAAAAATGACTAATGAGTTGTTAATACGCTGACCACGTCTGCTAGCATTGATTGCATGCAAATTGAACAGATTGTAACCATCGAGATATCCATCCTCCATGGTAATATCAAAGGAAATACCACCATATAGAGGACTTGAGTAAGTATCACTGGATGTAAATGAATCAATCAAAGGAACAATAGATTGCTCAGCAACAATGTCTTTAGTTACATTTCCAGGAGTGTTATTTGGGGATACAGAAATACAAAGACTACTGAGAAATAGTAAGATAAAACAAGTTGTAATCAAGGAATCCCGATACTCCTTCATTGAAATCACCGTTGTTTTCTATTGGGTCCTTCAATAATTAGACAATATCAACCTATTCACTAAAGTATAGTCATTAGAGTTCACTTGTCAACCATCGGTTTAATAGCAATGATTGATTACAACCACATAATGTAGGGAGATGACTCCTGATGAAATTCGATAATACCCGAACAAAGATAGTGTGTACAATTGGTCCTGCTTCGAAATCTACAGAAACACTAACCAAAATGATCGATGAGGGAATGGATGTTGCTCGACTCAATCTTTCTCATATGGCGCACCTTGAGGCGAGAGAAACATTCGATAGGATTAGATCTATCGATGACTGCATCGCTATTCTTTTCGACCTTCAAGGACCCAAGATTCGTGTTGGAGAAATAAAAGAGGCGGTGAAACTCCAAGTAGGAAATGAATTCATACTCTCTACTGAAGATTTCGTGGGAGATGAAACTAGGGTATCTGTGTCCCATAAAGAACTTCCAGATGATGTCAAAGTTGGTGATACTATCGCGATTAATGATGGTACGGTTAGACTACTTGTGAGAGAGATTCAAGGTTCTGAGATATATACAGATGTGATGAGTGGGGGGATAGTGTCTAGTAGAAAGGGAGTCAACGTACCTGGGATAAAGCTATCATGCGGCATCCCAACCGAGAAAGATCTGAATGATTTAGACTTGGCTGCTGAACTAGAGCCTGATATGATTGCGCTGTCCTTTGTGAGAGAAGGCGATGATGTTAGACGCGTAAACGAGATTGTCGAGGCTAACGGTCCACAACATGTGGATATTGTAAGTAAAATTGAGCACATGTTGGCAGTTAAGAACTACGATGAGATTCTCAAAGAGTCACATGGAGTAATGATAGCAAGAGGAGATTTGGGAATAGAAGTACCAATAGAAGATGTTCCCATTCTACAAAGACAGCTGATAAACCAAGCAAACATCTGGGCGCGTCCAGCGATCGTCGCTACGCATATGCTAGAATCAATGACCTACGAAACTATGCCCACTCGTGCAGAGGTGAGTGATGTTGCACATGCAGTTCTTGATAGAGCTGATGCAGTGATGCTCAGTGGAGAGACCGCGATGGGTCATGACCCACCAGGTGTTGTGCGAATGATGCAGAAAATAGCACGCAGAGCTGAGGAAAGTTTACCAGATATCGAACCCTTGAGCATTACATCGCCAGAGAAGATGATTGTAGAAATAATTGGGAATCTTGTCTACAATGCAGTCACTTTGATACCTGACAAGATTGATGGAGTCATCACTTCAACAAGAAGTGGATTCACCGCACGCTGGATATCCAAGTTCAGACCTCCAACCGCCATTTTTGCTGTGACAAATAACAAACGGGTGATGCGGCAAGTCCGTCTATTGTGGGGAGTACATCCCATCTACTTCGATAAACATCTCAATGATGTTGATTCACTTGTGCAGGAGTCAGTTCGGGCCGTGTATGAGGAAGGTTTGTTAGATGAGAAAAAGGATATTGTATTCACATCAGGCACAAGATTGATTCCTGGGAGAACAAATATTGTTGGTATATACCATATCAAAGATCTCATCAGAACTGTATAGAATATATTTACCATAGTCGATCAGAAGGAGCCAATGATCTTTCAATGTTCTCCTTGTTCTCAAGAATCCATGAGTAGACATGCGTTAATCCCTCTTCGAAGCCCATTTGAGGTTGATATCCAATGAGTTCACGTGCTTTCTCAATAGATGCCAAACGGCGATTTGATTTATCCCAGTCCCTTTTTGATACGTAGGTAATTCCTGATTTATTGCCCGTAATCTCGTTAATTTTTTCTGCTAGATATATGACGGAGGTTTCTGTTCCAGAAGCGAGATTCATTGCCTCACCAAGGGCAGAATCCATGACACCCATCTTAAGAATACCATTCACAATATCTGTCACATAAGCAAAATCACGCGTCTCATCTCCAGTACCAGTAATAGTAAGGGGTTTTCCATTCATTGCTAACCAGATAAAGTTGGGAATTACATTTCTGTATCTACCAGGAACTTCACCAGGACCAAATACGTTGAAGAATCTTCCAATTGCTATCTTTAAGCCATAGATTTCCAAGTAATGGTTACAATAGAGTTCACCTAAAAGTTTGTGAATCTGATATGGCGTATCCAAGGTTAAGCTGATAGTACCTTCACGAAATGGTATCTCTGCATGACTTCCATAGACTGAACATCCAGATCCTGCAAAAATGAATCGCTTGGGTTCGGTTAATCGTGCATATTCTAGGACCTTGAGTAACCCAAGACCGTTGACCATGAGGTCACTCTCTGGGTGATCGATACTATTTTGATTAGCAAAGTGTGCTGCAAGATGAAAGACATAGTCAGGTTTGCTGTAGAAGACCTGCTTGAGTTTCTGTTCGTCTAGTATACTGCCTTCTATGACTTGCAGCTTGTTATGCTTGGGTAAGTTCCAGGGGTATGATGCTGAAAAATCATCTAGGACGATTATTCTT
>CAYWJO010000019.1:0-56401 GCA_964458565.1 uncultured archaeon | reverse complement strand
ATTCTATGATAAAAACCTACTTTCCAACTTACAGAAGCTAATTCCACATTATGGAGATTGAAAGTATCCTGCCAACAGACTTGGCACACTCTGAATACTACTCTTACAGAAGCTAATTCCACATTATGGAGATTGAAAGTCCAACTTCTGCCTTGAATCATGATATGGATGAAAGTACGAGATCACGAAAGGATGTAATCTCGAAAACTGCAAAACTATGTGACGAGTTACTTCAGCGATTCACAGGAATATGTTTGAAATCGGGAACTAATAATTTGGCTGAAGAGATTGGATTGTTAGCAGACTACATTAAACAGACGTTTGGTATTATATCGGATAATATAGATCGAAAAGATGTCGAGATGGGAGTTATGCTCTCATTGATTTATGACATACCTCTCGGAAATTATTACACCTCGTTTATTGCATCAATGGGTGCTGAAGAGCTTAGAAATTCGTTCAGCCAAGCAACATTGAGTCTGTTTCGTATAATGGGTTGGATTAGTTAAGAATTGGAAATGGTGCCGAGGGGGTGATTTGAACACCCGACAACGCGGTTTCTGCATCCATTATGGAACTTCAGCCGCGCGATCTCCCTGGCTGATCTACCTCGGCATGTGCAATGAGTTGTTCAAAGTCCAAGTTTTATAAACGTAGCGACAACATGAGTGAGGAGTATTAAATAGATTCTAGACAATAGAGTTGGAGGTTAAATTAGTGAGATGTCCTGGATGTGGAGTAGAAATTGAAACAGATACCAAGTCATGTCCAAAATGCGGTAGACTCATCGTTGTTGGGTCACGAGACCGCTTATACGCTCGAAGTGAGGAATCGTACAGTGGCGTTTTACACCAGCAAGGGAGAGTCATGACTGACGGTGACTTGTCTGAAGAAGTCGAAATTAGAACCGATGGGCAAGAAAAAGTAGGTAAAGCCCTCTCAGCTCAGAAAGAAACACCCTCTATCAGAATAGTTGATGATACTATAACTATGGACTCTAGAGGATTCACATTCAAAGTAACATCTGGCGCAGTGTTGATTGGTGATTTGGTCATTGCCATAGACGACACTGAAGAAATAATCTCCGCTACATCATTAGACCAAGATGCTGAAGTTGTAAATGACCCTTCACGTTATATCGTCTTTCTTGAGGCTTGGACACAGGAGGTTTCAGCTACTGAGGACTCAGAATTGCTTGAACCTGCTATAAGTGAGCCCGACACAACTTCAAGAGTTCGAATAGGGTTTAGGTGGTCCGCATTAACTGAGAATGAAGAAACTCAAGTTGAAGTTGCTGAGTTACTGGAGGCTCACCTTAAGGATGAATCACATAGATTTCTTGTACCAATAGCAATAGTTGAGGTGTCTGAGGATCAAACTATCAAAGTAGTTCATTATACGTCTGTGGGCACACTTTACTCGGATGTATTGAAACCCCACGCACACATTAGAATCAAGGGTGTTGGCTCCAAGATGGATGGAGACTATTACATTACAGAGGTACGCCACGAAATTACGCCACCAGATGAATCCCGGTCAACAAAAAAGATCCGATGTAAACAATGCAGAGCTGAGAATGAAGTAGGAGATCAATTCTGCAGGAACTGTGGCATGAGAATCTTATCAGGAAATTAACTACTAACGATGATATCGGCTCTACTTTGTTATATACAACGTTACTATGCTAATTTTCGAACCGCTTCTTTTACCTCGTCAAATGGAGGTAACTTTCCCAAACTCTCGCCCACCCATACATATACTACTGTTCTGTCGACATCTATGACAAATACTGCTCTCTTGGCAACATGTTTCATTCCTGCAATGTCTGGATGAACTACATCATATGCTTCAATGACGGTCTTTTCCCAATCTGAGAGAAGTGGAAATTGTATATCATTTGCTTCTTTGAAAGCCGCATGGCTAAAGATGCCGTCTACAGAAATTCCGAAAACATTGGCTCCAAGATCATTGAATTCGGTTAGGATATCTCTAAACATACAGAGTTCCTCTTGACATACAGACGTGAAATCTGCAGGATAGAAGACCAATACTACAGGTCCTTTCATCAATTCTTCAGACAATGTGATTGATTTACCTGGTGCTTCAAGTAATGTGAAATCAGGTGCGTTGTCGCCAATATTCATCTCTAAATCCCTCACGAAAGTTAAGTTTCAAATAATCTTAATCTTTGAGGTCTCATGCAATTTCGAGTAAAGTTGGGACTCTACTTAATCTTGTAGTTCATAAAACTCGCAATGACTGCAGTAAGTATCGCAGCAATATTCACGGCGAGTGGATAGATGAACAATGCATCCAGAAATGATAATGAGGCTAGCCATGATGGAAGATTACTGTTATCTCCGAATCCAAATGGGACGAAATAGAACATTAGGAAGATGCAAGTGAGTAGCCCTGCTCCGACGAATGCAGGCATATCCTCTGTTATTCTCGCAATATTAGAGAGCCGACCAATCCAACTAGTTTTCTCTCTCTGACGTCTTCTTACTTTCTTCTTAGAAACGATGTTCGACCAGCGATACATTGCTTCAGCCATGAGAATGAATGACCCAGCTAAGACTACCATTGCTCCAATAGAGACAATCATCTGAAGCTCTGCGCTTAACACATTGACATACTCTGCTGCGTGCCAAAGTAACGGAATCTGAACGAGACCTGCGATTCCAAGAAATATCAGGATTAATCCAGGTCGATAGCTACGTTTCCACCAAATTGGTTGACTCATGTCTTTCACCAGGTCTTTGATTGGTCGATTTGAAATTTAGTCTACACTTTAAGGTTTTGGAGAGTCCATCTTTCTTGCAACGAGCCTTGACCAATACTCATGAGAGTCATAATCTATGATTTGAAAGCCTGATTCTTCAAGAAGTCGGATGATAGTCTCTGGGTATTGATTTTGTCCTCCGTTCACTCTGTATCCCATTAAGGAATCAATACCATCCGGAAGGGTAAATGAACCACGGAACACAAAGATATCTGACTCATCCCCGATATGCATGAAGTGGATATCGAGTAGACCATTTTGATGTAAAACCCGATTTATTTCCGTCACGACATCTCGTTTAGTATTCCACTCTGGCATAAAGCCAAATGAGAACCACAACGTTGCAACTGCAAATACTCCGTCCTGAAAACATAGAGCACGCCCGTCAGACACGATCCACGATGCTGGTGGGTCATGTATCCTTGCTTCAATAATCTCGTGAATTCTATTATCTACTGCACAGACTCTCTCTCCAGCAACTCTTGAAACAAACCCCTCTCCTCCTCCACCAATATCCACAATCAATCCTTCTTCTAATATCTCTTTGAGTACTATTCTTTGGAGTGGAGTTTCAAATGTCGTTAGATGGCCTGACAATGGATGACCACCTCACGGTCAATCTTCAGTTTCAATAAAATCGTCTATGTAGTCCACAAACTCTTCAAATCCTGGTGCTTTTTCCATAGCTTCAGCATAAGCAGATTCCGCCTCATCATTTCGCTCTTGGCGATAAAGCAACTGAATCAGATTCAACCAGACAACTACCTGTTCCGGATTCTTTTCGATGGCTTCTCTAAATAGTTTTTCAGCCTCATCAACTCGGTCAATTTCTACTAGAACCACTCCAAGGTTTGTAAGAATGTCCATGTCTTCTGGATTATACTCATGCGCTGTCTGGAATGCAGTTATTGCATCCTCAAAACGATCCATGAGATTCAAGACGCATCCAAGATTATACCAGATATCCGGGTCATCATCTCTGATTTCCAAAGCACCTCTGAATATCTCTTCAGCCTCTTCATACCGGTTCATAAGATATAATGTGGCTCCCAAATCTCGTAGTGCTTCAGGAAACTGTGGCTTTATCTCGAGAGCCGCTCTGTAAGCTATTTCTGCCTTGGATATCTTATTCTCATCAAGGAGATTAACACCAAAATCAAACCAATCTTCTGCAGAATTTGAATCTTTTCCGTTTTCTTGGAGCAATCTCTCCAAATCACCACGAATTTTTCCGCTCATGTTCTGTGACCTTCGTTTCTGAAGAGATATTCTCTCTTTAACATGCCGTAATGATACAATCCCCATCTCTCTCCATTTTGAATGCCACATTCCCGAATATGTCCTTCTTTCTCGAACCCAAGTCGCTCTGCAAGTTTCCAACTCTTCTCGTTAGTATCCCTTGTGATAATCTCAACTCTATATGCTTCCAACTCATTGAAGAGAAAACGAAGTGCACCTTCAGATGCTTCAGTTGCTAAGCCTTTTCCGTGACATTCAATGTCAAGAAAATAGCCCAATTCAAATGAGGGGACTTCCCACTTCTTTGGTTCAATCCAAATCTGGCCTATGTATCTTCCTGAGCTCTTTGACCAGATACCCATAACAAAACGTTCGCGTGCTTCCCATTCAGCTGTGTGTTTTCTGCAATCAATTTCAGCATCATCTTGGGTTATAATTCCTGCTGCTTCATCCACACGCTCTTGAAGTAATGTTCTGTTGTTATTACGATCAAACAATGCGAGAACATCGGCTCCATCTCCTTTCTCGTATTTCCTAATTATGAGTTTCTTTGTTTCGATTGAATCTGGAAATTCTACTAGCAGCTTATCCTTCACTATACATATCCTCAATATTGAGTTTATTAGTAATGTCAAAAATGAATCGGACACATCAGTCTTTATCATTAAATATCAAAGATATCTTAAACAGTGGGTCAGAAATGAGGAAATTCGACGAATTGCTACTTGATACTGGTGACTTTATTCTCTCGACATGAATGGTTATAACAAACCTTTGTCTAATCCTAGTGAGCATTTATGAAAATTCCCAATGACATTGAGAAACTGATTCAGTACTTTTTTCTGCTCACAAAGAACCATCTATTAGCTAAATTTGGTCCAGATATTGGAGAGAGCATGTCTAACAACTTCAATGAAAGATTCAGAGTGATTTGGTCTGCTAACTTTCAACGAATGCCTACTCCAATCACAATGAGATTTGGAATCAATCCAATCTTTGTTATCGCACTTCATGATGTCCTGACAAAAGGAAACGTGCCAATCTCTAAGCTAAAAAAGCATGTTTTAGCAATCTATCGAGTAATGATGAGTGCTATGATTGAAAACCAAAGAAAATCATTGAAGGAATCAGAGGACCAGTGGTCTGCTTTTGTATCATCAACAAAACAAGGGAACAAATCGATGTATGAGAACAAGTACTTCGAACTTGAGACCGTATTGGATACTGAATCGCAGTTTGGATTCGATATCAATCGTTGTTACTATTTTGAAATACTCCAGGAAAATGGCTATCCTGAACTTGGACCTATTCTCTGTGACTTCGATTATCTTATGCATGAAGCAGCTCAAACTTGGGTTAGTTTTCAACGTGATGAAACTATTGCAGATGGGAAACCACGGTGCACTTTCAGATATTCTCGGCTATAGGTCGATTGAGTTTGTATCAAAATATAGGGCATGCTATGATGATTTATCTCCTATTTGCTCATTATTAGAGTGGGAACAGTCTTGTCGGACAAGGATCCAGAATCGGAAATAGCCCATAAAGTTGTAGCAATCATGCAGACCATATCAGAGGACTTGGATGACACTGGAAAGAAGGCTTGGCTTAAACTGTTGGGATTGTCTGACAGTTCGAAAACAGAAACAGATAGCACAAGTGAATCTCAGAGTGACCAAGATAAAGATGACATGGATTGAAAATACCGCCTTCGGACTTTACTGGCCTATAGGAATTTGTCGTTATCAAAATCAGTTACACTAGAACCATTATTACCTACGTCTTTAATGAGATGTTCGATTATTCGATTCAACTCTTCTGCTGTGAAGTCGCGAGGAATTGCAACTACAGATTGCCTAAACAATAAGAGTGAGTAAAGAATCCCTCTTCCGGTACGATATGTGCCATCTCCAACGGGAATAGTGAATTCATCCTCATGTCTTGCCACTTTGTAAGCTCCAATACGAAGGCTATATTCCCACTTCCAAATTACTTGGGGAATTTTTATCTTTTGCTCAAATGACCGCTCATGTTGATGAAATGCCACGAAAAAGATGACATTTGAACCCCACTGGCCTAGTACATAGACAGGATCTTTGTTTACAACAGCATATTTTCCCTCAATAACTGGATTAGGGGGTGCAAGTTTTCGAAGTATCTTGATACTTCGGAATAGCATTGAACTTCCTTGACTATAATATACTAAGATAGTTAATCCAGCAAATCCTACAATCGCGAATGATATAAACAAAATGAGCATTAATTTCGAAGGAATCATATATTGTACTAAAAATATAACAACAGGTAGAAGAGGCAAAGCTATGCACATTACAGCTCCAATATACATCCTCTTTCTCACTTTGATTCGAAGAGCTTGTTCTGATTCCGAATATGGCTCACTACGAACATCATCCACCATGATTCTAACCACATGTGTTGTATACTATGAAGCAAAATAAGGATTGACCACGAGATGGACCTGGTAATCTATGAAATACTGTATGCTCCTGATAGACTGATACGAAAGTGTGAACACGCTCACCAGACATATGGAATAAGTCGCTTTGTACGTTCCTTGTAAGATAGATATTCCTCACCAAATTCCGATTCCAGCATTTCCTCTTCTATTTCTATTCGTTTTCTGAAAATCAAGAAATAGGTCAAGAACATCAAGAATCCAAGAATGTAACCACGAAAGACTAATACAATTCCAATTCGTCCAACCAAGGCGCCAGAATAGAGTGGATTACGGATATGGCGGTACATTCCTGTTGATAATAACTCGTGCTTGTCTTCAATAGATATTATACCGCTACCATATCTCCCAAGTTGAACTCTGCTTGTTAGAGTTACTACTACTCCAAACATGTAAATCGCAAATCCTATGTATGTGACTATAGACTCATTGAGAAACGAGAGGAAAATTGCAGTCAGATACAAGTTTTCGTAGAAGAGCAGAGCTAACAAAAATGGGTGTAATAGGAAAAGAAGCCCTATGAGTTTTGTACTGAGATCTGCTTTCTCTCTTGGTGTTACCGGTCTTATCAGAATGTCTGCAACAAAGAAAAGCTGGTCCAATGCGATTAGTAACAGGGTTAGAATATTGAAATACACATCGGCGGCAATGAGCAGTAGGCAGATGTTATAATACGCCAAACCAACCAATATGCTTCGAATCTTTCTCACGGGTAAATTCATTCCAAGCACCAAACGGAATAATCCTTAAACTCTGATTAAAATGATTTCTAGTACTCTTGGA
The DNA here is from genome assembly GCA_964458565.1 of uncultured archaeon. Taxonomy (GTDB): domain Archaea; phylum Asgardarchaeota; class Thorarchaeia; order Thorarchaeales; family Thorarchaeaceae; genus CAYWJO01. The sequence goes on along the minus strand of CAYWJO010000019.1, from coordinate 49,121 downwards.
TTCGCTAAAAGTTTGTTTACGGGTCTGAATAATCGTATCCAGAAGTGATTAACCAAGCGTGATATTACAAACAACTCTCTCCATACTATATTATGAGCAAGTTTTTGAGCATGTTTTGAATGCGAAACGAGTATGCAGAAAAAAACCAGCGCCATACTCATTTTCATGATTATAATTGTTGCAGCTGTCATACTGTATATGCAGTATGGAGGTGACTCCAATAATCCAGATGGAGAGGATGGTCTCTTTGATAATGAAGGACGTTACGATTCTACCAATCTGAATTATATGGGTGTAATTTACACAAACCGATCTGACATCCTTAATTGGAATGGAGGATATAGTGAAAGCACCTCTTGCCCTTGGGGAGCTGTACATAATGGACTTGATTTTGCTTTCAAGAACAGGTCTATGGTACAAGCTGCTGCACCGGGTCTTGTGGAAGAGATATCATGGACTGACACCGGTCCAGCAGATAACATTTACATGATCCATGTTTCAATCAGATTCAATGAGACTATACAAATCGGATACGTATTTGAACCGTGGACTACAAATTCATCTGTAGTGGATCGTCAAATTGCAATGTTAGATATTGAAGTGGGTGATTGGGTCGCTAAAGGGGATACACTCGGTGAGTTTCTGCAGGTGGGTGGTGGTGCACACATCCACTTCGCAGTATACGATGGAGAAGCAACCTGTCCTAGGCCTTTCTTTTCAGATGATTCATATACTGAGATAATGGAACTTGTTCATACGTATCAACCCGGTTGGAATCTATGTTATCCTTAGAATAAATGGTGGACCGGGCGAGATTCGAACACGCGGCTGTTCTGTTGATTTATATGTCCCGACAAGCACAAGAACTTATTTTAGAAAGCATACTACCTTTTCTTGTTGGTTTGGAGTTCTCATGAATATTAAGAATTTCGGGATCTGTTTCATCATTCTGATTATTCTATTTTCAGGGATATATATGATCGATGGAAACAATCTTCGTCTTACAAAATATGGTCTCAATATACCCGATAATACTGCGAATCGTCGAAATCTGACTACAACACTAACAAACACATCGGAGATATTCCTACCAGCACATTCTACTACATGGAGGTATCATCTGGATGGATATGACTCATCAGTCTTTTTGTGGCAAGGAATGGTGGTAACTTCAAATAATGCGATATTCACACTTGGATTCTGCGCACATTTTGATACATCATCTTCAACAGTTGTGACAGAAGAAACATTTCATCTTGTAAAATGGGATCTTGAATTGAATCAACAATGGAATCGAACAATTATCAATGATGATGCTCGGTCAATGGCAACTGATGGAGTATTCATCTATACAAATAGCAGGAATGGTCTACAGAAATGGGATTATGATGGTAATGTCATATGGGGACCTTTAGATTATAATGAATATGGCCACATTATCGCAGCGGATAGTTCAGGATCTATATACATAATTGGTGGGGAATCTACCACATGTGGTTCTTGCATTGAAGAATCAAGAGGAATGCTAACGAAGATATCTCCATCTGGATTAGTCTTATGGAGTAAAATATGGAGTGGAACAGGTGATTTCGAGTGGGGTTCTGATGTACAAGTTGATGAAATGGGATATATCTATACTTTAAGTGAAGATTTCATCATAAAATGGGACTCTGATGGCAATCAGATGTGGTCGATTGGATCAAAAAGCTATATGACCATTAGACCTGATGGTTCTTTCTATACCCTCAGCATATCTGATTGGAACAATGAATTCAATATTGACTTCTATAACAATCTTGGTGATCATATCTGGAGTGCTACTGATTCCTATCTGGGGGACAAACACTGGTTTTGTGCATCTGTGGCTACAGGATGTAATGGTGGACTCTACATCCTCCTGCAAGAGTCCTCATATGGAAATGAGGTTCATCTACTGAATTATGATTCAGATGGAAATAAAGTTTGGAATCAAAGTCTAGGTCCGATTAACTGGTGGAAAACATCTGTGGGTAATCCAGACGTTTGGATCGATGCATCCATTCCTGGTTATATTATCACCCTCGGAACTGACAGGTACAATACCTCATTCGATTTAGCAGTTTATCATGATCCTAGTCCTATAATATCCACAAATTCCTCAAGTCCAATAACAACCACCATCACTACAACATCTAATCTCTCGAGTCCAATAACAACCACCATCACTACAACGTCTAATTTACCATTATTCGATGCGACTTTTATCATCATCATTTTTACTGGTGGTGCCATTAGTATTCTTGTAATGGTACTAATCCTAAGGAAAAAGACTGTATGAGAAGAAGTGATGGTGGACCGGGCGTGATTCGAACTCGCGACCTCCTCCATGCTAGGAATGCTAAGTGAGCGTGTAGAAGTATTCCTTTAAGGGAAGAATCCTTTTCTATCTAGATTCTGATATGCTAGTGAAAGCTTGTGGGAGGTAATATTAGTTAATCAAGCTCAGAAAAACGGTAAGAATGGTGATGACCGATCTCGATGTAGGTGGTGTGGAAGATCATTCCAGTCTAGCATTTCCAATCGGGAAAAACAATTTTGTTCATTCGAATGTAGAATGGCAGGGACTTTCCACGTAGGTGTATGCTTTACACCCATTGTCACACTGATTACTGTGCTCGTTACATACTACTGGCCGCTTGTTGCTATAGGCATACCGAATTTCATCATCCTGTTGTTAATCTTGAGTCTATTTTGGACGGTTACTGCATTCTTATGGTATGGGCTCTATGTAGGATACAAAATGAGAACCCAAAGTGAAGAGAAAATCGTATCATTAAGTGAATCAGATAGGTGAAAAAGGAGTATGGTGGACCGGACGAGATTTGAACTCGTGACCTCCTCCACTTTGGATGCACGCGAAGTGCGACACAAGTGCCAAGGAGGCATTCTACCAGGCTGAACTACCGGCCCTTCATGTGATTCGCAGTTCGTTGTCGAACGGTTAAAAGAATTGTGGAGTGAACTGAGATGAATAGTTACTCTCCTTCTACTAATGATTCGCAAAATAGTTACTCAGGAGGGAAGTTTTATTAACTTAGGATTCCCTAGAAAATCTATAGGGATGTTCTATAACATCTATAAAAATACAATCATGGGTGCTTAATAATGTTTGAAGATGTTCCAATGGAAAAACTAACGATAAATCTCCCTCCTGTGGAGTTAGGAAGAATCGATATTCTCATTGAATCAGGGACTTACCCCAGCCGTGCTGAATTCATACGTTCTGCAATCAGGAAGGCTCTTGATTCTCATGATGATTATATCAGAACTCGGATTGAACAGATAACGAGTGATCAAGATGCGGATGAAGATGAAGAATCAGGGATAAAGCAAATCTCAATGATTGGTGTGTTCAAATTAAATAGGTCTACACTCGAAGGTGCACTTGGTGAAGGAAAGAGACTCCGTATTCATTCTGTTGGGATGCTTATCCTAGATGAGGACATCGATGCTGAGGTAATTGAGAAGACACTTGATAGTATCAAGGTGTATGGCGTCTTAAAAGCTCCAAAGGATGTTCGGGATGTAATCAGGAAGATTTCCAAGAGAAAGCTACCGAGCATCTTCTATGGTACAGTGTCTTATGGTTAGAGGATATGGGTCTTAGAACCACTCTATTCTATCCACAATCTCACTAATTCCTGCTGAGAGTACACTCATATCTCCCAAATGATTCTGTGCAATAGGTATGGTATCCTCATCAAGCTCAATTATTCCTAAGTTAGTACACATAAAGAGAGGTGACACATCAACCTCCTTCAATGAATTGCCATTGAGCCACACTCCAATGAGATTGACACACTGCTGCAGAGGGTCTAAATTGATCTCATGTATTCCAGAATCTTGAATCCAGAGTTTGTGTAGATTCTCACAACTACTCAAAGGCGTAAGATCGATTTCTGGTATATGAGTAGAGACAATCGCAAGTTCCTCTAGTCTGGGGGTATGATGTGCAAATGATAGGTCAATTGACGGTATCTTCTCTCCACAGACCGAAACCGTTCTCAGTTTGGGACATTCCTTTAGAGGACTAAGGTCAATGCTGGTCAGGTATTCTGCCATAAATGAGATATTCTCCAAATCCTTACAGTGACTTAAGGGGGCTAGGTCAAGTTCTGTAGCCTGAATCCGCTGAAGTGCTATATTGCATAGCTTAGAGCAATTTGATAGAGGTGCCAAATCTACAGATTCAAGATTGCGTTCTTCGATATATACAGACTGCAAGTTGGAACACATACCAAGTGGAGTCATGTCCAAGCTGCGTAGCTGATTGTTCTCCATGTAAACTCTCTGGAGTTCACTACACTCTGATAAAGGTGAAAGATCAATCTCTTCTGCTTGACTTTGATTTAGTATAAAATTCTGCAGATGTTTACAATTCTTTACTGGTGAGAGATCAATGGATTTCATATCACGGAGGATTAGTTTTATTTCGGTTGTATCAGTCGGGAAAATTTTGGTGTCTATGTCACCATGTACTGTTGTATATCCTATGATAATCTCTGACATGGTCTGATTCCCCTTAATGATGTTACAGAACATGTCTAGATATATAACTCTAGGTCTGCAAACACGAAAAACTTGTTTTTAACGAAATTCGTGTGATGTATCAGGGTTGACGGATACTAAAGAGATTGAATATCTGTATCGTATAGATACTAAAGAAGCAATGGAAAAAGTTGATTCTTTCAGGAACTACCATGATTTCAAGAAAATAATCAGATGCGGAATCCTTCTAAAACTTGTTTACTGACGATTTTTATCCAATGGATGCGAACTAAATTTAACCACGCACACGTGTTCCATGGACTTTCTTGTGAGCCCAGTTGAATTGACGGAGTCTAGCAGATGCCCCAAATCCACAGGCGGCACACTGCTTATGCCTAACATGATATGATCGCCTGCCGCATCTTCTGCAACGAATGTGATGTGGATTATTTTTCTTTCCTTTTGACGGGGTGCCCTTTCCCATATTTGCCTACTCCATCCTATTATTCGGGCGGTGGTGATACAATGACTACATTATCACCTCGCACAATCACCGTTTCTATCGGTAAGACTGTTTCCTCCTCTGTTTCTTCGTTGAAGGAAATCTCGTCTGCATCCTCAATGATGAGATTCAGATGTTGGTCGTACCCGCGTAGTTTGCCTCTTATTTTTCTCCGACCTTTCATTTCAACCAGAACTTGTGCTCCAATTGAAACATGGAGTAACTCCGTAGGTTTAGCTGCATTCAATGAATTCACCATCATAGAAGACACATTGGGAGCATCAGCTCACAACGTTCGGCTTAGTCTTGGTGCTTGGCTTAAAAACATGACGATGGCACACAACCTCTGACGATTTCAGTATGAGATGCGTAGCTTTCAAAAGGATACCATTCACTCTATCATTGAAATGCCAGCTATTGAAAAGATACGTAAACGACATCTAATGAAGAAAAAAGCTCAGAAGATATTACTAGAGCAACTTGAGAAAGAACTCGATACTGAAATTACAAATCTTGATGATTCATCGCGATTCGAAGAAGGGATTCTTGATGATGGATCTCGTATCATTCTTTTAGATGGTGAAATTCTATTCTTTGAAGAGGAAAAGATAATGATTCCGTCTCTTCGTGCATTATTGGCTGGAATCGTGAAAATCCCAAAAATTACAGTAGATATGGGTGCCGTCAAGTTCGTTGTGAATGGTGCGGATATAATGCGTCCTGGAGTCACAAATATCGATGCTACAATCAAACAAGGGTCTGTTGTGGCGATTGTTGATGAAACCCATGGAAAACCTCTAGCCGTGGGAATCGCAAAGATGGATGCCCACGAGATGCAAGAGAGTTCTGGTGGGAAGGTAGTTATGTCACGACACCATGTTGGAGATGCGCTATGGGAATTCGGAAAGATATGAGATATCAGCTGTCATGAAGATGTTGCAAAGAAGCTCTGTATATTGCCTTCGCAAATTGAATATCCAGCCCTGATTTTTCAGCAAATCTATCCCTCGCTAATCCCTCTTTCGTGGAATCTATTTCCTTTCGCACAACCTCGTTAACATTGCGGTACCCATTATCAAAAAGTGTTCTTGCCTCTTCTCTTAGCAGGTTCTTAGGTGGTAAATCTCTATTCACAATAACTTGCAGATCAAGAAGGTCGCTTTCTGCGAGGTCACTCTTAACACCGTATTTTATCTGTCTACTGAACTGCAGGAGTCTTTTTGCTACAGCTTTCTTGTTAATGGAAGAAACGAACATACTAAGATCTGACGAAAGATTTGAAACAACTTCCACGAAATATTGTAGATCTCCTTCTCCCAAGTCCACTCCTCCCATTGGCTTTCCTCCAACCTGAATACTCTCAGATAGTTTCTGCGCTTCCTCTAATACCCACTTGATTCCAATTTCATCAATCCAGTTCATCAAAACTTGTTTCTTGACTGCACTTCTCTGATGAGCAAGTTCTTTGTACCAATCATCTGGTGGTTCTAGTCCTGATGATTTGATTTCGATGTCGGTGGGGATTGTGCTTCTTGGTCTGATTGATTGTGGAATCTCAAAATTCAATATCAGGTCAACAAGTTCTTCATCGCTGCTATCAGGCTGTACATTATCAAGTAACTCTCGAACTTCTACATAGTCGATGATGCTTATTCCTGATTCGGTGGCTGCTTTTGCTCTTCTTTCCAGCGTGTATTTTTCATCTTTCTTAACCAAGATTCCCGTTTTTACTACCCACTCGAAAATAGGCTTGAACATAGATTCCATTTTTTCCTCATAGTGCTCATCCATGTGATTTCGTAAAGACTTCTCTACAATATCGAGAACTGCCTTTTTCAATTGATTTCTATTCATTGGCTTCTTGGACGCAGCTATAGTCATTATCAAATTTGCAATGAGTGCGGGATAAAACTCACCTGGGTAAAGCGGTTCTAATGGTTTATGAAGCAAAATCTCCTCCATAGCATCCGCATTCTGAAACTGCCTAGGTTCTAAAAAGATCAGGTATACACTGCCCCCATATTTAGATAAGTGATATTCCCCGATTCTACCTGCTATCTGCAGATATCTTGACCTTGCTGAAACGTAGTAGAGTGTATAATCGAAATATATTACCACACAATCGAATGGGAAGCTCATTCCTGCAGTGATGCCTGTTGTAGAAACAACTTTTCGAACAATCCCCTGTCTTATACTTCGTTCGAGTCTCTCCCTAACTGGGGGAGCTATTCCTGAGTGATGAAACGCAATGCCGTTCATTAGGGTGGTCTTCAGTTGTTGCGTTACGGGGAGACTCTCCTCGTGTCCAACAATGCTCGTGACAACGTCGTCCGCTATTTTTTGAGGATAATCTCGACCTATTCTGTTAGCTAGCATTTCTGCCTCAAAACGTGATCCAACTACAAAAAGAATTGATTTCTTCTCATCGGCGATATGCTGAAGCACCGCATCTGTAGCACTATCTGCCTGCAATCTTGAGTTCTGTGTGCCATCACTACTATAGATATCCACAAACTCATCATTCATCTTTACTATGAACTCATCAGGTGTAAGTCGGAAACTCGGTTTGAATACAGACGCATTCAACCAATCCGCCACCAATTCGGTATCTCCAAATCTTGATGATAATGTGACAATCTGTACTTCATCTTTGATCATAGCAATAACACAATCGAGCTTTGTACTCCTATCAGTTCCTAAATTACGTGCTTGACGAATGGGTCCTGTTGATTCAAGAGTTGTCAACTCATCAACAACAACCAATCCAAAATCTTTCGTCCATTGACGTCCTCTCATCTGTGCTGAGAGATAGTTCTCAAAGACTGATACGACCATATTTGCGGACTCTAAGTCTTCAATGGATGCTCTGTGTTGGCCATCATGACGAACTATGGAATATCCTAGTTCTGCAAAGAGGTCACTATACTCATCAATAATCTGGCGGCTCAGGGATGTATACGGAGTAAGGTAAAGGCATCTACTTCCTTCCTTCAATTTCAAAAGAATGATGATCATGGCGAGAAACGTCTTTCCTGATCCTGGTGGCATCTGAATTATCAAATTTCCAGAAACACTCTCTATCTCTCTGACGAATTTTTCTTGTGCAGGTAAAAGAGAAACGAAATTCTTATGCTTGAGGAGAATCTTAGCAGCTTTCTGAACATCTGTATCAGCAGAATTAGGTCCTAGCATACCTCCGACGGCTGCTAACGCTTGGCGACCCTGTTGAGTTATCATGAATTCTCTGTTCTTTTTCCCCCTTGAGCCAGAAGCAATCACGAATTCAGCTCGGATGAGCTTGTTCATGGTTTCATATATGGTCCCTCCTGAAACCAGTGCTTTGCGTTTCTTCTGATATTGGGCTAGCGCTGATGTTTTCTCACCAGACCTAGTCGATTCAGGTCTTGAAGTACCATCAAGTTCGAGGATGCCATCAAAAAGATGATCCCAACTAAGACTAGGAATTACTTCCCCTGTACCGGGATTTAAGACTCTGAGAATATCGACAGCATATCTATTACTCAGTGCTTTCAGTTGTTTTCTCAACTCAGCAAGACCAAGGTCCTCCCTTCGTATGGAACTCATAGGAATCACTCGGTATTTACGAGTGATACTATAAGGATTCTTCTCTTTCTAGTAATACTAGGTCTTTTCTTCATAACTAACGAAATTGATATCAGCTCAAGGTGATGAATGATGAGATTCCCATTCAGAAAAAAGGATGACTATGACAAACAAGGTGATTTGCCTGCAGGCGAATCAAGCTATAGTGGGCTAGGCCTTTTCTCTCCGGTTGCTGAATCAACTGAATTGTTTCAAGACACTCATTGGAGAAAGTTAACAGAACTGGAACAAATTATCGTTAGATCTAGGAAACTCTCATCTCTGGAGGACGTAACTGCTATCGTGACTGAAGTCCGTGAAGGTAACATTATACTGCTTGACATAACCAAACTGAATAATGGACGAGAACAATGCCGTCTTGAGCTGAAACGAATAATTGAACGCATTCGCGGAGAAACCCGGGGTTTTAGGGCTGATTTAGCACTCGTTAATGATGATTGTATTATCGTTACTCCCCCATTTGTACGAATGGGGTCTTAGCATCATCTTAACTTGATACTCTCAGTCACCATGAGCGCTTTAGTGTCGATATTCAATGCCTTGTGAATAGTTGACGCAAGATTCAAACACTTGGAGGATTCTCCATGACATGTGAGTATTCGTTCTGGTATTGGATTTACTCTTTTGACAAAATTCAATATCTGCTTCCGGTCAGAATGTCCTGAAAAGCCTTCAACTGTTTCAACACCCATATTGACAGGTACGACCATTGTCTTTCCATCTCTTGTGCGCATCTGGACTTCTTTCCATCCCTTCTGAATTCTCCTTCCAAGAGTTCCTTCACCCTGGTAAGACACGAACATCAGAGTATTCTTCTCGTCAGGTGCCAGGAGCCTGAAGTAATCAACACTTGGTCCTCCAGCAAGCATTCCCGAGGTTGCCATGATGATACAAGGTTCACCCTCTACTATTTCCTCTCTTTGATCTGGGTTATCGACTTGAACAAAGATTTCGCTGAGAAAGGGATTGATTCCCTGATGGAATATCATTTCACGTATTTTCTTACTCAGTGCCTCTGGGTGTGTTGTATGGATTGCGGTTGCCTGTGCTATCATACCTTCGATATACACGGGTATCTTTGGTATACGGCCCTTAGAAACGAGGTCTTCTATGACAATCATCATTTCCTGTGCTCTTCCTACTGCGAGTACAGGAATGAGCACTTTCCCACCTCTATCTACTGTCCTCTTGATAATACCCGCAAATTTTCTCTCAACATCTTGTCTTGGAGGCATTTTGTCAGTAGGGTGCCCATAAGTACTTTCGATGATTAGAGTTTCTAATCGCGGGAATGTAAATGTAGCAGGTTCAAGGAGACGAGTTCGACCAAATTTAAAATCACCCGTATAAGCGAGATTGTATTGGCCATCTCCAATATGCAGGTGAATAATTGCTGAACCAAGAATGTGACCTGCATTATGGAGTGTGAGCCGCACATCAGGTGCAATATCAGTCACCTCTCCATAGTTTAGTGGTATCGTGTGTAGAATTGACTCCTTGACATCTCTATCTCGATAGGGTCGGAGTTTTCCTTCTCTTTCAGCAACATCAAGATAATCAAGTTGTAGCAGTGTTGCTAGATTCAGTGTGGGTGCAGTCATATAGACCGGACCTCGATACCCATACTTGAAGAGAAATGGAACCATCCCGCAATGATCAAGGTGCGCATGTGTGATAATGACGGCATCTAAATTATCAACATTGAACTCTGGCATATCTAAACGTGGAAATGCTTTTGTTGGCGTCCCAACGTTCACTCCACACTCAATGAGAACATTGGTTTCAGCTGTCTGGAGAAACATGCACTGTCTTCCAACTTCTCGGAAACCTCCCATTGCGGTTAATCTTATCCAGCCATTATCAACTATAATTGGGCGATGTATTCGTCTACCTATCTCCCGAAATGATTTGTTTCTATAAGAGGCTTCAGACTGAATTATGTAACGAATTTGTTTAATCAACTTGCTTTCAATAGGCGGAGTCCTCATGACGTTTGGTCGCCAGAATGTCTGTCGTGTTATCTCTCTGAGTGTAGATCCACTTCTACCTATTACTAGACCCGGTTTTTGTGCCTCAATGACAACTTCGCCACGTGACTCATCAAAATCTATTGATGTTATTTCAGCTTCTTGCGGTACAAGTTCCCTCACAGCTCGCTCTGCATCTTCATGTTGAAGTCGGACTTCTGGTGCTGACCTTACAACTATTCGTTTACGCATCTTACGTGCTAAAGCTTTAATCGTGTCTCCATCATCCAGCAAGATCTTAGGTGCCTTAGAATAGATAGCAATCTCTGGACCTTCATATTCAACAGAACTGATTGCTGCAGAACGTGGAAGCGCTTTCATAATAGCTTCTCGAACATCAATGTATTCATCATTGTTATTTGCCATAGGAACCACATCTCATTATTTTTGGCCTATTTTGTCCTTTGGCTCATTGAATTAGTTTCAAGCATTAGATTGAAACTGGGAGTGGTCTACTGTTTTGAAACTAGACTTGTAGCCTAGTGACACTAATCCTGTTTCCAGATTTTTATGATAGTGTCTTTGGGTACTTCTTCGTAACCATCCTTGTCAATGACACTCACAAGAATTGAGTTTCCAGAGGCTGCATCCCTTTCTATTGCAGCAGCAACTGCACGAATAGCGAGTTCAATCGCTTTCTTCTTTGTCAGGTCGTCTTTGTATTCTACCTCAAGAACTCCGAGAGCAAAAGGTGATCCTGAACCTGTGGCAGTGTACTTGTCTGGCAATACTGAACCAATGAAGTCAGTCATATAGATATGAGCTCCGTCCTCATCGTAGCCGCCTACAATGTTTTGCAACATATAGAGGCCACGGCCTGAGAACATGATATTGCTAAGAAGTCGTGTGAGTGCCTTAACCGTCATAGGTCTGCCTCGCTGAACTTCGAAGAGCTTTGCTTCTGCCCTAAGGAGGTCCATGATTTGCTGAGCATCAGCAACTGAACCTGCAATGGTTGCACCAATTCTGTCTGTGATCTTGTAGATCTTTTTGGCAGTCTTATTCGCTATCAGAAAACCCATTGTGGCTCTCTGATCACTAGCAAGGACTACACAGTCTTTTGCTACAAGTCCTACAGTAGTAGTTCCAGTTTTCAATTCGGCAGGGGACTGCATCTCATGTTCCATGTCTTCTAACTCCTTGAATCAGTGGGATAATGCCCTGGAGAACAAGTGACAGTGTTCACGTCTTCAAGTTCCTTTTTAATTCTTTTCACAGGGTACATTCACGTGTATACTCCTATCAAGTAGTGTTTTCACTTGGTGGATCCGGTCTCGGCCATGTGACTACCAATTTCACATCCTTCGCATCTTCATATACTTTGAGCGCATCCATTGCAATTCCAATTTCTGCATATTGTACCGACTCAATATATCTGGTCCTCAAAGGAAGCTCAATCCAGATTGTCTTTCCTTTTATGGAAATTTCTACTTCCTCTTTTGTCAGCGTAGGTAGTCTTCGCTTTACAACGGCGAAAAGCTTCTCATTGAGTTCGATAACAATCTCTCTCACTGTAACATCAAATACCAGAATCTTACCGGCCAACGGTGGATTGAAGTCGACTCGTACTGTTCGACCCAGCACATGTGTGATAACTCCTCGTTCGTTACCCACCTTCACCTCTTCACCGATTATAGGACGAACTCCTTGTTTTGCTAGCCTGGTCTTTGCGACCGAAATAATTTTACTTGGATCCCTTACACCTGCACCTTTCTCAGGTGGAACCTCAACAGTTTTTGATTCTCCAACCTTCATCCCAACGAATTCATCCTCAAGCGCCTCTAGCATCCAATTCCAGCCTACTGCAACAAGCATAGGCTCATAATAGCCATTCTCTTTATAGAGACCCTCTTCTTTAGCAACTTCCTCAAGAGTTAGGTCGAAGACCTTCCCATCATTTTTTGTTCTACCAACATAATCTACGTAAATGAGAGAGCCTTTTTCAACGACGTCTTTTGTAGCCTTCTTGGTCGTAGTTGTTTTAGCTGTCTTGGTTTCGGACTTCTTTGAAGTTTCTTTCTTAGGTTTGTCGTCAGGCATCTCTGGTAGTCTCCCAACTGAATCATTTAATCAATAACCGGATTGAATTAGTCATTCATAAAACGCTTTCCTTAGAGCCCCTAACAACTTTCAACACTTCCAATTCTTCGAAGAATATTCTCTTTCGTGATAACACCTCTTGCTCATATCCCATTTCATCCAATTTCGCTTTGATGGCACTGTTTTCTGCGAGTGAGGACGCAACAAGGTAGAGCGTTCCCTCAAAATTTTCAAGCTGACTAAGAAATTGAAGAGTCAATTCCTGTCCAAGTGGACCACCTATAGTTGCCGAATCAATTGTACTCGAATCTCCATCATCTGGGAGGTACGGAGGATTGAATATAATGACTGTCGGTTGTTCTTTGAATTGAAATGGGGTAAGTAAATCTGTTTGAATCAGAGAACACTTGTATGATAAATTGTTTCGAATAAGATTCTCATGGGTGTTATGAATTGCGAGCAATGAGATATCTGATGCAATTACACACTTAGCAATATATGCTGCATTCAGTGTTATTAGCCCATTGCCACATCCCACTTCAAGTACACTATCGTCAGGCTTTAGCTCAAGAGAATCAAGAAGTAAGTATGTGTCCTCTGATGGCGGATAGACATTATCTCGAATTAAAAGATCGAACTTTCTTTCCTTCAAGACTTATTCCTCGGATCTGGTACTTTTCCCTCATCTATCATGAGCATAACATTATCAGCGATTTCAATCAGACTCTCAAGGTCAAGACATCTCAATCTTTCGTCGCCAGATACCACACCCTCTATTTTTTCAAGTAAATCGTCCGCACACTCTTTCTCGCATCCGATGAGTTTGAACCAGATTCGGAGCGCTTTTCTCAGAAGTTTATTTGGATAGGAGTAAAGACCCCTAACTACCCAGAAGAAGACTTCCGAGTCTTTAGCAAAAGAACCAACGGTGCGATGTCTGATATTAACGACAGTCGAGTCTACTGCTGGTATCGGATAGAAGTATTTTGCTTCCACATCAAATAGTTTCTTGATCTCTGCGAGGTACGAGATGTCCAGAGATAATCGAGAATAATCTGAGGCACAAGGTTCTGCTACAAGTCTCCTCGCAAACTCCTTTTGATACATCATTGTAGCAGATTCGAATTTCATCTCCTGCAGGACTCTAAAGGTGATTTCTGAAGCGATTGAATATGGTAGATTTGATACAATCTTGTTAGCAGTTGGAAGCTGCACTTTCAGAGCATCGCCATGAACTATTGTGACATTATCATACTCTTTCAGAATCTCCTTGAGAGCTTGTACCAATCTTGGATCTATCTCGATAACAGTAAGATGCTTAGCTTCTCTCGCGAGTTGCCTTGAAAGGATGCCGAGTCCGCCTCCTACCTCAAGAACCTCATCATCACCTGTAACCTTAGAGTGATTAAGAATTTCTCTCACTATTTGATGACTTGTAAGAAAACTTTGTCCTGCTTTCTTACTTGGATTAATTGAATATTTTTTCAGAAGGGCTCTGACATTAGCCTCAGACAGACCGCTCACCTGGTCCTTTCTCTTTCATCATCACGTTTTGGAGGTCGTACAAATAACCAGCGTTTCTCTTCCTCCCTTAGCTCATCAAGAATCCTACTAGTGATGATTTTCTTTGGATTCTGTAGTTTTGTACGCTCTGAGATATCCGCGAAGTTTTTGAATGGCTCTCTCTTCCTTTCTTCCAAGAGTGCCCACATGAGAGTGGGGCCAATTCCTGGAAGTAGTTGAAGTGAGTGCTTTCTGGTAGTTAATGGCTTTGCCTCATTAAAGAATTGCACGAACTTGTACTCAAACTTTGTAACAATAATCTCAACCACAAGCGGGATTTCTGCTGCAGATTCAGGTGCGAGGTCATCAAACTGAATTCGTCGTTTGACATGATCAATAGGACTGCGATCATTGCGCTGAATTGGCACTCTCTCTTGTAAGTTTAATCTTACCCCTCTCTTTGGAGCTAGCTCGAGCAATGTGAAAAAGGATTCTCCAATGGCTTGTACGACAGCTTCTCCCCTAGGTCTGGAGTCTCTCAGATACACCTTTGGCGGAATAACTCCCAGGATATATGCATGTGTTTCGTACATTTTTCCTTGAGATTCTTCCACTTTAGTATTCTCCGAGCAGTGTTGATTAACATTGATGATAACATAACCTGTACTGATAAAAATTCATCGGGGCACGCGAGAATTAGTCTTTCAACTCTTCAGGTTCTAGCCTTGATGACCATATCAACAATTTCTGTGAGTTGTTCCTCTGTTAGATCAGAAGTACGTGCATCTAATATTGTCCTAAGCTCTTCAATGGTTATAGGTCCAATATTTACAATCTGTACCGCTTGAGCTTTGGATATCTCATATGTGTTTTCCAATTTTTCGACAAGCTTCGCTGATACTGCAGGTGCCATCTTAGAATATGTAGATGCATGTTCAAGTGTTATTGTCTGCTGAAACGATAGCTCCCCTTCCTTCGAGCGTTTGCTTAAAATCTTCTTAACCATGGGAAGGGTTACTTCTTCTTCACTAATTATCTCCCTAGGCATATCCTCGCCCTCAGCTTCTACTTGGTTTCAGGTGTTCAGGTCTTATAATGAGTGGCTTAATTGCTTTTCCTAATTTGACATCCACAAGGATTGCTCTACCTCTCTGACCTGTCACAACACCTGTTTTTCCGTGATAGCGTTTGTGAGGCATACCTTTATGGAAACTCGGATTGATCACAATATCCACCCTCTGTCCAACTTCATAATCAACTAACATTCTTCCAAGTGGACTGATTCCACGCGTTCTAACCCTCTTACTCATTAGGGCTCTGGTTCTTGCGCGGTATCCATGGCTTTTCTTGACCATTGAACATCAACCTGTTAACTATTTTTTCCCCTGTATACAGACCTGGTACTGTATACACGAGGCTCGGCAACACCTTTTTGGTAGCAACTTAAGCATTATGGTGTGGTGAATGCCCATAAATCGCTATGACATTCAACTCGTTACAAATACACTGTCTACCCAGAACAGATGAAAGCGAAGGAGTTGTTCTTCCATCGTCGCCTGAGATGAGTTCTTTAATGTATGTTCCACCCTGAACTTTGAAAAAACCTTCAACTAGATTTTCGCTAATCCTAGTTAGCTTAACCTGTAGTATTTGCTTATCACGAATAAGATCACTTCTTCTGTGTGACACTCTTGTTGGCGTTCTCTGTTTAATTTGAATATCCGTCAGCTTTTCCTCAGCTTTCTTCAGTTCATCCTCTGTTACAGTTTCCTCAATCTGAATTTGAGCAAGGTATTCCTTAACATTCTCAGATGCTTCACTCTTTATTGTCTGTGCGCGTTCTCGAACTGTAAGCTCGAGATTCATAACTTCAATTTTTCCATTGGCTTCAGAGTTAATGGCCCTCTCCAGTTCACCTAAATCCGGAGTCCGAATCATTGGCTTGCTAATTTCTAATACAAATGGTCTACCTGTGCCTAGCATCAACACATCGACATCTTCTCTTCCTGCAGCATGAACCTTGAATCGACTTCCCTTCATCAATTTCTGAACTGGAATCCCTATGTATTCTGAAATCGAATCAGGATATTTTCTACCGGTTCCACCACATTGAGAACACCCCTTTCCATGACAATCATTGCAGTCCCAACGACTCTGTGGGATTCCTCTTACAAGTTTCTTGTATCTGCCATATATAAAAACAGGATTGATTTGGATCTCGACTGTGTCTTTCTTCATATCATAGACGAACACAACATCCGGGCGTTCGAACTCAACCTGTTTTTCTATTATTTTACTCAATTCTTTTCCGAGCTCTCTATTGTACTGTGACTTCAAAGATTCACCATATAGAATACTATGCTTTCCTCTTAATTCGTCCTCTCGGTCAACAAGTTCAGGATCTGGAGTTGTTCCAACCAAGAAGGTTTGATATTCAACTCCTTGAGATTCTTCTTTCATCTTCTGGACTATATCTCCTAACCTTCCAAAAACACTGCTCCCCGCGATTGTACAAAGATGACAGGTCTTTTCTAGATTGACCTCGAGAGATCTACGAGCTGCTATTTTTTGTGCTGGGATATACATGGCGTTCTCTGCAAGTAGCTTCACAAGAGCCAATCCTGTTGAGGTGTCCTCGCCTTTGAGTGAAAGTTCTGCTTCCATAAGGAGAACTGATAGAATGGCTTTCCCTCGTTCTTGGTTTGTAGTGTCTGTCCCTAACCATGCAAACTGTCGTCCTAAACAATAGTCACACAATGAATACTCCTCTAGCATCAACATAGTTTTTTCAAGGAGTTCTGTGCTAATTCTATTCGACATAGTGTGTGACCTCGCTGAGTATGTTCATTTTGTTAATGGATAAATGGGTTGAGATACCTGAGCAAATTGAGTCCGAGTGGTAACATTCTTGGATTTTTCATTAGAGAAAAAAGTACCTGCTTTTGGCGATCCATATCGCCCTCTTCGCGAACTATACTCACTAAATCAAGATCATTGATATTTCTGATCAGAGTATTCAATCCTTTATCTGATAAGGATGTCAACCCTCTTTGAGCCAGATACATGATTCGCAATTCATTCAATATCTGTCCTCTCCAGAGCTGCTCATATGCATGATATTCACGCTCTTCTGTTAATGATTCCGTCAATATTTTTGAGGATACCATTCCTGCTATTCTTGCAGCTATTCCTCCCATGATTACTCCACCTCCGGTGGTGGCTTTGACTTGTCCTGCTGCATCGCCTACTGTAAGTAAACCTGTTTTCCAAGTTCTTTTCACAGGAAGTCCAACATGAACAATTCCACCAAATCCTTTGATAATTGAAGATTTACCTATCTTATCCTCAACAATTCTGTTATGCCTGATGAAATTCTGTAATCTCTGTTTTGAATGAGTTCTCGATGCTAGTCCTACACGCGCACTGTTCTCACCTAGTGGAATTATCCATGCAAAGAATCCAGGCGCGGTATCTCTACCATAGTACATCTCTACGAGATCATCATCAATTTCCACTCCTGTTATCTCATATTGATAAGCAGGAAGCTTACTTTTTCTCGCAACTGTTGGCATACCTGCGCTCGATGACAGAACGCAATTAACCCCCTCGGAATTGATTACGATTGTTGCCTCCAACTTCCTATCCTCGTTTCCAATCCGAACTCCCACAACTCTCTGTTTTTTCTGAATCAACTGGGACACTCTGGTTTGAGTTAATAGAGTCGCTCCATTATCCGCTGCTCGCTCAGCTAACCAATTATCAAACTGTGCTCTATCGATTACATATGCTTCTCGTTTTCCTCGTTCTATTTCGATGAAGTTTCCGTTTGGAGAAAAGATTCTCGCTCCTTTCACCTGATTTTGGATTGTGCTCTGAGGTGGTTCGAGTCCGATTGATTTGAGTCCTGAAAGACTTAGGAGTCCTGCGCAGTGGACAGGTTCGCCAACTGATTTATGTTCTTCCAGTACTACGACGTCGTGACCTTCTTTTGCAATCTCATATGCAGCTATTAGTCCTGCAGGCCCTGCACCGATCACGATAGCATCATGTTTCAGTTGATTACACCTCTATCTTACAAACATATGACACCCTTTTTATCATTCACCTATACTGATTTGATGCCGTATTCAGGTGCATACAAATGATTCGTGCTAGAGATTTTAAGTATAAACAGGTGATAGCTGTCCGGACTGATTTAGGGATGAGCAAGGGTAAGTTAGCAGTGCAAGTCGCTCATGGAGCTGTTTCAGCTGGAGAGCGAGCACGGGTCACTAAACAGGACATTTGGCGCTCATGGCTGCGGGAGGGTCAGAAGAAAGTTGTTGTCAAAGTCACATCCGAAGAGGAGCTCTTGGAGTTACGTCGTGTAGCAATCAATCGAGATTTGCCTCAAGCAATAATTCGTGATGCAGGAATGACTGAATTACCTCCTGGAACCATGACTGTGATTGGAATTGGTCCTGGAAAGGCAGACACGATTGATGAGGTAACTGGACAACTCAAATTGCTATGAGGTCATTTGTTTGGAAAAAGGACACCCTCTTGAAGTCGATTTAGGAATGGAATTTTATTCTACTCAGAATCCTGCTCTCGGAGGGCGGCTCAAGAACTCTGTTGAAGATTTTATTGTAGAAGAAATCACTACCGATAGAATTAGGCTTCAGATCGAACCTTTTACACAGGCGTCCTCTCTTGAACCCTCTGGCGAACGTGATCGCTTCATCACAATGAACGTTCAGAAGTCTGGATTGACAACAATGGATGTAACAATCATCCTTGCCTCCGAACTGAAATTACCCCGTCAAATGGTTACGTACGCTGGTCTAAAGGATAAGCGAGCAATCACTGTGCAACGTATGTCCGTTCCTTCGCGAGTCAACCAGTTATTACAATCTCTGAAACTCAATCGTATCCATTTGAGTGAACCACATTATACACGTCATCCAGTTCAAATTGGTGATTTATGGGGAAACAACTTCACAATACACTTGGTTGATATAATTCTAGATGAAGATGAGGCTCTTGCAACTGCTCAAAAGTTGGCAAATCAACCTCTCTTGAACTATTTCGGAGTACAGAGATTTGGTATTACTAGGCCCCCTACGCATCTAATCGGTAAGGCTTTGGTAGTCAATGATTACGAGCGTGCTGTTAGAATCATGCTTACAACTACGAATGAATACGAACCAGAAGAACTAACAGACCTACGGATAAGAATCGGTGAGACTTTTGAATTTAATGAGAAAATACTAGCAGATTTTCCAAGAGATTTGCGGAATGAACGAGGTGTCATTTCATCTCTGATCAAACACCCAGCTGATTATGAACGGGCAGTATCAACGATATTACCACGAATACAGACATTGATGATTCATGCATACCAATCTTATCTCTTCAACAGATTACTAGGCTTGCGTGTTTCGAATGGTCTTCCAATTAACCTCCCTGTTCCTGGTGATTTCCTGATACAGCTCGATGCCCCTCATTCTGGCAGAGACTCTTGGATATTTGTTACCGAACGAAACCTTGAATCTATGATAGAACGAGTCCAAGCTAGTGAGTATGGTGTGGCTTGTCCCGTTCCCGGTTATTCCACAAAATTGCCGCCTTCAAAACAAACAGATATGCTTAGTGAAATTCTGAAGTCTGAAGGCATCCGCCTACTTGATTTTAGAAATGCGACGAACAAAAACTTGGATTCTGCAGGAGGACTCCATCTTTCCTCAATAGATCTTCAGGGGAGGGAAGCTGAATCTACAGACCAAGGAATTTTGATAAAATTTAGTTTGAGAAAGGGCTCTTATGCAACTGTGGTAATGAGAGAGATTATGCGAAATGAACCAATCAATCGGATATAGACTAACGCATTCGTCTAGATTTTTGTTCCATCTCCTTCATTCTCACATCAAATTCATCAGGAGCTGTTCCATCTTCCTTTTTTCTGTCTCCTTGATATTCAAACAAGACTGATTCACTCATTACGGTGCTTACAATCTTCCGGAGTTCATCTGTTGTGAAATGAATCCTTTTCCTATCTTCATCTCGTAGCATTACTATGCTTTCTTTTATTCCATTAGGGAGATACAGACTATTAACACCTATCTCAACAGATGGAGAAATCAGCGCTCTTACGACGTTTCGTAATTTTGCTGGACCCTCAAAGATCAATACTTCTCCAAACTCGTTACGTATCTCCTCCATTAAATCTACGTTGGTTTTCAGAATGGGTTCTTGTCTTTTTCTGACAATTAAAATGAGATAACCAGTTACCTTGATAGCTCTTAGAAGGTGTAAATCAACAAGTGACTCATATTCTTTCTCTTTATTGAGAATCCACCTGCTAAATTCAACGTCAAATTTGGTTATCTCGCCATTATCTAATCGCTCTTGACAATTAGGGCAGAGCATGTTTGATTCAATATCGAAATTGCATACAGGCAGTCGCATCTTTTTATCCTCGCCAATTTTGGCTCCGGTCTACCGGTGCCTTCGAGCGAGGGATGATAAATAGATACCTCATATTATTTTGTCAGTGTGATGTCAATCGTGGATACGTTAAGGTCGCTACCTTTGTCGGTCTGAACCGTGGTTGTTCCTATTTCAATAGTCTTGACCTTTAGTTCTGTGACGAACCTATGACGAGTTATCTCTGCAACATCTACGGCTCGACTGATAAGACGCCCTCTCGCTTTGATTACTACTTCTTCAGCACCTTTGTTGAAAAGAGTCACACACGCAAGAACATACGACATGACGTTCTTGTTTCCAACCAAGATAACTGAATCTGTTGTATGGATGTCTGTCTTCTCCTCCGTCAACCCGAAGTCACTCCGCTAGCCGCAGCTAGTTTAACGCTATACAGCAGCTGAACGCATCTGATATAGATTTCGTTTTTCTGTACGTACTCAGGTTTGGGTATTCTTCACAACCTTTTTCACAGAATCGAACTCTGTACGTAACGGATGTAACCATAGATGACTCAACTCACTTTCCTAGGATCATGTCGCGAAATTGGTCGGTCTGGATTTCTCGTAGAAGAGCAAGACGAGAGTTTCTTAGTAGATTATGGCACGAAATTTTCAAATCCTCCGACATTTCCAGATCCTATCTCCACAGACAATCTACAAGGTGTGGCAATCACGCATGCTCATTTGGATCACTCTGGAGGAATTCCTCGTGTACTAGCTGAGTCTGATTCAATCTCTCTATTCTGTACTCCTGCAACAAGAGACCTGACTATGCTACTTCTTCGTGATATGTATAAGATATCCGGAGGACGAGTTCCCTTCACCAATAATGACATTGCTAGAGTGCGTAGACAATGTCAGTCAACTGCTTATGAAGAAACAATACCACTAGGCCGAAAGTTCGAAATGACGTTCTTTAATGCTGGACATATACCTGGCAGTGCAATGGTTTCTCTCCGAATAAATGGGAAGAGGGTTCTTTTCACTGGTGACTTCAATGCCAGTGAATCTCGTCTTCATGCTGGAGTACGTAAGAATCTTCCAAAACATGATGTTGTTGTCACTGAGAGTACATATGCTCGAAGAATCAATCCTGTACGTGAAGATATTGAGGAACAGCTTGTCCAAACTGTACTTGAAACATTAGAACGTAAGGGCACTGTTCTAATACCTGCATTTGCTGTTGGTCGCAGTCAGGAAATCATGTGCATCTTACAGGAATACAATATACCTATGAAGTATCCAATTTATGTAGATGGTCTAGCCAGAAAAGTAAATGACATTGTTGCCAGACATCCCAGCTACATCGCCAGTCCACAGACTTTTGAAAGAGCGGTTGGCAGAGTTCATCAAATACAAGATAATCGTGACCGTGAAAATGCATCGAAAAAGCCGGGCATCATTATCTCACCCGCTGGAATGCTAAAGGGTGGCGCTTCACATATCTACTTCAAAAAACTTTACAATAATCCACGAAATACCATTGTTTTAGTCAGTTTTCAGGTTCCCGGAACACCTGGAGCAGAGCTCTTAGCAAAGAAGAAGGTAACAATTAATCAAAGAGTTTATGAAGTTGAAGCTGATTTACGATATCATCATCTTAGCAGTCATTCTGATTCAAAAGGACTGATGGATCTCTTGATGCGAGTTCCAGGAAACCCGGAATTCCACATAGTGCATGGTGAATCAGAATCATGTGATAAATTGGCTGAGAAACTTGAGAAAAAGGGACGCAAAGCAAACGTACCTGATAGGAATGACATCGTGGAAATCTAGCTTTCTTCAGTTTCAGGACGTGCTTCTATAATTTGGCACTTCAAACGTTCCAGGATTGTTTCTGCTTCTCTAGGTTCTATAATGAGTGTATAGAGATACTTCTTTGTCCGGAGCTTGAGCTTGACCTGATCTGCCCCTCTCTTAACTCGACACTCTTCAGCATCTTCGCTCATTTCAACAAATTTTTCGACGTCATAGATTTGTTTTGGCATCTCTCTTGCTCCTTGGTATTTGGTGGGCCGGGCGTGGATCGAATTCGCGTTCAATGTCGATACGACAATGAATCACGCGACCTTCGCCGTGTGAAGGCGACGTCATAGCCACTAGACCACCGGCCCAGGGCTTTTTACTAACTAGCCTACTGTCGCTTCCGCCTCTTCGGTCTGAGGTCCTTGTTCTTGCACTTTCTACACTTCTTTGCCTTGAGTGGATTAGTCGCTCCACATGTACGACATATTGACTTGTATAGAAGGTAGTGCTGTGCAAGTCGTCTTTTCTCAATGTCTGCAACTGGCATCTTTTAGACCTCATATTGTTGACTGCGGATATTTAGCTTCTAGTGTGCCCGCGGAGCCAACCCTCTCGGCTTTTGTTTTAAAGATATTGCTATAACTTTGTAGACCTGACATACAGCACACTCATCAAAAAAGGAGGATGCCCTCCCTCATGAAGGGCTAATATCATTCCTGGGTCTATCCTATAATACTTCTTTCAGTAATCGAGCAATATCACTTGCCTTCTCAGCTACAGAAATTCCTGCATCCTTGAATGCCTTGATTTTAGCATCTGCAGTACCACTACTCCCACTGATGATTGCACCTGCGTGTCCCATCCTCTTACCTGGTGGGGCTGTTCTTCCTGCGATAAATGCAACTGTGGGTAAATCGACATTGTCCTTGATATATGCTGCAGCTCTCTCCTCGGCATCACCACCAATCTCTCCAACGATAACAAGGGCTTTTGTATCCTTATCCTGTTCAAAGAGTTTGACTGCCTCGATTGTGGTAAGTCCTACACAGGGGTCTCCACCAAGTCCAATCGCTGTTGATATTCCAATACCTGCATTTGTCATTCCAGCTGCTATTTCGTACGTGAGCGTACCACTTCTGGACATCAATCCAACTTTTCCATCTGCAAAGACATGACCCGGCATGATGCCAAGTTTTTGTCTTGGTCCTGGACTGATTATCCCTGGTGTATTCGGGCCTATCACAGTGATTCCTTTGTTCTTTGCCGTATGAATCAATGTAATCTCGTCTTGCACAGGGACATGTTCTGTAATCACAACAACTGGATTCAGATCCGCTGCAATCGCCTCAAGGGCTGCATCTCCTGCAAACGGAGCTGGAACAAATATCACAGATGCTGTAACATCTTCTACCTTCTTTGCTTCAATGACACTGTCATAAACGGGAATTCCATGAACTTCCTGTCCTCCTTTTCCAGGAGTGACTCCTGCAACTACTTTGGTCCCATATTCTTTCATAGCACCGGAATGAAAGGTTCCCTGTCCACCTGTTATCCCTTGGATGATTACACGTGTGTCTTTGTCAACAAGCACTACCATCTATTTTGCCTCCTTGACAATCTCAACAACTTTCCCTGCTGCTTCTTCCATTGTGCTCAGAAATGGGATTCCTGCCTCCGTCAGCAATCTCTGGCCTTCTTCTTCATTGGTTCCAACCATTCTGATAACCAGCGGAACGGTGATATCACCATCATTACGTGCTTTCAAGATTCCTTTTGCTACCTCATCACAACGCGTAATCCCTGCCATGATGTTTACAAGAATGGCTTGCACCTTGGGATACATCAGAGCAATCTCAATCCCTTTCTCAACGCGTGCTGCATCAGCGCCGCCTCCTAGGTCTAGAAACGTACTTGCTTTTCCACCATGAAGTTCTACTGCATCAAGTGTTGCCATTGTGAGTCCTGCTCCATTACATATGCAAGCTATATTTCCGTCAAGTTCAACATATGCCATGTCATTGTCTGATGCAAGTTGCTCTCTCTCATTTTGTTCCACTGGATCTCGTTTGATATTCTCCATTATCTTCTTGTGTCTGTAGAGTGCATTATCATCAATATTCAAACGAGCATCCGCTGCTAAGAACCTGCCATCTTTGGATAAAATTAGGGGATTAATTTCTGTCAGTTCTACATCATATGCTTTCACGATTTGCCACAGTTTTACAAAGAATCCTGAGAGAGTCTGAATCTGTTTTCCTTCAAAACCCATCGCAATCGCCATGTCCCGGGATTCATAGGGACTGAAACCAAGATTTGGATCTACATACATCTTGATTATTTTCTCTGGACTCTCCTCTGCGAGTTCTTCAATTGACATGCCTCCAGCTGCACTGCCAATGACAACATACTTACGTTCATTTCTGTCAATTGTTATTCCTACATAGATTTCCTGTTCGATATCCAGTTTTTCTTCAATCAGTACTGACTCTACAGGTAGATCGTTGATTCTCATAGTAAGAATTTCTTTTGCCATTTCAGCTGCATCCCTTGGGGAGTCTGCAAACTTGACGCCCCCAGCTTTTCCTCTTTTGCCACTAAGAACCTGCGCTTTTACTACAACAGGTTTTCCAACCTCTGCGGCCTTTTTCTCTGCTTCTTCTGGGGTTCTTGCTACACCTCCTGGTGGTGTAGGCATCCCAAACTGACGGAAGATATCTTTTGCTTCATGCTCAAACAGTTTCATAATTCTCACCATGGATTGAGATAACTAGTTTGACTACTTGGGCTCGGGACAAATAGCATCCATAAAAGGTTAGCTGACTGACACAACAATCGAACGTATATTTTCTTGTAGTTTCTCGAACTCCTTCCTTACTTTCTTTTCTAATACTCCATCTTCCAGAGTCAATATCATATCCAAAGAATAGAGAATCTCATCAATACAATTTTCTACTATTCCTGGCGCTACTTCTCCATCTATTAACAAATCTTCGATGCGATTAACAGGAACTGAATCGAGGACATATTGAATAATTCTCTTTGGCAATCCTCTATTCGTATTGATGATTGAGCTTAGCATTGATTTCGAGTTTTTATTTTTATTAGAAATCTCTTTCAGTATGGTTCTTGCTTCCTTCACAGGTATTCCCAACATCGCAACTTTGCTGCCCATTTTGGTGCACCTCATAGTTTTTCCTTCAGGCTGGAGAAGGTCGTCCTTATCCAATTCCCCTACTATCTCCAATCCCCAAAGAGCAGTTCTAAGGACTGATAATGCATATGGTTTTGAGTCAACATTATCAATAGAATAGTCTGCAAATTTAACAAGATGTTTACAAAGTCTATGTTTTCGGAGTCCTTGATATTTCCATGACTCACAGGAACAGGACACTCCTTCTTCGGACTTCAAGACGACATAATGCCATAATTCTCTACTACTACTTCTGATCAGACCTGCTATCTTGGTTGGAGTAACGGAAACGAGTTTCACAGATTTATCTGGGATTTCTTCAGCTCTCTTAATCGTAGCCTTTGTTGCTCTCATGGATATCAAGTCGTCAACAGATGTATCATCAGCGGGAAGTAAGTCACTATCAGATAATCTGCTCATATGATGCCCTGCTGCCCAATATGTGCGGTCTATCACACTGAACAAGCTCTCCGTCCTTCTGCCTTTGCCGCAAAGTGAAACTAAAGCTAGATCTTGAAGATTCAGAGGGTTGTCCATTAGACTATCTACTTCTCCAAGAATAGGACTAATACTTCCATCTCGATTAGTTCGAAAATATTTTGCAATGACTCGTTGTTTCTCAATCTCCTTGTCTACAACAACGATGCCATAAGCTTCATTATCATGACCCCTTCTTCCTGAAGAGTTTAACACATCGCTTAATTGCCACTCAGAGAGCATTCTCAGATCTGTAGTCTCCGAGAGGTCATCCCCTACTTCCTGAGTGAAAACACCAATCAAAAACACAACTGTGGCTCTGAATCCGCTAGCAATCGCAAACCGTGTTGGCATAATCATAACCGGGATGACTCCCTCTTCCCATGCAGAAGAGATAACTCGCCTTTGTGACCTTGAAACCCCTTCGTGGATAAAGGTCACGCCTCTTGATATATGAAGAGCAAGTCTAGTTGTTAATTCTGATTTGATGAAATGTTTCATAACATCACTAGATATTTCCCTCAAATCGTCACGCTGTTCTGGTGTGAGTCTCAGGTCAAGCTTTGGGTGTTTTTCATCTCCGATACCCGCTAAATCCGCAGCTATCTTTTCGCATCTATCTATATTCGAACATAAGATGATTATCTGGCCTCTCTGAAAATGTACAAACTCTGTTAGCTCAGTTAGTGAATCATACATATTACTGAAATCTTTGACACTATAGATTCTCCTGATATCTTCCTTAGGATCCTCAATAATCGCTGCATCCATCCATGAACTCAACTCATCAAGATCCTCAACTGAAGGACAGATTGAAACATATTGAATATCTTCCTCAGACCCCATTACTGTCACAAGAACACTCTCAAGTCTAGCGC
Source organism: uncultured archaeon (assembly GCA_964458565.1). Taxonomy (GTDB): domain Archaea; phylum Asgardarchaeota; class Thorarchaeia; order Thorarchaeales; family Thorarchaeaceae; genus CAYWJO01. The sequence goes on along the minus strand of CAYWJO010000019.1, from coordinate 22,140 downwards.
CAATGCCTGGTTGACCTATTAAGTCAAGACGATCAACAAGTACTCCCTGTAAGCCCTCGAACATCTGCGGGTTTGTCCTTAATGCTATATCTAAGGAGCTATACGTTCCTATGATTACACGACCTGCTCGAACTTCTCTTCCAATTGCATGCCTCTTTTGTGTAAGAGATGTCACTTCTATCCCGAGACGTCTACACTTATGACCAATTGAATACAATCGTTTTTCTACATGATGTCGATTCGGACAGAGAATCACGATTTTAGACCTGAAATCAGACGCTACTATATTGAGAAGAGCAATCTCAGCTATCTGATATGCCTCGTCAAAATCATGGGTGACAAGAATCTGACTGCGGCCTTGCATGATTCTTCCTTCTACGGCATTCTGTTGAAACTGAGTCAGATATGAAAGACCCTGTCTTCTCAATACTTCCAATAAACGCGGAGATATTCTCTCCATTTCCAATTCTTTGAGCGTACTCACACAGGTCCGCCTCTGAGGAAATGCGCATTCCTTGTGTCTTCAACTTAAAGTATGTTAAAAAGGCTAATGGTTTTCCAAAAAAAGAAGAGATGCTCGATATTTGAAAAATATGCATTTTTTTCCCCTGTCACAAAGAATAAAATCCCCAATGTGCAACTAATCCATTGAGCAGATTATCATGGAGATAAACAGATCAATATGTTGCAAGGAAATCAAGAAAATCGATGTTCTAGATTCTACAGGAACTAAGATTGGTCGTATTAATGACCTTACATTCACGTTTGATGGTTCATTGAAACTTTCACAATTCATCCTAGCAGGCAGTGCATGGGAAGAGATGCTGGAAGCCCTCAAAATTAAACCAGATAAAGACCCAATTTTTGATGCGAAACTAATCACGAAAATCGGAGATAAGATTCATCTCGATACAAGTGTTAACTCTTTGAAGACAACTCTTGATGAGTGTGCAATTTCTGATGAAGAAATACGTCTGTCAAATCTAGCTAAACTTGATGTGCTTGATAAGAATGGCATAAAGATAGGACGAATAACAGACATTGATTTTGATGTCGATGGTAGTGCATCATTTATTGTTGGTGGAGGCTTTATAGAAGAGAAACTAGAAGCATTAGGTATCAAAAGTGATATTGATATCATAGTATCCGACAAAGTAATTGAGTCGATATCAGATAAGATTCATCTGCTTGTTTCAAAATCCGAGCTTGACACAACAATGGAAGAAGCAATGCAAGATCGTAATCCAGAAGTTCGTGAAGCAAGAGACCAGAAAGCAGTTTATCGTGATGTGTCAAAGGTTCGGCTATTTTCACAGAGACCGTACTAGAAATGGGTTCGAAATTTAAATCAGAAATACAGATGCGAATTTGTAGAGTGAGTCATACTTAGACACATATATAGTATCAAAAGGGAAACGTATTCCATCAATATAAATAAGCATTTGACATGCAGCAGAAAGTTCAGAGGAATAAAGCAATGGCCTTTGTATCAACTAGAGATTCAAGCTTTGAGATTATTATGAAGAAAGGGTTTAAGGTTCCACCAAATGCCACCTTTATTTGTGGATTCCATGGACTAGGTGAGGTTGGTTTTCTAAGTACTGCACACCTCACAAAAAACCTTGAAGCAGAGCGAGTTGGTTTTGTTAAGAGTGACATGCTGCCGCTCTTTGTTTCAATGGAAAACGAACGGCTTGTATTACCCTTCGAGATATACTCATACCACGAGAAAAACATAATCTTTCTACTTCCAAGATTCCAACCCCACCAGAGTGAACAATGGGGTTTCATTGATAGACTAGTAGATTGGATTACAGAGAACAAATTCGCAGAAGTTATTCTTCTTGGAGGTCTTGATGCTAGCTTCAAGGAGGACGATGAAGAGATGCGATGTGTTCCCACAACCCATTATGAACCACATCTCGAAAAATGGAAAACCCCACTCCTGGAAGAGGGTCTATTTGTAGCTGGGCCTCTTGCCCTGCTTCTTGCTGAACTCGAGATGAAACAAGGTGCTGGAATTGGTCTCTTGTCATATGCTACACGTGGTCGTCCAGATCCACGTTCAGCAGCTGTCATGTTGGAAACAATAAACAGTGTTCTCGGTTTGAGTGTCAATGTTGACCAACTATTGGAAGAGAGTAAGGAAATCGAACGTTTAGAGATGATGCGAAAGTCAATCGAGTCTGATGACCGTTCAACTGACATGTTTGTTTAGACCTATCCAAGCCGTCTGATGTACCATCCAATATCGACAATGTTCTTAGCAACTAGTCGATCTTTGGCAAGCCTTGAGACCTTGTTGGCATCAACAGACAATACTGCAAGGCCTAGACATCTATCTTGCCTATCCATTACCACAACGCGTTGGCCTCTCACTAGATTTGGAGGTATCTCAAGCAATGATTCTCTCAAAATACTTCTACCATAGGTAAAAGACTGCGCTGCTCGTTCTGAAACAATAATGATGCTGTCTGTAATTTGTGATAAGTTATTGATTATAGAGATGCCAAGACGAATTCGCCCTTTCGCAATCTCTCCAAACCAAATACCCATCGACATAATGTCAAAAGTATCGAAGTCCTTTTCTAAAAGACTTGTCCACCTTGCTGGAATCAAGTAGAATGATTTCTTTTTACCCCTCTCCATACTCACAGGAACATGATTTCCCAGGAGTTTTCGTGTTGTCCCATCACCGAAATCTATGTCAATTTGTTCAACAATTTGATTCCAATCCACAGGGTCAACTAACTCAGGTTTCAATGAGATGCCTCCTTTGATAGCTTACATATGAAAAAGCCCTCTAGGCCATGTTTGTGGGGGAGAAATCTCCTTGCATGAGAAAGTGACTCGTTTAGCTTGACTCCGTAAGGATCTGTATAGGCAGGTATACCGAACTCGATATGCATTGGTCTGATTGAAACATCATCTCTTCTTCTTAGAAGTGAATCAAGTACGAACTCGTTCTCCTCAGGTGCTATAGAACAGGTCGAGTAGACTAATGTACCTCCTTCCGTTAAAGCATTCAGCGCAGCATCAAGCATCTCATCCTGTCTTGTTGCACAATATCTGATATCAGCCATTGTCTTGCTTGTTTTTCTATCTGGATCTAATGCAATCAGACCCTCTCCAGAACAGGGTGCATCTAGTAGTATTCTATCCGGTTGCATCTCTAACATATCGACCTTCCTTGCATCTCCTCTGAGGACAATTGAGTTTGTGGCACCACACCTCATTATATTGCTCTCAAGGCTTGCAATACGCAGTCTGTCACTCTCTATTGCAATCAGCATGCCACTATTACCCATCTTTTGAGCGAGATGTGTTGTTTTGCCTCCAGGTGCTGCAGCCAGGTCTATGATGGTTTCATTAGGTTGTGGGTCTAATGCTTCCACAACGGTCATTGATGGAATGCCTTGCACATAATAAAATCCCATCATATGTTCAAACAAAGAACCCGGTGAGATATTTCCAAATTTCGCAACATATCCCTCATTCAACCATTTGACTCTCTCTAGTTTGATGCCCATATCTCCAAGTTTCTTAACTAGAGTTTCATTATCTGTTTTCAAAGAATTCATTCTTATTGCTGTTGGAATGCGCTGCTCACAAGCTTTGATGAATTCAAGGGTTTCTCCCTCGCCCCATAATGCAAGGTATCTCTCAATCATATATTGGAGGTATCCTGATTCATGTGCAATTTCTTTTGCACGCGATTTGTCATTTTTTTTACTCATATAGAATCCTCCAAAGGATGTCACTTGCCATTTGGTCAGCTGTTTTCAAGATGCTTTGTTAGTTCCTCTACTCTTGGTGGAATTAGAGGAACATTATATGATAATCTATCCGCTGTATTGAGGTCTTTGAAACCGGAACCGGTGATAGGTACTACGATGACATCTGATTTGTCTATACTTCCATCATGTACAAGTCTTTCTAGACCTGCGAGTGCAGCAACCCCACTTGGTTCTGCAAATATACCCTCATATTTTCCAAGCATGATAAGATATCTTTCAATATCTGAATCCGCAACTGCGATAGCTGAGCCTTTAGCCAATCCCAGATAGTGTAGTGCTGCATCACCATCCCATGGAAATGGATCTGCAAGCCCTCCTGCAACTGTATCATTTGAATCCCATGGGATAATCTCCAATGGTTTTTGCTTTTCATTGAATGCACGTACAATGGGTGCACATCCCTCTGGCTGAACAACCACTGGCTGTGGTAAATCATTTATGAGTCCCATTTGCTGAAACTCCCAGAAACCCTTCATGGTCCCAGCCATAAGACCCCCACTACCTGTTGGGAAAAGGACCCAGTCAGGTGGATTCCAGTTTAGTTGTTCGGCAAGTTCGAATCCTATTGACTTTGTACCCTCGAATTGAAAACAATTGAAAGGGCCAAAAGACGGTGTAGGTGTCCAACCTAGCTCATTACAAGCTACATTAAGCAGGGTGGTAGTCGGATCTACACCCTCTCTCTCTTTACTTACCCGGAAAACATGGGCACCTAGAGTCTTAAGATGAATCAGTTTTCCAGCTGGTGCAGATTCAGGTACAAATACGACCGCCCTGAGACCTGCCCGTGCAGCATATGCTGACATTGCAGCTGCGGCATTTCCAGAGGAGGCAGCTGAAACTGTTTCTGCCCTATCCTCAAATGCGCGACTCACTCCAACACATATTGGTCGATCTTTGAAAGATCCAGATGGATTTCCAGTTTCAATCTTCAAAAAGAGATTCTTCAGTCCCATCTCTGAAGCCAATCTTTTGCTCTTGATGAGGGGGGTATTGCCTTCTCCAAGAGTCACGATACTATCACGCTTACGAAGGGGCATCAATTCGAAATACTTCCAGAGCCCTCCTTTTCTCTCTCTCATAGAATCTTGAGTAAAGATTTCTTTTAGTGCTTCAAGATCAAATTTGATATCGATTCGACCCCCACATCCATCATTAGCTGGTACATTGCTATCATCATATGATTTAGCACATTTGGCACATCTGTATTCAATGACTCTGGACAATTAATCACCAATCATTGAGAAATGAGGTCTCTGTTATTTGGCTTGTGGCTTGAGGTTTCGATAGAAAAGACTAACTGTACGCTGAAACATCTGTAATTCGCCGATGGTGAATATTTTATGGGATTGGAAATTGAAGTAGAACTAAAGATTCCTTCTCCTGATTGGAATTCGGTTGTGACCAAATTACTTGATTTGGGCGCTCGAGAAACAAAAAGCCAGCTTCAGTATGACGCGTATTTAGATCGCCCATACAAATCCTTTGCAGACACCGATGAGGCTCTTCGCCTTAGGAAACGACTACCAATCGATACAATGATACATGATGATTATATTATCAAAGGTCCAGCTGAGATAACTTACAAGGGTCCTAAGATTGATTCACTATCTAAGACCCGAGTGGAGCATACTATACACGTAGAAGATGCTCAAAAAACACTAGTATTGTTCGAACACCTCGGCTTCAGGCATGTTCTGACTGTTGTAAAAAAGAGAGTGTACTATCTATTGCATGACTTTGTAATCAGTATCGATGATGTAAAAGAACTCGGTGTATATGTTGAACTGGAGCAAGTCGTTGAATCCGAATCCATGATTTCGTCAGTTCGAGATCGCCTATTTGAGGTTGCGCGTAGTTTAGGATTAAGACCTGAGGAATCCATTAGAGAATCCTATCTAGAACTGTTACTCTCTGTAAGTAACTCCTAACTCATTTCTGTTCTCAGTTGACGGACGAAAGTCTCTAGGAATCTATGTCGTTCGTTGGCGTATTGTCTAGCTAAATCCGTATACATCATATCTTTCAATTTCAGTAACTTCTCATCCGCATGTTGCAGGAATCCATTTACGCCAACTCCTATAGACGCTGCATGTGCTATTGCTCTGTAAATGCCAATTGCTCCAATTGCATCTAATTTGTCAACATCGCTCAAGATTTGGCCTTCAAGTGAATTTGGTTTCAACCCTTCACTAAATCTGTGTGTCCTAATGACCTGTTTTACCATGTCAATCTCATCTTGTGAATACCCCACCTTTACCAGGATATCATGTCCAATTTCACCTGACGAGATAGAGTGAGAAATCCCTGTTTCAGCTTCTCGAGTTCTTCCAACATCATGAAGAAGTGCTGCCGCTCCAAGTATTTTCAACTCAGCTCCAAGTTTTTCTCCCACTTCCATGGCTAGTGAAAAGACACGTTTCACGTGGTCATATGCATGTCCCATGTCATGAACAATTGTCATTTCATCAGACACAAATTTGTTTATTCTAGTAAAATCGGTCATCCTTCAACTCCAGCCTGATTTCAAACGACTATAAATTTTATTTTTCGTATAGTGTATCTGCTAGAAACGCTTTAATCCATAGGTCAAATTAACTAGATAGGAGAGTCGAAACTAGCACTGACGCCGCCACCAAAGTGCCTGCAGGACATCTCAAATACACATCTACGAGGGAACTATCATAAGTGCTACCGAAGCCGCAACCCCACGAAAGCTTGGTGTTATGACTATTCTAAGTGCTGTATTCATCCTAATTACAGTGGTATGGGGTACTTACACACTCATTATGGTCCAAGGTGGTTTAGTACGTTCAGAAAAGCCTCATGAGGAATATGGCGAAGTTGAACCTTGGAGATACAATATTGACGATTGGGCTGGTGGTAGAAGTTTCTGGTTCGATGCTATGAATTATAGCGAAGCAAGCCTTCTCGACCCACCCCCAGATGACCTTAACCTTCTTGCAAATACCACCCTCTTCATTATTGAACCTAGTTCACCAGCACAGTTGTGGCGAAGCTCCACTTACGACTATTTTGACGGTCAAACGTGGTCAAAAACATCGGAAAATAGGTATGATTTCACGAACTTCATTACTCAGAGTCAAGCTGATAGTTATGGAACAACGACCTATAGAGTTACGCTCAATGTAACCGGAGGGTCAACTATAGGAGATTATGAACTCCCCACCCTCTTTCCAGGGATACAAGTGATTGAAGACTCCTTCAGGTCGTACCCAGATGGACTTATTCTTGAAGAAACCTATGAAACCGATGACTATGGAACTCTCCTATATGGTCCTATGGTTCAAGCCGAAGCTGGTGAGAATGTGCTGATAAGTTATGATCTTACTTACACCCAACAAGACTTGAACTTCGTAGCAAATAATGCGCGTCCTGGAACATTTACTCCTACCACCATCAGTGATTTGTATGGTTCAGTAGATACCACATTGAGCCAGACAGTTCTTGATGAGATTTCACTGTTTGAATCTGTTGGAACAAATGCATATGAGACCGCTTCTGCAGTTGAGACCTATTTCCAGACAAATTTTGATCTAATAATATCCTACCCAGAGTACCTGGAACGACCTGCGGAGGATGAAGAGGCAACTGAATGGTTCATCAATAGAGGTGGCGGACTTCCATATGACTTCGCTAGTGCGTATTGCGTCTTCATGCGCGAGTTAGGTATCTCTGCACGACCTGTTTATGGTTATGCACTGGGTGATGACTTTGGTGATCATCGGGAGATAATGGTGAAACACATGTTCTTCTGGGCTGAGGTCTATATTCCCATGATTAGCGGTGGGGAATGGATTCAGGTATTCCCCTTTTCATTTTCAAACGAATTGCCTGAGAACACCGAAATAGGAAATGTGCAGTTGTCCGTCGAACATTACACATCAACTGGATTTCCTTGGGTTGCATTAGGCGAAACTTTCCAGCTCTCTGCAACACTCTATGCAGAAGGCGTTCCAACTGGTCTTGGAGAGGCAATTTCTTTCTATGATGTTACAGGCCAGCAATTGATTGGAACTGCTATCATCGAGGATGGTACGTATGGTCCTTCAGCAAACATTACGTACGCTTTCCCAATCGATGATCCTGCAGGTCCCCATAATATAACAGCAATCTATTCTAGTACCTTGTATACAGTCTACGCATTCCACAATGTATATGCAGTAGCCACACCAGAACCTCTCTATTCAACATCTGAAATTGATAAACCCAGAATACACGAAAGTGAACCCATTGATATTCCGATGGCAGAAGTCATTGATGTTAATGTCAAACTAGGACTCGATAACTATACTGCATACTGGGAAGATACGCTTCACGTTCATGGATTATTATCGCACCAAGGTCAGCCTATTGACGGAACGACCCTGACTAATGATCAGATGGAGATACACTGGGACGGAGTATGGTATGGGAATGCAACAATACAATCTGATGGAACCTACTCTCTTGACATTGTACTAAATCCTCTAGACCTCTCTCGTATGTCGCTTGGTGACCATTGGCTAAACTCTTATTACGCAGGTGAGTTTGATGAAGAAACGGGTTTTCCAATTTACTCTTCAGCTACTTCATATCCTTCAAATATTACATTAAACGGGAAAGTCCTATTATCACTCACGGTGACACCCCCTACGACAACACCAAACTCGATACTGTCCTATTCTGGCACTTTGATTCTTCTTAATGGCACTCCACTTGTTGGCGAGTCAATTACAGTGTATTTCAATGGTACGGCCTTTGGTTCCCCCACCACTGGACTCAGTGGTCAATTTAGTACAACCTATCCAATAGGTGCATTACACCCTCTTGGAATATTCCCCGCTAATGCAAGCTGGGCTTCATCCTATCCACTAATCGCAAGTAATGTGAGTGAAACAACATGGATTACTGTATCTTTATCCACAACTTACCTTAGTATTGATTCAGCTCCTGCTCCAAGGACGGTGGTATTTACAACTGAGTCTATTACGATTTGGGGTCAATTGAGCAATGGTACTCATGGTTACTCCGGTTATGATATAGACGTGTATTGGCAATTCGAGAATCTTACTACAATAAATCTGGGTCCTATTACAACAAACGCCTCTGGTTACTATGAAGTGACATACTTCACTACAGTCTATGATGAAGGTAATGTGACTTATTGGGCTGAGTTCAATACGACCGAACCTGGCTTAACTGCTTCTCAATCCGAAAGACTCTGGATTGAGGTTAGAAAGTACTATACTGAGGTCCTTTTCTTCGCACCTGCTGGACCTTACCATGTTACAGATCAAATCACACTACAGGCAATGGTCTATGTTCCTGAGTATTTTGGTGGTATGGGTGGAGTTCTTACGGGAGTGGATGTATTGTTTTATTGGGAAAATGGGTCGATGCCGATTCCATTCTTCCAGAATTATACTGATATCGCCGCTAGCGGATTAGCTTCCTACACACTGACAATTCCGCTTAGTCATGATTTCGGTAATATCACACTCTATGCTGTCTTCAATTCGATTTATGATAGCTTCTATGGCAATACATCAGTCTACGAATATCGTATCGTTACCAATTATGGGACCAGTCTGTCTGTCTTTTCAGATGATACAGATTACTACCTCAATGAAACTGTTCACGTTTATGGTCAACTTGGCTCTGATGGTCCAACAATGAGCTTCTACACTGTGGATATGGTCTGGGACTATGGAAATGGGACAACCAGACCTTTTTCAACCTCAACAGATGCACTAGGAGATTACGATTTCTATGTACCACTTAACTTAGGAGATGGCACTGGAACTATATCGATTCAGATCAGCTTCATACCTGCTACTCGACTGTTTAATGGGTCCCTCGCATCCCATTCTATCAACCTAATGCTCTATGTGACTGAATTCATTGAGTTCCTAAATGATACGGAATACCACCTCGATGAAGTATTAGAATTTACAGGGGTTCTCCGTTTCAATGATGGTATGATTCCACTGCGAGGCGCTTCAATCACAATCTATTATTTAGATGGAAATGGACTGCAATCCTTCTCAAAGATAACGGATAACGGTGGCAATTTTGCATTCTATTACAACTTCTCGATGACTGATGCTCTTGGAGGGATTTATGTTTGGGCAGAATATCTTAGTACAAATCCATTGTGGGCTGATGCCACTTTCGACAATGAAAGTGCTATGTTGATATTGTATCAGTTCAATCTTACTATTACTACAGCGGAATTTGATTACCATTTGAATGAATCAGTCTATGTCACGGGTTATCTGACATATAATGGTACGCCTCTGCAAAATCAACCAATACAGATGATTTGGGACAATGGTACTATTCCAGTACCTATATACCAGTGGTACTATACCGACGCTACCGGATTCTTCGAATTCTATTACAATCTCTCTGGAGCCGTTGATAGTATCGGGCTTGTTGACATAAGGGCAAACTGGACCAACAGTAATCCGATGTGGGCAAATGCACTATCAAATATTCGTACAGTCAATATTCAACTATATCAGTTCAATCTAACCTTATTCTCAGCTGATGGAACTCTCTTCTATCACCTTAATGATACTGCACATCTCAGAGGTCGATTGACGTACCTAGATAATGGTGTACCTCTCGCTAATCAAGCAATTCGGATTTATTGGGACAATGGTACAGTGCCATTACCATACTTCGAGTCGTATTATACAGATAGTAATGGTTACTTTGACTTCTACTATAACTTCAGTTCTACCGATGGTTTAGGGCCAATCTCGGTCTGGGCCGGTTGGACGAATGTGGACCCCTTGTGGGATGATGCAAACTCCTCAAGTCTAGGCCTCACGTTACAACTCTATCAATTCAATCTAACACTCTACACAGATGCATCCCTGTACTATCTCAATCAGACTGTCCACATATGGGGTTGGTTGCGATTTGATGCAAACATGGCTGGAGTTGGTGGTCAGACAATTACAATCTACTGGCAAAATGGAACCATACCTGTTCCAATCTTTGTAGATTTCACTGATGGAAGTGGATATTTCGAGATCTATTATATTCTATCCACTACTAGTGATACACCTAACGATGTTAACATTTGGGCTGAGTTTCTCAATTCAAATCCATTGTGGGATAATGCAACATCGGTACCCGAAATGGTAACTTTGCAGCAGTATCAGCTTGAGATCAATGCTTCTGTGCCTACTACAGTCTATCTGGACCAAAGCCTCCTGATTCAAGGAAATGTGACCTATCAAGGAGGATTTCCAGCTGCAGCTGGGGTCACTGTGAATATCTATCTCTGGTCTGGAGGTATGTGGTCGTTTGTTGACTTTGTCGTCACAGATAGTTCGGGCAATTTCCAATACTTGTACAACTTTACGGTTCCACCCGATATGGTCGGTCTCTATACATTTCGATGTAATACTAGCACAAGCTCGCTTTATGCTGATGCGGTTTCTGGAAACCTCGATGTCACAGCTCAGATGTATTCAGTGAACCTTGATGTCTATGCTATACCAACTCTAGTTTATCTAAACGAATCAATTTTCATCCAAGTGCATCTCTTTTACATCCAAGATGGAACTGGAGTCAACAATGGTGAGGTCATCATTTGGTGGTATGATGGAACAACAGATCAACAGATTCTAACTCTTTACACAAACTCATCTGGATGGGCAGAATGGTTATACTTCGGATTCGAAGGTGCAACTGAGTGGAATATCGAAATATCTGCAACATTTGCTGGCGATCTCTTCACAGGTGCTAATGATACTAGAACAGACGTTGTTTATGTAACGCTACGGCCTTGGGCTACAGAGATTGCAGGCTTTGGTTCAGACGTATCAAGTCTGAATCCCACGGAAACAGTCACAATATTTGGCGCTCTGCAATATACACTATCAGGGGTACCCATTTCATCTGTTGATGTGATGGTCTTTATCGACAACGTCTATGAAACCAATGTCACTACCCTTTCTGATGGTACATTCTATTTCTATTGGACAGTTGAAGATTGGCGGATGACTGGTGACCATGATATTGACATCTATTATCTCTCGGGAGTGAATTGGATTGAAGGTGCATCAGCTGGACCATTGATTATAACGGTCACAAGACTAGGCCTATCAATCAATTCCTACGATGTTACTCCTGCTGCAGTATACCTCACGGATACTCTTACAATATCTGGACAATTAGTATTAAGCAATGGAACACCGTATGCTTTTGTTGATGTGGAGTTATGGTGGAACCATCTCAGTGGAACTGCAGGTGATGAACTTATCATAATCGTTCAGACTGATGGATCTGGTTGGTTCTCCCACTCATTCGCAGTTTCCTCTGGAACAACTCTTGGATTTACTAGGGTCTGGGCCAATTGTACTCCGAGTTCTGTTTTTATCGACGCTACTGAGGAGTCTACTATAATTCAGATTTCGAAAGTGCCAGTGTTAGTCACGCTCAATGTGAATAATGCTACTCGATATGTGGGAGATACCCTTTCAATTAGTGGCACTTTACAAAGATTTGATTTGAGTGCTCTTGTTGGATATGAAGTGTCACTTGTTTGGCAGAATTCAACATACACAATAATAGCTACCCTGACAACAACAGCAGGTGGCGCTTTCTCTTTCAATTTCCAGATACCTTGGCGTCATGGCGAAGGGCCTTGTTTCTTATATGCTCAATTCTATGACACAGATCCCGTATTATCTGGAAACCGTTCCATTACACTGACATTGGATATTTGGTACCTTGTTGATATCTATATGGATGAGCAGACAGTCTTCACACTCGCAAGAGGTGATTCTCTTACAATCAGTGGCTATCTCGAAGATGCTCATGGATTAGTCCCTGATGCAATCCTTGTCGTATACGTAAATGGAGTATCCGTATCGCTTTCAGCAACGACAGGCACAGATGGCACTTATTCAGCTGTGCTTGACATTCCTACAGATACAACACCTGGCATCTATACGATAACAATGCGAATGGCCACTCCAAATTTTGATATCGTTTCGAATGACGACTCATGGACAGTTACCATAGGAATTGAGCCAACCTTGACCATCGTATCATTGACATCAATGGACATAATGGCCGGAGAAACCTTGGAGGTTGTTTTAGAGGTGGATGATGATCAAGGTCGAGACCTCACTGGAATCTCTGTGAATCTGTATCTTGTCCATGAAGGGTCTTCATATGACCAATTCTTGCAACCTTTCTTTGTGAATCGTTTTCAAGTGACAATCTCACTAACAATACCCGTTGGCATCCCAAGTAGTGGTAACTACACGATTCGTATAGAGTTCACAGGTAGTGGGAATTATCTTGCGACATCTATTGAATCAAACGAAAAACACATCTTCCTTGAAGATGGAATCGCGGCATCACTAAGACCTTCCAGTGAATCTCCTAGTACTACATTTGATATCTTTTGCAGGATTGTAGATGAGAATGGGCAACAAATCGTTGGTAGGGAAATTACGATCGATGTCAATAACACTGGTATTAGAGGTCCAGCTATAACTGACTCAAATGGTGACGCCCGCTTTCCATTCACTTCGGGTCCGGGTACAGGTGTGCTCTCAGTAAGCGCTATTATGCTTTCAGATATTGGTGCTGTTCACTTGGGAGATTTTGAAATTCAGATAGTTGTCACTACACCTCCCGATTGGGATTTTATGCTTATGCTCTTCTGGATTGGGATTATTGGTGTTGAGGGTGTTGTAGCAGCTTTAGTTATTACAAGATTCAGAAAAAGAAGAGCAACCAATACAACATATATTCGACCAAATGCTTCTGTAGTAACAGCGGTTAATTATGGTAATCATTTCATCAGGTGGTAAAATATGCAACTTGAAACAGTACTCCCATTTGTTGCTCTAAGTGGAGCAATCATAGTTGTCCTTCTGTATCTCTACTTCGTAAAAGGAATGTTTCAGGGTACAGTAAAGGCAAGCGGTGTAGACATTCCCAGCAAGCTACGCAACATCAAGAAACTTGCTGATGCAGGGAAATATAGTGCTTCAATCACTCTGGCTTATCGGACATTTGAACAGATGTGCGGTATGAAAATAGGCTCTGAACGCTCGAATTCGGAGACTGCTAGGGAATACCTAGAACGGGTCACCAAAGTTATGTCACTCGATACTGCGACTGTCGATATGTTTGTTACAACATACGAAGAATCAAGATTTTCAAATCATGAGATGACACGCGACCGTTATGAATATGCAATTCGACTATTCACAGACCTGTACCCACGAATCGATGCAAGTATTAAAATGGAATAGAAAGGTGAGTTAGATGGGTTGGAAGGAAGCCTTACAGATTATCTTGTTCATCCTATCATGGGTGCCAGTTGGCTTTCTTGTTGGTGCTACTGTATTCAACTATAATGAACCCTACAACTACGATTTTTCTATCTATAATACGAATTGGAATGGCACAAGTGATTTCAGAATACTGGCTGAAGACCTAGGTCATGAAACCAATGCAATCCAAACCTCAATGAGTGTTTTATACCGATTCAATGGATCTGCAGTTCTGGTTATTCTTGGCCCTGTTCGAGATTTCTCCTTTGATGCAGTTCTTACGATATTTGACCACCTGAAAGCCGGAGGAAGTGTATTGATAGCAGATGATTTTGGTACCGGAAACTCATCCTTCTACTGGCTGAACCAGTTACTAAACACGTGGGCTCCTACTACTTTCCCCGAAGGTGTTGAAGGATTTCTTTCATTCACTGGTGGAGTTCTTCTTGACTTGGACTCATACACCTTAAGCCCCAAACTTCCAGTTATAAAAGACTTCAGACCCACCGTAGATGGGGGTGCACTGACTCAGGGAGTCGATGAGCTTCATTTAAACTGGGCATCTACTCTTAGTCCGAGATGTATGCTTGGATATTCCGGAATTGCTTTCACAACAATCCGATCATGGTGTGAAACCAATATTAGTGATTCAAATCCTGTGCCAGACGAAGGTGAGTGGGCTGGAAGATTACCAATTGCTGGAGCTCTTGAGATTCCAGCTGTTGAGGGTGCTGCGCGTTCTCAGGGACGCCTTGTTGCAATCAGTGATCCAAGCATCTTCAACAACGATATGATCCTTAAGGGTGATAACGAGCGATTCGCAACGAATGTAATAAGATGGCTTACTGATGGATATGAGGAATCAGCTCCTCTTCTGTTCACTGAAAACCTTCTAGAGATACCATTAAATTCTGTTGAATTCTTTTATGGGATTTTTCTGTCGCGTGCTCTCTGGATGACAACACAGCCACTTCTTGCACCGGTTTATCCAATAATAACGGCCATTGGCATCAAAAAATACCTGCCTGATATGAAAAAGCCAGAAGTGAAGAGTGTTTCAGATGTCTTCCTGCGAAAAGGGCAGACCTACTTCTCAGAGAGGCTGCAATATTACAGAACAGAAGGTAACTATGCTCGTGTTGTCAAAATGCTGTATCGGAAATTACGGCGCGATTTAATGAGAAAGAACATGTGGTCGGAATATAATGCAACAAAAGTATGGAATCTGATGCAGTATAAAGATTCGAACTTGAAGGAGAGCGAATTCTTCGAAACTATAAGCCGTATTGAAGAGATATCGAAAAAACTTGGGATGAAAATCAAGGAGAATGAGCTCATGGAGCTGTTCTTCTTTATGCGTAATATTACATCAAAATTAGTTGAGAGACCAAAATAAGAGGTGCAAAATAAAACATGACAATAGATACAACCACCGGGAATGAAATCGGAGGACCCATACCATCTATGACAATCTCTGAAGTACATGATTTGTCATCAGAAATTATTCGAGAATGTAACAGGGTAATTGTTGGAAAAGGTGATATTCTAGCAAATGTCTTGATTGCTTTTCTCTCAGATGGGCATGTCGTTCTAGAAGGAGTTCCTGGTCTTGCAAAGACCTATATGGCTCGTACCTTTGCGTCCATTCTTGGCTGTCAATTCAGAAGAATTCAGCTGACTGTTGACACACTCCCTGCGGACCTATTAGGTAGTAATGTATTCAATCAAAAGAGCGGCGAATTCTGGTTCAGGAAAGGCCCTGTCTTTTCGAATCTGGTTCTTGCTGACGAGATTAATCGATGTCCTCCGAAGTCACAAAGTGCATTACTCGAAGTAATGGAGGAGCGTCAAGTTTCCACTGAGGGTGTGACCCGCAAACTACCCAAACCATTTCTCATCATTGCGACGCAAAATCCCGTGGAACAAGAAGGAACCTATCCACTTCCAGAGGCGCAGCTTGATCGATTTATGTTCAGGTTAATCCTTGATTATCCCACTGGTGGTGAAGAGGCTGAAATTGTACGAAGGAAACATCACGGCGAGGTTCAAGATCTCAGAGTTCTAGCAGATCCAAACACACTTGTCGCAATGCAGCAGACTTGTAGAGGTGTGTTTCTAGATGAGGATATCATTCACTACATCCGCGATATTATCATCAGGACACGAAACGATCCCCAGATTCTACTTGGCGGTTCGCCTCGAGCGTCTCTTGTTTTGATGAATGCTTCAAAGTCTCGGGCTACTATGCACGGGCGTGATTATGTGATTCCAGAAGATGTTCGTAAACTCACAGTTCAAGCATTAAATCACAGGCTGATTTTGAAACCAGAGGCTGAACTCGAAGGACTTACAGTTGAACGCGTCGTCACAAAAATTCTAGGTGAAGTGGACTGTCCTAAATAATTATGATATAAAAAGAGAGGAAGATATCAGTGATAACACAGAGAGGGTTTGTGGTTGTATTCTCTGGAATTCTCCTACTCACTAGTGGATTTTCTTTTGTCAATCTCTATTGCCTTATGCTGGGTGTATATCTACTAGTAGGGGTAGTTGTATCTCTCCCTCTCTTCGCAATGACGGCAAATATTTCTGGTATTGAAGTCCATAGAACCGTGGACAAAGCGAAGGTCTTCTCAGGAGACTTCCTACGTGTTCGGGTAACTCTGCGTAACACCTCGCGCAGACATTTCGACTTTATTGAGTGTCATGATCAATATCCCGAAACTTGGATTCTAGCAATAGGTGAGAATTTCATTGCATCCCGAATCGAACCGGGTAGCAGTGTTACATTCTCCTACATCCTCCAAGCGCGAATGCGTGGGAGATACTTTTTGGGACCAACAGAAGTCATTCTTCGTGACAGACTTGGTCTTCATTACTATATACGAACACTGCAAGCACCGACTGAGATTCTTGTCTATCCCACTTACAAAGATGTACGTAGAATGGAAGCACTTGGAAAGCAGCGTCAACTTGGTTTGATGTTTGGTGCCCATCGTACTAAGGTTGTAGGAATGGGAACCGATTTCACAGGTTTCAGAGCCTATGTGCCAGGGGATTCCTTCAGATCTATCGATTGGAAAAGTAGCGCAAAAAGAGGCGACTTGATTATTCGTCAGTATGAGATGGAGAAAAACATCCAAGTCATCTGCATGGTTGATGCTAGTGGATCCATGGGAAATGGTTATCCCGAGAATACGAAACTCGAATATGCTATTCGTGCAGCAGTTCTATTAACACACCTTGGACTTGAGAGAAAGGATTTAGTTGGCACATGTGTCTTTTCAGATCGCGTCCATGGTTACGTTCCACCTAAAAGTGGTCCTAATCATATGTATGATGTTTTAGAAGCATTATCAATGGCCGAACCACGTGGTTGGAGTGATTATGAGTCTGCTGTAGAGTATGTTGTCCTCCAGACAAGAAAACGCTCACTGATTATCTGGTTGACTGACTTAGAGGAAAGTCCTGCACCATTACTTAATGCTATGAAGACAATAGTTGCAAATGGACACAAAGCTATGGTCATCAGCCCATTCGGACCCTGGTTCGAGGTACCTGTCGGTCAATTTGGACCTGTTGAGAAAGTTCTTGCTGAGGCGGTTTCTGAGGAGTTATGGGAACGAAGAGCAAAGATTGCGCGAGCACTATCCCGTTTTGGAATAGAAGTTGTGAATGTCGGACCTGAAGACTTTCTACCAACAATTATCAAGCAGTACGAGTTAGCGAAGCGAAAGGGGGTTGCTATGTTTTGAAGGTTGTCACCTGGATACTCCGCATTCTCTCTACTCTTGCATTCGCTTACATGTGCTACCTCGTATATTCCACGTTACAAGGTTACTGGAGTTGGGATGCGCCTTACGTCTTTATTGTCACTGTATTTCGTTTGTTATCATTCCTCGTATTCTTCATTTCTCTAGTTGTGATGACAGGATTCTCATTGATTGTTGGTGGAGGTGCCCCCCAGACATTAGTTGTAGGTCTCTATAATACTCTGATACTGAAAATGTGGTACATGCAACCCTACGGCGTGAGTGGACCCCTTGAAACAGCAGAAGAGGTCTTTCAACATTTTGCAGTGAATTTCAATGCAATCATTGCAGATTTATGGGATACAACGTTTGTGTTTCTCTACTTTTTAGGCGCTGGTGTTGGAATAGCATTGTTTCTTCAATCTCTGTATCGAATGGAGCACAAATATGTCGGTGGTTCCTTCTTAGCAATACAATCAATCCTAATCGTCGCCGCATATCGTCATATTGGTAATTTTCACATCACTGCTTATCCAAGTGATTTCGTAACCTTCCTTACAAGCTCGATCCAGATTCTAGCACTGGTTTCTTTTGCCTATCTTGAGGTGGGATATCAGATGATCTATAGTTCGTCCGTTGGGAAGCCCATTGAAGATCGGGAGGAAACCCTCAAGAAGCAACTTCTTGCTTTAAGACAAGCAACAAGAAAACAAGATGCGATTGAACGTGGTGAACGAGTCAGTCTTACAGGTATGAGCAGATCCTCCGGAGCAACTGCCTTCTCATTTCTTAGAGAGGCTATGGAACGAAAAGTCATCGGTGACAAAGATGCCCTTGAAAATCTTGATGCTGTTAGTGATGTTAGAAGACTCCAACACTTCGTAGATGAGCTTCTTGCTTCTGACCCTGCGGCTCGGGATGAGCTTACAGCAAAAGCTGCGGCACCTTCCAGTTACTATGTCATCGGTTCTACAGTAATGGGATCTGCATTCAGATTCCTTGCTGTCATAGCAGTTTCATTCTTCTTACTTTCCCCACAATTCATCTTAGATGCCTTGAATCTACCTCCTGGTGTAGAAAATAGTGTAGCAATTACTCAACCAGAGTTGATACTGCTATTTGTTGTACCTGTGGTCCTCCTCTTTCCATTCATTGCTGCTCTAATTGGATGGTTTTCACAACAGGATGAAGAAGAGGCTATCACTAGAAAACAACGCAGAGAGAAGGCGAAACGTGAAAAAGAGCGTGAAAGATTACGTAAAGAGGCAGAAAAAGCGCGTCGAAACAAAGAGCGTGCAAGGAAAGGTGAAGTCGTAGAAGAGGGTAAGGATGAGTGGGACAGAGCTCTTGAAGAAACATATAAA
The DNA here is from genome assembly GCA_964458565.1 of uncultured archaeon. Lineage (GTDB taxonomy): Archaea > Asgardarchaeota > Thorarchaeia > Thorarchaeales > Thorarchaeaceae > CAYWJO01. The sequence continues at coordinate 2,914 of CAYWJO010000019.1, read as the reverse complement.
GAAGAAGAAGAATCTCCTAGAGGTTGAATCATGAATTCGGTTATTGTCCGCCATGGTGACCTCGATGGAATAGCGTCTGGAGCTATAGGATTGCTTGCTTATCCAGGGTCCGCCTTTTACTTTTCCCGTCCCTCTCAAATTACGCAAGATCTATTTAGAATTGCAAAAGGTAAACCTGATTACGTGGACTCTTTCTAGGGTGCAAAGAAAAGGATTGCATTCCAGAGTACAAATATCACGGTTACAATTGCCTCTCCAGACACTGCACCACTAAGAATCCGGCCAGTCTTCCTTTGGTCATTTCTAACAGTTTGCAATGACAACCTATCAGCTTTGGGTACCAATTCCTCTCTCTTCTTGAACCTGTAGTGAAGGAAACCTCCTACTAACATTGCAACTGATGTTGCAGGTGGAATCAAGAGTCCAACTGCAAGACTAATCGGACTCAGACCTCTTCTAAGAAGATGGCGTCCTGCCAGTCCTCCAACAACGCCTAATGATATCAGATAGATGAAGTTGATTGGAAACACAATTTCCCCAATTATTGGGATTACTAATCCATCGCCCATTCCTGGTAATTTGAACTCAGTCAGTCCTGACAAACTAACTACAAGAAATCCAAAGAGTTGAGCTGTTGGACTTGGAAAGTCCGATCCACCAAAACCATACGTAACGAAAATCATGAACGTAATCAGGGATCCAATCGTAGTTGCAAGGAAGATTCCTATGACTATCGCTTTGATGATATCCCGACCACGGACATTTGTTGCCTGTCCAAGTTTAAGATGAACTAAGGCTGCCAAGGCTGCATTCTGTAATCCTGAGAGTAATGCCATGAATGTTGAGATGACTTGGAATGTGACTCGAAAGACGACTATTGCCGGTACTGCAACAATATCTGAAATGAATCCCGCCAGCATCCCGGTTTCACTTACTGCGACTGCCGTGAAATATGCAGAAACCAGTGCTAAAGGCGAGCCTATGATGAATAATAACCAGTCAATCTGAATGCCTGGAAACGGAGTAAAGAACGAGAAGAATATCAAACCAACACCCATGAAGATAATCATAGACACGATTGCTACCCATACAGGCAACTGCCCCCTTCTACTTCGCAAATATTCACGTGGGTTATCCACCATCTCCATAACTTCTTCCTTGAAATCAACGAATGCAATTTGCATCCATCTAATTGATATCCTCCTTTCTGGCATCTCTTCTGGTTCTTGATCAGGTCTATCCTCAGGCTCGATTTCAGCTTCCCCTTCAGAAACCTCTCTCTTCAAGAAATCTCCAAGTAAAACCGATGCAAATACTCCCAAGGCTAGATAGAGCACTTCTGGTCTGTGGAGATGATCACTGAACATGAGTGTGAAATCAGCTGCCTCAAGAACTACCCAAAGCAAAACAGAAGTCAAACTTCCAATAAAAATGACAATTACGCGTTTCCATCCCATGAAAAAACCAATACTAGCCATTAATGGCGAATTGCTTATTCCAATCCAATCGGGAAATGCTGGTACGACCGCATGTGGAAATGTATCCATGCTATTTCCAGTTGCTATTGAGCCAATTTCTCTTGCTGCTGTCCAAGCACCTGATGCTGCCAATCCCATCAAGATTGGTTTCCTGACATGGCTCTCTGCAGCCATTGATTTTATTGTCTCAGCCTGAGGCGCAACTTGAGGCCATGGTGCATTATCAAAACGGTCTCTAAAGGGTATCAGAATAACGAAGCCAAAGACGCCTGTCATGAGGATCATGAAAGCAATGAATGGAATCGTTATGAGTTGGTTCACATAAGCCGGGCCATTGACAGGATCAATTTTGGGTACAAATATTGCAATTGCGGGGAATATATTCAGAACTCCTACTGTGATCATTGCAGATCCGTTCGCAATTGCCACTACAATCGTATTTTCTTCAGGTGTATATCTACCCTGAGTGCTCAGAATCAGAAACCCAAGCAGTTCTGCTCCAATTGCCAGCATGACTCCTACCTTGAGTGTAAGATAGATTCCGAGGAATGTAAAAACAATTCCAACTACAACTCCTGTAGCCATGGCTCTTCTAGTTAATGGGAATTTTGGATTTGACATAATGAAGCTGAAGATAGCTATACCAGATGCAGCCATGACAACAGTATCAAGCGACGTGAGCAAAGCTCCCAGCAGTAAAGATAGCAGGAGATATACAATTATAATAAGACCTAAGGCGCCTAATTCCTTTTTGTTCAAGCTACTTGGCATGAAACTTCCAATAAGAAGAATCAGTTCAATCAGAAGTGCAATTAAATCTGGGACACTCGTAAATCCTCTGTGAGACAGAGAGAGAAATGCATATGCTACACCCCCGACATATAAACCAACTAATAACGCTCTGTCTGAAGGCAGCTTGGCTGGCATTCTATGGTCTCCTTGATAGTAGTTCCATGTGCAAAGCTTTCATCAGTATTTAGCGTTTGTGAGTTTGTGATATGACATGTATAAGGTGATCCTTCGTCACTCCCGAAATATGAATTGTCTTATCTCTACCACGATGACCTGAAATGATTGATACATCTGATGATGAAACTCCCAATAATTTTGAAAGTCTCTTTACAAGCTCTGTATTTGCCTTACCACCTCTGGCTGGGGAATTCAGGTTTATGAGGATCTCCGTTTCGGAAAATGATGCGAAAAGCTCTCTCTCCTTCGAACTTGGCCTTACTATCACTTTTAGAACAATTCCAGTTCCGTTTTCCCATACCAGTTGGTCCTGCATATGCTAATCACTACAAAGGAGGGTTATATTTCTGTTCAAGGGATAATCAATTCCGTCAAGGATTTGTTTTTATGGGGTGATACGCACATCATCACAGTAAACCGAGTTTTTGACGGGTGAAATGAAAAATGTCGGATCCTGTAATGGATGC
>CAYWJO010000018.1:0-58051 GCA_964458565.1 uncultured archaeon | reverse complement strand
AGCAGCTGCAACTATGGCTTTACAATATGCTGGAATTGACATTTCACTACATGAATTTCTCGCAGCTTCGGGGCTTGGTCTATCTGCCTTCTATGTTCGATCTGATAGAATAATGTTTTTCAAGCCTGGCCCTTTCTACGATCAATTCCTTTCTGCTTCCAAAGTTTGTGAACTTTATGGACTTAGTCATAGATTATATGCAGATGGATATCACGAAATAGCTTCAACAGTTGCGCATCAAGTGTATATGAGTGGTCAAGATTTTGTCCATATAGAATCAGAAATTGATGCGTTCAATATCATGAGAAGTATTATCGATGCGGGTTATCCTTTGGTTGTTGCTGTAGACCCGTATTACCTTCCTCCTGAAGATTATGAGTTTACAAGAATTTATGATATTCGTAGCACCAACACAGGTTCAGCTCATATGATTGTCATTACAGGATATGACGACCTCAACCATGAAGTCTACGTGCTTGACCCAGGAGTGGGGGCTTTGGGTGATAATTATGGATATCCTGAGGACGGTAGATATGAATATACAATTTCATATAATCGCTTTAGTCTTGCTTGGGCTGCATTAGGGTATTGGACCGAGTCTTTCATACCAAATGATACTCCTACGAATAATTTCGATAAAGAGCTCGGTAGCTATCTTGTGGATAGGTTACTTGGAAATCGCTCTTCATACTTTCAAGGAACAGATAGCTTCTATTACTTAAGTGTAGGAGAGAAGGCATTCAGAGGATTAAGTCTTGATTTGACAACCATTGGTATCCACGCCTATATTCAAGAATTTGATGGTAAAGAAAACCAAACCATTGTTCTCTATTCTTTAGCTGTTGGACTAGAGTCAATGATTACCCTACAATATCTAGCATATAAGGTTAGTATAAGGGCTCTACCTAATCTTTTACCAAACATTGATCTCAGCTTATTTTTATCGAAATGTGAGGAAGCAATACCACATTTTGAATCTCTTAGTCACAATAGTTCTCTGATTGATGTAATGAATCCTCTCGGACATAGTTCCCTATTGTTAGACACATTCAGTGCTATCGCTGAGGATTATCAAACATCTGATGATTTGTCTTCAATCCTTCAAGATTATACGAATGATATTGAAGAGATTTCCTCTCATCTCATGATGATTGCTGATTCTTGGTATGAAGCTGGTGCTATTCTTAATGGTGAGGTAAGTGGCCCTGAAGATTACGGACTGAGTTTTGTGATAATTGGTATTGGAATTTGTGTCATCGCAATTGTGATCATTGTCTTATTACGACGGAAACAATAATGCAATACCTCGATGAGTATCAGCTATCTCTAAGACCACGAAGGACACGACGTGAGTAGATGTGGTACAGAATCCAAGCTATGAATGATCCTGCTGAGAGAAACGCATATGGTATCAATATCAGATAAACCTGATAGCCACTTATAGCCTCAACAAAAAGTGATTGTGCAAATCCGATTGCCAGAACCAGAGTAAATGCAATAAACACACCATTACATACCAATCGACGTCTCCGTTCTCTTTCCTCAAGATGGTATCTCTTTTCGTAGAACTTAGAATCCTGAACATTTCCACTCAATACAATATACCTATCTAATCCTTGAACTCAAATGATATAGACCTTTCTTAAGGAGTATAACGTTCTATGCTACGATTTTTGTACAATTTGGATTTTTGTCTTGCAGAGCAGATATTAGGTTCCCTTCAGATAGCATCGAGATGATGGACACTTTGAGACCTCTCTTAATCTTCTCCTTGATATGAAGCAATGATACCAACTTACCTTTCATGGCTCCACTAGCATCAACTTGACCAGCTTGCCCCATTTTCTGCATGACTTCTTCTATATTGTCCAAATTGATTTCAGAAATTAATTCAGCATTAGAATCTACCTTGGGGTCTCCATTGTACACACCATCCACATCTGTTGCAAATATCAACCGATTTGCCCCCAATTGATCCGCTAAAATTGATGCTAGCTGATCAGCACTTCCGACACTGAATCCCATTACTGTATCATAGAGAAGATCTCCACCTAGTAAAGGAGTCATGCCAAGTTTCATGAATCCCTTCAATGATTCTAGGAAAAAATTGGTCATTTTCATCTTCTTAGATACGATAATTGAGGATGGATGCATCAGGATAATAGGTACATTAGCTTCATGGAATGCTTCGACCAACTGAAGTCTAAACCTATTAACAATCTGCTGTGTCTTAGATAAGGGACTGAGCTGCTCAGGGCCACTGAATCCACGATGTAATTTGTATTCTAAGACTGGGGGATGACCAAAGGATCCCACACCATGAAGAATTATCATCGAATCGAGGAGCCCTATTTCGATACACTCCTTAATCTCGTGAGTAACTTGTTTAAGTATATCTTCACGAAGTGAATAGGGTTTAGTCTTATCTGTAAGCAGAGAACCACCCAGTTTGAGGATTGTGAGATCCTTTGTCAACATTATGTCACCTGTCTAGAATGTTGTAAGTGAATATGGCCACAAGCCAATTGAGCTTAGGAGAACTACTAATACAATAACAGTGATTGGAATAGTCCAGTTGTCGAGATTTGGTGGTGATAGTGCTTCTACAATAGTGACAAAAAAGCTAATGATAAGAATTGGGATTAGAAGTGCTATCAAATCAAATGGTACCTCCAATGAGAAAATGAATACTAATATGGAGCTAAAAAGAAATGCTCCGATGAACATTCCTACTGAACCTACTATCGTCTTCTCAGCTCCGCCAATTCCAAATTTCCTGTCACCCCCGAACTTGCGTCCAATTACGTCTGCGAGTCCATCTCCACCAGCAATGCATCCTATGATTACAAATGCCATAGGATTCGCTCCTGCTAGGTTACCTGCAGGGACATAGAACCAAACGATAGTGATAATCACAATCCAGATTGCATAGTATAGTGTACCTTTCAAAAGTTCTGCTGGATTACCTGAACGTGACATTGATGCTACAAAAGCTTCATTCTCTACTTTTCCTGTTCCAATTCCCACAAATAGTAGTACAAATAGTATTGGCACTATCATTGCTATGAAGCGGCTAAACAGTCCGCCGCTATATAGTAACCAAGTTACAAGAAAAACAGGTCCTGCGAATATATGTACAATCTTTCTTGTTACATCCGTTGAAAGAATTCCTTTCTTTTGGATAGCACCGTTGATCAGCACGACCATCATCACTGCAATAATAGAGATGAAAGCTGCTACTAAATCCCACAAAGTCTCTAAATCTGTACCTAATGGATTGATAATCAAATAATGACCTCCTGGTTATAATATATTACAAATTTATCATGTTCATCGTCTCATATATTTCCGCGGGTGATTTGGAATTTTATCGTTAAAAACCATATAGACACCTTGGAAGCGAGTTGGGATTTTCATTCAGGTATAATGATCAAAGTGGTTATCTCTATGTGCCCTGTCTGAATTTCTCCATCATTTTGATAGCGTTTTGATTCGTCTGCAGAAAAACCACGAAACGCATAAGTTTCTGAATAGTCTTCTGATTGAGGATATGTTCGATTTCACATGCATCTTCTGATGCAATCTCTTTGTCAACATTGATGAGTGTTAAGAACTCAACTAGAATCCGTTTTCTTAGAGCGAGTTCATTAGCTTTCAATCTTCCTTCATCTGTCAAGGTGACGTTGCTGTATGGTTCATATTCTATCAGACCTAGGTTTCTCAATCTCTTTAATGCAGATGTTACACTCGGTGCTTTGACTCCTAGGCGATCTGCGATATCTGAGGCTGCGGCTGCTCCGGTTTCAGTTTCTAATTCATGTGCGATCTTCAGGTATTCTTCAAGAGACTTGCTCAGTTCTGTCTGTATTTGGCTATCCGATTTCACTGTGCTGCATACCTCCTTCCTTTCTCAGTGACAAAGTATTCCATTCTTGTTGATGCTTCAGGACTGCATCCTTCGCTATAGGCACAAGACGAGCAGAGTGTTGAATCGATTTGTTTACAATCATTCACACGAAGCATTCCACGAGATACTAACAATTGGAGTATATCGTCAAGTGTTTCCTCCTCAATTCCAAGTGATTGTGCCATCTGCTTCTTCGTGACAATTCCTTCATTAATCATTAGATGTAACACCTGCTTTATCAATTCTTTTCTCCTCCCGGTATTAGTTTCAAATCAAATAATGAACTTCCATCCTTATTCATCACTCTAAGAATCAGCGCATAGATTGGGAATAGCCAGATTGCAGGTACAACTTCACTTTGAATATTCCATGTAACGAAGTCCTCCAATTGTAAAACCCACCCTAATCCATTAGTAAGAATCGTAATGATATGGAGTACAAAAATTATCCCAGCAAGTATCATTCCAACAATCATGAACGCATAGGCGTCTCTCTTCTTTCTTCTATAATGAACGGCACCAATGGTGAAAACAAGTGATACGCATACCAATATCATCCCAACAATTGGATCACTTGGGATGAATGGAATTATCAAATCCGTAAATCCAAGTATGATTTGTAAAATCCCTGCAGTCAAATATGAAAATCCTACAAAACTAGTGAAAATCATGAGATATTTAGGATTAATCTCATCTTGGCTCATACTACTAGTCCTCCTAATAATAGCGTTCCGATTACCACAATACTCAGGGCCATGAGATATGCTAGAATCAATTGATAGGCAACTGAAAAAGCAGTCCATTTCCATGAGCCTGTTTCAGATTTCACCGTAGCTACTGCTGCAATGCATGGTGTGTAAAGAAGCACAAAAACCATCAGAGCGAAAGCAGATAGTGGGGAAATCAGACCTTGTAGTGCTACTTCGATTCCAACTCCTGCTGGTGCTAATATGATTCCTAGGGATTCAACTACAATTTCTTTTGCAAGTAATCCGAAGACTAAAGCTGCAACTATCTCCCAGCTAAAACCCAGTGGTGCAAATATTGGCTGTAAACTCTGTCCAATTATGGCAACAAATGATGAATTTACGTCACCATTAACATAACCAGAAAGTCCCCAGTTAGAGATGAACCAAAGAATTAGTGCTCCAATAAGAAGATAGCTACCTGCTTTCTTGAGGAATAATACACCTCTTTCCCATGCATGTCTGAATGTTCCATGTATTGTAGGTCTTTGATACATTGGAAGTTCCATTAAGAGAGGCGATGATTCACCTCTAAATACTAGTTTCTTTAGTAGAAGTGCAACAACTACTGCCATAAAAATACCTAGAATGTACATCAGGAAGATCACTGTTCCTGCCAATTCAGGGAAGAACACTCCAGCTATTAGGACATATACAGGTAGTCTGGCGGCACAAGACATTAAAGGGGTGACCAGTATGGTCGTGAGTCTATTTGATTCGCCATCAACAGTTCTTGCTGCCATTATTGCGGGTACACTACATCCGAATCCGAGTAATAGAGGAATGAAGGATCTTCCATGAAGCCCCATCTTCATCATAACTTTATCCATTACAAAAGCAGCTCTTGCGAGATATCCTGTGTCCTCAAGAATGGAGATTGCTATATACATGAATAGAATTGGGGGTAGGAAAACAATGATGAACCCTACACCTCCAATGAGACCATCGGTTATCAGAGATGCAAGCCACTCTATTGGTATTTGCTGAGTATAGACACTGATCCAATCGAAAGAAGCTTCAATCATAGACATGAAAACACGTGACGCTTCAAATGTAAAATGAAACATCGCCCAAATCGTGATTAAAAATATAGGTAATCCTAGATATCGATGAAGAAGAACTGTATCTAACATGTCACTAAGAAGCCATTTTTTCTCTCCTGGTTCATAAACATCACAAAGAATGGACCCAATTATTTCGTACCGCTCATCTGCGAGTAGAATTTGTGAATCGATTATTCCGTCCTCATCAATATCGTCCTCGTCATCAAAATCCAATGACTCTTCAGGGAGATTCATCTTGTTACCTCCACTATTCGTTCTCGCAGGTTTGGATCGCGAATCATTTGAAGGATTGATTCATCCTTTTCAAATAAACGCAGAGCAAGCCAACGCGGAGGGTAATTTTCAAACAACTCCTTGTCTTCCTTTACGAGTTCAACTATTTGCTTGAGTCGAAATTCAATGTCTTTACTATACTTGATTGCAGGTGGTTTTATCTTTTCATATTGACCATGATGATGATGTCTCGGGTGGTAATGAAGATGATCTTCACCATTAAGGTCTCCAGGAAGATGTTCTGTTGCATAATCCTCAATATCACAGATTAGACCCTTTGGAACAGCTTTTAGAATGGCTTCCTTAAGTTCATCCATCCCCTCTTTTTTTGTGGCTGATGTCTTTACTATGGGTGCACCAAGATGACTAGACAGAGCATCAATGTCTATTTTGTCCCCTCGTGCTTCAACCACATCATACATGTTCAGAGCAATAACAAGGTTGACCTGAAATTCAATGAGAAGGAGGGTAAGATAGAGGTTTCTCTCTAACTGCGATGCATTAAGAATATCTACAACCACATCTGGACGATGGTCAATAAGGTAATGCCTAGCAACTTCTTCGTCCTCAGACATCGCACTTAGACTGTAAACACCTGGCAGATCTATGACTTCGAATTCACAGTCCTTGTATGTATAATATCCTGATTTCTTCTCAACAGTCTTGCCAGGCCAGTTTCCTGTGTGTTGTTTCGAACCTGTTAGATTGTTGAAAATTACCGACTTACCAACATTTGGATTCCCGATTAGGGCAACTCGAATTTTCATATTGGCGAAGGCACCTCCCTGACGAGAACTTTGCTTGCTAGCCCATGTCCCAAAGCTATGCGAGTTCCTCTCACTTGCAGAAGCACTGGTCCTCGTTGTGCTGATTGAATGACTTGAAATACACACCCCTTTGTTAGCCCTAAATCAAGAAGTCTAGACATAATCATACCATATCTCATCTTTTGACCAAATCGTCCCATCTTCATTGGTCCTTTCTTTCGACCATGCCATGGAGGTCGATGTCTATGTCCTCTTCTTGATGTCGAGGAATCAATGCCAATAAGGATACAATATGCACCGGCTCTCATACTTGTCAGATTTTTGGAGTCAATATCCTTTGTTGGTTCAGTATTCGAACTGGTCATAGAGTTCCCACCGAAAGGCATTTCCTGAGGTTTATTTTACCACAAGTTAGTTTCGTCTAAGTTAGACGAGCCTAAATTCGACTTATAACTTTTATTGATTGGTCATATATAAAACAAAGAAATGAGTTGGTAGCAAATCCATGATTCCTTACCACAACGATTACATATTGATTTCACGAATGTCCGTTTAGGGATTCTGATGAGTTTTCATAAGACACCAATCAAATATGGTAGTTTCACCGTGGATGAATTCATTCCGAATGAGATAAGTGATGCAAGAGTTTTGGAAATTGAAGAGTACATTCCTGATTTTGATGACTTCAAGAAAAAATTCAATGATGTCATGGCAAACCCAATTGGGACTAAACCCTTCGATAATCTGGTAGCTGACTCATATCAATCCAGAAAGAAGATTATGATCATCGTTGATGATAACACGCGACCGAACATTCATACCCGTGAACTTCTTCCACATGTCTTGATGCGTCTCCTTGAAAACAATGTAGCTCGGGATGATATTGCAATCATTATTGCTAGCGGATCTCATAAACAACCATCACCTGAACAGATACAGAACCGGATACTTGGATTAGAACTCTACATGGAATGGAAAGATAATGTTCTGATTCATGATTGCGACTCTGGAAATCGGCATCTCGGCTCTACTACACGAGGAACCCCTATCTACATAGATGAACGTGTCATTGACTCAAGTATGGTCATTGTACTGAGTGATTCAGAGTATCATTATTTTGCAGGACAGGCCGGCACTGTAAAGTTATTCTGTCCAGGAGTAGCAGGACGTGAAACCATACGCATTAATCATCCAAGGATGTTTGATTTAGAACTTGGCTTTAAACCAGGTTGCCGATTAGGTAACACAGATGGAAATGAAGTCATTCAGGACATGATTGAGATTGCAACAGAATGCAAGAAATTCATACCCATGTTCTGTATCGACACAATCGTTGATAATGGTGAGATTGTGTATATACAGGCAGGAGACCTTATTGAATGTCACAAGGCTGCTGCAGCTCCTTTGCGGAACCTCCGTGTTGTTGATGTTGAACATGGAGCTGATATTGTGTTTGTGTCAGTAGGTGAACTTGGACTTAATCTCTATCAAGCTGGAAAGGGAATACATGCTGCATGGAATGCTGTAAGACATGATAAGAAAGGGTGGATTGTTCTACTCGCACCTTGTCAGGATGGCATTGGTAGTGATGGATATGCAGAAGCAATGCATGCTGCTAAAAATCTCTCTGTGAAGGATGCTCTTCGGTTTGCGATAGAAACATATTGTTCTGAAAAGACATTCAAGATTGGAAATCAAAAACCACCTGACCTTTTCAGAATACTCTTGGATGTTGAAGAGCGAAACATCAAGGTTGTTACGGAGTATGATCCAGATGAATTGAGCACGATCTATCGCATGGAAGGAATCAATCCATCATCCCCACAAGATAGCCAACGCATTCTTAGAGAACTAGTTAATCGCTATAGAACGGAAATGGGTAAAGATAATCCGAGAATCTATATCCTACCAGACGCTGGTCTATTAGTCAATGTTAAGCATCAGCAGCATTGAGATCGAATCTACTATATTGCTTCGATAAAAAAAGTTGAAGATGTAGAACATTCTACATCTTCCTGATGGTTTAAGCATAGATGTACATTGTTCTACTGAAAGTAGACACGGTGTGGAATCCGATTAATGATGTAATCTGTCTCATTGTGCCATATCCAACTTCGATATACACCTTGAGATATGCGTTTGTCGCAGTATCTGGACGAGTCCATTGTAGAATTATTGAAGCTCCTACATTTCTTGTGAATTTGTAGTAAGGTGTGAATCCTCCCCAATTGTGGTCCCATACAATTTGTGAGAAGTAGTCAAGATCTCCTGTTGCCTTAATGTCGTTGTACGCCCAGTCCTGAGTTACACAGTCTAATGCTATCATTGTACCGGTTCCTGTAGCCTTACCTACTGCCACTGAAATACCTTGAATGATTGAGGTACTTAATGCAGCCGTAGCATATCCTGCAATTAATCCACCAATAGCTGCCCCTACTACAAGTGACACAACCATTATCGCTGCATCCTGCTGTATTTGATTTGTCTCAGGACATGCATAATATGCTCCATCATCTACTGATTCACCTGCAGCGTGGACAGTAAGCTATTGTCCGATTGATTCAGATACAAATGGCTACCCTCCGCTCGGACAGAGTTCAACTCTTATCTTCACGTATTGAACGTAATATTTGTAGAAATATTGGGTTACGCCATATGGATCATAGATAGTTTGCCTTGGATATTCTTTACAGCTGACTCCTACTCCGAGATCAATGAAGGTGTGAGTTTTATGTGCACTTGAATCCCAGATAATTTTGTTTAGAGAAAAATCATGAATTTAGAATTATGCAATATTCTTTGAAATGCTTTAGGTCTATCAAACAATTTCATTAATCGGTTTATTTACAACGAGATATCCAGCTACTATTACTACACAAACACTAATCATAAGATATGTTGAGATTAAAATAATTATTGAAAATGAAGAAACCAAATTGTTTAGTGAATATATGAAGAATAGGATTGGAGTAGCTACAAATAATGAAACAGCAATAATCGATAAAAGGAGGAAATACCTTTCTCTCTTTTTCTGCCAATTCATGAAATACTCTGATTCATCCACTTAATTAACCCATATTAATAAAGGAATGACTCCAGATATGTTTTACTAGATTGAGAACAAGGTTTGAAACTGGAGAACCAAATATTGATTCTCCAGTGACCTCAGCGAGGTCTTGATTTTATTTGCATGGTTTGGTCTGGCTAACTCATCTTCCATGTTGGCCCATCTTTTGAATCAGCTATGGAAATTCCTAGCTCACTAAGACGGTCTCTAATTTTATCTGCTGTTGACCAATCTTTGTTAACTCTGGCATCCTCTCTAAGCTCAAGCATAAGTTCAATGATTGCCTTGAGAGTGCCCATATCACCTGCTGTTTCATCCTTTCCAGTTGAAACCAAATCTATTCCAAGGATACCAACAATCTCAATGAGGACTGAGAGAGCTTCGCGTAAAACTGCGGCCCCATCAACATCAACTGTGTACGTATTGATGGATTTAACGAAAGTAAAGATTTCTGCCAATGCTCCTGGAGTATTGAAATCATCATCCATTTCCCGTTCAAATCCTTCACGCACTTTTCTTATCGCATCAGCAATTTGATCGTCGACTTTTGATTGGTGTCCTCCGCTCTTCTCAAGTATTGAGATTCTACCTCTGAGAGTGTCAGCTACATTGCGAATTCGATTTAATGATTGCAAAGCTTGTTCCAACGCCTTTTGATTGTAGTCAAGCGGCTGCCTATATTGCCCCGAAACAAGATACAATCTTACTGCTTGATGATCATAATTGTCCAAAACTTCCCGTGCTGTAAAGAAGTTCCCTTCTGATTTCGACATCTTGTCTGCATCGATTGTGAGGAAACCATTATGCATCCAATACTTCACAGGAGTATCAACATTGTAAGCCGCCGAGGACTGCGCAATTTCATTTTCATGATGGGGAAAGATTAGGTCTTGTCCTCCACCATGTATATCGAAAGGCAGGTCAAGGTATGCTTTGCCCATAACTGAGCATTCAGCGTGCCATCCTGGGCGTCCCTTACCCCATGGAGAGTCCCATGATGGTTCACCAGGTTTCTCTGCTTTCCATAGTGCGAAATCTCTTGGATCTTGTTTCTTATCATCCACGTCTACTCTCGCACCAGCTGAGAGTTCATCTGCTTGAATTTTAGATAGAGCTCCATAATCTTTCCATTCACTGACATCAAAATAGACATCCCCCTCAACAGCATATCCCTTGCCATTCTTTACAATCAATTCCACCATTTCTATGATATCATCGATATGTTCTGTCGCTCTGGGATTTACTGTAGCTGGTTTCAGATTTAGTTGCTCTGCGATAATATTGTATTCCACAATAAATCGTGCTGCTAATTCTGATACAGATATTCCTTGCTCATTTGCTCGGGTTATCATTTTGTCATCAATATCAGTGAAGTTTGTGATGTAGGTGACGCGATACCCTTTATATTCCAGATATCTTCGGATTGTGTCAAATACTGAAAATGATCGAGCATTTCCAATATGTGGATAGTCATACACTGTCGGACCACAGACATACATTCTAACATGGTTTCCTTCAAGTGGTTGAAATTCCTCTTTATTCCTAGACAGTGTATTGTAAACTTGCAACATCTTCACTACCTGTGCCTACGTATCTTAGTCTCCATAAAAAGACGTCTGCAATAATTGCCTGTTTCTTATATAACGAATCGGTTATAGGCTTGAAAAAAAGATGATAGGGGTCTCATCTGAGCCCCCTAAAGAGATTCTTGACAGTTACTATCCGTTTTCAGCTCATCTCCTTCGAAGTAAGACAACAGCAATAACCACGACGGCAAAGAATACGACTCCAACTATGATTACTAGTGTCCAATCTGGTGTAGTAGGTTCTGGCGTAGTAGGTGAAGTATTTGTTATTGTTGTTGACATGGTCGATGTGCTTGTAGATCCATTTGGTACAGTTGATGTGGTTAAACTAGTATTTGTTGTAGTTGTGGTCGTAGTTGTTGATGTATTCGTTATTACCGTCGGTTCTACTTTTTCTATGACTACTTCTATTCCTCCAATGAGCACATCATACAGAAATACATCAACGACAACTTCTCGAAATTCTCCCACTGTTGCAATGTCTGGCGCATTGAAACCAAGAGTTACAGTCTGATTCGCACCAGGACCTAGAATTTGAGTTTCTCTCCCGATCGTATTTTCCCATATAGTAAAGTTCGGATTTCCGACCTGCCTAACAGACAAGAAAGGTGTGCCTACAGCTCCGGACGGGTTTTCGACCATGAAGTTAACCTCTCCAGGTGAACTAACAGGATGAACATGTGTGTTTTCTTGGCCTTTGTTATTATCGAGATCTGAATCAGTAGCATGTGTTATTGAAATCATTAGACAAGTATGCCCTGTAACAGATGGAGTCCACTCGGCATCAGTAGAGACTTGACTACCAGCAGGAACTGTCACTACATCAGTTTCAATAAGATGCCAAGTCTTTTGTCCTGCACCCCAGAATGCCCACTCAAAAGTGACACTCGTATCTACTGCATCTACTGTCGCGTCGTTATGAATTGTTGCTTCGATTACGTACAAATGACCAATTTCTAAATCGTTTGAAGCAACAGGGTTCATTGTGGCTTGGTCATATAATTGAATAACTGGATTATTCCATCTAGGGTCTCCACCTGCTGGATTCAGGTGCCATGTACTAGAATCCCATTGACAATAGAGATATGGATCTGGTAATGGAGTGTCAGGAAGTCGTCTAAAGAGTGTTAACGCGGCTCGACCTGAGGTTTGTCCTAATGCGTACACGTTCAACGGGCCGTCATCACCTGCTGGAACTGCGAATGTAGGGATTGTAAATGATCCACTACTAGCTGATGTTGTTGTGTCAACAGAAGGACCTCCGAAGTAAATGGAAACAGTTTCACTACCATCAAATCCGGTTCCCATAATCTGCACATTGATTCCATCAGGTCCCTGTTCTGGAGTTACAGATATTGTGGCACCTGATCCTGTCACAGATATGATGCTTTCATATGGGATAAAATTGTGTTTTGTAACGGTGATTAAGAGATCCCCAGAGGATGCTGGTGTGATTTCAAAATATGCACAACCAAGTGCATCAGTGTATTCAACCTCATATATGTCACTTGCCTTCCAAAGACAGACTCTTGCATGGTTAACTGGAGCGAGACTAGCATCATTCACCTTTACAACAAATGATTGCAGTCCCTGTGAACCAATAGTACTTGGGTGTGTCACATCTAGTGTTTCAGGATAGTCCGTCCAGAGCTCCAATTCTGGGTCACCAAAGAGATTGAAAAGTTCGAAAGTTTCATCTACTAGTGTATTTCCTGTCCAGAAGTCTCTTGTTGCCATGTATGCTTTTCCATAAGTCATTATTTGTCCAAAACTATAGAGCCCTCCTGAATTAAAGTCCACATTGAAGTCCGGCCAGATTGCGTCGATGAATCCCTCTGCTAAATCGTCATTAACACCACTATAACTAACTCTTGAAGCCCCAATTGTTGCAATCGCTCCTGTAGCTGGTGCAACGAGTAATTCCTCACAAAGTGATTCGAAGTTGTTCGTAAGCGCTGGGTCATCTGTCTGGTCAGTTTCACCATCAAACCAACCTCCCATGCATTCTATATTAAATACAACTGGCCACATGAGAGAATTTGTCAATGCACCCACGTCTGCGGTTGTGAATCTTGGAGATGTCCATCCATCATATGTTGAGGGGAAATATCCTCCCAAATGACTCCAGTAATTCTGGGAGCTTCCATGGTCTCTATGGACAACCAGGAATGATCCAAGAGATATATTACCAACAACGTGAGATGTATCGCCGTTCCATCTAAATCCATTCCATAGCAAATCAGCTGGTAGGGGGTCTCCAATACCGTAATTGCCCAAATTGTAATTAGTGGGATTATTAGCAGCAGGATTATCATGATGGTAGATTCTGGTTACACCATTACCCTCATCCAATAGAAAATCTCGAATTTCTTCACAAGTTAGGATAAATCTCCTATCTTCGAAACCATCTCCATCATTATCCTGAAACTCTCCTGCTACAATTGTGCTATTGTAGAAGAAAGGATTTGGATCGGGATTTCTCTCGTAATTTATGATCTTGTATGTAAGATTCACACATTCGATGTATGTATCCACTGGTAGTCTCCCTACGAAGACATCCGGAAACGTATCATTGCCATGAACAGTTCCGTAATACAAATCGGTAGCTATATGAAACCCACCATGTCGGTCATAAGGATGAGGTAATCCATAATTGGTGGGTAGATGTTCAACGTCTCCCACAAGTAGTACATAACTCGGAGCGGGTGTCCAAGTGTTGTATGCATTCATGATATAATCTCTTATTTCGTTTGCAGTTGGTCCTGAGGGATTGATTTCTGAAGTCTTCACAATTGTTGCCTTGATTCCCTTCTGTGTCTTCCATTCTGCTAGTGGTACTACCGCATCGTAGAATGTATCGTTTGTAATTATCAGATATTCAGCGCCACTAGGACAATCTTCTGTTTCAGAAATAGATCCAAAATTTGGAAATAGTGCATCAAATATCTTGAAGAACGCTGATGAACATAATCTAAATGGCACCATTTCAATTTGTGCTGCTTCTGAGTATATTATCCGAACCTCGATTTTCGAAAATATACGAATCTGATGAGTGACTGGATTGAACTGCAATGGATAGAATGTTATCGGAATGAATCTATAGCCTCTCATATACATTGGACTAGATTCAGAAAGCCCTTCTGCGGTCACGATCTCTGATGGGTAGAACTCATCTGTCATGTATGTTTCGTTATGCAGTTCAAATGGTGGAGGATCGTAATCTTTTAGGTTGGGAATGGGTTCTTGCGAAGGCGCTAATCTGAAACCATCCAAAACTGACCCTAAGGCGTATTCGATATCTATTTCCAAATCCACGTTCTCTGGAACAATGAAATATCTTGTAAGAATTGGAACTGAAGGCATTCCTACTTCTCCAAGAGTTCCAACATTTGGCATATGCAGATAGTTATACCATGTTTCATCGATTTCAACGCTGATGTTGTATGCTCCACTAAAGGACGTATCAATCAGCATGCTCGTAGTTGTACTAGTTTTCGGCAGTATAATTTGAGGTGTTCCCTCTCCTGCTCCGGGAGAAAAGGGTATCCATGTACCTCCATTCTCAGCTCTAACTATTTCGCCTTGATATTCTTGAATTTCAATATGGGAATTGCCATCATCCTCAACTACTGCATTTGTTAGATCATTTGATACTAAACTATTAATTTGTAGTAGTATTGGTGTAGCAATTATTACTATGCAAATTATCGCAATAATTCGTTTTCCGTTTTCTTTCGAAATACTGTTCTCCTCCTCTTTCACGCTGCTGTTTTTCAACGGATTATATACAATTCCCATCTTTGCATAAAAGGATATGTTACAGAAAATTCTTACAGAATGGATTTACGTATATGGAAATCATTGCATGCTAAAATGTTCTGGCTGAAATGTTTGGATTGAAGGAAGTAATTTTTCCATTCCTCGGATATCATAGAAAACGGGTTCATTTCCCTACATACTTAAATTATTATACAAAACGAATTTCATGGTAGTTTTGAAAATGAACGAGGAAATTGACCAAGTATTAAGACTAGCAGCCAAATCCGTTTATGAGGAAGATATTGAAAAAGCCCGTGAATTATTAGTTGATCTCTCTCAGAAATTTCCAGAGGATCTTCGTGTAACGACTGAACTCGGAATTATCTACGCCAAACTTCAAAAAGATCACAAAGCTGAACTACTATTGAGAGAAGTTATTAAAAAAGATCCTAAGTTCGAGAGAGCTGTATCATCTTTGGGTCACATTCTAGATAATTCCTTGAGAACAGTGGAAGCTGAAGAACTCTATAGATTTTTCCTCGAAGGCTATGATGCAAGTCATTGCATTACAGAAGACCTATGCAGACTCCTAGAGAGTGAAGGTAGAATAGAGGAATCGCTATCTATTGCTACTGCACATGCATCTGCATATCCTGAGGATATTGATGCATACAATCCAATCCGTTTTCTTCTATTACAGATTGAGGACCGTCTTGAGGTGGAGGTGGAGGAAAGCAACTATTCAGCAAAATCTCGACTCAAGCTTCTTGAAAATCACTTGCATCAATTTGAAATCTTCCAAAAGATTGAATCAAATGTGAACTCCTTATCCGAATTGGACATCGAATGCTTAGAAGACGATATTATACGTTCATTTGGAGAAGTGAAACAGCTTCAATCTATTCTTAATGGTCAGAATGCAATTATACCTGATAACTTGATGCAGCGAATAAATATAGCTGTTAAATCCATTGAATCACGCTATAGTATTAACAGTGATTAATGATTTTTACTGCCATTGATAACCAACATAATCGGATTCATTCGGAAGTGTATCTTTACTAAGGAAAATTATATGCTGATTTCCTTCAATTCCAAGCCATATCTTCAAGTCTTTATCTTTTAGAGCATCAAGCATTTTTGTGCGTTCTTCGAATTTCAGCCCCATAACCTTCAGCAGACTGCTCCAGCCAACAAAGCGTTCTAAATTCTTCGCCGTGGTAGCATCAATTCTTTGTTGGGAACCCGAATCCATTTTTAGGATTTCACTATCACGAAGTACAGCTTTGATACGCATTCTATATCACTTGAAATCTAGTTTTTCAAATCAGTGATAAGCCTAACTCTAAGACCGTATTGGCAAAACTAAAATCAGGACATCATTTCAACGTGTAAAGGTGAATAGGATGAATTCGAAGCGAGTGCAAGACTCCATAACTCAGATGATACAAACTGTATTTCCTAATGATGTGAACAACAATGGAACTCTGTATGGAGGTCGATTACTTGATTGGATTGATACTCTTGGTGGGATTGTGGCAAAACGTCATTCAAGAAGTGACATTGTGACTGCGTCAATTGATTCCCTTAATTTTCTTAGTCCCATTCATCAGAGAGATATTGTCATGCTAGAGGCATTCGTAAACTATGTTGGACGAACCTCTATGGAAATTGAAGTACGTGTCAGGTCAGAGAATCCTATTACTGGTGAAATACGAAAAACATGTCGAGCATTTTTGACTTATGTAGCCATGGACAAAAATGGAACACCGAAAGAAGTACCGCGACTGCAATTAGAAACAATAGATGAAGAAACACGCTTCCGCAACGCAAAGGAACGAAGACAAGAACGCCTTCGGAGAAAGGACCTAGAACCAATAGAATGGACAGATGCTAGCTGATTGATTACTGCTAATCAAAACCGAATCCTTTCTCTTTGTCAGAAATAACGGCAACTGCAACAAGAAATGCAAGTCCCATCAATACTGTAGCTGCAAAAAGCTCCATGAACGGCAATGCTATTCTTGGGGGTGCATATCTTCCGAAGTTACCAAACACATTTCCACCAGCAAATGCTGAGGGGTTGTGCGGCTGTTGATCCGCTGTTTCATTATCAAAGACTTTTACTTTGACAACACTCGAAACTGAATTACCTCCGATATCAGTCGCAGTTAGTACAAAATAGTGAGATCCAGGAGGGATATAATCCAGAAGAATTTCAACAATCTTTTCGTTTTCCGTCCACTCACCTCCTTCAAATTGCACTCCATTTCTTGTTACGATGTAATTTGATGGATTCAAGTCATAAATTGTCCAAGACAATACCTGGTCACGTGCGCCTCTAGTGAAATTAATACTTCCTGAGGTAGTGATTGTAGGTGGAACTGAATCTATGATTGTGATGATAATCCAGCTTTCAAGACTATTGTAATGGACATCCCACACCTTAATTCCAAGGAAATATTTACCTACTGCAAGGAGTTGATTGTCTTGAATTAGAGCGGAAAAAAAACCTCCAGCAATTCTGAAATTTTCTGTATCACTGACAAACCACCAATAGGCTCCATCGGGTTGTGTTATATTGACCTTATACCTAAACCTTGTACCATATTCAATCGTCTGGTTTTGAGGTGGTTCTAGCCACGTTGGTGCATCTGGTCTTGGTTCTGGTATTCTCTCGGCTTGAACAGTAATGATTGGTAGAACACTTGGTGATAATAGAAATAGTATAAGGAGTAATGATCGTTGATATTTGCTTGGATTTATTCTTGACCACATACGTATCAAACCAATGTCACCGAGTTCTATCAGTATTCAACATTAATTCCTTCAATTTACTACTTAAAGCAAATGACCAGCGCAGTGTTTAACATGAAAGTTATCTAGAGATAGACGTGTGAAGCTATCCCAATTACGAGAACAGTTGGAATTGATTCTCGTCCTTTTGTGAATGTTATGTGATTTCTGATTTTTATTATTGACCACATTTCTCCTTGAAGTGTGTGAAGATAGTCCTTCGGAGCTAATTGTACAGCGCCGGCAAAAAAGAGAATACTTACATCTAGGATAGCAATATTATTCTCAACAAGGGAATAGTGTTCGAATTGGATGCGATTGATAAGCAGATATTGATCGAGCTGGATGGTAACTGTCGTCTTACTTTTCAAACAATAGCAGATAATCTTGGGCTTACACGATCAGCTATTAAACGCAGAGTGGATAAGCTAGTGAAATTGGGAGTAATCGAGCGATTTTCAATCGAACTAAGTCGTAAAATGGTTAATTGTGAATGGATGTCTGTTGAACTCACCACAACTGGAAACGAAGATGTCAGGAAATTTATTGAAAGAATCAACAAGCATCCAATGACCTTTGTTACAGCTTGGTTAAGAAATGAAAAATACTTGATCTACTGCCACGTTGACAGTCAGTACGGATCTTATGAAATTGGAAAGTTCTTACGAAGCCAGAAAGAGGTTACAAGTGCAGAACTTCAACCGATGCTACCTGTAACGAATCAGATTCTGTCTTCAAGAAGCTGGTTTCAGAGTTCTGGTGAAGCAATACAATTGACAAATGGTCAACTGCGATTACTTCAATCACTGCTGGATGATGCAAGGATTCCAATTTCAGCAATTTCCGCGAAAACTGGAATGAGTTCTAAACGTATTAGGGTACTACTAGACGAATTACAGACATCTGGTGCCGTTCATTTCACCATAAAATTCAATTTCAGTGCGCGAGGTAATACTAATTTCATACTTAAGCTCAAATTTAATGAATCCTCTTTTAAACCCAAAGATATTGTTAAGTGGATACAAAAACGCCACAGTCATGAATATTGGAATTCCTTCCTAATTGTTAGTGAACCAACCCTACTGAACTTTTTTACATGTTCAAATCTGAAGGATGTAGAACGAATCACGCTAGATGCTAAGAACGCCTCTTTCACAATATCAGCAGAGCCAATGATATTATATCCATGTCATGCTAGTCGTAGCCTTGGTCGGGTAAGACTGGAAGAATTACTCTCTGGAATGAGATAGCAATTTAATCAATACAAGCATGTACCAGAATGAATCCATATTGTTGTTGTAGTGTGCAACAAAATTGATACTTTCCTCCCAAATTGTACAATTTGTCAATCAGTAGTTGTCCAGAACTAAATAACACCTTCTGAAATAATATTTGAAAGAGAGAGTGTGACGAAATAAGGCGTGATGGAGGGGTCCTCCCCTCCTGACTTCTTTCATACAGCTAGTAAAATCAAGGGTTTCATGTATCCATATTTTGATTCTATTTTATGAAAAGGTAAAAATGAAATGAATTCATTTTTCCTTAAGGGCGAGAGTTGCATTCACTACTATCATTGTTGATGTATATCAAGAACCTTATTGCAACCAAATATATAAACCACTGAGCAAGCTCTCGTTAATCTTTACCACTGAATTCAAGCCCTTTGAAATCAAGGTTCTAAAGGAGGGCAAAAGTTTGGCGAATTATGATTCTGAAAGAGAGCGATTTCAAAGGCTTTCATCTGAAGGGATTGATTCAATTCTAGAAGCAATCAAAACTTCAAGTGAACCATGGCATGGGTTCTACTATATTCAGGAAGCTGATGATGCTAAAGTTCAAGAAGAAGCAAAGTTACTAATTATTCCCCGAATAGAGTTCATCAAAGAATCGATTGAGTCCTCGAGATTTCCAAGTGTAATTCTCTACGGTCTATGTTGCATACCATGGATCTTCAGTGATGATAGAATTATCCTGGCTTCAGCGAAAGCCATACGCGATTCAGAAATTCCTTGGAATGTCTTTTATGAACTACAAAAGGTACCAGGTCTCACTTCAATAGAAGCCATCCAAACCGCTGTTGTTGATACCGTGGTATATAATGTGAATGGATCACCACTAATTAGGCCAATTATTGAAGACGAATCTCTAATTGGTAATCACGACCTAGCCGAAGTGATTACTACTGCTATTGAAAAGAACGAAAACTGTCATTTAATAATACAAGAAGCATTCACGTCACGAGCTATTTATGAAAGTAAACCAGTTTGGAGTGCTATTGAAAATCGGCTAGATGATATTATTAAACAAATACAGAACCCAGAAAAAGCACCATTCGTAATCTATGCGATTAGGAATTATCCCCCCATTATTGAGCATCCATTAATAGTTGAGTCAATAGTGGAATCATTAGAAACTTTCGAAACATCAGCCTCCATAATATTCGATATTTCTGATATCAGGAAACTCATGAGTAATCCTCAGATTCAAAGAGCTGTCGCAACATTAATCCGCAAACATAAATCTCCATGGGATGTTCTCTACTCAATCCGATACAGTCGGGAATTACTAGAGAACAAACTCATTCAACAGGCTATTGATGAGCAGATTGACTATATTGCTGAAGGTCTTAGGGATGATGAGTATGTCTTAGGCTATCTCTATGAGATACCATCGATTATGAATCACCCTGTGATAAGCCTCACAATCAAAGATAAGATTCCTGATATTATAAGACGTGTACATTTTGATGATGGTATCATGGTTATTATTGATATCATGCGTAGAGGATCGTCAGTATCAATAATCTATGATGACCCAAATATTCGTTCTGAATTTGCAGATTATATTAGAAACTATCAAGATTTCAGTACGATCAAAGTATTTGCTGGGTATTCCAATTTAATGGTAGATCCCTCAATCACGGATGCTATTATAGATGCAATAAGGAATACTCAAATTCCATCTTATTTTGTGGATGCAGTTACAGCTAGCCCTGTGCTAATGAAAAATAATTTCATTCAATCAGAATTGGGTAATCGGTTATCCGATATCATCAAAGAGATAAAGGAAGGACCAGCACCTTGGATTCCAATTAAGAATATAATCATGCACAGTCATATCACAGAAAACAAGGCGATTCAAAGTGCAATTTTTAATTCGATAGGTTTGGGTGATCAATCTTGGATGATTTTTGATGCTCTGAAAACACATCCTGAGTTTTATAATTCGGAAATTGTCCAAAATTCAATAGAGTTGAGCATACCTGATATAATTGAGCTTATCGATAACGAAACGCCCCTCTACCAATTAGCTGGATTTCTTGAATATCCTTCTCTCAAGAATAATTCTGATTTACAGGTAGCACTGCAAAACTCAGTTGAAAGATATGCTCAGATAATTCGAAGTAATCGGGAGTATTGGTGGTCACTCAAAGATATTGGATCTGTTGAATATCTTCGCAAAAACGGCTATCTTCAAACCACTATCACGGAACGTGTTGCTGATCTTGTCCATGAAATACGTACGAGATTTGACCCTTGGAATGTTATCGAGCAATTGAATAATTTGGAATTTATTTTAGACCACGAATCTATAATCTCAGGTTTAGTATTTGTTATTGAAAATAATCCAACTCCTTGGAATATTGGACGAATAAAGCCTCTTGAAAAAATTCTTGAAAATGATTCAATAAAAGCTGCATTGACTAGCAGAGCTGATGATATCGCTTTCATGATTGATGTGAGTAAATCTGCACATGAAATTATTAATTTAATATCAAGAATTGAGTTCTTAGTTGAAATGGAACAAATCAGTCATTCAATTCATAAATTCAATAGCTGTAGAGATCTTCCATCCAATATCAAGGATACTTGCTAGATGTCCCAATCATACTTGATCCAAATATATGGCTCTATATCTTTGGGATTTACTTCGACAAGAATCTCTCCTGGTGGCATTTGTATCTCCGTTCCTTCGGTGTATAGTGCCATTAATACCTGTTCAATCGGAATCTCATGAAATGGATCATGCGTAGATTTACCAAACGAGAGTGTTGCTTTTCCGACTTCCTTGGTCCCCCATTTTACATGATTCAATTGTTTTACAATTCTTGGATTGATATCGGGTCCTAATCCCTTTTCATTAGCGAACGTTTTCAAAAGAAAATGAGGCGATGAACCAATTTCATCTTCAAATGGTTCCGTGATTGTTGCATCAATTTCAATAATCGGCACCCCTCTTCGCACACACATACCAGTGACTCTGTCGCCATTACGAGTCACTTCAATTTGCTCAGCAATTTTCTTTGGATATCCATAGATCTCTCTCCCTCCAATCATTGCAATGTCATTTGTAACTGGCATTGATAGACAATAACTTCCTGATATCCCCTTATACTCACATGATACAAAGATAGCTGCCTCATTGTACGGTGGACAGAAACTCGATTTATGAAATTCAGCAACATAGACACTTCCTAAAGGTGCAGAAGGTAGTTCGAGAGGTGGTGGTAACACATTCTCGATCGCTTCCATAGTTGTGGAAAACATGAGATTTACCATTGTAACTTCACTGAGAGTATAACCCTCTGTAAATTTCTTGGCTCGCATTGCAAGTTCTTCTTTTGTTTTCACAATTCCCATATACCTTCATCTCTCCTCAAATCATAACTATAATTCAATAATAATTTATGCAACCATTGACTGAAACAGGTTGATTCAATCGTAATTTGTAGCTAGCAAGTTTTCATTAGCTAATCCTTCCTCATCTTGTTCCTTGCATTCAATTACCAATCCTTCGTTATGTTTTGGGGAAAAGTGTAAGTATGCAAAAACGAAGATTGTTACAAGGATAATTCCGATAGCTGTTGAAATGGCCCAAAGTAGTTCTTGGTTATCTAAATCCTCTGGTAAGTCCTTGTAAATGATACTTGACCAATTATCCCCCTTTATCATCTGACCTGTAATAAGTAATTCACCATTATAGTCAGGATACAACCAAATTAATTCAGTATCACTAACAGAAATCGAGTTTTCATCTATATCTTTTTGATCAATATTTGAGAAGCTCAATACGTTCATCAACTCTGAGTTTACATAAATAAGTACAGTTCCCTCTACTTCTGCTACGTAGTCATCAGAATCATGATATGTTATCTGAATCTTGTACGAATGATTTGCTTGAAGGATCATATCTTGGCTGAAAGAGGAATCTATTCCCCAATCTTGTTCGATAATGTATTCCGTTTTTGTGAAACCAATTCTGGGTGCTACTACTAAAGAGAAACCAGCGAAAATAATTGAAAAGACAATTAGCACCTTCAGTAATCGCAATCTAGGTCTCAAATTTACTCCTAAGCTCAGGTACCAGTCAACCTGTTTTTATATAGACATTTCTTTTTCATGTTGATTCTTGTGGTTCGTACACAATATTTTGAATTCTCTTAATCCATAACTTATTTTGGTAAACCGCATGTTGACTATTAGGTGATATATTACCTATGACTCGTATTCAATTTCTCTCCTCGACTGAAAAGAAATCGATTCATGATGGATCACTTAATATTTTGGAGAATACTGGGATTAGAATCAAGAATGCGGAATCTATTCAAATCCTAGGGAAAGCTGGATGCGAGATAGAATCAAACCTTTGTAAGATTCCTCCCCATTTAATTGAAGAGAGTCTAAAGAAATCACCTTCTTCATTTGAATTACATTCACAAGATGAAAAACGCAGTTGGATAGTAGGTGATGATAATGTCATATACAATCCGGGGTCATCTGTATCCTTTATGAAAGACCGAAAAAACAGTGAAATTAGAAAAGGTACTGTTGATGATTTAATCGAGATTATTCAAATTGTTGAGAAATTAGAATACATCAACGCGCAGAGTACAGCATTGATACCTTCAGATATCCCTGAAGTAGTAAAAGACTTCACGCGTTTGTACTTAGTATTGAATCATTCAACGAAACCAGTAATAACCGGGGCATTTAGGAAAGATGGAATAAACGAAATGTGGGACCTACTGGTGGCTATCCGTGGAGCTGATGAACTCAGATCAAACCCATCAGCTATCTTTGATTGTTGTCCAACGTCACCTTTGACCTGGTCAGAAGTAGCAGCTCAAAACTTGATTGACTGCGCCAAACTTGGTCTACCTGTTGAAATTGTACCGGCACC
Organism: uncultured archaeon; assembly: GCA_964458565.1. GTDB lineage: Archaea > Asgardarchaeota > Thorarchaeia > Thorarchaeales > Thorarchaeaceae > CAYWJO01. The sequence goes on along the minus strand of CAYWJO010000018.1, from coordinate 33,907 downwards.
CCTCATGGGGGCTACAAGTCCAATTACGATCCGTGGAACATTGATACAAACAAATGCTGAGATATTGAGTGGAGTAGTATTAGCTCAATTGGTCAATCCTGGTATTCCAGTCATATACGGTGGTGCAATCGCTCCAATGGATATGAGATATACAACTCCTCGTTTTGCTTCAAGTGAGGCTATGATAGCCTCATGTTCATCTGCTGAAATTGGTAAGATGTACAACCTACCCACACACGCCTATATTGGACTCAGTGATTCAAAGACTGAGGATAGTCAAGCAGGTTATGAATCTGGAATAGGTCTAGTTCTAGCTGCTTTAGTAGGAATCAATATTGTATCTGGACCTGGAGTACTGGCATACATTAACTGTCAATCACTAGAAAAACTAGTTATTGACAATGAACTCTGTGGTTCTGCATATCGATTCATCAAAGAATCTAGTTCCGAAGATATTGATTCAGAGATTGCTTTGATCCAGCAAGTTGGTCATGGTGGCGACTTTCTAAAGCAGAAACATACTTCCCAATATCTGCGAAGTGAGCATTTTATGCCTTCACCTATAATTGATAGATTGACAATAGGGCAGTGGATAAAGGAGGGATCAAAATCAACCCTAACAAGGGCTAAAGAGTTTGTTAACAAAATATTGAATGAGGTCATTCAAAAAGAACCTAATCCTGAACTCTATCGAGTTTTCACAAATCTTATCAAGAAATATGATTTAACTATTGAATCTATCTTCTGATCTACTTATTCATCATTCTTCATGGAGATATCTTAACCCTTCCTTCATTGTACAGCCAGAATCCCGCATCTGAGAGTGCTCCAATCAAGGTCATATTGGATTGCTGAGCAATACGAATTCCTTCATCGGTAGCAACAGTCATTGACGCCATTGCAGCTATTCCTGTTTTGCTTCCTTTGGATACAATGTTGGAGATAAGCCGTCCAGATACCAGGAGTAGACATTCTACAAAATTATAATTCATCTCGGATCCAAATCCGATAACTTTGTCAACCGCATTATGCCTACCAATGTCCTCGCACATAAACCAGTTTTTGTTTGCAAGATTAACTAGCAAAGCTCCGTGAAATCCTCGAGTTGATTTGTGAAGTTTTTGACTATCACGCAGAATCTTTCGAAATCCAAGGAGATTTTCCATAGAGAGTGGAATCTCAGAACTCGAATCTTCTTTTAATTCGTTGGTTCTCTTCAACCAGAGTTCTATGATATGGTCACTGGTGATTTCAATTCTATCAATATCATTGCGTGTGGAGATTACTCCTTCGGACAAGAGGTGTCCAATTACAAGTTGTTCAGCCAAACCTGGACTATGAATAAAAGAATATGTGATTTCACCATTTATGATCAGCTTTAGATGTGCTTCAACAGCAATTCTCTCATCAAGCAGATATCGTGAGGTACCTTTTACTCTGATGCATTTGATTTCTATTGTGGATTCGGTCAAATCTTGTACCCCTATTTCTCTGTGTTTTACTAATCATTGAAGTGGATTCTTTGGTTATTTTAGTCATTCCACTAGAAATTATCTGGTGGCTTGGGCTCTTGAAACGATTTAGCTTTGTGTGGTGATGATCAAGAGCGATACAGCAAACTCTCACAGGAGCTCTATGATGCAACATGTCAATTCATAATACCAGATTTCAATAGTTTTCCTTGAATCAGATTGTCAAGCTCAATTTATTAATTAGAGATGCAATCAAACTTGGGATTCCTATGAAGACTAAAAAGCTTCTAGAGCAGTTATGTAAAGAAGTGGAAAGCGAAGTCTGTCTTCCCTGGTTATCTGGGTACACTGACTTCGGTTCTTTCAATGATGATGGTCCTCCTGAGGGTGAGGTCAGATTACAGCATGTGGGTTTATGGTTATCTGTTGTTGTAGAAATAACCTATTCGGGCAGTACAATGGATCCTACTACTGATCGAGTTGGTGGCGATCCTTATAGTGCTTTAGCTAGATTTGATTGGATAGGTCCTGCAGATACTGCACCTTCTGAAGTTTCAGATCAAAGTGAGCTTGATGATTGGGCACTCTACAAGTCAAGATATGCGCGAGAGTATACAGATACAGGCTCTTGGGGTGTCCATAAAGGCAGCTGGTTAGATGGATTGGATGAGAATGGCACAGTTACTTATCGAGAGGCAACCGGACCTTTCCAAGATGTAGCACCTGAATCTGTAACCGAGATCAAGACCATAAAACTTGAACTTCCCTAATTGATTAGATACGTGAACCTAAACCAAATAATGATTCAATCAGCGACCATCCCCGATACTTTGCATTCGATGCAGACCGGTAGACACACATCATCATCTATGAATGTACCAAGATCAATGACTTTGGGTAACTCCGTGTATCTACATTGATTCCTTTACTCGTAGCTTATTTTAGTCGTTATTAGAGTTTCACGTGATGATCGTCCAATCTCCAATTGGAACTCACCTGGCTCAATAAACCAATCATGTGAAGATATATCATAGACGCCAAGATCCTCTGCTTTGATTTGAATATTTACAGTCTTTCTTTCATTTGGATGTAGGAAGACCTTTTCGAATCCGACTAACTCCTTTGGAGGTTTCTCGACTGATGATTGAAGGTTTCTGGAATATACTTGGACAACTTCAGAGCCAGAGGCATCTCCTGTATTCTTCAACTCGATGCTAAGAGTCACCGTATCTTCAGTCGAGGATAATGTTTCTTTATCTGGTGTAATTGAATCTAGTTCAAACGCTGTGTACGAGAGGCCATAACCAAATGGAAATAGAGGTTCAATATCCTTCTCATCGAACCAGCGATATCCCACAAAGATACCTTCATCATAGAAAACTTTCTTCTGATCATCACCAGGATAATTTCGTGGGTCTCCTGAATGATGTGCTGGAGAATCAGAGAGCTTCTTTGGAAATGTTATGGGCAATCGACCTGAAGGGCAGATATCTCCAAAGAGAACATTGGCAATTGCATTTCCTCCCTCCATTCCAGAGTACCATGCATCGAGAACCACAGGTACTTCATTTAACCATGGCTCCATGGCAATAGGGCTTCCAGCGATGAGAACGACAATCGTATTTTCATTTTGTGCAGCTGTTTCTCTAATCAACTCCACTTGTTGTTCTGGAAGGTCAAGTGTACTTCTATCATCAGTTTCAGCGTCCATTCCCTTGCTGTGATTCAAACCTACAAAAAGAATGACTGCATCCGCTTGAGCTGGATTCTGTATGATTTTTACCTTCCCCTTACATTTGTTTTTCATTCCTTGAAATGGAGTTATTTCATAAGGCGGCACAACTGCTGAGGATCCTCCATACCCAATCCTTCCGAACTTCTTCCTCAGGTTAGGACCTAGTAATGCAATACTCTCTAAATCTTCAATGTTTAGCGGAAGAAGTCTTCTCTCATTCTTCAGCAGAACCATACCCTCTTCAGCTGCATGTCGTGCTAACTCTTGATGCTCAGGAGTGTTACGAACTCCAGGGTTAATAGACTTGGGTCTGTCAAATGCTCTGGTTCGCATCATCGTTCTTAGATTTCTTCTTACAAGAGAATTCAATGCATCATCACTGAATTTAGCATCATTGTATGCTTTCTGTAGCGAACTGATTTTGTATCTTGTAGGAAATGGCATCTCAAGGGAAAGACCTGCATCCACACATCCCTCTGTTGTCTGGATTTTTCCAGTAGCAAGCCAGTCTGTCATAACCATCCCATCAAATCCCCACTTGTCCATCAGAATATCACGGATCAGATACTGATTTTCAGCTCCATAGGTCCCATTTACCTTATTATAACAAGTCATGAATGTCCAGACATCTGCATCCTTCACTAGTGCTCTGAATGCTCGAAGGTATATCTCATGCAATGTACGTTCGTCTATCTCAGTGCTCATGGTCTTTCGATCTTTATCTTGATTATTTGCGGCGTAGTGTTTTGCACACGCAGCAATCCCTTGACTCTGAACTCCCTTAACAAACTGAACCGCCAGTTCCTTTGTTAGAAATGGGTCCTCACTATAGTACTCAAATGTCCTACCTCCTAAAGGAGTTCGTTGGATATTTATTCCTGGCGCGAGAAGCACATGTCGACCAGTAGCTCTTGTTTCCCTACCTATAGCAGTTCCTACATTCCGTGCGAGTTCTCTATTCCATGAAGCTGCAAGTGAAATGGTAGCTGGAAACCTAGTGTTTTTCTTGAACCCACTTGAGTGACCGGCAACACCAAAAGGTCCATCAGTCACCTTGTAACCTGGAATTTTAAGTCGTTTAATTTCCTTTGTTGTATAGATTCTATGACGCCCCTGGCTACTGAGAAGAGAGAATTTCTCTTTAAGTGTGAGTCGTGAGAGCAAGTCTTCTATTCTATCTTCGATGCTTCGCCTCTCATCTAGATATGGTACTGGTTCAGTCATGCATGATATCTCCAAGTATATTCTAGTGAAAATTAAAATCCATTATAAAAACCGTCTTGCGTCTATCAAATCACGTTCGATATACAGTCACTCTCCTGAATAATAACCACAGCTACACGTATTATTCTTTGACTTTGTTTTTGAATCCCAGACGATTCAAACATGTGCAGCCCGATGAGGTTCTATTATGGCAAAGATGAACAGAATCACCGCAAGAGGAACAATTATGAAATTGCCAATAGCTCCAGGTGCTATCCCCATGGTTTCTATTGGCTTCAATAGACCTATTCCAATTCTGGTAGCATACTCCATGATAATGAAGATATACATCAAAGGTATCAGGCTCTTATAGCGAAAATACACAATAAGATAGAATGTTGCCATTAGTATCTGTGAGAGCCCCCACAGGGCAAACATACTAACAATTACATTTGCTCCTTCTATATTCAAATCAATTGTTGCTATCGATTCAGCTCCTCCATCAGGAAGAAAGATGTGAAGTAAACTCCTTGCTACAGATATGATTGCAATGATAAGAAACGCAATCTCAGAAACCTTGTAACCATTATACTCATTGTTTATTTGTCCAGGGAGAATCTTCTCAAACATACTCGTCATTGAACACCCCTACTTTTCACCTGTTTTCGCAAGTTCTTCTTCTCTAAGTTTCTTCTTGAATAGTTTCATCACAATTGTCATGGGTAATTCATCTCGAAACTCAACCCATTTGGGAATCGCGTACGGTTTCACCTTTCCCTTCAGAAAATCGACGATTTCCTGCTCTGTGACTTTCCCCTTATACTCAGGCTTTAACTGAATGAACGCCTTCACTCTCTCACTCCCTGGTCTCTCAGGATCGGGGATGCCAATTACACCAGCTACATCGACTGCTTCATGCTCATGAAGTATATCATCAATTACCCTACTGTATACCTTGTTACCGGAAACATTGATCATATCCTTTATCCGATCAACAACTTTGAAATAACCATCATTGTCAATTTCGACGATATCTCCCATGGGCAACCAGCCTTCTCCTTTTAGTCCACTCCCCGGTGTTGGCCAATACCCCTTCATAATCTGAGGACCTCTGACCCAAATCTCACCATGTTCACCAATAGGCAACACCTCACCTGAGTCGGGGTCCACTATCATAATCTCCGTATCAGGGATAGGAATTCCTACGCCTCTCTTTGTTTCAGCCATGAACCCTGTCACCTTTGACAGCGCTGAAATGTTGATTGTAGCAACACCAGAGGTCTCTGTTGCACCATATCCTTCTCCCATCGGTACACCTGCCTTCTCTTCAAACTCTTCTGCTAGGTCTTCTGGAAGTGCTGCTGCACCGGAGAAGTAGAAGATTTGTCCCTTGATGAGGTCCATCTTTGAGAACAGCATGTAATGTGTTGGAACTCCAAAAACCATGAACGGACGGTGTTTGTTAATGACATCAACAATCTTCGATATATCACGTGGATCCATTAGGTACATCTTGATTCCCCACGAGATGCATGCATGTACAGCCCAGTGACCATATGCATGAAAGATTGGCACGCAAATCACCCCCGCGCTCTTGCCAATGATGCCTTCCTTCAGGGGCTCCATCATCCAATGGATTGTTTGTCTCACATTTGATGTTATGTTATAGTGGGTCAACATGGTCCCTTTTGGAAGACCTGTCGTGCCTCCAGTGAATGGCAAAAGAGCAATGTCTTCCCTCGGGTTGATATCTACAGTCTCCGTGTGTGGTTCATATTTCTCAATTAAATCATCCATGAGATAGTAATTATCATCTTTGATATCTTCCATGTTTGGGTACTTATAGTCCGGAAACAACTTTGTCGGCGCATAGATGACAGTCTTCACATTTGTCCTGGGTTTCACTTGGTTGATACGTTCGATACGTCTATATGAGCAAACGACGAGTTCTGCATTACTCTCATTGAGTTCGTATTGCAGGTCATCAGCCTTGTGCAATATGCTTAGGGGGACATGAATGGCACCAATCTTCATTGCTGCATAATCCGCAATCACAAATTCTGGACATGATGGAAGCACAGTCGCGATGGTATCACCTTTCTTCACACCGAGTGCGACGAAAGCGGATGCCAGTTTATCCACTTTCTGCTTCAGTTCAGGGTATGTCATCTGCTCATCAGCATATTCACATGCCACGATGTCGGGAAATTCCTCTGTTGTATTTTCAAGAAATTTATACACATTCATCTCAGGATAGGGTGCCATCGAGTGTTCCAGTTTGAATGGGCCAATCTTATAACTCTCAAGCCAAGGTCTCTCTGAGATCACTTTTTGTGAATCAATTATTGTGGTAGTTTTTTTGACGCTCGGAGTAACATGCTGCGTTTTTTCTTTGACAACTTCCTTACCCATTATCACATCTGAGTGAACTATATCAATTAGCCACTCTAGGTCGAGCTCTCTGAGCTTCTCCTTGGTTGGTCTACCTTGCTCATCCCACCCACGGTACTTGTAGTAGGCATCTAGGAGGATATCCAAGTCTACAACATGTCCTTCCGCGGGACCTTCGGGCATTGGATCTTCAAGTAACCTTGGTGGTAATGTGTCGTCAGCTCGAGTGAACCCTTCTCTTATTATATACGCGCGCTCAAGATTGTAAATCCGCTCGCCAGTTTTTCGAAAGTCATCTGCCGTATATTCAATTCCCATCAATGATGAGATTAAACCTGCCCAATCTTCTGTGGTAAGTACCATCCCCATGAACTTACAACCTCCGATGGCATCAAAGATTCCAAATGCATCTTCGAAGTTTTTAACTATCAATGTCGTTTCTGGGATTTCTTTCAAGGGATCTCCTATGTCCGCATCATCGACTATCATAAATGGCATGGCAAGGAACGCAGGACCTTCGATGTATGCAGTGATATGGTCACCACCACGATTAGCTACTGCATAGGCCAACCCTGTTATCTTTGCTGCCCGACTATCGTAACCGGGAAGTTCGAGACCCTTGACATGCATCGCGAATCTTTCTGAACCGTTACCAAGTTTTTCAGCTATCCTCTTTGTACCTTCAGCTAGTAAATCCCCTATTCCTTCACGGTTCCCAATCTTGTGAACAATGTCGACTATTAATTGCGCATTTCCCCAAGAGAAGTCCATTCCGTCGACATCCTTGTCTTTCAAAATACCTCTCTGGTAACACTCCATTGCAAACCCTACTGTATTCCCTGCTGAAATTGTATCAATCCCGTATTCGTTGCATAAGAAGTGAGCCAACGTTATAGCTTCTAAATTGTCTACTCCACACATAGTCCCAAATGAACTCAGGGTTTCGTATTCAGGACCTTCTCCCTTGCTCTTGAATGGACCATTCTTTATTTCAGAGATTCTCCCACAATGGATGGGGCAGGCGAAACAAGGCTTTCGTTTCACCAAGATGCTATCATTTATTGCTTGTCCGTTGATGCTCTCCGTGTTCTCGAAGACGCCAGTCTGCCAGTTCCTCGTTGGGATTCCACCCTTGACACCTACTAGGTCAACCATCGTTGCTGTTCCGTAAACCTCGAGGGTCATCTTCAGGATGCTCTGGTTCACCCAATCGAACCTTTGTTTTGCCTCTTCTCTATATGCATCGGGATTAGCAATAGGTATGGTCATGGTTCCTTTTGATACAATTGCTTTGAGGTTTTTTGAGCCCATAACTGCACCGACACCACATCGACCAGCTGCCCTGCCCCAGTGTTCTTCATCGCAATCATTCATAATGGCAGCATACTTAACGAGATTTTCACCTGCAATACCAATACAAGCGACATTGAATTTAGATCCATGCTTGTCCCTCAGGAGTTTAGTAGTTTCAGAGGTGTTCTTTCCCCATATTTCTCCTGCATCCCGTAATTCAGCTCTTCCATCTTCTGTAAGGAGGTAAACAGGCTTTGGTGCCTTCCCCTCGAAAATCACACCGTCGAATCCTGAGCGCTTGAAATCCCTACCCCAAAAGCCTGCTGAATTAGCTTGACCCCAGCCATTGGTGAGTGGAGCCTTGGTTACTACACTATAACGTCCGGTGCTTGGGGAACTTGTACCTGTTAACGGACCTGTCATGAAAATGAGCTTATTATCAGGTCCGAGAGGATCTATACCTGGCTCGGTTTCATCAAAAAGGATCTTAGTCGCTAATCCCGCACCCCCAAGGTACTTCCTCAAGGTTTCATCATCAGGAAATTCCTCCGTAATAGTCAATGTTGTTAAATTGGCTCGCAGGATTTTGCCCATATACCCATACATGATGTAATGACCCCAGTTAATCAGAAAACAGTTCTACACGCTTTTATAAGCTTGATGTATTTCAGAGTCTGGAAGGACCTTGCTTGAAGGTAGAAGTGAGATTTTACTCATATCTTCGTAACCTCGTTGGTCGGAAGGTGATCGTCGAATTGGATTTAATAGATGGTGCAACTATCTCCGATCTCTTAGAAGAATTATTTCTTGACTCGAAGATGAAAGATGTCCTACTTGATGAAAATCAAGAAATTAAATCTGACATCACCATTTTATGTAACGGTAGGGAGATTAAGTTTCTTGGAGGACTGGAGACTCAGGTGAACGAGGGAGATGAAATATCCCTCTTTCCATTAGTTACAGGTGGTTGAAGCACTATTTATCAACTGGTTTGCATAACACAGCATTAATGACCCAAACGCAAATACAAGGAATGTTTACGATGCCAAAATTCATGTCAGAAGAATGGTTAGAATTGTACAAGGTTGCACTAAATGGTAACGAAGCGTATGCTAAAGCTGCCTCTTGGTGGACTGGGGACTTTATTTTCATCGTGAGAGCTAGCGGAAATTTAGACCACGATGTGATGGCTTTCATTGGACTAACTCATGGGAAGTGTACAGGTGTAAAGCCCATTTTAAGTGAAGACGAATTCGAGGTTGTAGGACCTGATGAGAAAGCAAGTAACGCTGATAAAATTGCAGTAGAATACACCTACGAGGCTAATTATGAAACTTGGTTACAAATATTGAAGGGCGATCTGGATCCTGTCCGCGGGCTTCTTAGTGGGAAAGCAAAAATTGTGGGTAACATGGCAAAAGTTCTCAAAGCCACAGATGCAGCTAAAGAGTTAGTACGTACTGCAACCTTAGTTGATACGGAATTGTATTGAACGTAGTGGAGTGAAGCATATTGGATGTAGCAGCACAAGAGACCTTGTTCCAAACTTTCAAGGCTGTGATTGAAGACGTTATTACTGATAAGCGGAAGAATCACAAGAACTCAAAGACTCTTGATGAGTTCCAAGCAAGGATAAACATTGGCTTGCATGTGGAGGAGGAGGTCATCATATGGGTGAACCTGGTTGCTAATAGCGGTAATTACGCCCTCAATAAGGGGAGACTGGTCGAGTATGATTTGGAGCTTATAGCTGATCCAGAGGACTTGATGTACTTCACCAACGGGGAGTATTCAACCGTGAAGATGATGACGGGGACGAACCGATTCGGTAAGAGAAGATTGCGTTATAGTGGTGGAACAACGGGTCGAAACTTAGGAAAGCTACTGAAACTTCCAAAAATCCTAGTATTAGATAAGATCGGATGAAGTAACATGAATTGATGAAATCTTTTGAAGGAAAAAAAAATTCTCAAAATATATCTACTTCTTGATTCGACCCATCTCAATTTTCTCAAGAGTAATGAGAGCTGAAATATAATCATCCATAGTTGTTTCTCGCTCTTTCATAGAAAGACTAGAATCAAGTATCCGCTTCCTCAACATACTGAGATATCGATTCTCAAGTTTCTCGATGTAGGTCGAGGATCCAATTCGAGTCACTCTAATTCTAGGTTGGCCCTGTATATACTCGATGAGACGAACCCAACTCTCTGCTGTAGTTGGATTGAGACCTATTCTTTGTAGCTCTGATTTTGGAAATGGTTCTTCTTGTAGTTCGATGAACCTGAAGATCGATTTTGCACGTTCTGCTAGAGTCCGTCTCTTCTTGGGCATAATACAATATTGTATTAATTAATATATAAACATATTGTTTATATGTGGACGAGTTTCTCTTTCTTTTGAGAACTTTCAATTTGGATGATCAACTATGACCGAAAGCAATGTTGAGAGTATGAAGCATAATGTCATTGGAGTCGTCAAAGGATTTTTTGAGAAACACTTTGGAGAAGATGCAGTGAATCTAGGGGATTCATTTGAAGTACAGTATTCATCATTGCTACAGCAGTATGATCCGGAAGTCACTTCGGAAGTGGACGGAATGCGTCAGCTTATCACTTCCTTCAAACCTGCCTTGTCCTCTGTCATGCAACCAAGTGAGGAATTTGATCAACTGTTGACCATGGTTTTGTGGATGTTCAAGGCTCCTTGGGAAGGGGCACATCGACGCAAGAAAAAGCCTTCTCCCAAGAGAGATGGACCCATTGTTCCTGGGAGTGACCCATCCATCGACATCACTTTCTATTGTGCAGTGTGCGGAGAGAAAATAGATGTTTCACATGAAGTGAAAAAACAAATCCTAAATTCAGAAGACGAAGCAGAACTACCAACTCACTGTGGGCAGGATGTGAAAATCAGCGTCTCCAAGAAACACGAAGAACTTCCAGTTGAAGAAACCGAAGAAGACGAACCATTTGTACCAGTAGAACTTTTGATGAGTCATCTACCAGCAGATAATGTCGAATATCTCAGGGTCTTGAGTGTCGGTATCGATATTGGATCGACCACATCGCACCTCATCTTCTCACGACTCACATTAAAGCGAGAGACTAGTTTCTTCAATATTACGAATCGCTTCAATCTTGTCAACCGTGAGGTAATTTATGAGAGCTCCATAATCTTCACACCTCTGATTGACCGCTATAATATCGATATCGAGGCAGTGGTTGAGTTCTGCAAAGAAGAGTACAAGAAAGCTGGTATGATGCCTGAGATGGTTGAAACGGGTGCAGTATTGGTGACCGGTGAGACTGCGAAGAAACAGAATGCTGAAGAAATTGTGAGGCGCTTGTCATCTGAATCAGGGAAGTTCGTCAGTGCAGCCGCAGGACCAAATCTTGAATCACTTCTTGGAGCCATGGGAAGTGGTATCGTAGACCAATCCCTCAAGACTCAGAAATCCGTATTGCATGTAGACCTTGGTGGAGGTACTAGTAATTTAGCCATTGCGTCACGGGGTCAGGTCCTCAGTACATCCTGCATCAATGTTGGTGGTCGACTATTGGGGATTGACAAAGACTTCAAGATTTGGAGAATAGATGGGCCCACCCAGTTTCTGATGAACGAACTCGGCATGAGCTACAAGATTGACGACTTCATTTCTGAAGAAGATGTCCGAACTATTGCTCGCGAATATGCTAAGGCTTTGGTTGAAGTTATGAGGGGTTCTGCAAAGAGTACTGTTGCTAAGGAACTGATGATGACCGAGGATCTTGATTTTTCTATACCAGTAGATGTGTACTCATTCTCTGGTGGAGTAGCAGAGATGTTCTATGGGAGTGAGGCAAATTACGATGACATCGGGAATTATATAGCTCAGGAACTCAAGGCTTTGGTGGAGGAATACAATCTACCAATGGTAGAACCTGAGAACAAGATTAGAGCCACAGTCATCGGTGCTGGAGCCTTCTCTCTCTCTGTTTCAGGGTCCACTACATTCTTCGATGAAAGCATTGAACTTCCAATTGGAAATATCCCGGTTCTACCTGTCAACCTAGGGGCAGATGAATTCTCTCATGAGAGAGTAATCGAAGCAGTCAAGAGAGCTTTCAAGACTTTTGATATGATTGAAGGAGAGGACTTAGTTGCACTTTACTTCAAAGATCGAATGTCCTCAACAGTTTATTCTTTCGATAACTTGTTACATCAATTCGCAAAGGCACTTGAAAAAGCACTCCCAAATTCCGTTAGCAAGAAGAAACTGATTATCTTATTGTTCGCTTATGACATGGCTAAGATGTTGGGACTCGCTATACGCGATGAAACCTCAATAAAGAACAATATCCTATGCCTAGACGAATTGTTACTGGAAGCAGGTGACTGGATTGACATTGGTGCGCCCTTCAAATCGACTCAAGCGTTTCCTGTTACAGTAAAAAGTTTGGTCTTTAACGAGAACAAGGAGTATTTGGAGGTTGATTGAAGATTACTGAGCTTGATGTAAACCGCTTGAAGTGGCGAGTCATTGAAACCGTGAGTAAATTCTTTGAGGAGTATTATAGTGAAGACGCATCGGATCTTGAAGAATCCTTTACACGTCAATATGAAATGCTATTGCAACAGCATGATACAAATGATGTCTCAGAAAACTCTAAGCTTCATCACCTTATTATAGAATTCAAACCAGCTCTCGAATCTGTTCTACAACCTGGAGAGCAATTTGACAGATTGATGGGGATAATTGGTCCGATTCTTAATACCGCTTTATCAAGAATTGAAGGGATGAGAATACAATCAACAGCTAGTTCAAAGATGTCTCCTAGAACATACTCTGAACCTAAGATTCGAACTATCCCATTGTATGATAGCGCAACTAGTCTTCAGTTGTTGAGTGTTGGTATCGATATTGGTTCTTCCACATCACACGCGCTCTTGGAATACACAGAGCTACTAGCTCGTTTTTAAAATTATTGTCGTTCCTCCACCTTAGCATCTCATTTTTCTGAGAAATTCTCAATAGATACATATATATGGAAATATTGTACGATTCAGTCTATACTAAATCGTACCGTTCAGTTAAGACTAAATGGTGGGAATGATACATGAAGTCCGAAAAATCTACAATGGATGAAGTTAGGAAAACGCTTTACAAATACTGGCACAATCTAGATTTCTTTACTGAAAAGGAGTCCACATATATCGGACAAGTACGTCAGTCAGAAGTAAAATGGTTTATCATCAAATTCATTCGTGACGGAATTGAGGACGAATTTGGCAATGAAAACAATCTCTCTCGCAGACATGCATTTTCAGCCAAAGAACTGCATAAAGCCTACATCAATAGCTCTGCGGGTGAGAGATGTTCTCTTTCCAACTTTCATTTTCATATTAAGAGCTTAGTAGAACATGGATATCTAAAGGAAGTTGCCAAAATCCTTGAAGGTCGCCATTATACAACATACTATGGGCGAACTTCGATTGCATTTATTGATCAATATGATGCACCTCTTCAATCAAAAATAGGTCAAGATTTCTTTGAACCTTTGAAGAGAGTGATAAAAGACATGAATCCAGACTTAGAATTCGATTATATCAGTCAACTTGTGGACGATAATCTATCATCTATATATGATTTCTATAGTAGGCTTATTTCATGGATAAAAGCAAAATACCCCCATCTATACAACTCGAAGATTGATTTGGATATGTTGATGAATATTTTTGGACATTATTCTTTCTTCCACAAAGACCTCTATGAAAGCTCAAAGGAAATTGGATCTCTAATTGATCTTGAAAATATCATGAGTTATGAACGAACGATCTAGGATAAGAGGAATTAAAGATGAAAGCAGCAATTTTGACAAGATTCGGACCACCAGATGTTCTAGTCTTAGATGAGATAGAGAAACCAAGTATTGAGGACAATCAAGTGTTGGTGAAGGTTCACGCCACATCTGTAAACGCAATGGATTATAGAACGAGGAGCGCAGACGCACCAATTTGGCCCTTTGGAAGGTTGATGATGGGTTTAAAACCATCAGAAGAGGAAATCTTGGGAAACGAAGTGGCAGGAGAAATCGTTGAGGTTGGCAGTAATGTGACCAAGTTCGAGAAAGGAGATAAGATATTCGGATGTGTTTCTAGATCATATGCAGAGTATGTTGTCTGCACAGAAAATGCAACAATAACTACAATGCCTCCTGGTATGAGTTATGAAGAAGGAGCGTCCATTGGATTTGGAGGTATAACATCATTACACTTCCTTAGAACACTAGCAAATATTCAGAAAGGACAACGGATTCTCATCAATGGTGCATCAGGAGGAGTTGGAGTATTTGCTGTACAACTAGCGAAGTATTTTGGTGCTGAAGTTACAGGAGTTTGCAGTACAAAGAACATTGAATTGGTGAAATCATTGGGTGCAGATAGAGTAATTGATTATACCAAAATCGATTTTACCAAAGAAGAAGAAGTATATGACATAATATTTGATGCCGTGGGGAAGAGCTCTTTCTCAAAATGCAAGAAGCGGCTCCGAGAAGATGGTATCTATCTATCAACTGTACCCTCATATCGACTCCTTATGCAAATGCTTTGGACTTCAAAGATTGGTAAAAAGAAGGCGATATTTGCAATAGCAAGTGGTCCGGAAAATTTGATTTTTCTTAAAGAGCTTGTAGAAGCAAACAAATTGCGTATAGTTATTGATAGGACCTATCCCATTGAACAGATTGCAGAAGCTCATGCTTATGCGGATAAAGGACATAAAGTGGGTAGTGTTGCGATTTCAGTGTACACAGAGGAAGTGATTCAATGAGTGATTCATCTAAGAATACATGCGCTGCAAAGGAGCTAATGAATGGCATGAAGGCAAGTTGTTCGCAAGCAATCTTCGCTACGTTTGGTCCCTACATGGGAGAAAAAGGAGTTGACGTCGAAACCTGTATGAAGATCGCATCTGCCTTCGGTGGGGGAATAAATCTCACCGGTAATGTCTGCGGGGCTTTGACAGGTGCTCTAATGGCAATTGGCCTAGAATTTGGTGATGGAAACCCAATGAACCCAAAGGTAGCTGAAATCTCTACTCGATTACTTGAAGAATTCAAGGCAATCAATGGGTCAATCCTATGTCAAGACCTAATTCAATATGACGGGGGCACAGATGATGTGGATATGATGAAAGCATTCGAGAGTGGGGCATTCGACAAGTGTTTGAAATATGTTGAAGATGTATCTAGGTTACTAGTATCCTATATTGAATGATTTCCTGCAATAAAAAAGGAAGGGGAGAACCCCAAGACAAATACTCTCGAGATGCTCCTTCGCTTCCTTGTTAGTATAGAATTCCTGCAGTATCCTTACGAACTGCCCTACTTCTTGCCGACATGCCCTCAATGTTGTACAAAGGGTTCCCTCCGAGATACTAAAGAGTACTACATAAGTTACTTAGGTACATTTAACCGATGCGAATATCCGCCCGTTGTAGTGGGATAAATAAAATGCCAAAAATCAGAGATAAAATTCTCCCCAAACAAGTAAACAATGAATTTCCGGAATACAAAATCGCACAGTATGCTTTCGTTGTACTTGTATTCATTACGATAGCAAGAAGCATAGCACACATAATCCTTCCAGATGGAGGAGCCGGGTCAGTGGGGTCTTTCGCAGCTTCTAATGGACCTGATTATTGTTTTAGAGTATATAGGACGATTGGCAATGGGATTACTCAAACCAATTGAAACAGTTGGAACAGCACCCGGAGCAATTGGGGATTTCATTATTATTCCCCTTGCAGCTATACTGTTTGTCTTCTCTATTATGAAACCCAAAACCGAAGGCTATTAAAATCTTCAACTGAAAATAAAATTACATGCCAATTTTGCCGACATCCTTAAATCCAGAATAGGTTATAGGCTCTATATCTAAGCCGGTCTGGCGGAGTAGCTGACGCGACAGCCTGCAGAGCTGTTTTACTTGGGTGCAAATCCCAAGGCCGGCTCCATTTCTTCTTGACGTACGAGTATGATGATTCCTACAAAGAATACTTGGAAGCGACTCTAAGGTATTTCAGTATTCCAAGATATGAGGTATAAACGAGTAATGAGATTCTCAGACACGGATAATTTTTCAAAATGAGCTGAATGAAAATTCAATATTTCAGGACTATCAGATGACAAAACTTGTAATGTACAATGCAGAATTTAGTAGAAAGGGGAATACGAACCAAACAACATAATTACCCAATGGTGCTGTGAATCGATTTATCTTTGCAGGGACGAACTTGAAGTATCCTTTCTCTACTGGTTTCCATTCCCATAGCTTCTTCTGAGCACACAGATATGGTTCAGCGAATAGAAAATCACCAAGTATACACATTATCCCGGATACATACACAGCTACAAATCCAGTGAACCCAGAGAGTAGACACATAAGTAATGCACCTTGAACGACGAAGACCCACATGAATGGAATCCATAGCGGAACCCGTCCAACAAAGTATCTGTTCACGGAGGTGTACGAGTAATATCCTTTTCCTGACACATGGTTTTCACCCAGAGCTGCTATCAATAGAACCATACCTGCTTGTGGATATACATACCATCCAACTAGGCTCCATAGGAGGTTACATGTAATGAAACTTAGAACTACAAATGCAAATGTTAGTCCCCCACCTATGATCTCAGACATGTCTACCACCTGCACATTACAATTCGTATACACTATCGTTGTGTCTTTCTTCGAATGACATTAAGGGCTGACTCCAGTTTCTTACGGGTTGAAGCTGCCCTATTGTTGAATTTAATTACAAATCGACGCCCAATTTTCATAGTTTCGATTCGTTTTACTACAAGTACTTCCTGTACGTCTAATAGAATGTCAATCACATTTCCAATTGTACGACGATCGATATTGAGTTTCCTAGACAAAGTGGAGATAGACATTGGTGTCCCCTTTGCTAACTCGTTCATCACAGCTCTAATTGCGTCTCCATATCCAACGCGTGGTACAGGATTTACTGACATTGTTATTCATTATAACTGATACTTCATTGTTATATATACATTATTATGTACACAATATAATGAATGAATTCTTTTAGATTTTCGAATGAAATATTCTTACAATGGAAAAAACTCACGGGTCAACAATGAATTTCATTTAACACAATCATACATTTGAATCTTCTTGCTGATTTATAATCTGCATTATTCATAATTCTATTTACAATGTTGAATACTGTTGATTACCAGCAGTATGTAAAACACATCATATTCCCAATGAGTTGATATTGGATGACCTAAAATCGGAATTATGCACAAAATACGAGTAGATGAAATTACTTATTAGATTTCTTTGCAACTAATTAATGAAAGGATGGTACGCTGTGATGACAGAGTATGATATGCGTTATAGTATGCCCAATCCTCTGGAGACAAATGTCATACGAGCATTTGGATGGTCTCTGATCGAATTTGAAATGACTCTTTATCAAAAGTTTCTAAGTCTGTCTATAGAAGGATCACTCATGGCCTTTGAGGAATTTAAGGAAATCCTCAGAAATATGGAATCAAAAGGATTCTTGCAGGAGTTGTCATTTCAAGGTAAGAAGGCTTTTAGAAAATTGATTGTTGATAGTGAACTACAGACTTCAGCAAAGCCATCGCAGCCAAATGATGAAATGAGGTTAGCTATTGGAGGTATGAAAGCTAGAACTCTGGAAAAGAAAACAGAATCTAAACGTGTGGATGCTGAGAAACTTGGTCAAAAAATTCTTCAAAGTCTGAAAGATTGGTTATTGAAAGAATCAGGTCTCTCACAAATTGATGTTGTGATCCTTCGAGAGTGTATCGAGGAGATAAGAATAGCACTTTCGAAATCTGAAGAAGAATTCATCGAATGTCTTAGCTGTGAATATCCAGGAATACTAGCCGAAGTAAATGAAGCTCTCGATTCTTATGGTTCCGACTCTTTGATTCAAGGCCTTCAGAAAATTGAGTCAGACCTTGCTCATGAGTAATTCTCTGAAGCAATTAAATTGGCTTTGATAGAATGTTTAAATTGAATGTATCCTTAGAATATTAATCGTTCAGAATGAAGTCGCGAAGATTGGGAATCATTGTAATAATCCTTGTATATTCCCTGATTCCCTTGTCTGTTCACAATATGTCCGATATCTCACATCTTGAACCAAAAGACTTCATGATTTCAGACGTTGGGTTTACTATCAATGGAGATGGAGATTTTGTAAATCAATCTCAACTCTATGGATGGAGTGGAGATGGAAGTTCTTCGCATCCGTTTCAAATCGAGAATCTAACGATTACTTCAGGATATATCGCTCCCGCAATTTCGGTATGGAATACGCGTGTTCATTTTGTGATATCTCAATGTACGTTGGTAAGAGGTTTTGCTGGAATACATTTAGTGAATGTTACAAATGCAGTCCTCGCATCCAATACAATTGGTGAAATATCCTTATACGGTATAGAAATTGAACAATGTGGTCCTATCCAAATCATTGACAATCAACTATACCGATGCCAATCTGGGATTAACATTGACTTAAGTCCTGAATGTGATATTGCAGATAACACGATAGCAAATTGCACCTATGATGGCTTGAAGATTGATTATTCTGATAATTGTACAATTAATGGAAACACATTCTACAATAATCACCGTTCTGGCATACTAACAGCGTCACACAATCTAGAAATTTCATCGAACAACTTCATCGATAACGCTTACGGCTACTTACAGGTAAATCTCGCTTACGGTGATTGTATACTCAAAAACAATTTCTATAGTGATTGGACGTCTCCTAATGCTGATGGAGATGATTTCATTGACCTGCCATACCACATTTATGGAGTGCCTGAATTATATGACCTCAAACCTCATGCAAAAGCATTCTTGAATCCACAGTTACATGTTGTTAGTTCACCCTTCATCACCTCCCCAAATATGAGTCACTATTCCACAAATCTCTATGGTATGTTTCTAATTTCCTGGAGGCCCTCGTGTGATACATTCGGTCAAGATGTTAGATATAGCGTTGCAATCAAAGAAGAAGGTGGATCCTTTATAACAATCACACACTTGACTTTGAGGACAAACTATACTATTGACTTGGATGAATTGGATCAAAATAGTTGTGTGTTTAGAGTGATTGCCTATTCTGAAAATAAGCACTCTCTAGCATCTACTTCACTCGAGATCAATGTGGTTCCTCATGTTATAGAACCACCAAGAGTTAACAATCCATACGGTACTGGACGTTTTGGGGAGATAATTGAGATAATTTGGAGGAACTGCGAGGATTCCTATGGTCATCAAGTGTCTTATGATCTATATTACTCTCCAGATAACGGAGTAAATTGGATCTCTATTGTATCCGATCTTCCTTGGACTGATACTACTTGGACTAGTTATACATGGAATGTGACCTCTTTAACTCCAAAATGGGGTTACATAGTCTTAGTGACAGCGAAGTGTGACCATGGTGCTACCTCATCTGATACAACTGACGGTGCCTTCTCACTAATCCCTCATACAATGACTCTTCCGTATATCCAAACTCCTATTTTGAATTATACTTATGATGAGGCTATTACAATAAATTGGGTGGATGTCTTTGACAGTTGGAATCACACTGTCACGTATAGTGTTCACTATTCTGAGGATGCAGGTGTTACGTGGAATCTTATCGTTGCAGAACTTCTTGAGTCTGAATATGTGTGGGACATCAGAAATATGTCTGAAGGCTCCCAATACATGATTAAGATAGTTGCTTTAGAAGTCGCTGGAATGAGTACTGAGATCACCAGCAAAATATTCGTCATATCCCATGAATCTGGTATACCTGAAGTGGAAGATAATCTTATAGTACCGATTCTTATTGGATCAGGTATTCTAGGTTGTATTGTGGTTTTCTGGATATACACTAGGCCTAAATAATCGATATCATCCAGAATCAGGGGGTAAGTACCATGTTTCAAGAGTTTGCACATCCTTCTCGTCTTAGGTTTAGCGGTATGTTTGATGCTGTCACCAATCTCCGGGTGTTGCTGAATCAGGGTTTGAAATTAGGATTGGGAATTCTCAAAACTGATACGGGTGCTGAACCGATGGTCGCATCCTATTCATTTCCTCCACTGATATATCTCTCTGGAAACGCAGAAACAATGGAAGCACTCGCATTGGTTCGGTCTTTACCTGCGATGCATATCATAGTTCCATCAAACGATTTATGGGTTAATCTTCTCAGGGAAGAATTAGGTGATAAGCTAAGGGACCAAAAGAGATGGAAACTTGACCATTCCAAACTAGATATTGACCATGTTCATAAGTTGGTGGCTGGTTTGAACTCAAGTTTCATTTTAAAAAAAATAGACGAAGTGAACATTAACAAATGTGAAAAAAGCTTCCTTCAAATAATGTATACATTCCATGGTTCTATTGAGGCATATCTAGAAAAATATACGGGATTCTGTATTCTCCATGATAATCGAGTTGTCAGCATGGCTTATCCTGGCCACCCCTTTGAAGAGGAATTTGAAATCCATATAGAGACCCTAGATTCACCTGAATATAGACGGAAAGGATTGGCTACCGTTGTTGGTGCTAGAATTGTTGAGTATGCTTTAGAGAATGGATTGGTTCCCCATTGGGATGCGGCAAACGAACCTTCTGTTTATCTTGCTCAGAAACTAGGTTATTCCAATCCTCGTTCCTATAATGTATATTATATTCTACAATAGGTACTTTGTCATTTAGTAATAACATATTTCATATGAAACTACATCAATTGAGTGGAGAGAAATTTGCTTGTCAATAAATCCTAGTGATATTGCTTGGAATATTTTATCCGAAGTCCAATCTGTATCTCTAGAAGAATTAGGAACTGACTATTCACCTTTGGAAATTGCTGAGATATCTCGTATTACCTCACTAAATATTGCTATTGCTCCAATAATAAAAAGGATTCAACATCTCTTTTCTGACAATCAAATCTTCACAAAGCTCTCTCCGCTTGGTATTCAAAACCAAATCGAATCCAAACCTATACTTGACAATGCATGTCAACTTGTTAAGAAGGTTTCAGAACCCCAGTATCTGAAAAATTGTACATCACGAAATCTCAATGAAATATTAAGTTGGATTCATTCGTATGGTTCTCATGCAATCTCCTCTAGGGGTCTTACATCGCTATCTCGAAGAGTTACAGGATCTGTGTATACCCCGATACACCTCGCTGATACTATCACTGAATCGACACTTGGTCCCAAAATTGAATCATGCATTAGGGACATTCGAAGAAATGGAGTTGAAAGCCTCCGGAAAATAACAAATCTACGGATTCTCGACCCAGCATGTGGTCCTGGTACATTCCTTCTCTCTGCAATCAGAGTAATTCACAGAAGGTGGGATAAAATTCTAAATACATGCACTGATTGTGGGTTATTAGAGTGTGACCTAGAAGATTCGTATTTACTTGGATCAGATGCAACACCTGCTGGTTATCTCTATGGAATTGATTTAGATTCCGCCGCTTTGGAGATTGCTAGAGTTTCTCTCCTATATGAACTCGCAACAAGCTACTCGGAGTTTTCTAGCAGATGTTTAGATTTAAGAAAAGGAAATTCATTGATATCTCTGAAAGGAATCTGTGGTTCTAAGGATCTTTCAAGTTACTTTATTAATAGAAGTCTGAGTGATGCGTTTGAGTGGACCGATGCATATCCTGATATCTTACCACCTGAGGGTTCAGGATTTGACATAGTCTTAATGAATCCTCCTTATAATAGACTTAAATCTAATTTTGCTGAATTTGTCAGAAATAGGCTAGAACAGGGCCAAAGAAATATAGTGTTTTCGGAATTTGAGAATCATAAAGAAATTCTGAATGAAGAAGTGACATATTTTCGAAAATCTGGAGAGTACAATCTTGGGAATTACTATACAATAGACACATACCGTTTATTCATTGAACGAGCTCTTCAGGTTGCATCGGAGAATGCCCGCATTGGTTTTGTAGTTCCATCTTCTTTACTTGGTGATATATCAGCTTCAAAAATCAGAACCCATCTTCTGACCTCAAATAGAATACTATCTATTAATGAATTTTCGGAATCTGCGCGTCTCTTTCCGCATATTACTCAGTCAGTTTGTATTGTGATCATTGAACGAGGTGGAACTTCATCATCTTTTGATTTAAGATATTCTCTTGATTCGATTGTATCAAAAAAGAATCCTGTCACCATTCATTTTGACGATATAACTCAGACTATGGGAAGGTCTCATGTCATCCCCTGTGTTAATGAAAACGAACTTAGAATTCTGAAGCAAATTCATGCAAATCCGGAACATCATCTTAACCAACAGTTAGAGAATTGGAGAGGTGAATTCGACCTAACACTTGACAAACGATTTCTGACTAAGACTGATACTTCCTTTCCTCTAATACGGGGATCTGATATCAGTAGATATCAACTTAGACCAGATTCCAATTTCAGATATGTTGATTTGGAATCTTTTAGATTATCGAAACATAACTCGAATCGAATAGCACATATAAACGAGAAGAGACTCGCCTGTCAACAAATATCCAATCGAAATCAGAGATGGAGGTTAAAGTTTACCCGAATTCAACCTAGGATGGTTCTAGCAAATTCATGTAATTATATGATAGAAAGAGAAGCGAGTGATGACTCACTTGATTTTATTCTCGGTGTACTCAACTCGGAATTGATGAATTGGAGATTCCATCTAGGTAATTCCAATAATCATGTTTCCAATAGAGAGCTTTCATTAATGCCTGTATTGAATCCTTCAAAGATTAATCCGGATAACCAAAATCTCGTGAAGGAAGTTAGTCTTCTTGTTCAGAGTATTTCAAAGGGGAGTACAGAAGTATCACCTTTAATCGATGCCAGAGTTTTCTATTTATACAATGTTGATATTGATGGTATCTTTGAAATTCTACAATCTAGAGGAACTCCAAAACCAGATCAAGAACTGATTCTGGAGGAGATGAATAACCTACAGTAAACATTAGTTATAGAATACACGCTTTCTTATCGTTTTCTTATTCGTATTAACAGGATGCTTCTCTCTTCAGAAACCCAGATACAGGACGCAGATTTGGATAGTCCACTCTATAATCATGTTTGTGCTAAATTGAGTGATCTTGATCTCGAAATGGTCTATTCAATACCTCCCGGAGGAAACTGGAAAGATATTCCTGAAAAAACCGCATTGAAGTCAAAAAGAGTTATGAAAATTCGAGAATCTGGAGGACGTACAACATACTACGGTCGGATGAAATATGACCTTCCTGCTTATACAATTAACACGTACTTCAATAGACCTGGTAATGGAACATTCATTCATCCAGACCAGAATCGGCTAATATCAATAAGAGAAGCAGCTAGACTTCAGTCATTCACTGATGATTATCGTTTTCTTGGCAGTACCTCATCAATGTACAAACAAGTAGGCAATGCAGTTCCTCCATTGCTATCACGAGCATTGGGTAAAATCTTGCCTTCCGGTAATGTTATTGACCTATTTGCAGGTGCTGGAGGACTCTCTGAGGGATTAAAGCAAGCAGGTCATGATATTGTCTTGGCTACTGATTTGAATCATCATATGTGTGAAAGCTATGATCAGAACCACGAAGATACAACTGTCCTGAACTTGGATATACTCAATCCAATTGACTATCAGACTCTGTGTGAAGAAATTGAAACAAGGTTGAAAGGCCAAACATTAAATTTGCTTGCTGGAGGTCCTCCTTGCCAAGGATTCTCAACAGCTGGTCATTGGAATACTAGTGATGAACGAAATTCGCTCGTCTATATGATGTATGATTTTGCGGAACTCTTTCAACCTGAGTGGTTGGTAATTGAAAATGTTTTAGGCATCAAATGGATGAATAAAGGTGAAATTCTTGAGTCATTGAAAGATCGGTTGAGTACTCTTGGATACACAACTGAAATATTTTCACTTCATGCAGAAGAATTTGGTGTTCCTCAGAGACGTCGTAGAGTATTTATCCTGTCAAATAGAGATGGATGCGATATTCCTAAACCTGAACCAATCTTTTCAAGTGTTGTCTATACAAGGAAACATCAACAAATAAAACTGATAAATTCAGATTTGCCACCTCCGATTACTGTTCGGGAAGCTATATCAGATTTGCCACCTCTTGACCATAATATGGGTGAACATCAGACTCTCTACAATCCGGAACGGTTAGAATCATATTATCAGTTATTGATGCGAGGTGCAATCTCATTTGATACCTTCATCAGACATAGAGCCGAACAACACTGATTTAGCAATGTGGGTTTCAACTGTAGGATTCAATCTGAGGTTGAGTACGTGATACGACAGGCAGTTCTCTACGATATCAGAAGTTACAAAACACTGGTTTCTCACTCTTTCCATGTGGAGCCCACCGATGATACTGATTTAGAGAATATAGCTAATGCCTTCTTTGAAACATTGGGCGATGCCATATCCGATTCATGTATTGAGATTGAACACAATCAAGAAAGCGTTCTCATTTGTCGTGTTGAGGAATTCGTTATTTTGGTGTGTTATCCAGAGGATGGGTATCTTGAGGAGAATAAACAACTTGCAAATAATTTAGCAAGTACCTATCGCGAAAGAGTCGAAAAAATGGGGCAACGCCCTGCACGTGAGCTATTTACACATCTTGTCGAACGTGAATTACGCAAGAGGAGAAAAATCTGTTTCATCTATACCTCCAAATCACTGCAATCTATAAAATCAATAAACAGATTGTGCGATAATCTTGATGCTTTCAATGTTGGGCCATATTCAACATTTTTCATCAGAGCCCCGTATTCTGATATTTCACATGCAGAGGATGTTTTGAAATCATCAGATATTGTGGTAATGGTGATTTCCTCCGAAATTGCATCAAATTTACTAATACAAGCAATTGAATTCCTGAGGAAGAATTCTATCTCAATGATTGTTGTTCTGCCTGAAACTGATGAAGATTTAGAGCTAGCTAGAGAGTATGAAATGAATTATGATTTGATATTGTGTGATTCTGTTGAAGTTTCACCATCATACCTCACTCTCTCTATTTTAGCAGTCACAGGACACATCGATATGCATCCTGAACTAGCAGAAAAGAGATTAAAGATTGATGGACTATCTAAAACTCCTACGTCTATTGAAAGTTCCTCCTCCGGATTACAAGCGTTCTTTGTTATCGATAAATATCTTGGTGAACCTAGATATTCATTCTATTACCATGAGAAATCCAAAATTCTAGAAAGAGCTCCAAATCTGTTAGCTGCTATCTCAATGTTCAAAATTGAGCCTTTAGGATCAGACGAAACTTCAGTTGTTCAAACTGGTGAGCTGAAATATGCCGTGATCGAAAAAGAGAATCTTCTTTTTACCATGGTCACAGGAACTGATGAAGATATTGAACAAATAAGGGAAAAATTTGGTTCATTACCTGCACTATATTTAGAGGATCCTCCAAATCAATTGATGGACTCAGAAGACCTCTATAACTCTCCTGCATTCACATTGAAACTCCTAGCAACCTTTCCTCCTAAATTTTGGCCAAAGCACTATACTCCCATAAAACAAAGTGAACCTGAATGGGCACGTTTCTCAATTCCTCTTGTGAGAGAATTCATGCATACCGTATGGAATACCATCGAAGAGAAAACGCGACTGGATAATTTAATTGAAGGTGAATCGTCAGGATTGTTGCTAGGTGCGCTTCATCTGCTTGAACTTCTCGGATATATTACCGTATCTCTTGTACTGGAAAAGAATGACATACCAATTCGATTGCGTGAACTCACTAATGAATTAAAGCGAATATATTCCGGATTGGATGAACTTTTTGAATTAATAGATGGAAATCAATCAATTGACCAGATTGCATATAAAGCAAGTATCGATCTTTCCGTCGTTATCATGGTATTAACTGAACTCCTAAGACAAAATATAATTAGTATTCGTGAGTAATAGTTCATCAGCACAACCTTCTTAGCAGATTTGTAACAGCGAATATACATTGAGAAATAGAACTCAGTCCAAATTTGAGTGTGACAATTAGTGATTCATAACGTTATGATTATCGAAACGCATGATGGCAACATCGTGGCAAGAACTCGTTTCTGGAAGATTGACTTCCTCGATCCAGATGTTATTGAATTTTTGGCTGGTTATAGAGATTTACACAATACAGAGGGTTTAGCAAAAGACACACCAGTTTTCGTTGGTAATCATAAGGTATTCCATGGCGATATCAGTGATGAATTGGTATTGCTTTTTGTCACTGATGGACGTGATGAAGACCGAACCATAAAATCCAAGGTCCGTGAAGGCGCTTCTCGTATCGCTACAGCACTTAGAGGAAACAGTATTGGGTACATCCGAGATAACCTACAGGACATCCTTGGTGAATTGATTTTTACTAGATTCAAAATATCTTTTGTAGGAAGTGGAGGTGTTGGCAAGAGTACTTTGTTAAGACTCCTCTTTGGAAGGGATCCTGCGCCTGGTGGATATGTGCCAACTATCAATGTAGCAGTTGATTCTAGCGAAACAATTCAATTTGGTACATTCTTGGTGACGATTTGGGATTTTGCGGGACAGGCTGTTTTCCAAGATCTCTGGTCATTCTATTTCCAAGGAACTGATGTAATCTTCCTGATTACTGATTCAAGTTTTAGAAATGTGATGCAGACAAAAACGTTATTGAGAAATATTAAGAAGGAAGCTCCAGCAGTTCCATTATTCATTATAGCTAATAAACAAGACTTACCTGAATCTATGAAAGGTGAAAAAATCCAACGATTGTTAGGAGCACCAACTTTTGCTATGGTTGCGACAGACAAAAGTAGACGTGATGAGTTCATCCGACTGATGTTGGAAGTAGCATCTAAATCTGTTGGAGTTCAGCTGCCTGATATCCCAATATCTGATATGATAACGGTACGTAGAAAAACTGAGGATATTGACAGGGCTCAAGATAAAGTCCGTGACATCACTGAAACTGGTTTCATTGATGTGCCTTATGAAGAAAGTGCGACAACAAGTGAAACTACGTTCTCTCAAAATCCTGGTGGCACAACGACGGAGTTGGAATACGAATCGCTTGCTGACATAGATCCAACTGCAGATTCACTAGATACATCCAAGGAACTAGTTGATATTTCCAAAGTACTTCATCTAGCACTTATCATTCAAAAACCTGGGCTCTTCGATGTTTCGTACTATCTTCAATATCAAGATGAATCAATTGACATTAATTCTGTCACATCTCTGATTTCTGCACTTGACTCCTTTGGTGGAATTGATGCAGAACAGGATGGTTCATCCGATAGTACTGATGCACTAGAAACAATAGAACATGAAGGCAATTTAGTACTTGTTGAAAAGACAAGTCATTTTGTATTGGCATTGATTGTATCTAATGATAGTAATGAAGAGCATCAACGCCAGATAATGAGCTCTATACTCGTTGACATGGAACAAATGTTCGCTGATATCTGGGATGATTGGGATGGTGAACCTAGTATCTTCGAACCATCTGTCTTTGGTGTGCTATCTAAGCTCCCATTACGTCCTGTTAGTTTAGACTATACAATTCGTCAAAGGGAAGCTGGCCGACCGTTGCCATTTGTTAATCGTGATGTAGGGAAAGCGATAGTTGAAGTCAAAATGGCTATTGAGAACAATATGAGTGTAGGTGGGTTGGTTAGAGCTCTTGATTTACCCCGGGAGTCTGTCATTGGTTGTTTGCAGATCATGAACCGTTATGGTTGGTTAGATTTCAAGGTCGAAATTACACCTGTCATTCACCTCAAAAAAATAGGAGAGGTGGATGCTGATACACGTAAGGCATATGGAGACCCAGTCGTACGATTTGTGAATTATTGTGATGGAACACTCTCTCTTGAAGAAGTCGTTAGAAAGATTCCTAGCATTAGTATTCAAGCTATGCGATTTGTTGCACAGAAACTAGTCCTTGATGGTGTGCTTGAAGTGGTTGCATAGGGTTACTATTTGACAGGGATAATTAATCTCTCAGCAAAACCTGGCATTATCACACCTTTAGGAGCCTGTGTCAGTGGAGTATGTACTATTACTTTCTTACCCTTGCACGACCTGATATACTCCTGTAGATTTCCGGATGAGGAATGAGCACTTAGTCGTGCATATGAAACAGTACAATCATGCGGTTCATATCCGTTAACTAAATTCCATCCCGGTGTTCGTGGTGCTAGGTATCCACATGGAATGATTGCAGCTTTTGGATTCGCTCTTTGCTCCTTGAAATGGTGTCTAGCAAGTCCGCCTCCTAGCATCCCACCTCCTGCAACTAATACATCTTGTTTATCCAATACCACCTTATTTTTCTTCATTCCTTGCCAATTACCAGATATTCCAACCAATTTAGTAACTTGCTCAGCCATTCCCGCAACCATAACATTCCTATTCCTGGTAATGCCTAATTCATCTAACATTACAAGTATCTCTTGACTTCGGCCAACCGCAAAGGAAGGAATGATAACAGGTCCATGTTTTTCAATCACACTTGATATCTGCTGATACACCTTAGTTCTATCAAAATCCGCTCTGTCCCAATATGTTCCATCAAAAATTACAACATCCGAATCTGTTGGTAGAGTTGCTCCAGGAAATAGTACTGATTTATCTAAATTAAAATCTCCAGTATAGAGAATCCTCTTTCCCTCAATATCGATTAGATACGACACACTACCAGGAATGTGAGCTGCATCGATAGGTGTCACAACAATTCCAGGGCCTACCTCACTGCTCTTACCAATTTCTAATCTCACGTGATTCTTAGCGACTTTATCGATATTATCCTGCTTAAATCTTGAAATCAAGTCAGTCCTATCTCTTCTTCTAGGTAGTGCCGGTGTACCAATTTTTATTGCATCATCAAGTAAAGCCTTAGTTATTACTCCGGTTGCTGATGTAGAACACCACTTTCCCTCATATTTCTCATAGAGTACAGGCAATCCACCAATATGGTCAAGATGTGAATGAGATATCAAAACTGTGTCTATCATTTCTAATTCCGGAATCCACTCAGGTATTCTCTGATTTGCTACTGACAAGCCATAATCAAGAAGAATACCTCCTGTGTCTGTCTTAATTAGAATACCACTACGGCCTATTATTCGTCCCCCAAGAAAATGTATCTCAATGGTCTTCGTAGGTCTATAATAAGCTACTGCAGGTAAGAGGTCCCTTCGAAGTTTCTGGGGAATCATCTCAAATACAACGGGATCAATGGCTTCTCCAATTGGTGGTGATTCCAACTCCTGAAGTCTGACAGGTAGCGTAGTCCGGTCCTGACTTCTGAACCCAACTCTCTCAAATATCTTCTTCACTGATTTGTAAGATTCTTCTACAGTTGAGTCACTGTCAATCTTATTCTGAGACTCTTGGTATACCTGTTTTCTAAATATGCTGAGGATTTCAGAAGATAGGACATCAGGCAACCAATCTTTAGTGGCGTTCCAGATATCATCATAATTTCTACCTATCACAGCTTCATTGAGATATTGTGAATGCCTTCGAAGCGTATCGACAAGTTTGAAATTCTCCTCTTCTAGAATTGGATCCAAATCTATGCCTAGTTCTTGAGAAAATTCCGTGAATCCTTTCGGATTGTGAAGAGGTGCTCCGAAAAATCCCAACCAATGCCTAATTCTATTCAATATGTCTTTCGGACTTTGTTCTTCAATTGATGATATGAATGTGATAGCGCGTCGAAGCCATCGTTCTAATTCACCGTGATCTCTCACTTGATTTAGTGAATATCGATACAGATACCTTACATCTTCATCAATGTAATTATTCAAAACATATCCGTAAACGCATAATGTCATGCACTCCAACAAAGAATTCGTTTCAATCTCTTCTAGAACGTCTCTGAACATCTTCATTAAAAGAGCGTGTACTTCAGAAGCTCTTGCAAATCCGGATGCATCAATATTATTGGCACGAACTATTTCAAATGCGAAAAGATCCTTCGAATACCCAAAGAAATCTTTCTCCTCGTCCTCAATCCCCTTCCCCTGCATCATCCTCTCAACAGTCTCATATTCTTGGTCAATCAAGCGTTGAAGTTTTGTAGGATACTTACCCGGTAGCTTCTTTATTGGAATCGTCATTTGTCATCACATTATGTTTTTGGGGATTTCTTCTTCATTTTCTTTGTAACACGATAGAGTCCCTGTCTACTATCTCGTAATGATACTCGTTTCTGAACAAAACCCTCTGATATTAACAATGATAGTGCGTATCTCACTGTTCTTGGAGGTAGCATTGTTTCTTCTATAATCTCTTTCTGGGTTAGTTGATCTTCATATTCCAGCACTTTTAACACTAGTTTGGCACTTGGTGGGAGTTCATGAGCCAAGTCTTCGAATTCCTCTGTTTTTCTTTGAAGCTTCCCTCGCAAGGCAGCAATTTTTTCTTCAGAGAATTTCACAAATATTGCATCACATTCGGACCTACGAATTAACACAGGTCCACCATCTACTTTCTTTCGAATTTGGCCATCAAAGACTGCTTCAATCGCTACTGCACTTGATAGGTCTCTAATTTCTATCTCCATACTGTCAGGCAAAATCATAGGTCTCTGAGCTGGATTTACACTGTTTACTGGGATCAATGATATGACTTCTGCTGGATTTAATACTACAGGTCCTCCAACACTCATTGAATAAGCTGTACTGCCTGTTGGAGTTGATATGATCAGACCATCACTTCCATCTTTCCAAAAACTCTCACCATCTATATGTAGTGAATAGCGAATCAGAGTCGCGCTACGCCGAGCGAATATTGCTATATCATTCAAAATAGGTGGAGATTTACTACCGTCAATGTTAGCTTCTAAACGCATTCTCCTATCTTCTGACCATTTACGATCAATTAAGTCATTTATGACGCTCTCGAATGATGGAATGGTGATATCGAATAAGAAATCTGGTTGACCCTTTGAGGAGATTGGCAATATGGGTGTATCCGATTGCCCCCTTTTTAGGAATGTATCAAGCAGTACTCTATCGGATCCGACAACTAGGATTACATCTGAACTCAGTCGCTTCATTGACGTACCAGACTTCTTCAATGATTTGGCTAATTTCTCTTCTAGTTCAATATCAGCACCTGAAGTGCTAAGTATTGCATAAATTTCCCTCGCATCGTCAACCATTGTAGATTCGAGTCCGGAGATTAAAGCCACTTTCATTTCTGTCATCCTCCGTTGAAACGTAGGTTTCTACAAGGTGACATTCTCCTCTTAAATAACCCGTATCGTATTTTGAATAGCGGCAACATTTGCCTGTTTTTAAAATGGATTACAACGATTTGCCTTTTGAAGTTCTGTTAAAAGGATTAATGAAACATCAAGCTTGGACAGTGTATAGGATTGGATAAAGAATTTACAGTACTACAAAAGAAGATTCTCAAATTGAAAAAAGAACGAAAAGCTCTTTTACTTGCTCATAATTATCAACCGCTTGAGATTCAGGAGATTGCTGATTTTGTGGGTGATTCTCTTCAATTAGCGCGAAAATCCGCGGACGTTAATGGATACGAGATAATAATCTTCTCAGGTGTTAAATTCATGGCAGAGATGTCTGCTGTTTTGGCACCAGATACACCTGTGTACATTCCTGCTCCAGATGCACTCTGTCCATTGGCAGCGTTTGTGAATGCAGACAAATTAAAAGTGCAAAAGGAAGCGCATCCTGGAGTCCCTGTGGCTGTATATGTGAATACAACAGCAGAAACAAAATCAGAGGCGGATATTGTTGTCACATCAGGTAGTGCTGTTGAGATTGTGAAGAAATTGGGTGTAAAGCAGCTACTTTTTGGGCCTGATGCAAATCTGGCGGAGTATGTGCGAAGGTTGACGAATGTTGAAATTATCGACATTGAACCTAGAGGACATTGTTATGTTCATAGGCAATTCGATGTCGCTCAGATCGCATTATTGAAAGAGAAATACCCTGATGCGATTGTTATTGCTCATCCTGAGTGTTCACCAGAAGTACAGGATTTTGCTGATTTAGTTGGCTCGACTGGGATGATGGTTCGAACTGTTGAGGAATCTGAACATAAGACATTCATTATTGCCACTGAACTAGGGCTTGTACAACAGCTCCAAGCAAAGCATCCTGAAAAAGTAATCCTCCCTGCTTATGAAAAAGCAGTCTGCAGGCAAATGAAGAAGAATTCGCTAGAGAAAATACTTAGAGTATTAGAGGAGCTTCCAAAAGAGAATCTAGTTACTGTACCCCCCCAATATGTCCCTCATATCCTTGAAATTCTGGAGCGAATGAATATTGCTCCGGAAATGAAAACCAAAGTTACTGCAGAAGTTACACAATAGCAGTTAGGTGTGGGGGAATTTCTGAAAGGGATTTTACAACAAACCCTTGGTGTCCAACCTTTTTGAAGTCCTGAAGGGTGAACATTCTTTCTATACCTATAAATGAACAGAACCCAACTGACCTTTCATAGTCTTTCAATGAGTCTCCAACAAAGACGACATCATTCAGAGAAAGATTATGCTTTTCCTTGATATGATTGAAATGGTCTGCTCCTTTTTCGAATCCCGGTCGATATCCAACAATCTCTGTGAACAAATGTGATAGATTTAGTTTCTTAAAATACTCTTCAATCGTTGGTTGGAATGTAGATGATGAAACAAAGATCTTTAATCCCTTCTTATTAATGGTTTCAAGAGCATCAACGCAGTCTTCAAACAACTCTTGTTCAAAAATTCTTACGATTTTGAGTTCTTCAAACTCTTTTATTGCCTGCTCATTATATTCGTTATCTGGGAAATTCATTTTTACCTGATGTTCGTAGGGTAGTCCTGTTGTTGTTCTGTATCTCTTTGTCGCTTCTTCCCTGGTCACTCCAAAATACTTGATCATAACTTGGACACCAATCTTTTCCAAGAACGGCATACTATCTGCCAATGTCCCATCAAAATCGAAAATCACAGCACGACATAAGAGTGGGGAATTCATAGTATGGACCGAATAATTGTCCTCTATTAAACTATCTAGTCCGCTTTCTCATCTTTCATATTAGCCATAGAATATTCAGTTATGCATCGTTTGATTGTTTGATATGCTTCTCCTAGTTCTCGGAATTTTCGGACTTCAGTATGACCACCCTCTTGTATCTTATAGGTTGCATAGAAATGTGTCAACTCATCAATTCTGCTTCTAGGTAAATCCAAGATACTCTTTACATCACGATAATATGGTTCATTCAGAGGAACCGCGATAATTTTGTCATCAACTCTTCCTGCGTCATCCATCTCCATGATTCCTAATGGACGAGCATGTACAACACATGAGGTGAAGGTCGGTTCTTCAATTAGCAGGACTACATCTAATGGGTCTCCATCATCATCCAAAGTTCTTGGTATAAATCCATAGTCAAATGGAGCAAAGGTATACAACACGCGGTCTAGTTTGAAGATGTTAAATTCTGGTTCATATTCAAACTTGTTCTTACTCGCTCTGGTCATCTCAATTACTACATAAATTTCACTTGGTGGATTCGGACCCGGAGGTAGATCGTGTAGATAGTTAGTCATTAACTTCAGCTCAATCCTGTAATTTGAATGCATACTATTGAGCTTTTCCGAGTATCCATTTTTCAAAACGATACAGTAGCACAAGGCTTTTTGAGGAGTCTTGTCTCAATAAAGCCAGGTGTAAACCATGGTTGAGGGAGATGCTCC
>CAYWJO010000017.1:0-60526 GCA_964458565.1 uncultured archaeon | reverse complement strand
CATTCTCCACGGGTTGGTACATAACTGTGAGATCAAGTCTAAATGTTTGTTCACTATCACTCACATGCAACTCGATGTCCAGGATCAATGAATCATTTGCTAAAACATCAATCCGATTTGTACTCCCTACGATTGCAGGATTGGCAAAATGTTGTGAAAATCCAAATAATGCAATTATCAAACCGATGAGGACTAAGACCTTCTTCAAAAGCTGAACATTCTCACCCTTCATCTTTCTCAAGAATTCATAATTAAAACTTAGATAATACTCTTCAGGTACAATTTTTGTACCAATGCATTAGATGGAGTGAATACAGAAACTCCGAGAGGTAAATATAGAAAGGCGTGAGAATACAAGTATTCCGTGATTAAGATGGTAAGTATTGTGGAGATTCTTCTTGATTTATTCAACCATGAAGCAAAACAGGCACTAGTCGTTCTAAAAGCTGCAGAGAATGTTGACCTTGCTTTTACACCGAGGAAGGGAATGAGAACTCTAAAAGAACTTGCGAATCACCTTGCTCAAATCCCGTCTCTAGATCCAAGTATGTATCTAAAGGAAATTGATACTGTCGAAACTGCACAGGCATGGGAGAAAGAACTCAATCGTGAGAGCTTGGAAGATATGGTCAGTTTATTCGAAAAAGGTATCGTGGATGTAAATGGCATGTTCAAGAATATGACAGATACTGATTTTCTTGAGAAGAAGTTGAAACCATTCTATGAACAGGGAGATGCCAAAGGGTGGGATTACTATATGCCAGAGTTCATCACCCATATCGCTATGCATAAGATGCAACTTTGGATGTACCTGAAACTTGCTGGCGCAGATGTCAATATGATGACATATTATGGCATACCTCAAGAATAACAAACGAGGATATTTCTTCATTAGTTGCGGCTCAAGTCCTTTCCAATATGTGTTTTTAAGTCGTGGATAAAAGGATATACTGTAGAAGAACCTACTAGGAGGAAACATTATGGGGGTAGGCAGGTCTAGTGAGATTATTCAACTGCTTGAGCAATGCGAGGTAGCTGATCCGCAAATATCAGGCAATATTGCAGTCACAGGGATATTCCAGAGTGATGCTCCGAGGTATGGCGATATTCTATCTTTAGATATAGCATTGGAGATGAGTCATCTTCAAATCGGAGAGACCAGGAATGTTCCGCATCTAACGTTTCAAGCAGATAGTCCAACACTAATCCGTGTTGGTGAAGCAGTGCTAGAAGGGGGTAAACAAGATCGTATCGTACGAAGAAGTTCAATAGTGAACGGGCAAGAGTCCATCGATGTCTTTTGTATTGAAGCTGGAAGATGGACTCCGCAGAACTCACACTGGGTCCGGACAGATACTCCTGTTTCACTGCGGAAACTCGTGTTAGATGGAGCAGACCAGAGTAGGGTTTGGGCAAAGGTTGATGAAATGCTCTCTCGCTGGGAAATAAGGTCCAACACAAGAGCACTCGGAGCAATTTATGATGAATTAGGAAGTAGGTTTCGGAGAAGATCTTCGAGGATAAAATTCAGTGATGACCAAGTAGGAATGATAGTCACTGTCGATGGCAAAGTGAGGGGTATGGAATATTTCGGGGACCTCATGGGTTTCAGTAGAGATGCGCCAGGCTTGCTAATGAATAGCTACATACCTGAAGCCAATGAAGATGGATCTGGACATCTATCTCATGAACATGTAGAAAAAAGTTTACAGCAGTTCTATGAGGAATTAAAATCAGGAAAGAAACATTGTGACTTTGTCAAATACGACAACGAAATTCTTTATGCGTGTGCCGTATAAAATTGGTATGTTGGGGTAATTATCACCCCAAACACTACTACTCAGTCTTGTCGACTGTCTCATTCAAAGCCTTGATAAGGTCATCAATAGGAATGCCATGGGCTGCAGCACCTTGCTCAATATTTTCAAATCTAGCAACTGCACAGCCAAAGCAGTGAAGACCCCATTCCATGAATGTGTCTCTGGTTTCAGGGTGTTTTGTTACAACCTCAAGAATTGTCATTTCCTTCGTAATGGTACTCATTGTACATCTCCTATTAACAATCGTGAATTGTTTGCTTTTAATCTTTTAGTTAAGATACATCTAAAAAACGTATCTATTACCAACGCTAAGTCCTAGCGTAACATCAGATAATTCTTGAGCAATTATTTGTTTTGCATTCCAACCCGTACAATGCCCAGGAATAACATACCTGGGATTGCGATTACGTAGTTCAACAACAGTAGGTGGTATTTTGAGTTTCTCATCTTTGCCAATAAGATGAAGTCCACCAAGTAACCCGTGAAGGGTTTTGATACCAGTCAATCTTGTTACTTCATTTAGCATATTGATGATCCCAGCATGACTACAGCCGCTAATCACGAATAGGCCCTTATCCTGTATATTAGCCGCGATGCATCTATCATCGAGCAGTAAACTGTCATCCACCCATTCACCCTCCTTTAGAGCTACATGTCCAGGGAAACCAGACTCAAAGGAAGTCAAACGAGGAATTTCTCCGGAGAGCAGTAGATGTCCTCCAGCGATCAATTCAGGACTAGATTGTACAATAGGCTTCCCCCCTGCAGCTTCAATCTGCTCAACATGCGGCATCTGACCTATGTCGCGTATTTTAGAATCCTGTTTAACACCACGTCTATAGAACATTTTCTCATGAACATAAACAGGGACTACAGCCTCAATTTCACCTAAAATCCATTCCAAACCTCCATAATGGTCCCAATGCCCATGAGAGATTACAATCTCACGGATAGTATTAGCATCAATACCAAGTACATGCAAGTTATTCTTTAGAATTTCTGCTGAACTTCCGGTATCATATAGAACCCTAAAACGCTCATCTGCTTTGACAGCATCAATGAGTACTGAGAATCCATGAACGGCTTGAAGGTGTCCATTTGATGATGGAGTTATTTCTGTCCATTGGGAGGGGCTCAGTATGTTTTCACTCGCGGATGCTGTAGAGCTGTCAATCACATTATCAACAAGAACTGTTACTATAAGACTATCAATCATAGACAGTTCATTCACCAGAAGGACCTCAGAGTATCAGATGGTCTAAACCTTTATCCTTGAGAACTTTTGGAAATATTTCATAGAGGGGTTTTATTTTCGATAAAAGACCTAATGCTGTGGCGATTGAACCATTCATCTTTACTTGGCCTCTTGCCATAGCAATTGTTGTGTTTAGTTTGCCTTGCCAAAACTTGTTTGTTGTCTCAGACGTGCTCCAGACGGTCAGGTCAGGTTCAACATCTGAATCAAATGAGAGCGTTCCGTATGAGCCATCAGCCGGTTCATCTCTAAGATTGATAGTGATATGAACAGTTGGTTCATCAATATCAAAACGAATTACCAACGCAGATTTCTTGAGTTTCTCCATAACTTCTTTTTTTTCAAGAGCCCTAGTCCAGAACTCATTGAAGACATCCATCATCTGTTCCTTACTTTCAAAGAACGGCATATTTCAAACACCTTTAGTAATTACTGATTCAAAGTAAGATAGAAGTCTTTTGGAAATCTGAATTTCACTTCTCAGGAGGTGTATTGCGACCATATAGGCGCCCGGATTCTTCATCATCCATCTCAAAACTATGGGCTTTGGTTGGAAATACCCCCTCACGAACTTCAGAAGCATAGGTGCGGACTGCCTCACTTATGATAGAATGAATGTCAGCATATTTCTTCACGAATTTTGGTTTGAAGTCTTTAAATAATCCAAGCATATCCCAGAGGACCAAGACTTGGCCGTCACAGTAAGGACCTGCACCAATTCCGATTGTAGGTATTTCGAGAGCTTCAGTAATACGTTTCGCAGTTTCTGATGGAACTAACTCAATCACAAGGGAGAAGGCACCAGCATCTTCCAAAGCTTTAGCTTGTTCAATTAGAACATCAGCAGTGTTTTGCGTACGTCCTTGAACTCGATATCCGCCGAATTGATAGATTGATTGGGGTGTTAATCCAATGTGTGCCATAACAGGAATCCCAGAATCAACAACCGCTCTAACTACTTCCACAACTCTACCAGCCCCCTCCAATTTAACTGCTTCAGCACCTCCGTCTTGTAGCATACGTCCACAGTTTGCAAGTGCTTGATCTATACTTACCTTGTAAGACATGAAAGGCATGTCTCCAATAATCAGACTGTCTGGTTTCGCTCGGGAAACTGCAGAACAATGATGGATGATATCATCAAGTGTCACTGGGACGGTACTCTCGTATCCTAGTAATGAATTCCCAACAGAATCACCAACTAAGATCATGTCAATACCACTCTCGCTGAGAATGCGTGCAGTAGGAGCATCATAAGATGTGAGCATCACAATCTTCTTGCCTTTCTTTTTCATCTGCCTAATCCGGTATGTTGTCGTCCTTGCCACTTTAGCTCTCCATGCTCTTCAATGTAGAATGGACTATATATACCCAATCTCTATACTTTCTCGTAGGGTATAATTTGTATATACATCATCTAAGATGAGGAAGAAATAACATAACTGTCGGAACGAGATATGTATGCACCCTTAAGGTATCTCCTGAGTAATGCAATAAATGCACCTCGTCGGAGACCCCGCTCCCTCGCAGCCGCTGTAACTTGAACATAACCCTTCGAATGGGCATGTTCGCATATCTCCTGAATCCATTTATCGGTCACAACAACACCAGCCTCATCGACAACGTACTCGCTATCAGTGATTGCTTCTTCGACAAGAGTAGCTAAGACTTCATAGTCCAATTTTAAATTCCGTGCAGAGGTATGAAGATCGTAAATTCCATCACTGGATAACCTCCATCTAAGCGGTTTTAAAATCGCATGCTTTGACAAGAATCTGCCATCAGAGGTCTTCAATGCCTCCAACTCAAGTTCGTCTGCAATTGTTTCGACATCGGCAATATCCAGACGTTTCTCAGAGGAATAGGTTTGAATGTCAAAGAAACCCTCTTCTGTGAAAATATAGCGAATATCTTCTTTCACCTTCGCTGTTGGAACCAGTCCGCCCTCACTAGTCATTAATGCATCTGCCTCTAACTGAGAGATTAATGCCTCAGCTTCACCCTCAGTAATATTTACTCGCTCTACAACTAAGGCAGGAGTGATTTCGAGACCTCGAGATAGATTTCCAAGCATCCATCTACGTACCCAAGATATAGATAGAAAATCATTATTCCTTGTAGCAATTGTACGAACTCCAAAACTCTTCAAAAAGGCAGCAAGTTCAAAAGAACGTATTCCCCATTCAGATTCAGATAATTTTGAAGAGATTGTACCTTCATTCTTGACAGTATCAAATAGCCATTCGCGAAACTTAGAAATAGAAATGTATTGACCTCCTTTGGATTTGCGAATATTCCGTTCCTTCTCAAGGACGGTCTGTATCAAAGATGAGCCAACTCCAAAGGATTTTGCTGAATCTTGTGGTAGTATTACTCCTAGGAGAGCTATGTCATCAAGAAGACGTTCTCTTAGATAAGCAAGGGCTAAAACAGAACCATCAGAAGTGATGATATAATTTGCTCCAAATCCCTTCATAATTCGCTCCAAATCTTCAACATTTACCTTGATTCGTTCAGACTCCATCTTAATATCAAGTGCTCCATCGGATTCCAACCTCTGTTTCAGGAGTTCTGATAAAAGATGAAGCGGAATCATTCTACCATCGGTCGTTGATACAACATGCCATCTAAAAGTCTTGATTCCATCAAGAATATCTTTAGTAACCAAACCGAATCGTTGAGACAATATCGTTGGATCAAGAAATCCATCTCGCTCTACAGAACGTTCCAATACTCCCCTCAACCAATCAAGAGATAGCAAGAACCCTTCTGTAGACTCAACAAGGTTCCAGTTCCAACTTTCAATCAATCTTTTCAGGTCTATTTTTGAAACTCTCATTCTTTGAGCTTCATTGTTAATATCTAATCGCCCATGTAAATCCAGATTGTCTTTCATCCGCGCTTTAAAATCAGGAACAAGAATGTAATCACCATCGGTTGTAAGTACAACATCTAAACCCTCACGATTGGATATCTCATCAACAATTGCGCCAATAATATTTTCATCGAGGTCCCATTGAATCGCCAACTTGTTTACGTGCACAATAGCATTCTCAATTAACAGGTCTTTGACTCTATCGAACATTATTGAACGAGATAGAACCCTCGTACCTCCAAAACTAAGG
This sequence comes from uncultured archaeon, assembly GCA_964458565.1. GTDB lineage: Archaea > Asgardarchaeota > Thorarchaeia > Thorarchaeales > Thorarchaeaceae > CAYWJO01. Next base: position 54,326 of record CAYWJO010000017.1, on the reverse strand, counting down.
ACAGCGTTTTCTGCTCTACGAACTAGGGAGATTACTGTTGAACGGTCCAATTTTCGTCTATCAAGAGTTTCTGACAGCTCAGCAGTTGATACTGAGAATTGCGCATTCAGCATTGAGTTCAGCATAGATACTTGACGTTCTCGAATACGTGAAATCCATCTATAGAGACCCCCCACAATCATAGCGAACAATAGTAGTACTAGGAGTAAATTCCAAATCGGGTCATCTGATAGGACACCTTGTAGAGACATGATCATATTCTCATACTCACTTCATCCTATAACAGCACATCGTTATCTCGCAGGTATCGCTTGTATAATTCCATTCCTAAAATAGCTGGTAATGCACAAAGAATGCAAATTATCCAATCAACCACTGTTAGTGGCATGAAATAGAAATTCAGATTAACACCGGCTAATATTTCCTGTACAATAGGCACATACATCAATAGGATGTGTGCGAGATAAATTAGTCCCAGAAAGACGATATACCTCTCAATGCCTGGTTCGCGGATACCCCTGTGTAATGGCATATTAATACGTCTGATGACTAATACAAGTATACTCTCAACAAGTAGTATTACAGTTAGCATCATCACCGTTGCTTTTGCAAGAATAGGACCTTGTACAAAAGTAGCCCCATAGAATCCTTGTAGATTCTCAGGTGACACATCAATGAAACCCCATAATGTACTCGTAAAGACGATTGTAGCTCCAATTATCATCAATACAATGTCCAAGATAAGGAACTTTGCAAGTCGTTGTGTGATTAGTTCCTCACTGTCTCGTGGTTTTTCTTCCATCGCCTTAGGAGAGGTCTTATCAAAGATCAGACCTAAAGCTGGAAATGTATGAGTAGTGACAATGAGATATAGATTCTGAAGACCTACGAGTATACTAACTCCAGGTAATAGGAAAAGGCCTCCAAAAAGAATGGTTGCTTCAAACACATTTATTGCTATATAGAAGAAAACCATCATGCGTATCTTAGTAAAGAGACCCCTACCTTCATGAACCCCATAAACTATTGAAGTAAAACTATCATCCGTGATTACTATATCTGCCGCTTCTTTTGCTACATCAGTACCTGTGATCCCCATTGCTATTCCTGCATCACTCATTGCTAAAGCAAGCGCATCATTAACTCCATCTCCAGTCATAGCAACGACTTTGTTTTGATCCTGATATCGCTCTACAATAATTTGTTTATGAGATGGATTGACACGCGCAAAGACGTTTACTCTCTCAAACTCATGTGGTGTCAGTGATTCTATAGCACCACCCTCAACAACAAGTGACTTAGCCTTCATGATGTCTAAATCTTCTGCAATAGTTCTAGCGGTTGCGGCTGAGTCGCCAGTAATCATAATTACATTTATCCCAGCACCATGAGCTGCATTCACGGCTTCCTTTACTCCAGCCCTTGGTGGATCGACTAGAACTGCAAAGCCAAGGTATATCAAATCATTCTCTACTTGTTCACGAGCTTTTGGACCTTCTGGAACGTGTTTTAGCATACGATAAGCTAATGATATTACACGATACCCCTTTTCCGCCCATTCTGTTGCCATATCTTCTATTTCTTTCCTCTCATCGGGATCAAGAGAACCAGGTTTTCCGCGTTCGATTTTTTCAATACTCCGTTTCAGTATAATCTCTGTTGCACCCTTAACAAATGCAATGTACTTCTTACCATCAGTGCAAATCCTCGACATTCGTTTTAGCTCGGACTCGAATGAAAATTCTTTAACAATCTTGTACCTCTCTCTCAGTTCATCTTCATCAAGCCCACTCTTCCTAAATAATGTGAGAAGAGCCGCATCGGTAGGATCACCTAGAGGTACCCAAATGTCACCCTGGTCGGGGATATTACGTAATTCCAATTCAGCATCGTTGTTGATACCACCACATGTGATAAGGTAGTTAAGACCCATCCATCCGACAACATCTGTAACGAGAACAGAATCTGGTGAATTTACATTCTCTCGTGACGACGGAGTCTTCATTCGATATATCTTACCCTCAGGATCATAGCCATCACCAGTTATTGAGTACAAGTTCTCAGTGTCCCAACAGAATTTAACAGTCATCTCGTTCTTCGTCATCGTTCCTGTTTTATCTGAACAAATAACACTTACACGTCCTAGACTTTCAACAGCAGATAAATCACGGATGATGACGCCTTGACCGGCCATTGCCAGAACACCTGTGAGTAACACAATCGTAGTGAGTAGAGGGATGTTAATGGGCATGATTTGCATTGCACTTACGATACCCTGAGATATATTACCTAAAATGGCATCTACGGATAGATCCAGACCACTTCCGTAAATGATTCCTTCAATAAATGTCCTCCAGAGGAATGTTGTAAACATCAATATTAATGCAGCAATTCCAAGGTATTTTGCTAGAAGATTGACTTTCTTTCGAAGAGGGATGTCGCCAGTGTTGAGCGATTCAAGTTCACCTTGGATTTTGCCAATTTCTGTTTGAGAGCCAGTGGTGGTAGTGATAACAGTCGCGGTTCCTGTTGACACATAGGTACCAAAATACACCATATTAGCGCGTTCTGAGAGTGAAGTGTCATCCGCAGGGAGAATCGTATGATCTTTGATGGAAGCTACGCTCTCTCCTGTCAAAGATGCTTCGTTAGTTGTCAAATTCGAGCTTGCGAAGATACGTGCATCTGCGGGAATCTTATCACCTTGTTCTAGTTTTACAACATCGCCAGGAACAACATCAAAAGGGGGTATTTCCATCTCATTTCCGTTTCTGATGACTCTTACATCACCTGTAGATAGTTTCTCCAAAGCTTCCAGTTTCTTTTGAGCTCGAAATTGCTGAAAGATTGCCATCAAGCAGTTGACAAGTACAATCGTTAACCAGAAGATAGCTTGACCAACCTCATTGTTCTGCAACTCCTGATTAGTGGCACCAAATAACTCAGCCCAGAACGGATATGAAAGAGCTACGAAAAGGAGGGCTATCGAGCTGACAATGTAGATATTTATCAGCCAATTAAGAATCGGAGCAAGGTATACTTTCCAGAATGACCCCTTGACCTTTGTGATTTTATTTGCTCCATATTTTTGCAGTCGTGATTTGGCTTCTGCGCTTGTGAGACCAACTTCAGGATTCACAGATAATGAGGATAGGACCTCATCTATGGGTCTTGAATGATAGGGAATAGGTGGTGCTGTATCCTGAGGCGTATCTTCGCTGGCGGTCATTCAATTACCTCTTTTGCTCTCATGTTCGGTAGAAATCTTACCTGATAAATCAACTTGTAATTGACTCATCAGAACAGCTGTACATGATTTGTATTATACCCACATATAGAAGGTTTTCTACAACAGCCTCCATAATTTTACCATCTCCGATAGGTTCTTCTATGTTCAAGAACGGAGGGTAAATAGAGTTCATATGAGGTACGCCACCGACTATTATTGGAATCCTGTTAATCAAACAGAGAAATCATCATCCAACATATCAAAGATTGCTGCAATTATGATTATAATGTTGATAATAATAGGAGCAGGAACTGTTTTCATCTATGATTATCTAAATCAAACGCCTACAATCAATTCAGATGAAGAGATTAAAGTAGCGGTCATAGATTCTGGAATCAACATAGACTCAACACTGTTAGGTAGAATTGCTAACGAACGAAGTTTCATTCAAATTCAATATGGTTATAGTCAGAACGATCCTACGACAGGAGATTCCAGCTCTGACGGTGTCGCACACGGGACACTTGTAGCTAAAACTATTCTAGACAATAGCGCAAACGCGATGATTGTAAATGCAAAAGTCCTGGATGATAGTGGGTCAGCACCAACACTTGCAATTGTTGATGCTATCTATTGGGCAGTAGAGGTCAATTGCAGTGTCATTAATCTAAGCCTTGGATCAATGCCTACCTATGGTGATCCACTGGAGGATGTAGTTGAGTGGGCGGTTGGACAAGGTGTAGTGGTTGTAGCTGCCGCTGGAAATGAGAATGAAGATGGGGTTCAGGGAAATAGTATCAATTCACCAAGCATTCTTCCCGGTGTGATTTCTGTAGCCGCAATAAGTAGTACTGGTAGCCCCATGGGTTTTTCGAGTCGTGGACCCACATCAAACAGAAATATGAAACCAGATGTAGCAGCTGATGGGTACGTTGTTGATGTTGGTTCAGTATATCAGGGCACCAGCTTTTCATCTCCTAGAGTTGCAGGAATGGCAGCTCAACTCATTGCGTATTGTATTGAGAATGATATCCTTTACACACCAGGATCAATAAAAGCAGCACTCATGAAAGGTGCAACGTCGCTTGCGGCATCCGAGTATGAAGTTGGTGCAGGTAGAGCAAATCTGCTAGGAGCGATTAATGCGATTTCGGATACTGCTAAAGACAAACTTCCTGCTATCACATACATTCAACCTCAGTCATTACCAATTGAATATGAGAAACTATTCTACGGTGATACATACATCTTCAATCTTCAGATAATCAATAGTTGGAACACAATCTATGATGTAACAATAGAAAGTACAACACCAACAGTCTTTGATGCACCGGATCAAGTGACAATAAATCAGACAGGGTATGTACCTCTTACAGTGCAAGTACCACTAATCGGACCGAGTTCGACCTATGAAGCAGAAATTAACTTTAGTTCAACAGAATATGGTTCAGATACAATGAATATACAATTTACCGCAACTGAGTCAACAGCAAGAGTAGCATTCGATATTTCGCATACTACATGGTCAATTGATACAACATATGGTCAATTTAGAGAATTGTATTCACTTCTCGTCGATAATGATATCTCAGTCACTGAGATTCGAGAATCATCAGAAATAACATTGAGTTATCTCCAAGAATTCGATGGTGTTCTCATTCTCGATCCTTTTGCATGGGATGTAAATGAATCGACGCCGCTAAATCCAACAATCTTCTCAATACCATTTACAAACACAGAGAAACAAGCCTATGAAGATTATTTCAATGCGGGAGGAGGAATATTCATTGTGGCTCTATCTAATGAGACTCTTGATGTGGCAACATTGAATGATTTCATAGATTGGACAGGATTCTCGCTGTTATATAATCAAATCCCTCTTATTGGAAATACATTCGAGGTTGAGAATTTATTTGCACATCCAATTACAAGTGGAATTGGTTCCTTTGACTATAATGGAGCGGGGCTTGATGTCCCCATTGAAGCAGATATTCTTGCAAGAGGAAGTGGAAACGAACTACTTGCATCATCCGAAGGAACAGGTGGCGGGAGATTCGTACTTACTGGAAGCAATTTCATGATTGATAATTGGGCACTTCTGAATGAATACTATTCCACTGACAATGATCAATTAGCCCTTCAAATCGTACTTTGGATATGTGGACTACTCTAATGCTCGTCTAAGTGTCCTTAGATACACTTAGGTTGCGTAGTTTCAGACCTTTAAAAGGAGAGGAAGCAATTTAATAATTACCAAAAAACCGAGTCGAAAATCGGATATGCTGGTGATTAGTGATTTCATTAGTCATCAGCAATCCACATTCTCCTTTTTGATATAGTATCCCTAACAGTATACTTAAACATCAGAATAATACCTCGATTTTCCTAATCAACAGGTGGAAATCTTGGCTGAGGTAACTAGAGCATCTTATGCAGTATTAATCGCATGTACGCTCGCACATTTTCTGAATCATGTCTATACTGGCGTCCTTTCACCACTTTTCCCTGCATTAAACGGTCTCAATGGGATTCAAGATGATCTTTCGTTGAGCTTCACAGAAATTGGGATTATAACAAGCGCAGCAATCATCATGATGACCTTGTTCCACCTAGTAATTGGTTATTTAGGGGATAAGGGCTGGCGTGACTTCTTTATACCCTTGAGCGTGTTTGCCCCCTCACTTGTTGTATTAGTCACTGGTTTTGCTACTGGATTCTATTTTCTAGTAGCAACTCAAATTCTTCTTGGGTTAGGAGTATCTCCTCTTCACCCCTCAATGTTCCCGGCTCTTTCAGAACGTTTTCCCAAATATGCACGAGCCAGAGCTGTAGGTGTAATCGCGGCAGGAGGACTAGTAGGGATGGTTTTGGTCCCATTTTTGGCTAGTACCTTATTTGCCCTTCTCAGCAGCTGGCGTCAGTCATTGTTCATCCTCGGACTTATGGGCATAGTATTGTTCGTACCAGCACTCCTTTTCATGAAATATGCACACTCCTTTGACATCAGAATAGTAGAAAATGAAGTTGATGCGCCTAAAGCACAAGTAGTCATAGACGGCCCTAGTGGTTGGTCAAGAAACTATATTCTACTAATTCTTTATGTTGCACTACGTGGAGTACCATTTAGATGCACAACTCTTTTGATGCCAACATACCTCTCACTGAGGTATGGACATGACGCACTGCTTGCTGGAACATTGACGTCTATCATGCTCGCAGCGGGACTTGTAGCAGAATTTGTTTTTGCACCGGTTTCAGATAGAGTAGGTAAAAGAACTCCTTTTATGATTGCATCAATGGCTCTACTTGTTCCTAGTTTAATGCTCCTAAACTTACCTCTTGATTTAACTACTCTAATTATCGTATTAATTTTGGTAGGATTCGTGTACTTCATTGGAATACCAGCAGGCCAAGCGTATGAAACTGAAGTAGTCCCTGCAAAATCAAAGGGTCTTGCATTTGGTGTTTTGTTTTCTCTCGGGGCGTTGCCAGGAGCACTATCTCCGTGGTTCTTTGGATTCATAGGTGACACATATGGACTTGATGCCTCGATCATCTTCCTTGTAATCACTGCGATATTAGGTACAGTAATTGCATTGACGCTTAGAGAATCTGCAAGAGAACCAGAAAAAGTTCCATTAGTATTTGATACTCCTCTTATGTAACTGTACAACAATTGCCCAATAGTCAACCTGATATTGCGGTCCACTTACTGCAATATCAGAATGTACGACTACCATATCCATCCAAACTTCTCATTTGATGCCGAAGGAACATTAGACGAATACTGCATTTCTGCAGTGGAGCGAGGTCTAAGAGAGATATGCTTCACTACGCATCTGGATAGTGACCCGGAGAGGGACGATTGCTATGTTCGCTTGAATGGTGAGAGAGTTAGTGTGTTCGATAATTCATGGTTAATTGAATATGAGAAAGAGATTCGCAAAGTAGGAGAGAAGTATCTTGATCAAGGACTAATCGTCCGACTAGGAGTTGAAGTTGATTATTTTGAAGGAGTGGAAGAAGTACTCCCGACAAAGTTCTTTGAAACTGAATTTGATATGATTATTGGATCAGTTCATTTAATTGACCACAAGGCGATAACAATCAAGCGTGAAGCTGAAGAGATTTACATACGGTATGGATTAGAAGGTTTTATTGGAAGATACTACGAACTCTTACGCAAAGCTATCGAGAGCGGACTTTTCGACATCATTGGACATATCGACATCTATAGGAGATATGGTATGTCAGCGTATGGTACTAGCATGAGAAATAGATGGGCGAATCATATAGATGGCGTAATCAGGTCTATGAAAAAACATAAGGTGGGTTTTGAAATTAATACATCATGGCTTCGAAGGGGGCATGAAGAACCAATGCCAGAAACCAGTCTAGTACATACACTGATATCAAAAGGGATTCATACTGTCACTATTGGCTCGGATTCTCATTTGCCGGATGAAGTAGGGTCATATTATGACAAAGCCCTAGGTATCCTGAACGATGCAGGTATCGATAGACCATGCACATTCGAAAAGAGAAAACCCTATTGCTCATAATTGTGCCATCTAGGAAATCTTATTCGTTATTGTATCATATATCAGGTGTGTTTAATGGTGCGAGGAGAACCTAACGAAATGATCGAGAGAGCATTAGCTTTACTTGAGAGGGGTATGTTTGATGACGCAATTAGAGTACTTGAAGAGTTTGTAAAAGAAAGGCCAGAATCACTTGAAGGATGGTACAATCTAGGATATGCGTACTCTGAAATTGAGAAATTACAAGACGCACTTCATGCATATGATGAGGCACTAGCTATCGACAACGAAATTTTCGAGATTTGGTTCAATAAAGCTGGTGTTCTTTACAGGTTGAAGGATTTCGTAGGTGCTCGAGATTGCTACAAAGAAGCACTAGATATCAATGAGGAGGATGCCGAAGCATGGAATAATTTAGGGAATACTTATTCAAGACTCGGTGAAGGAAAAGAAGCAATTGAAGCATATACACGAGCAGTCTTCATTCGCCCTGATTATGCAGAAGCATTTTACAACAAAGCCAACGCTCATTTCATAGAGCAAGAAGATGAGAGAGCAATTGCATATGCAGAGTTAGCACTTGAATTGAATCCTGAATTAGTTTCAAGAGTCGCCCAATGGATACAAGTTGCACGTGACAGACTTGTGGCAAAACATGATGATGAAGAATATCGAAAAAGCAAACCAGATAGTGCATTAGATGAATAATATTTCTCTGTTCATAGAACCTAAAAGCGATGATGTAGAACAAACAGATATGTTGGAAGAACCAGACGGACCAGATAGCCCGGATATGAGTGTCCAACCAGGACTTACTCGATATTTGAATGTCAAATTCATTGGAATTATGGCATTCCTCATATTCATAGCATCGATCATTGTTGAATTCTTGAATAACCTCTTTTCTCTCGGCATTACGCCAGGTACAGCGTTCACAATTGGTATATTGATGGCCACTATCTTTGCCTGCTGTGGGTCACTCAGTACTCTGGGATCAATAGGGTTAAGAATTCCAGAGTATGGAGAGATGGAGATCAAATTCCAAGAAGCGAAAGAATTGTATGATAATGGTGATTGGCAAGATGCCTTATACATATTCAAGGAGCTACATGGCCCTCAGATGAATCATAAACGCGCCTTGTATTATGGTGCCAAATGTTATGAACAACTTGACGATTGGGCAATGGTAAAGCATTATTGCCAGAAGTATCTAGAAATGAAACCAAAAGATAGAGAAGTCTGGGAGCTACTAGCTTCTGCTCATAAGAAACTCTTTGAATATGATGATGCAGATAAGGCGTCAGCGCGTGCTGAAAAACTCTGATTCGTACGACCAAGAAAGCATAAGAATACCACTAGCAATTGGTAAGAGTAGTGGTGACAGCTAGATGACAGGTAACCAAGATGTATGTAGGCTTGAAATCTCAGATGACACCATAGATTTTAGTAACGATAGAGTGAGAATCTCATATCATATTAGACTTGGGACAATAGAACTATTGGACGCTGAGAATAGTGAAGTATTATTCAAGCGTAGTTACATACAGGTGCATACTGACAAACAAGTTCTAGACTCTCGAAAAATGACCTACAAGTCTTTTAGCTCGATGGATTTTGATGATGAGAGAGCGAAAGGTAAGGCACTGGTTCTTAGACTGAGCGACCCTGAAGGCACAGCTGATGTTAATATCAGATTGACTCTAGCAGAAGGTATACGCGGATATTGGTGTACAGTCCAATATAGACGAAAGAAAGAATCCTGTTCATTGATTTCAATAGATCCGTTTGTCATTGATATAGAAAATGAATCAAGATTGTTTCTTGGATGGAATGGCAATAAAATTCGTATGTTTAAAAACGGTTTTCATTCATGGGAACTAAGCCACGCAAAGAAGATTGAATCTGGAGAAAACAAGAGCCATTTGTTTTCTGCTCTTACAGATATCTCAACTAAAAAAGGGCTGATCATCGGATTTACAACAGCAATTAAGCAACTCTCATCAGTAACAGTGTATGGGAGGGACAAGGAAGACGAGAGACTTGCTCAGATTGTTGCTTCAGTCAATACAAATGGTATTGATGTATCTGAAAACATATCCGTAATCTCTGAGGAGTTATTCGTGCTTGTAGGAGATGAGTCTCGCCGAGCGTTGGAAGAATATGTAGAGCAGCTAGCTGCAAGCATGAAAGCAATATCATGGGAAAGAGTACCATTCGGCTGGTGCAGTTGGTACTTTTATTATACAATGCCAGATGAGGGGGAGATTCTCACAAACACTCGTTTTCTGCAGGAACGATTCGGTAACGAATTAGAATGGATTCAAATAGATGACGGCTTTCAGAAAGCTGTGGGAGATTGGGAAGAAAATAGTAGATTTCCTACAGGTCTAAAATCACTATCCAAAAAGATTGAGGAAATGAACTTTAAATCAGGAATATGGACTGCACCATTTGTAGCCTCAGAGCATTCGGAGATTTTCAAAGATAGACCGGATTGGTTTGTTCGTGATAATGATAACAAACCCATTGCTGTTGATCAAAATCCCCTCTGGTTAGGGAATTACTATGCTCTGGATTTGACAAATCCCCAAGTACTAGAATATATCGAGAATCTCTTCAGACGATTGAAGGGTTACGGATTTCAATACTTCAAAATTGATTTTCTTTATTTTGCAGCTGTTAATGGAAGACGACATGACCAGACTGTCACCTTTGGTGATCTATTGCGAAGAGGGCTTGAAGCTGTGAGAAAAGGTGTAGGAGATGCATTGATTCTGGGATGTGGTGCACCTATAGGAGAGTGCATTGGTATTGTCAATGCAATGAGAATAGGAACGGATATCGCAACTGCATGGAGGTACGATTGGGGCGGCGGAGTGTATGAGTGCGCAGTAAATACGATGTCCAGAGCAGTATTTCATAATCGTCTATGGATAAACGATCCAGATTGCATTCTAGTAAGGCAAGAAGATAACGATTTAACTCTTGATGAGATTCATCTTTGGCTTAACCTAGTTGCTCTCAGTGGAGGAATATTGATGTTAAGTGATCGGATGGAAGAGGTTTCAGAAGAGCGACTAAGTATGATTGATAAAATGATACCAATATATCCGAAAGGAGCAATAGCAATTGATGCACTGACCGAAGAAAATCCTCGTGTATTTGCATTGCCAATAGAAACTCCATTTGGGCGTTGGGCTGTTGTGTCCGTAAGCAATCTAAATGAAGAGCCAATTGATATCAGATTCTCTCTAGAAGAAATCGGACTTGACGAATCCGGCCCATGTCATGTCTTTAACTTCTGGGATGAATCATACGAGGGAATCTATGAAAAGACTGTCAGTCTAAGAAAATTACCTAGTCATTCAAGCAAATTGTTTGCAATTAAACCGGAGGAACTAGTTCCCTCTCTGTTAAGTACAAGTATCCACTTTACTCAGGGAGCTGTGGAGATAGGTGCATATGAATGGAATTCTAAAACTAACGAGTTAGAATTAACAGTCATCAGGAGCACTAGAAAAGCAGAATCTATCTTCGTAGTATTTGGAGGAACCTGGAAACCAATGAAAGCATATCTTAATGATCAGGTGACAGAGTTTCACTCCATTGCACCAGAGGTTATTTCGATTAATCAACAATTCAAGAAGGGCCAAGCTGTGCGAATATCTTTTACCAATATTCGATAATCGCATCTACAATATCTTGGTCACAAGTGTGCCAATTCGTTCAATATTCAGTTTGACAACATCTCCAGATTTTAAAAATTCAGGTGGAGACCGAGCAAAACCAACACCTGATGGTGTTCCTGATGCGACTAAATCACCAGGTTCTAGAGTGAATCTTTTGGATAGATAAGAAACAATTTCCTTCACCCCAAAGATTAGATTTGATGTGTTTGATTCCTGTTTCACTGTCTCATTCACCATTGTCTGTATTTTGAGACCTGAACCATCACCAAGTTCATCCGTTGTTACAATACAAGGTCCTACGGGACACAACCCATCGAGGGACTTTCCCTCCACCCACTGACCCTCACCACTTTTTTGCAGATCCCGAGCACTCAGGTCATTGATTATAGTATATCCCGCTACATAGTCAAGTGCATCCTTAGATGTGACATTTCTACATGTGCGGCCAATAACAATCCCCAGTTCTACTTCCCAATCGAGCTTCTTCGTCAGTGGGGGGATTGGGATTTCAGCATTGGGCCTTACAATACTAGAGGGAAACTTAGCAAAAATTACAGGAAAATCTGGAACATCGCGTCCTGTTTCCTCAATATGTTCTCTATAATTCAATCCCAGACCAATTATTTTCCCAGGTCTTTCGATTGGTGCTTCAATTTTCACATTTGAATGGCTTTGTGTCATGGGTCTCTCAGAATCTTCCGTCATTTCGTAAGTTTCCAATATCTGATGAACCACTTCCAAACCAGCAGACCACGACAGAAGATCAATCATATTTTTGGGAAAATTCTGACCATGAATGTGATAGCGTCGACCGAACCTTGAGGCAGCCTCAGGGATATCTAGGATATCAGTTCCAAGATCTATTCCAATTGAGGGAACTCCCATTATGGAGTAAGTCAGAAGTCGCATAGATTACAAGATGTATTCATTGAATTTATTCATACCGTAGGTGTATCCTCAGGAAATGTTATTTCGAAACTAATATCCGTAATATTCCATACTGGAGAATAGGTGTTATTCTTGACAACGAATCGATCTCTTGATGAATTACCGGATGCTGTTTTTGTTGCTCTTGGGAGACGAGGAATGGAAGCAATCACACTCAAGGAATGTGCATACGAATGTGATAGCAACGACCTTGTCCTAGTAAATATGATAGCAACACCAAAGGAAATCAAGAAAAAAGGGATAGAAGAGGTAGTGGAAGATTGGGTTGTACGCTGCAGTAATTGCGAACGTGAATTCACCATAAGATGTCTAAGTCGGTTTGCAGATGGAGAGCATATGGACACGAAAGTGAATATTATTGATGATCAAGGAAAGGACTTAGGTTGGTTGGGAAGTTATTAGGGTGAAGAGAAATGAAAAATAAATTCAAGATAGCAGTGCTTCCTGGTGACGGAATAGGGGAGGAGGTCATCACAGAAGCCACTAAAATCATCACATCGATTGATACTATTGGCGAGAGAGTAGAATTACATGAATTCCAGTGTGGTGGAGAATATTATAGTAAACACGGTATAGAATGGTCATCAGAGGCCGAGGAATTTAGTAAGTCAGAGGCTGATGCGGTTTTATTGGGAGCAATTGGAGCCAATGATAATGATGGAAATCCAATCAGACTTCCTGATGGTAATCTTGCAGGTTATAATGTTGTACTTGGAATGAGATTTGAACTCGACCTTTTTGCGAATGTTCGACCAGTCAAACTATATGAAGGCGTCCCTACACCTTTAGCAAATAAGACCCACAAAGATATTGATATGGTTATTGTACGAGAAAATACTGAAGGACTCTACGTACCAATTAGAGGAAGACTTGTCCGTGGTGGAAATGAAGAGATAGCCATCGATACTCGAATAATAACTAGAAAAGGTTCCGAGAGAGTCATCCGGTTTGCTTTTGATGAATCTAAGCTACGCCATGGAGCTCCATCAGACGGAGAACATAGAGTGACTTGTGTTGATAAGAGCAATTTGCTAGCAGGCTGTCAGCTTTTTAGAAGGGTGTACAACGAAGTTTCAACTGAATATCCAAACGTCAAAACCGATTATGCATATGTTGATGCTTGGACACAGTGGGTAGTAAAGAAACCAGAGTACTATGATGTTGTTGTAGCTCCAAATGAATTTGGAGACATCATTACTGATTTGGGTGGAGCTATCCAAGGGGGATTGGGAATGGCACCAGCAGGAAATATTGGCAGTAACCATGGTGTCTTTGAACCAGTACACGGTTCAGCTCCGAAACATTCTGGAAAGAATATCGCTAATCCTACTGCTGCTATTCTTGCGGCATCCATGATGGTTGAATGGTTAGGGAAGAAACATAATGACTTGAAATTAATCAAGATAGTAAAGTCAATTGAACAGGGAATTGCAGAAGTACTTCTTGAAGGCAAAATCAGAACGTACGATTTATGCACAGGAGAGTGGTCCAATATCACTCCTTCTTCAACTAGCCAGATGGGTGAAGAATATCTAAAACGAATCAAGCAAAAAATTAAGGAGTCTTGATTTGAATGGGAAAAACTCTTGCAGAGAAAATACTCGCTGCTCACACTAAAGACACTAACACAGACGCAGGAGCAATTATAGAAGCCAACATAGATTTTCTAATGGTACACGAGGTTTTAGGTTCAAGAGTGATTCCGATTTTAGATGAGATGGGCATAGAAAAGGTCTGGGACCCCAATAGAATTTTGGTGGTAAACGATCACTGGGCGCCTGCTTCGGATATCCAAAGTGCTCAAATTCATTCAAGAAATCGAGAATTCGTAAAGCAACAGGGAATCAAATATTTCTGTGATGTGAATTGTGGGGTATCTCATCAAGTTTTAGCTGAGATGGGGTTAGTTCATCCAGGTGAGCTTGTAATTGGATGCGACTCACACTCAACTACCTACGGTGCCTTCAATGCGTTTTCCACAGGACTTGCAGCCACTGATACGGCATTAATAATTGCAACAGGAAAATGTTGGTTCAGAGTTCCGGAATCATTGAAGATTATCGTACAGGGCGAATTTAGCGAGAGAGTAATGAGCAAAGATCTGATTCTAAGAATACTATCTCAACTCGGACCAGATGGAGCTAACTATCAATCAATGGAATTTCATGGGAACACTATCAACAATCTTTCAGTCGGTGCTCGAATGACAGTCTGTAACATGACAGTTGAAGCTGGTGCAAAATGTGGGCTCATGACACTGAATAATTCTGTAAAAGAGTGGATGATTCAGAGAAGTCCGGATACGAAATGGGCTGAGGTCCAACCTGATTCTGATGCGGAATACATTGATGAGATTACATTAGATATAAGTGAAGAAAAACTTGAACCAATGGTTGCAAGACCTCATCTTCCAACAAACGGAGTGTCGGTTCGAGAGGTGGAAGGAATAGAAATCGATCAAGCATTCATTGGATCTTGTACAAATGGACGATTAGAAGATATAAAAATTGCAACGGAAATTGTGAGAGGGAAGAAGATTCATCCTTCAACTAGATTGATTGTAACACCTGCAAGTCAAGAAACCTACCTGAATGCGCTCCGAGCTGGATATATTGAAGATTTAATGAAGGCGGGAGCTGTTGTGACTAATTCCACATGTGGTGCTTGCGTTGGAGGGCATCTTGGAGTTCTTGGTCCTGACGAAATATGTATCTCAAGCACAAATAGGAATTTCAGAGGGCGTATGGGCGACAACACTTCTGAGATATATCTGGCTTCACCAGCCACAGTTGCAGCGAGTGCGCTTTATGGAAGGATTACAGATCCAAGAGGGGTTGATTAGATGGAGAATCTACTGAGAGGGAAATGTTGGGTTTTCGGGGACAATATGGATACAGATCAGATAATTCAAGGACAGTATCTCACACTTCTGAATTATTCGGAGATGGCAAAACATGCATTCGAAGGACCAAGACCTGAATTTGCTAGTCAAGTTAAACAAGGTGATATTGTCATAGCGGGTCGAAATTTCGGAAGTGGTTCTTCAAGAGAAGAAGCTCCGATGATTTTGAAAGAACTGGGTGTATCCTGCGTCATTGCTGAGTCATTTGCGAGAATATTCTATAGAAATGGATTCAATATTGGATTACCATTACTGGTGATATCAGATATTACCTCTAAACTTAAAGATGGAGATGAGATTCAAGTCAATCTCCGAGATGGATTGGTGACTCTAAGTAAAGGAGAAATTCTTGAGGGGAATAAGCTTCCAGCTCTAATGATGGATATTCTGTCTGCCGGGGGAGCGATCAATTGGTACAAAGCTAATCTGTAGAATAAACTATAAGGAAAGCTAATTCTTATTTCAGCATGAAACATGAATCTCTCGAGGAGGACTCGGTTTGAATATCATGCTATTTCTTATCATATCACTAATTGCACACTGCATTCCATTACCTTATGAAAGAGGTATGCTCAGCCCACATCGATTGATTAGATGGTTACCTTTGAGGTTGATTTGGGGCACAGCAGCATGGTTTGTCATCTGTCTTATTATGATGGCAACTCTGCCTTGGGCGATACTAGCATTGGTAATGAGCTTTGGACTATTGTTAATCCTCTCCACTGGATTTCGTCCGGGAGATGTTGAGGAAATGATGCAGGGATTAAGAGTTCCTATCACATGCATTGGGTTTCTAATTCTTCTCCTAATGCCAATGTTTTCAGGGCTCATCAGTTGGACTGCAGATGTTAATAATGCATATTCCTTCAATGATGATTGGATCACAGTAGATGATAGTGAGCTATTTGAAAACCCAATTCCTGATAACATGGTCAGGATGGTCACAAGCGAATATGCGATTTTTCTAGCCAATCAGAAGATTGCTACCATAGGATCTGAAGTTACTATTTCTGCAGCACACATAACAACGTATCAAGGGAGACTAGTTTGGGCATGTGCTGTCGTATCTACAAATGTGCTGGCTCAGAATTACATGAGGGCTATGATTATTGTGGATGCAAATGATCCTTCACCTGAGAACATACAGGTTATAGATGGCTTGGAGTTTCCATACGCTGAAGGGCTCTTCTGGGACAAAGACATTCAGTTTGGGAACTATCTGAATGATATGACCAATATATACGAATACGCATATCCTACATGGGATCCCAACGGCGACTTGGTCTACGTGCAAACTCGAACCAACCTCGCATTCAATTTTATTGAAATCCCGATAGGCCCAATTGTATATTATGAGAATGGGACACAAGTTGCATATGCAACAGTTGATGAGGCACCAGATTGGATCACTCAGAAATATAGTGAGGAATGGTTAGAACGTCAGGTAACTCGTTGGGGAGGATACAGACGTAATGACACATTCGACCTTTTTGCAGGTGGATTTCTATGGGTCATTCCTCCATCTAGCGATAGACTTGAGATGACTGAGGATACAAGATACATACTAAATCCTGATACAAATCGAGTAGAGGCATTCATTGCGGTGCATCCACCAAGTAGCTCCTCACTCTCATTGAGCGGAATATTTCGTGCAACATCTGATGGTATCTTTTACCATGATCTCAGTGGTGCAAGTTATCAAAGTGGAGAGTCAGCAGTAAACCAGGTATTTACAACGAATCCATTATTGGACAGATCTGTATACAAAGGAGCTATGCCACTTCTGTACCCTGTCCACCTAACTCCTACAGTAACAACTTATGCGTGGTATTGTCCAATTTACTGGACTAGTATTTCATCATATGATGATGAATATTACTTGAGTGATATCAGGCTTCAGGGCCTCGCTCTTGTCGATGCTTTTGACACATCAAAGTTGTTCTATCAGGAAACTGGAGGTGCTCTTAGAGGAGAGGACCTCGTTCGAATAGCTCGTGAAGGATTTGTGGAAGTCATGGGTGGTACAATAGAACAACCACCAGTTGATACATTCAATATAACTGCAAACGTACTCAACAAGACCTCATATGTTTACGATGGTGATACGCACTTTGTAATTAGGACTGATAATTCAACATATGAATGGCTTGAGGGTACTCGTGGCTGGATGAATCTAACTGATTGGTATGATTTGTTAAACATTCAGGTAGGTGAATCATTTACTGCGACAGTCAATATCGTAAACGATGAATACAGAATTATCACCTTCGTGAAAAACTAAATGGAGGGTCGTTACCCTCCAACTTCTTTATTTCGAGCTAGACATTCTTGCTCTCAATGCTGAAAATTTCCCTTTGATTGTAGTCCAAATTCTATCATTACGAGTTTGGATGGCAGTCGTATGCATTGGACACTGGTCACCAATTCGCACTCATCGTGAAATCCACCATGGTCATGCATAGCTTGAACAAACGCAGTCTCAAGAAGTTCTTTTTGAATTCATTCATCATGCTAGAGTCGATTATTGTCCAGTCCAGTTTGCGAAAAATATCTTTGCGAAGTATCGTATCCACTTCTTTGAAAATATCATTTGCAACTTATATATCGTCATCTGAAAGACCTACAACAATGGAATGGCCACTTGGGGTAGTCTTAGCAAAACGCATTTGAGTTGGACCCATTTGTATTGCATCAAGTTTTAATCCATCGCCTAAGGTCAAAGGAATGGTTTCAAGTGCAGATAGAAAACCTGAAAGAAGTTCAGGATTCTTAAACGCTGTCTTACAAAAGTCCCCATAACATCTACTGTAGATAGGAAACCCTGCTTGGGTGTATACCATCAGATATTCTAATTTGGTCATTTATCTGCAGCTCCGGCTGAATTGATAATTTCCAAATATCTGATAATCAATTACAGCTTATCTATCTATAGGTTCTTGAAATGAAGACAAGAGTCTGCGAATTCGAAAATTACTAATTTGCTTGTTTTTCTCCTACTTCAAGAGAATCTTTGTAGGATGCAATATGCTACCACATTTCTCAACGATTGTTTTCATTGTAATCTGGGGAATATTACTTAGTAGCTCAAAAGTCAGAAGAATTATAGGAGCGCCATCAGCGCTATGCGAACCATATGAAGCAGGATAGAAGAAAGGGGAGGAATTACCTCCCTCAGATTCTATCTTGGAAAATATTCCTTGTAGACTTCACGTTGAATCAGAAACCTTAGAATCTCGGCCGTTCCACCACCAATTGTCATTAATCGAGCATCTCGAAGGAATCTTTCAACAGGATAGTCGGTCGTATAACCAGCCCCACCCAATATTTGAAGAGCTGAATTTGTGATATCAATCGCAGCCTCTGTTGTGTATAGTTTGGCAATCGAGGCTTGCTTAGTGGTTTTCTGACCTTTATCAAGCATCCTTGCAGCAGTGAGTGTAAGAGCTCTTCCAGCTTCGAGCTTCATCGCCATATCAGCAACCTTGAAACTTACTCCTTCAAACATCCGAATTGGTCGTCCGAACTGTTCTCGCTCATTTGCATATTTTACAGCGATTTCAAAGGGGGTTCGCCCATATCCTATAGCCTCACCTGCGATAGCTGTACGCTCGCTATCAAGTTCGTCCATCAATATGGAAAAGCCCTGACCAAGTTCTCCAAGTAACATTCCAGGTTTAACACGAACATTTTCCATTTTCAACCAAGAGACTCTGGCAGACTTCATACCTAGTAGGTCATGATCCTTAACAACAGAAAAGCCATCTGTCTTTGTATCAACGATGAAAGCACTCATTCCCTTCTTTGCAGGGACGGAAGGATCAGTAATTGCAAAGCAACACATATAGTCAGCTTGACTTCCATTTGTTATGTAACGCTTCTCACCATTGATGACCCATTCATCGCCATCTTTCTCTGCACGTGTCTTCATACCTGCAGTATCAGACCCCACATCAGGTTCTGTTATCCCAATACAACCCACTTGTTCCCCAGAAACAATGGGTTTGAGGTACTTCTTCTTCTGCTCAGGTGTTCCGAATTTGGAAACTGGCATTCCAAAGAGAGTGGTTGAAGACATACGAGCCATATCGAGACCACCATTCACAGCCGATATTTCTTCAGCTACAATAATCTCATAGGATACACCTCTATTGGATCCACCTGCATTTGCATCATGCAAAACTCCCATCAGTCCAGCTTTTCCAATCTTTAGTAACAGTTCTCGAGGATAGGGACCCTTGTCAATCTCATCAGCGATTGGCTCTATCTCTTTCTCACAGAAGGCTCTTACTTCCTTCCTAAACTCAATTTCTTCATCAGTCCAAAGAACATCTGACAGGAACGCATTCATTGTCTTAACC
The DNA here is from genome assembly GCA_964458565.1 of uncultured archaeon. Taxonomy (GTDB): domain Archaea; phylum Asgardarchaeota; class Thorarchaeia; order Thorarchaeales; family Thorarchaeaceae; genus CAYWJO01. The sequence goes on along the minus strand of CAYWJO010000017.1, from coordinate 34,659 downwards.
TAGTCGTCACTACTAGTAACTACTTAAAACACTAACGAGATAGGTAGAAACCGGGATTTACTTTTCGTCACTCTCGGTCGATTCTCGCATAACTTGAATTGCTAGATGCTGTGCAGCAGATCTTTTCTTCCTAACTTCTTCTGCTTGTTTCTTGATTTCCATATATAGAGGAAACCGTCCTTGAATCACCTTGACTACAAACGCAGCAACCGCTTCCGAACGACTCCTGAACACCTCAAGCTCAACTAACGCATCAAGGATATCAACCACATCCTGACTCATACGAGTCATAACAGAAACCTCACGTTTCTTCCGCTCTTCCAATCCGAAACCTTCGATGGAAAGACGATCCATCAATTCATCCCTGATGCTAAGTTGTACACCCATCTTCTGAACAACAACTTCATCTTTTTCTTTCATAATACATCACTACAGGGATATCAATACATTTCAAACACGAACAACTCTTAAATGCCTTTCCACGTAATACTATTACATAGAAGGGGAATTGAAATATGACCTCGGAGGGTCATAGATATCGGTCCCCTTGTTCTTGTGCAACCGGGGATATCCACGGATGGATGTCCCCAACCTGCACAATCCCACAGTTCCATTTATTTTACTATAGAAAATCTGAATCTACCGGAATCATCCTTTTCTAGATTGACTTTAGCCCCAATCTCAACATCAATCAAATTCTTTGAATTTCCCATTGAAAGAACAACAGCTCCTTTTTCAAGTTCAACTAATGCCAATAATAGAGGAGCATCAAATCCTTCAGGGGGAACTTCAAGCACGGAATAACTAAGTATTGACCCGTGATCACCAACGGCGGTCTTATTCATTAAGTGTGCACCAGAATTGCAATAAGGACACATGGATCTAGGAGGAACAATTGCTTTCTTGCAATTTGCACAAATAGAGGCCTCGATTGGCATTTCTTCCCACAAAGATTAGGGAAGGTAATGAACTAATAAAACGTTTGTAGTAAAATTATTTCCTCATCTTTAGCGTACGAACTACGGATTTCAGGTTTTTCTTAAGAAAAGAACGGAATTTTGGCTCATCAGTAAGGTATATCATTGAACTATCTTGAAGATTATCAAGACCACCTTCGACTTCAACCGAAGGTCCTAATTCAAGCAAATCAGTCCTGAAAATATCCTCAATAGCATGGGGAGAGAAACCCTCCTTCTTGAACACTGGAAAAATCTGATGTTTTGTGCCACTGCCATTGAGTTTCAAAAGTGATAGGAGAATCAACCAGTGATGCCACGCAAGCGTGTAGTTCTCGAGAAATCTCATAACATCATCCATTGTTTTACTCATGTCAAGTCCTCGTTTTCGTTGTTAATCAGCATCTTCAATGGTTTTATCATTTCTAGTCTGTGTTAGTTCAGATTCAGCCTCTTTGAGTATCTGCTTGTCAAGTTCCTTTGCGGTTTCAGAAACTTCAGACAACGTGCGAGGACGAATCTTGTCATCGTCTATTTCAATAAGCCCAGCATCAATGAATTTCTGTAGCTGCCTTCTTAGAGCAACAGAGGGAATACCAAGTGCTGATGATAGATGTGAGAGAGGTAACCAAGTAGTATCACGTCCCGCGACAAGGAAATATGCTTTGAATGCAGGTTCATCCTCAGCGACTTGATAAAGAAGGTCCCATCTTGCACGAAGCTCTTCAAGTTGCCCGTTTAGCTTAGAAACATCATCTTCAAGGGAGTCTTTTATTCCAATAGCCATGGAGGACTCGCGTTTCAAGTTCTCGAACTTTGTTTCTAACTCAGCATTATCAATCTGAAGTTGCTCTATTTGAGCACTTATTCTATCAATAGATGAGTTTCTCTGAGCTATAAGTTCTAGCTGCTCAGTAATTTGTCCTTCAAGCCTAGAAATCTCCATTATCTTGTCTTCGTAATCACTTACTATCTCCTCAGCATTATCCAATTTCTCAATCATTTGTTGGAGCTGTTCAATGTGTGCTTGAGATTGACTTAGCTCCCCTCTTAGGACAGTAATTGCTTCCTCACGCTGAGTAAGCAGATTCTGAAGTTCATCAATTACTTCTTGTTGTTGCTGAGCTTTCTTATTTTGAGCCTCAATAGATTCCTCACTTCTTCTAATTATTTCATCAAGTTCTCTTGATCGAGCTCGCCACTTACTCAATTCGGTTTTAGTTGATGCGAGTTCTGTTTCCATTTCATTCAGTCTTGCATAATTCTGTACTATTCGACCTTGAAGATCACTAGTTCGAAAAGTCAAGCTTTTCAATGCGCCACGATGAGTCTTTGTGATAATATCTTCAACTCGACTCATCGTTTCGCTTATCGTTTCATAAATAGGACTGAGAAAAGCACTCCCATTTACCCCATGCGATAACTCATCGTTCACAATTTTGATTGCTGTGTTTGTAAAGATACCAAGTCCTGCACTCCGTAATCTACTTGAAAGTGAATCGAGGACTAAAGCCATCCTTTCATTGAATTGTGGTTCAGTGCTTCGAGTAGAATCTTCAATCTCTAGAATAAGACCTTCAATTCGCTCTTTGATATTCTCAAATGTTTCATCAAGCAATGTAGTAGTTGTATTTGCCTGTTTTGGTATATCATCATCTACGTCAGATTCAAGAGTGGTATCTGCCTTACTCATGGCTTCATCCATAAGGCGTTTTGTTTCCTCGGATACGTCTGGCTCTTCTTGTTCAGACATATCAAGTTCTTTATCCGACACTCATACACCTCTAATTTAACACACCACGATATCCTAAAGCAGAGAGCTGATTGGATGTTTCCTTCATACGTTCAGTTAAACGAGATGCTTCCTGTATCTTTTCCCTCAATTGTTTTCTAAACTCCATTGCAGTTAGCTCCCCTTTATCCAGTTTGAATGTCAATTCACCACGCTCTCTCTGGAGCTCATCACGTCTTCTAGAGAGACGTTCATATTCTGCAACCAAGGATAGGAGCTTTTGCTGTACTTCTGGAGCTACCTCATCAAATTTAACACGTTCCTCTCTCTCAGGTAGAGGCTTAGCAGGACGCATATGTTCTCTTCCTCGAACAACTGCTTGTGTCCTTGTATCCGATTTTCGACGCCATTTATCAAATAGTCCCAACTATAATCACCTTCTTCATCGAAGTTGTTCTTTGATTTTCTTGAGTCTTGACTCAAGCTCAGTTCTCATTTCGCGTGCTACTCTGGCTTTGTCTTCATATTCCTCAGCACCAGCTGGATCATTATGCACCATCTCGAGAAGCTCGTTCTCTTTCTCAAATAACCGTGCCATTTTCACCTCAATCTCAGCGGCTTCTTGTTCAAGTTCAGCAGTATCTTTTGAATCGCCTTCAGGAATTTCTGAGTCACGTACACTAGATACTGAATCATCAAGGATAATATCAGAACCCTCTTGGATTTCAGCTATCGCTCCTTCAGCCATTGAAGATACACGTATGCTGATTCCTTCCTTAAACTGAGATTCAAGACGTGCCATTCTTGAAACAATATCAGACATCAGCTCATCCAATTTCTTTATGGCGAGGGTTTGTCGATCAATAGTCTTGAAGATCTCATCAGCAAATTGCTCAAAGTTCAGACCATACTTGAATGAATCTAGAACATCCTTCATTTTACTTATTTCATCAATCAGCTTTTTCCGTTCTTCTTCACTGACTATACTCTTAGTAATATCATCAAATTCGGACATATCATTCAACCTCTATGTCTCCTACAATATTGAAATCAACTTCTTCAAAAGCAAGAGCACGTAGTAATTTTAACCATCTCTCTCTAAAATCTCTCTTGTTCGCCTGCATTCCATAGGCTGGAACACCTAGTCTTTTTCCAACCTCCTGCGGGGAGAGAGCACCCTGAAGGTCCTGTTTATTAGCTATAGCAATAATCCGAGCATAGGGAAGTTCGCTTTTTAATACAGGGTATGCGACACGTTTTGTCCAAGCTATGTTGTCTGTTGTTGAATCAGATACAATAACAACCATACTACCAGAACGAATGATCTTTCCCCATTCTTGAACGAATCGATCCTGTCCACCAAGGTCGAACATACTGAAGACATATGGGTCAAAATCTGCTTTCAGAAGAGCTTTATCACCAAAAAAAGTGGGTACGTATTGTTGGGGAGGCCCTCGTGATGGAAGTGTCGCTAGTTCAAGAAGCGTGGTTTTTCCAGTACCACCGTGCCCAGCTAGACAAACTTTGACGGGGATTCGACCTATAATCTGTCTGAATCCTGCACCAAAGGGACTAAAGTCTGTAGATTTCCACTCATCAGATTCCAGGCATCTCTCAAATGCAGTCATGAATTTTGACACTATATTCATCATCGCTTCATTGACTTTCTGCAGGGAAGCTTGTCTATCCATAGTAATAACGAATTGAGTTTCATGCGAATTCAGGTACACGTAGCGAAAGCGTTCAATCTCCATGCTATCAATTTTCCATTCTTGGAGTTTTTTCGTAGATGAAGAAACGAGCATCATAATTGCGTCTGTGCTCAGATCTTTGTTGGGGACGATTACGTCACTGAAGAGTGTTTGATTATCTCTAAATACATGAATCTCACGTATCATTCAATGTAAGCCTCCGCTGCTGGAAATAAGGTATTGTCTGGTCTTGTAAGGATAAACTTGACAGAGAGAAATGGGAATTACCTCATTTGAGGCTATCTTGTTTGTCTTTTCCATCGAGCTATTATAGAGCATTTTCGCACCCATTGCTTTTCAGTTCCTCATTTTAGGCTCGTTAGTGAAAGATTAGCGATGATAGAGGGAATATCTCTCTATCAATCAGTCTTTTATTCCTCCAAATCGGATTCATGTTCAATTGAAGTTAGGAGAGCTTCGAGTTCTTTCTTAGAGAGTTTCTTCAACTCATCTTCAGACATGGATTCCTTGATCTCATCAGGTAGACGTTCAATGAGTTCAGCTTTTGAGAGTGGCTCAGCTTCATCTGGTTCATCATCGAGCACATCATTAGATGAATCATCATCCAAGTTCTCTTCAGTATCATCCACTATCGCTTCATCTTTAGACAGTTCAAAATCCTCAGTGGATTCCTCTTCATAATCTGACGAATCATCGTCTTGTTCGAAATCCTCATCATCCACATCATCTGATTCAAGCTCAGGCTCTTCTTCTTCAAACTCCTCAACATCTGCTTCGGGTTCATCTTCAGAAGGTTCCTTAGGTTCTTCGAACACCTCTTCAGATTCTGCTTCAAGTGTCCATTCAGGTTCAGAAACAACTTCAGCCTCAGCCTCTTCAACCTCAACATCAGGTTCTTGTTCGAACTCTGGTTCAGGAACATCCTCAGAATCAACCTCAACCTCTTCGTCCCCAATGGCTGGCTCTGGTTCAGGCTCTGGTTCTGGAACAGCTGCTACATCAGAATCCTCCACCAGGTCATCAAGCTCAGCTGCGAGCTCAGACTCAAAGTCATCTTCAGGGACAGAGGGAGTTGAATCATCTACACCTATGCCATCTAATGCATCAAGCTCATCAAGGAGCTCCTCGGTATCGTCAGTGAGAATATCCTCATATTCACTAACAGCGACCACATCGATGATAGGTGCAGCAATATCAAACTCAGCGAGCCCAGCAGCAAGTAGTTCTGATACAACCATACCCATATTCTTGATGTTGTCAACAGAAGCATGTTTTCCATCCTCCATCGCTCCAACCGCCTTGTTAATCTGCTTGATCTGGTAGGGCACTCTCCATCTTCGGACACCGACACCAATCGCAACGGCACCAATGAAGATTACAGACATCATGAGAATAAGCTGAAATTGGGATACGGGAAGTACAATCAAACCTTGCAGGAAGGGAAGGGGTATGAATCCCAGAACATCAATCATTGCCTCAGAGATGGTAATTCTAATCACTTGTTCATCCTGTGATTCATAGAGAGGCGCTTCTGCATTTATTTGCAATTGATATGCTTCTGCTCGTACTGGCCCAATCTGTTCAGAAGTCAGTGTGATGGAATAGTGAGTTCCATTCCAAGTGAAGTCGTCGAACTCATAGGTTGCTGTAGATGTCACAAGAGTCAGAGATGTTATCGTATCAGGTCCAATTGGTACGCCTGATGAGATATCAAGATACTGAACCACCACAACGACAGGTTGTCCTTCCTCCATAAGAATTTCAGGTCCACTTAATGAAGTCCTTGCAACAATTGTAAGAATTGGATTAATGGTTTGTATCTCATAGTTTGGTCGATGGGCTGTTATCGTTAATGTAAATTGACCTGGCACTAAGGATACATTCATCTCTGATGGATTGAAATTCAATCTATAGATTCCAGATTGATATGTCGCATTATACAGAGAACCAGCATAGTTCATACTAACAATGGCACCAGCGAGTGGTCCGGTTAAGTCTACGCTTGAATCAGCTACACTGTAATTTAGTAAGATAGCTAAACCAGTATCACCATAATATACCTCATAGGAATTAAAGTCTGATTCTAGTGAAGTATCAACCTTGTTGATGACCACAGGTATCGTTAGGGCAGGAATGGTATAGTTCTCATTATCTACAATAACCAGCAAGTCATATGTTCCAGCAGGAACAGCTCCAGTTAATACTGTGACATTATAGAAATCATAGATATCAAAGTAGTATGTTAGCGGGTATAGTTCACTAGTTCCACTCCACTGATAATAAACCATAACGTTCTGTAGGGGAGATCTTGTACCATAGTCTTCATGGACTTCAACACGTAACAAGAAAGTGTTTGTCCAAGTGTATTCATAGACTACAGGTAATTCCTTGATGATAATACCTGGAATCGGATCAATAAAGACAGCCGTAGTATTTGCACTATCTATGTAGTTTGGTAAGATATAGGTGAACGTCAAAGCATATGGAGTTGTACTTGCTGCAAACCACTCATCAGATTGAATTGAAGCAGTGAAAGTACCCTCTAGTGAATTATAGGTCATCACTTCAGAATGTACACCATAAAGAACAGTGACAGTTGCACCTTCATAGATGAGACCCCCATGTTCAGCATCATAGAGTCTTGCTGTAATGTCAAAGGAGTCAGACCAGTTCACTCTGTCAATTGATTCAACAACGAGGGAAGCGGGAGTCTCTTTTACAAGGATGATTGAATATGCAAACTCATGAGCTTGGAATCCATCCAGAAACATGGTGATTCGAATCATGTAGACCGTTCCCTGTTCAGCTGCATTCATACTCAACGCAGCGGTATTGACAATAATTGTATACCATCCATTACCATTGTTTACGCCTGTAGTGATATTATCTGTGATACCAAGAACTCGATAAGTCGCTATGTCAAATGTTTTGATTGCTTCGTTATCAAGAGTGTTATTCCAATAGAAAGATAACGCGAAGCTATCTGCATAGTATGCTTCCATGAACTCGTAGTCCATTGGAATGACAATCTCGTTTGGTACTGCACTGATTTTTACGAATATCGTGACTGATGCATCGGATGCACCAGGCATAGTGACAGTGATGAATACGTTATACAAATCATCTAATGGAATCGCATCTTGTGCATTGAGAGTCACATAATATAGTCCTCCAGTCAGATTTGCTAGAGTGCCACTCTTATCAACGACAAACTGAAGATGCCAGGTATACTGAGGTATTGCACCTTCAACTGGGGCATTGCCTCTAGACTGGTCCAACAACATGACACTGATGTTAAACATTCGCGTCCAGTATGTTTCAAGTGGATCTTCAGCTGAAGAATAATCGCTTTCGATAAGCAGAGGTATGAGTATTGTAACTGTTGCCTCAACAAAGCTGTTCTCGTGATTAGTTGCTGAGAGAGTTAATCGTACTGGATAAATGTCTGCTGCAATGGAGGTTGCTAGGGTGATTCTATAGACACCATCACCTTGATAGATGAGTGATACAGAATCTGTCCAGTTATGGGCTAGGCTCGCTCCGATGAGACCTACATCTCCACTGACTCGAGCAAATCGGACTTCAATGACTGCACTAGTCTGCCAAGGAGTAATGACACTCGAAGAAGTTTCGGATGTTAAAATAGTTGGAGCGTCAAGTACGATAACGGGACTTGTTAAGTAACCAATGGCCATGCCATAGTTATCCTTTGAACAGGTAATGGAAACATTCCAATTTCCTGACGGAACATGGTCACCGGGAAAGTCAAAGGTAATCTCATTTGAAACAGAATCAATTGTAGCAACTATTGGTGAACCATATGCGATACCACCGGAATATGTCAACCATTGAACTGACACGTACACAGCTGCCAAGTCAGGGTTTGTAGTATTTCCATCAAAATTGAAGATATAGCTGAATGTGAAGCTTTGACCGGTTGTATCCCAGACATAGCTTCCAAAGTTGATATTTGATACAGCCATTGGAACAGCAGTAATCTCAATATCTATTATGACAGATTGATTAAGGTAATTCTGCTTTCCTAGGAAGACTGTCAAGGTATAGGTTCCAACCTCAAGTCCGTGAAGCGCATCCTCAGGTAGTTGATAGATATGTGATACTGTAATCAATGCACCGTTTCGAACTTCGCTCGCACCTTCCTTCACTGAATATGTGAAGAAGTCGAGAGAGGTTAGATTTACATCAGGATTGCTCGTAATATCAATCAACCAGAAATCATGTGAATCATGAGTCTTGTAATATTCGCTGATTGATGCATCACCAATACCTGTACTAGTCTGTGCATTCTGAACTGTGATATACACTAGAATCTCTGCAGGATTCAGCCATGGCGAATCAGTATGTGCATTGATACGTATTGTATATGGCGAATCAGAGACATCAAGACCCCAGTAAAATGTTGATACAATCATATCGAAATTAATCGGTGAGGATTGTGAAACCCAAATGTCGCCAGGTCCTGTGAAAGCCCAACTTCCTGTTCCTATGTAAGCGCCTTCTAGATAGATTGAGAAATTAACCCATGATGAGGCATCTAAGGAAACCGTTCCTGTACCAGAATCGTCTCGATCGTAATATCCAACCGTGAAAGTTGCGTTCTGACCATATTTCACCGTGATATAGTACTTTGTAGAGTTCAGCTCCGTATAATAGTCATTATACGTTGGGGTTGTTATGTATATGACATTGATGTATCTCCAATCATAGTCACATTTAATGGATGTCACAGTATCGTTCTTCTGGTCACCTGATTGTACAGTCAGATTATAGGCTACTAAGTAGGGTGAACTCATGTTACCATGGATATTGAAGAATGTGACATGTCCAGTGCTATTTGTAACACCTTGGGCGATAAGACCTGAATCTATCAGAGTAATGTTAACCTGTGCACCAATAACAACAGTCACAGGATCGGTCTTCACCTGAACAATTAGACGAGTTAGTGCCAACTCGATAGTCTTGGAATATTCACCTTGGATATTGTCTAATGAAACAGTATCATTTCGTACAACAGGTGTATCAGGATAATCATCATTCTTCCAGACATCAACGCTCCAAGTTCCATTCACAACACGATAGAATACATAATCACCATTGGCATCTGTTATACGTGTTAGTGGATAAGCCTCAAGTGTATCAAGTGAATTGGTTATTTTTATGTAAGCGCCTTCAACTGCTAGATCATCCCAGCTTAGTACATTCAGATTGAGTGTGACTAAGGGTAAAACAAAGTTCTTTGAGAACGGACCATTACCAAAATCACTACTCGAGAGTGACCATGTACCATATTCCTTCATCTGAACATAGGAGTATGAGGACACATTCCCAGTATATTGTGCAAAGAAAGAATAATCATTAACTGGTAGCCTATAGAAACTGGCCCAGCCTGTGCTGTTTGTCGTGGTCTGACCATAATAGGATGATCCATCACCAGATCCATCAGTGCTGGCACGGATCGTGGTTGTTTCATCAGCGGTTTGTGCCATTACGTTTCCAATCAAGTCTTCGTAGTGGACATCGAAAGAGCCCATTGGAAGCGTTATTGTTACCGGAGATACTGAGCCTACAATGGACTCATTCTGATACTTCTGAACAACAACAGAGGAGAGTGATGTGGTTAGCCAAGATTTTGCATCAATCTCTACTCGAATCTCATATGTTTCATTATCGAGACCTTCGAAAATCACAAGGCCATTCGAATCAGATGTTCCAGTTCTCGTCTTAGTATTCAAATCCTCCCAGAGGACTCCAGTACCAGGAACGTACAATCCTACTGTGGCACCTTCAACTACGAACCCATCAACATCAACGACTGTGATATCAAACTCGAAGAGATGGCGCTCATTACTAGGCATAATGGAAATTCCATTCTGATCTTGTTCAGGCACATAAGCAGGAACTTGCCAACCATATCCGGTGTCTCCAGTTGGTGCATAAGGAGAAGATGTGGAGAATTGTCCTACATCAACAACGCCAATTGATGTGTTTGAAACTATGTGGAAAAGAGAAGCAGATGTAGACCAAGGTCTAAATTCACTGACACCACCTGCTGGAATTGTGACAGTACCACCATTGTATCCAGTGATTGTCACTTCAGCAGCTTCAGTAGCGACAAACATGAATTTCCATGATCTGACACCCCATAGCTTGAATGTTGTACCAAAACGGTCCCCAGTTGTTGCCGGAGCCCAATCGCCTTCGTCATTGCTCATTGTTGCATAATTGTAAATTCCTTCAATCATTAGCATTGAGCCAGTTGAACTCTTGACATGAAGTATATCCTCAGGATCACTACTACCAGCGGACCCTTTAGCTATCGTACTGGAACCGTTGGGTCCGATAGTTCCCAATGAAGTCCAAGTTGACCAGCCTCCAGTCGACTTTCGTCTATAGGAAACAATAGCATTACTATCACCAAGATTTGTAAGCCTGAATACATCAGCATTATTCCCCATGTCAATCATAAAGAATTCTTCACCAGCTAATGCACCATTAATATCAGGATAGAAACCCATGATGTCTCGTGCATATGAAGAGTCAACATCACCCTGCCGTGTAATCACTGGTGCAGTTGTATTCACATACAAATAACTTGTATAGAAAACATTCTTCTTTGAGATGTATTCACCTTCCTTAAGAGTAGCAGGCCATGATAAAACGGAGCTTCCATTGTAGAACTCCCAACCAGTATCCTCGATAAGCAATGCGGTCCAGACGTAGACTTCAGTATGGTTCTCTACAGCTTGAATCCAATATTTCCCCTTATCTCCACCACTAGCTCCTTCAACACCACCAAGGACATATTCAGTCCCGGTACCAGAACTGACTTGATCAACACCAGGCCACCAGTCATTTACAATTGAGTTTTGGCCTATATTTCCTTGGCCCATTGATACAGCCATGGGATAGTTGGAGTATACTGCATATGAACCCCAGAAGTATCCCGGAGTGTATGAGTGTGCAGTTGGTTCATATCTCATTACTTCAAATGCATCCAACATCCCGCTAGGTACATTGTCAGGAGTAACTTGTGATGAGGACCAACGTGTATCTATTGTTCGTGGATCGACCCATCTCTCGGTTGCATCATCCCATTTCTCAACGAAGTAATTGTTATCATCATAGTATGATGCAAGATTCACCAATGAGAAGGTATAGCTTTTGTATACAAACGGATAGAAGTTAGGATAACTAACTGAACCCACATCTTCTTTGGCATAGTAAATGTAGTAATTCTGATCAAAGGAGCTGAGTGTGACATTTACCATAAAGGACACACGCGTTGACAAAATGTAGTTTCCAGTTGAATCATAGGTCGTATTCCATACTTGGAAAGGCAGCTCTACTGAATCAGGATCGGTGTAATATAGAACTCTAATAGAATCACCATAACAATGCCCGTTCTCGAATTCCAGATATACATGGACCGGAACTAGAGTCCGACCAGCTAATCCCGGTTCCGAAACATTGACATACCGTCGATAGATGTATGTCGAATTCCACCAATTAGCTGCATCAGGATCAGCGGCGACTTGGTATCCATCAGTTTCGGGTATGAAATCTGCAATAGATGATGTCGATGGAGAGCCCATGTTACCCGCTGTTGGCAACATCAGAAACAATGCTATTGCAGCGATAATTGTAATTCGCTTTCTGAACATCTTAGACGCCCTCCATCATTGCTGAAGTTGCATAATCAGGATGGAAATTCTTTAGAACTTCGAGATAATGGATAGCCTGTCGACTTGGTATTTCCTCTTGATTGTAAAGCTCAACTGTACGTTCGATTAGCCATTCTGGATAAACAGTGACTACTTCAGGATTGCACTTTAACAGAACATGTTCTTTCCCGTCCTCGTCGCTGGTCCTGAAAATTATATTTGCTTTCTCAAGGTTTGTCAATTGCTTCCTAAGATTGGGTTTGGATGCATCAAGCAATGCCTCTAATTTTTCTGTTAATTGTGGACCTTTCCTTAAGATTTGGACTATATCGTATGCCTCAAAGTCTAGCATATATCTAGTTAGATCCTCAGCCTCAATCCAAATTGCTTCAGTTAGATCCTTTCGAAGTTTGGCAACATATTCACGATGGTATCGCTTGCTTGAATCTAAGTACTGCGTTCCAACTTCAGGCGGCACTTTTCCAGACCTTGCAGCCTTAATTGATTCAAGAGAAGTCTTTCTAAGAAGGAAAATTGCACGTGTGAGATAAATGACCTCTGAAGCAAGTCCTTCAATCCAACCAGTTGCAATGATTCCCATCTTTACTAGTGGACGAAGAACCATGTCAACGTCAATCTTCTTGCCTACTTCTTCGAAGATGATTTGCTCAAGGTCAGACGATTGGATTGTTCCGTTCTTCATCAAAGTCTGCAGAATAGCACGACGAACAGGATCGCTTACGATAGATGCTTGGCGTTGTTCAGGAGTCATCTGAGTGTATCGTGCAATCTGCTTGAATAGCTTGGGAACCATCTCTGTATATTTGTCATCATCTGCATTCAAGAAAATCCGAGTCGCTATTTCTGGTAGTGCATCCTTGTAAACATCAGAATCTTCATCAGGTTGCAAGACAAGAAATACCATTGACGGTTGTCCTTTCAAGTGCATATTGAGCCCACCATAATATACGGCGAGCTTGAACTCATCAAAAGCTAAAGAACTAAAGCCGGGTTTTTGTGATTCTTCTGTTTCACCAAGTGTTGCGATTCCATATACTCGCATACTCGTTGTGGGATCTAGTCCCACTTTGAGAGATTTTGGTGTTTTTGATGTCACTACTGGCCCTAGCTCATCATCCCATTTCAGTACTGCCAAACCTTCGGGCATTTCACTATCCATCCTTGAAAGCATATCAGTCAGACGATGAACCTGAATATTGATCCATTTTCACATTCAATAGATGAAGCGTACTCTTTTCAGGTCCCAGCCAAACAAGATTCTTGGTTCATCTATCTGATTTGACTACTTTTGCTAAAGGGTAAACGAAACTGTTAATTATAAGATAATCTTGTACGAGTCTCAAAATTCTAGCTAAAGCATTCGAGTATGGACACAACCATGTTATTTCCAAGTCCACCTATGTTATGAGCGAGCCCCTTTCTTGCAGATTGCACTTGCAATCCTTTAGGAGCTGTACCTCGTAATTGACGGACCAAATCGTGAATTTGAGCCATTCCTGTAGCCCCGGTTGGATGACCCCGGGATTTCAACCCCCCGGTGGGATTGACAGGTGTATCTCCGTGGACAGCAGTTATCTCATCTCTTACAAAGTTGATAGATTCACCTTTTGGAAATAGACCAATGTCTTCCATATTCACAAGTTCAAGGATTGAGAATGCATCATGTAATTCAAAGACATCAATATCTTTGACTGTACACTTTGCCATCTTGAATGCAGCATCAGCAGAAACCTTAGTGGCTTTGAAAGATGTTATGGAATCACGGTGTTGGATTGCGTGAAAATCAGTCGCATGCCCAACACCAAGAACCTTCGCAATGAGTTCCTTGCTCGGTAGTTTCGGAATATACTTTTCAGAAACTAGTAGAGCTGCTGCAGCTCCATCAGACATCGGAGAGCAATCGTACAAAGTGAGTGGATCAGCAACGATTCGAGATACGTTTACTTCATCAATAGTCACTTCCCTTTGAAAATGAGCAAGAGGATTCTTTGCTCCATTCCTATGTGCTTTTACAGGTACAAGAGAGAGTTCATCTCGAGTGAGACCGTGTTCATGCATGTATCTTCGTGTAATCAATGCGGCAAGAGCAGTTGGTGTAGCTCCATACCTGGTCTCATTCTCATTGGACATCATCTTTGCTAGGATCTTTGAAGCAATTCCACGACCCACCTCAGACATCTTCTCAGCCCCAATCACTAAGACAGATTCTGCAAGACCAGAAGCAATGAATGAACAGCCCACCTCAAATCCGCTTGCACCAGAGGAGGGTCCAGTTTCTACGCGCGTCGCGCCGCTTGGCACAAGACCAAGTTGATCACTCATGATAGTTGAAAGATGTCCAATCCCAGTGAATTCATCGGGATTCTGACAACCGACAACTAATCTATCGATTCTTGCATCAACAAGACCAGAATCTTGGAGCGCTTGAAGAGATGCTTTGCTAGATAATTCTGTAATTGAGTCATGTAGCACTCCAAATGGAGTCATTCCAACACCAGCGATGAAAACAGGACGATTCATACAAACACCTATTCGATGAGTATTAACAGGTCATTAGGATTCACAGCAGAGCCGGACTCTACATTGACTTCTTTTATTATCCCATCGGAGGTTGCTTTAAGCTCATTGAACATTTTCATAGCCTCAAGAATACAAACAGTATCTCCAGACTTGACTGAATCACCGACTGCGACCAGGACCTCTGTTATTTTTCCAGGCATCGGAGGATAGACTCCGCCAGAAATTTTGGGACCACCAGTACTAGTTGGTGCACCTGTCACTGCTGTAGTTTGTGCTTTTCGTACTCGCGCCCATTCAATCTCTCGAGACTCACCATTGAGTTCAATTGATACGTCCTTACCAGATCGTTTGAGGATTTTCATAGCATGATCAGATATTGTATCATTGACTGACCATGAACCATCTTCACACTCCTCTACTTTCATTGTGAAACCTTCTTCTCCAACTTTGATAAAAAGCAAACCACCTTCATCCAAGCGTTTCACCTCTACATGGTATTCTTTGTCTTCGAAGTGGATTTTGTATTCTGAACTCATCATATACCACCCTGAGAGCGATCACGCATTATTCGCTTCCTTCCAATTGAAGCCCAGCTAGAGGATTGACGATCCCAGTTGCCACCAACCCCACCCTGAATTACAGGTTCACCGGAACTCTGTGACCAACCTGTTTTTACATATCCGGTTGATAGCATCCTGACAGCCCCAGACCCGCTCTTGTGAAGTACCGAGGCAATCAGGGCAAGCTCATGCTCAACAGTAAGTTCACCGCGCTTCTTACGTTTGGCTTTCCGTTTTAGAAAATCGAGTACATACTGTGGAAAGAGAGCATAGGACACAAGGTCTCTCTCCTCATGTGGGATATCTTGCAGTGCTTCTCGTGCGGCTGGAAGTTCTGGTTCAAGAAGATCTGCTGGACGACAATCTATGGGTTGCTCATCACCGATAGCTAATTTCTTGACTTCTGGATTAATCTCAGCAGGAGGTCGCCCATAATATCCTCGGACATACTGCTTGACCTCATGGGGGATCATCTTGTACCTCTCACCAGTAATTATATTGAGTGTCGCTTGAGTTCCAACAATTTGGCTTGAAGGAGTGACAAGTGGGGGATATCCAAGATCAGCTCGTACACGTGGGACTTCCTCTAACACTTCATCGTACTTGTCTAGTGCCCCCTGTTCACGAAGTTGATTATCCAAATTTGACAGCATACCACCAGGAACTTGAAAGACTATGACTTGAGGATTGACACCCTGTAGACTACCTTCATACTGCACGTATCTACCCCGCACCTTTCTGAAATAATCAGCAATCTCCGAGAGTAATTTCAAATCAAGACCTGTATCACGAGGTGTTCCTTTTAATGCCTCAACCATTGATTCAGTAGCAGGTTGCGAAGTCGCCATTGAGAAGGCAGAGATTGCACAGTCTATTACATCGACGCCTGCATCAGCCGCTCGAAGATATGCCATCGAACCCATTCCGCTTGTATAGTGGGTATGCAACTGAATCGGGATATCAATCTCATCTTTCAACATCGATACAAGTTCAAACGCGTTTTTCGGCGATATGAGTCCAGCCATATCCTTGATACAGATCGAGTCAGCATCTAATGCGTATAGATCCTTTGCATTTTCAACGAACTTCTCATTTGTGTGAAACGGACTCAACGTGTAGCAGATACTTGCCTGCACATGTCCACCTTCACGTTTCACAAACCTCATTGCCGCTTCCATATTACGTACATCATTCAAAGCGTCAAAGATTCGGAAGATATCAATACCAACCTTAACAGCCTCATTCACAAAGGCTTCTAAGACATCGTCAGCGTATTGTCGATAGGCTACTACATTAGAACCGCGTAAGAGCATCTGGAATCTGGTTTTTGGCATGTGCTCCTTCAGGAGCTCGACACGTTCCCAAGGATCCTCATCAAGGAACCTCATCATGGAGTCAAATGTTGCACCACCCCACATCTCAAGTGAATTATACCCAACTTTGTCTATTTTCTCACAAATAGGTAGCATATGCTCTGTACGCATTCTTGTTGCTATGAGTGACTGATGCGCGTCTCTAAGTGTTGTATCTGTGATGAGAAGTTTTGTCATCTAAACTCCTGAAATTAAGAATTCCTTTGGTATTTAGTCGTTCTGTTTGTAATATTTATTCTACAAACTGCCATCCTTGCATCAAACCAGCCATCACTGCTATTTGAATTCCGACAGCAGTCCAGATTTCAAGTCCAATTAGTTGAAATAAATGGTAATCTATCAAGGTACATCCAAGAATAAAGATTAGGAGTATTCCAAATTTGTAACGTCTGGAATTCTCTAGAACAGTCGTTGCTATATCCTTCTGACTTAACACTCCATATTCAGCAGTTAATAGTGTGGGATAGTTGAGTTTGATGTCTTCCCAGTAGGGACTCAATGTATCATGTAGTTTCTTCTGTGCAAGAATGAAAGCGATCAGTGTTCCAAAGAATAGGGGGATAAGGAGTACTAGTCCACTCCATGAAAACTCGAGCCCTTTCATCGTATTCGACACTAACCAATAAACTTCGAGAAGCAAAACCAAACCAAATGCACCCAAAGTTACATCAGCAATGGAGTGTCCAATTCTTCGAATCCTGATAGGAAAAAAAAGAATAACATTTTTCTCCACGGGGGATTCAATTCCCATATTCTCAATTTCTCCCTTTAATTTGTCCAATTCCGTTTCACACCCCAAATCTACTCTTAGAAGAGGGTATAATAGACCTAGGACAACAAATATCACTGAAGAAAAGAGGAGATAGTCAAAGAAGAAGAATATTAGATTCGCATATAGGACTAAATCGAACCATGGATACGGAGTCAGTCCATATAATCCCCCTTGATAACTCCAAGGAATGAATCCATATGCGAAGAGAATGTATGCTATAACACCTAATATGAGTTCAGCGGGTTGATGAAGAAATGCATTCGCCGACTTACTGAAATCATCATTACCTATGACGTTGTTGCCTTGCTTCTTCGCAAACTTGTATATATCGGATGTATAGAAATGTGAATCTGTTAATGGTACTCCAAGAGTTTCAGCAAGGCCATTTGTAGTTCGCCTAATGATGAAGACAAGACAAATCCAAGCTCCAAACCAAACATAAGTCCATGCATCATAGATGATGTTTTCGCCTAATCCCGCAAAGAAAATAAATGATCCTGTAATTATACTGTGTGCAAGAAACCATCCTACGGTTCTAGTCCAGCTATGTCCCAACCCAGTTCTAAGGACGAGAGTTGTATACCATGAACTAAAATCAAATCTACCCATAGGTACTATACCTCCACATCCATACAGCCAAAATCTTTTGGGTATTAGATGGTCGGTAACCAGTATATTAATTATATAGATGGCTTTGTATTTGGTGCAATCGTTAGGAATCCTCCATCTCGATTACTATTCAAGACTTTTTGCTTCTTTAATCCAGCTCTTGACCTTATCAAGATTGAATGTGTATCCCTCAGGAATTCTCACAATATCTCGACCAACTGCACTCTCAATCTCTTCAAGTAATTCTTCAGCATCAGCTTCAGCTAATTCATCTATATCAAGGATACCACCCCCATAGACGATTGCCTCAGCATCCTCCTCCGAAACGGAATCAAGCCAGCAAAACCGACTCATAGCAACCCATCGTTGCGCCTGTGATTCTCCTACACCACAAATCTCTGCAACGCGGATAGGGTCAGTGATTAATAATTCCGAAACTGTTTCAATACCTTCATCCCTTAGCATTGCTCCATACTTCGGACCAATACCTTCGATGGTCTCAATAGGTAATTCCTTCAGTTCAGCTCTAGGTTCTTCAACTTCTGGAACATAAGTTTCCATAGTGTCATGAATTGTATCTTTTGATTTACGACTACAGATACCACTAATTATTACCAACATCGAAAAACCTATGGCTCCAACAATTAGACTCATGGACATATTCTCCACCTAACAAGTAATAGAATATCTACACGATGTTATGAATCTTCTTTTTCTATCTTACTTAAAATGCCAGGAACATGACAGTACTATCCATAATTATTAGGTAAACTCAAGACGTACCCCAAAAAGGTTTCTTGAAAATCTCAACATAATAATCAATCTTAACAATTCAGAGTTTTTTTTTTCTTGGCTGAGAGATACAGATTACACTTTTCTATATAATATACTATAATATATTTGAGAAACACGTGAGGTATTAGCATGACAGTAACTCCAATAGCTATTGCAGAGCGTAACTATCTGAAGGGAGTTTTGAGAGCATTCCTGCGAGGAAAGAAGAACCAGAATTATGTTGTGGGTTGTTTCCAAAATGTACCCCTTGCCATTTTTGATGAACTTGCACGAGAACTAAATGGATATTCAGATCACGAGCGATTCCGAGAATTGTATGCAATAAGGAAAAGGTTGCAGGTTCATCTTGAAAAACGAGGAACAAGAACTCAATGGAGTCCTTGGGTTCTTGGAAAATACTGAACAAAAAAAATCGGTCTAGAAACTCAGATTCTATTCACCATGGGTATCTTTGTATTCAGTCGTCAAGCCACCGAACATACTCAACACACCTGCAACGATATAAAGCACAAACACTAATTCCGAATTTTCATAACCTGATGCTATAAACAGCACAGCCATAATTAGAAATGGACCTAAACAGCAACCACATGTTGTAGGAGTGGCTGATCGGTACCATTCCATTTCCATGTCGCCATATTGATAATACGGTGTTTTTCGAAGACCTCCTAGGGAGAGTCCTGAAGAGAGATATGATAGGTAGACAGCAATGAAAATACAGATGGTAAACGCAGCACCTACCATACTTGATAAACCACCTTTGTATGCTCCTAGTTCACTCACGATGAGACCGATTAGTGACACAATGCCAGAGAGCAGAAAGAATACAATTGTCAATATTCTTCTAATCATTCAAATCCCAACCACACCATCTCAGATGTCTATGGAGAGTATTCATTTAAAGAGTTTATCCAGCAACGAGAACAATAAGAAGGACGATGCTAAAGATCACGAAAACACAGAAGCATGTGCAGCCGCGTTTGGTATTGGCGCTCCGTTGAATCTTAGAGCATGAATAACAGTAGTCCTTGCTATTAGGTTCTAAGGAGCAAACACTTCACAATTTTATACCACAACGTGCACAGGATGTGATGTAATTTTGCTGTTTACCCCAACCACAGTGTATGAGCTCATGAAAATGAAAATCTATTAATCAATTGATGATATGCTTTTTATGGGGCATTATGAAAACTGAATTTCGTCCTAGGAATTCAACAGAGCCTTCTTCTGTAGTTCTCCAAATTTCTGTGTTTGTTCTGTGAACAGGGGTGTGAGAGGTGGTTTTCGAACGTTCTCAATAAATTTGAAGAATTCATCACCCTCCTTAAAGAAGTGTTTAGCTGGGACTAGATTGTCTATAGTGAAAGGACTACCTGCACCAACAGGCATGACCATGTATCGTTCCTTCTTGAAAGCACGGGCATGGCCAATCTCATCTAACATTCCTGTGCTGAGCGGCGGAATGTCAGCGTAGGGATGAAAAGCAACCACGATATCTACCTTCTTAACATCCCATCGTAGGTCTCTGCAAACTGTATATGCAAATATGACAGATTTATCCTTGTGTTCAAATTCAGGACCAAGCTCAATCGACGCAGGATCAAAGACTGCCCCATAGTTACGTAATCGCCAAATCATGTTGTTGATTTTATCTCTGACCTCATCTGTAGCGACAGTCATTGAGTAAGATGTATAGAATGTTGTAAGCTCCTTCTCAGTCAGCAGCTTGACCATGTTGTCTACATCTTTCACATAGATACATTCGTCCTCATAACATGGAATCTCAGTCCCAAGAACATAATGCCGAACTTTCTTACCTGTGACATAGCTTGCCCATTCAGCCCAATCCTCACTTCGAGACACTTCTGATGCGAGCCAATCCAAGATTCTCTCTAGAGTCATCTCCTTTTGCTTCGCTACGACACTTAGGGTGTGCCTAGCGTATTTACCCTTCATACGCTCCAAAATCTTCCATTCAGCATCAATGAGAGTGACAATTCTATCAGGACGGATTTCCTGTGCAATAGTCCTGTGATCCTTTAGTTCGATATCAACTCCTCTCCACTCAATGGAAGCAGGGGTTCTAACTACAGCATTCACAGTGTCTGGAAGTTTGTCTATCTGACGAGCGATAGAGAGGTATGCATTTCTTCGCATTAACTCAAATTGGTATTCATATCCATCAAATAGCTCTCCAATATAATTGACCCTTTCATAAAAATCATCATGGTTAATCTCCGCTCGCTTCAGAACTTCATCGAACAAATCAAAGACCACGATTTCCTTCCCCAGTTGAGCTGCGAATTTCTTCGTCTCCGTTAGGAATGTAGTAGAGCTGAGTCCTACAATAGGTCCTGTGACAATGCTCACCATGTTTGGCATTTGGTTTCACCAATCTCTCTACATAATACGAAATCATAACAGCATATGAACACTTCTAGATGGACATTTAATCCTCTTCTCATGTAAGATTTTTTGAACTAGATTGCTAGAATATATACCAATAGCCAAAGACAAAGAGAATTATAAAAAGAAGAAGCATGAACCATGCGGTATAGTCGACTGGAGCTACGGGATATGTTATTTGCGTTGGTTCCCACCATGTTGTGTCCGGAGTTGTAATCCATGTAGTTGTTTCATACGTACATGTTGGAGTTGACGAATACCATGTTGGCCAAGAAGTTGTAGTTGTAGTTGCAGTTGTAGTAGTATCAGGATCAGAGTCGGGACTGCTGATTGCAGTGGTTCCGATTAATACTGAAAAACCCAGGGAAATTGAGAATATTGATAGGACGACGATTGAAACCCATTTTACGCCTGGACCTTTGTACATGCCATACACCTTTTCTTTATAATACGACGTGCGACAATATATCTCTTTTCGAAATCTTACTGGAATTCAAAGCCGTTTATTAGATCTTATAGGCTAGGAATTATAGTGGGGCGTCTTCATGATTCTTTGGAGGTTTACTCTCCCTTTTACTCGCTAGCATATCGAGACCCTTGCAAATCAACTCGCGGTTGGCATGCGATTCACCTTAGCCTCATCTTAGATATGAGGGTGTTCCATTTCAATGGTGCGGTTCTTGATAAAGGTACTAATCGATCGGAAGATTCCTTCAGCTGGGCCAATTCCAAGACTCTGTATTATTATCTTCTCTACTCTCAAATACCTCTTCTTTCGGGTCAACTAGAACCTCAATCCTTCCTACTTCTCTGGCATGCATTTTAGCAAGGTCGAAGCTTACAACACAATCAAAAGTATCATTAGGATTCAGCTCAGGCAAGTTACAAGGGCATTGCAATCTTATTTCGTTTAGTTCCGGATTAGAAACAAGACTAATTGCGTTCACATATACCCGACTTGGATTACTTCGAGCAAGCCCGATGTTCTTGATAGTCGTTTTCACCTTGTACTTTGCAGGAACAGCACTCACATCAAACTCATCTGAATAAGCAATAATTGTCAAATCGGGAAGTTTTGTCCACCAAAAGAATTTGGGTTGAAGAGATAGTTCCTTGGGTATTCTCAAAGGCGTAGGTTCGAGTATCACTTTTCGTTTTCTAATCATGACTGCGGGTTCTTTTGTATCTTTCAACGAATCACTTCAATGAAGATATGTAATGTATGACTATAACATCATGTTACGATACACCCTTCCAATATGGCGAAAAGTATGATTAAGTAAGGACAAATTGAAATCCAGAACATGTCTTAGAGTGAGAGGATTATGAAGGGAATACACAAGATACTTGCTGAGTCTGAAGCATCTCAGATAACATTAGCCAATGGCAATAGAAAATACAATACAGTATGGGATGAATTACTCATCATCATCCGGTGGTGTAATCGTTATTCCTGAGCCCATTTCTTCATATGTTGGGGTCTCAAGCTTATCGGAATGAGACATCTCAGTATATTGGGCACTTACGAACATTCGCCGATAGGCAACGATTCCGAGCAGTAAAATTGTAGCTATAATTGCAGCAAGATAGACACCCAGTTCCTGTATCGATTGTAACATCACTAAATACCAACCTAGAAAGTATTTGAGTTGAATGCTAATTATGTTTTATAGTGTGGTACAATTCACAATGCTATGAGGCTATAGTGGGATATTCCCGTGTTTCTTGGGAGGCCTGCTTTGCCTCTTACTCTCAAGCATGTCGAGACCCTTACAGATCAACGGACGGGTTTCATGTGGGAAGATGACCTTGTCAATATAACCCAGACCAGCCGCAACGTACGGATTAGCAAACTTCTCTCTGTACTCTTTCACCAACTCAGCACGTTTCTTCTCCTTGTCCTTAGCAGCCGCAATCTCCTTGCGGAAGATGATGTTGATTGCTCCATCCGGTCCCATCACTGCAATCTCTGCTGTGGGCCATGCATAGACGAGATCAGCACCGATGTGCTTGGAGGACATAACGTCAAATGCCCCACCATATCCCTTCCTAGTGACTATGGTGATCAGAGGAACTGTAGCTTCAGCGAAAGCATACAGAATCTTCGCACCGTGTCGGATGATACCGCCCCACTCCTGGGTAGTTCCTGGGAGATAGCCTGGTACATCCATGAAGGTGATGACTGGAATGTTGAATGCGTCACAGAAGCGAACGAATCGCGCACACTTGTCAGATGCATTGATGTCAATGGTCCCAGCAAGGAAGGCTGGGTTCTGACCAACAATCCCCACTGAACGACCATCGAATCGCGCAAAACCGGTTATCATGTTCTGGGCCCAGTGTTCATGGACCTCGAAGAAATCACCGTTATCAGTCAACTTTCTAACTACGTCTCGCATGTCATAGGGTAGGTTTGGGTCGTCAGGGATTATATCATCAATTGACTCATCCACGTCATCCGGAGCATGCCCTGTGTCAATCCGTGGTGGGTCCTCCATATTGTTGCTCGGGATGTAACTGAGTAGCGTCTTGATCTGCTCGAAGCAGTGGTCCTCATCCTCACTGGCGAATTGGGCGACTCCACTCACTGAGTTATGCGTCATTGCCCCTCCCAGCTCTTCGAACGTGACCTCCTCTCCAGTGACCGTCTTGATGACGTCCGGACCCGTGATGAACATGTGAGCAATCTCTTTGACCATCAAAGTGAAATCAGTAACTGCAGGACTATAAACAGCACCTCCTGCGCATGGGCCCATAATCGCAGATATTTGAGGTATAACGCCACTTGCAAGAACGTTTCTGCGGAATATCTTGCAGTATCCCACTAAACTTTGAATTCCCTCTTGCACTCTTGCACCAGCACCTGAGTTCAATCCGATAAAAGGCGCACCTACTTCCATAGCTAAGTCCATTATCTTTACAATCTTCTCCCCATACATCTCTGATAATGACCCACCAAAGACTGTGAAGTCCTGACTGAAGATGAATATTTTGCGACCATTGATAGTACCATAGCCAGTTATGACACCATCACCAAGTATCTTCTTCTGCTCCATCCCGAAATCAACACATCTGTGAACGACAAATTCATCTATTTCAACGAATGACTCTGGATCAAGAAGTCGGTCAATTCGTTCACGAGCAATTAGCCTGCCTTTTTCGTGTTCCCGCTTGATTCGCGCTTCACCACCAGCAAGCTTGGATTCTTCTCTCAGTCGTTTCAGCTCTTCAAACTTATCATTGGTCATTTCGAGGAAACCTCACGTACTAAGTTCACAGGAAGGTATACTCACGGTTTTGAATGTTCTGCTTGGTTATTGCCCTCTCAAACCAATACGCTTTAAATAGGAACGGATTGTTGTAGGTCGCCTTGCTATTCCAAATTGCTTCCAGAGATATTCTGTGACTTCCCCATCGGAGAATCCCTCTTCAGATAACTGTCTGATTTCTTTGGCTTCAGCACCTGAGATTGGTTTTCTCTCCATGCTATTTAGCATTTTTACCAACTCGTCTAGTTTAGCTTGTTTCTCAGTCGCATTCTTGAAGAGAGGCAGTTCAGATGCGTTCCGTATTGCTTCGGTCTTACTGATTTCTATGCCTGTTTGATAGGCACGAGATTCAATATCTACAGATTTGAGAAGCCAAATCAAGAATATCGTATTCATCTTGCTTCCTATTCCAGCTCGAGACGCTGGTATTGATGCAAAACCATCACCATCTACTATTCCCTGAATGAGTGCGATTTTCCATTCTCTAGGAATCGAGAAAATCCAATCCATTTGCCTTGTGTGAGAGTCCCTCATGTTCTACGTTCTCTAGAGAAGGGTGTGGTGGTTGGAATAGCACCTCAAGGTTTGTCCAACATGGCTCGATCAGCTCAACAGTCATTCCTACTACCAAGAGTGGTGCGGCCCTGAGTAGATAGGGGAGAGTAGTGAACTATAGAAAAGGTTGACAGGAACCACAGCACTGGATCCTATTCAACATATATAAACAGCGGGTTATTTATGCATTATAAAACACGAATTTGCGGCTCTCTTAGAATTTAAAGAATCTGACTGTTACTAATGTGCAATGGTTAATGAAATACTTGAAATTCTTCATATGGCTTCCTTTAAATCTAAAGACATCCATTGAAATGAGAGGAGTTTCAAGTAAACTCAGTTGATGTTGGGAGAGGATATGAAAATTGAAAATAAGAGATATGACTAAATTATTTCTAGTTTTTGGCGTAATCATGTTCTTAATTATTCCTGGAACTGTTGTGGCCCGAGAACCACCTGAACCACCTCCACCTCCACCGCCGCAAATTGATATGGATGTTCTGATAGTGTACGATGATACCGCTTTATTGTGGTATGAAATAATGATGTTAACTTCGGATGAAGAAGCCATCAAAGAAGGAATGGTTGGGGACATTCTGAAGTTGAATGATTTCTTCCATCAGTATTGGGATAATATTGACTGGTATGCAGATACAGATTGGATGGTCTATGATGATGATGGTTATTCCGGTTCATTCTCAAACGGTTCTGACTATTACTGGGGTTGGCAAGAAGAACTAGGATGGCCTGCACAACCTGATCCTTGGTGGGGATGGAACCACATTGGGATGCCCGGTGATGGATATTCCAATCTTCATGGGCAACACTTTGACTACCTAGTCATGATTGGAGCTTATCCCAATTTGGAAGCATTCGCAGGAATGAACTACCATTATCATAATGCCGCATGGCTTAATGTTGCAGGGATTTACAATAGAGATTGGACGGTTTGGGGTCTGTTTGCATTAGAGGGAATTTGGACAGTTCTCTGCCATGAGGTTGGACATGGGTATGGACTATCTCATGGTGACTCGGATGATATCATGGACGTTGATCTCTTTACAGGAGCACAGGGAAAATATCTACCCGGTTCAAAGATTCTATCTGCAACCAGTAAGGCATTGATCTATCCAGTACTGAATGCTCATTGTGAGAAGTTTTGGTACTTGGACTCAGGTTTCACAAAACGTACCAGTCCTTATGGTAGAGCTGTGAATGGTTACTCAGTAACAGTCGGTCTGATGAAAGGTTACCACGTTGATACATCTGGGTGTACTGGTGGGTACTATGACTTTTTTGCTTATGGAAGCCAGATGTATTATGCTGATGAAAACGGGGCCATATCTGGTTCTGGATACTTCAAAATGTATGACACCCTACCACCTACTGCATATAACCATCGATACGTGA
This sequence comes from uncultured archaeon, assembly GCA_964458565.1. Classification (GTDB taxonomy): domain Archaea; phylum Asgardarchaeota; class Thorarchaeia; order Thorarchaeales; family Thorarchaeaceae; genus CAYWJO01. The sequence continues at coordinate 8,287 of CAYWJO010000017.1, read as the reverse complement.
AGGTGTATATTCTTGACACGAGTTTCGTTATCCAAGCGTCCGCGTATATATTAACATCTTCAAATAGTCTAAATTACTGGATAAAGAAATCATTCACGGTATCTGATCTAATCCAAGGTGGGTGGTATTATGTAGCCTTTGGCAGGTTTGATGCTTATTCTGGTGACTATCACTTCACTGCTGAGTGGATAGATGTAGCAATCTATAACAGAGCCAATTGATGGCTCTCAACGTGACAGCAGGATGATTCACCTGCTGTCACACCTTGTTTGCGTCTTTTTATGAATGAATCAGCAAGATGTAGAATTGAATCCTACTCGTTTTCAAGTCGCCCACAATCAGAGACCACAAGTTCACTTCCAGCACTCATGATTGGACGAGTGGCTCCTTGTATCCGGAGATTCCCTGCCGCTATTGTGGGGCTCACAATCCCTCAAGCGCACAATTCTGTGCCAGCTGTGGGGATTCCTTCAGAGCCTGTTTGTTGAGTATCTATTTGTTGGCCGGGTATGGTTCTATGTGCCCCAACCATGGAATCCAGTATTAATACCACCTCTACCCGGTTCAGCAACAGATGTAGGCTACACACTGATTCCGCAACTTGTTTGGGCATTAGCACCCATTGTCTTCTATCTGCTACTACTCTGGTTGAAAAAACGTTATTCCGAATAAGAACTTGCTATCTCAAAACGCGTAATTCATCATTACCTCGATAGCCAGCAAAAGATAATCTCTGGACAAGAATATTGTCGCGTTGTGTATCGAGTGAAGTCACTCACTCTTTGCATTGTAAAAATCGTTGGCCAGCTAATTAATAAACCCGAAATAGCATGCGTTTTGTAATCAGTTCAGATCTTGGGGAGATCGTATATGAAATTGAAACGGGTAATTTATACCATAATATTTTGCTCTTTATTCTTGTTGCCTTTAGTCACAAATGATTTTGAGATACCAAAAATCCTGGATAAGGTTAAGCTTTCGCAGGATGCTCCTTATCTCACAGGTGTCTTTGATGACTATGGAGTTGACACAGATAGTAACGGAAAATATGATTATCTTGCCATAGATGTTCAGGTGCAGGTAACAGTAGTAGGGGAATATACTGTTTACATAGAATACCTGAATGGTAGTGGAGCTTCCATCAATGTTTGGAATGAAACGGTAGTTAATCTCCTAACCATTGGAATGGAATATATTACGGTATATCTGAATGGTGAAACGATTTATGATAGAGGTGCAGATGGACCATATACTGTCAATTATGTAGAGCTCTTTTTCGATAATGGAACTCATACTGCGGATGACTATCTTGAATATCCTTATACTACAGGAGTATATTCCTATACTGATTTCGATTCTCCAGGGTCAACAACTGATGATCCATATCTGACAGGAATGTTTGCTGAGTATGGTATTGATACTAACGGGAATGGTAAGTATGAATTCCTAGCAATAGATGTGGAGTTCAATGCTACCCTAACTGGTACGTACGATGTATATGCTGGTGATTTGATAGGTGAGAATAGTACATACATCTACACGTCGAACACAACTGAATTTGAGGTGCTTATTCCAGGTATATACACCGTCGCAGTATATCTTGATGGTCGAGAGATTTACGCTTCAGGTGCCAATGGACCATATACGGTATGGACTGCATCAATTCAACTTGGAACAAAATATGATTCTGAGTTCATTCCAATAGTAACAAGATACTACGATTATACTGATTTCGAACCCTCAGAGGGGATTGTACATTCTACCCTCACTGGTACATTCTCTGATTCAGGTCTCGATACAAACGCAAATGGTAAGTATGAATATCTTGCAATTGATGTAGGAGTTAACATCACCATTGCTGGTATTTACGAGGTTCAAATTGTTGGGCTCATTGGTGCTGATGATGAATTGTTCTATGCATCTAGCTCGGTTGAAGAGAGCCTGCAGATTGGGATTCATGATGTAACTATCAAATTAGAGGGGACAGATATCTACAAATCTGAAAAGAACGGACCATATACACTGCTTTATGTCAGTCTGAGTAGCGAATCAATGTCGTATTACCTTAGCAAACCATATACAACATCATATTACAGTTACAATGATTTTGAAGCACCCATTGTCTATCCATACCCGACCGAGGTGTTCTCTGACTACGGACTTGATACTGACGCTGATGGTAGCTTTGACTTTCTAGTTATTCAAGTTGAGATAAATATGACAATTGCTATGGATATTGCTGTCACTATCAATGATCTTTTTGCGGATGGTTCGTGGATATCAATAAGCGGTATAAACGATGTTGGATATCTGACTGAAGGGCTTTACAATATCTCAGTGCAACTACCGACTGAGGCAATATACCTCTCACAAAAAGATGGACCATATAGGCTATGGTCTGTTGCAGTACAGACGGACTTGCATGCAGAAGTGCGATATCCCAGCTATCTGACATCCAGTTATTTGTTTACAGATTTTGACGCGGTCTTGAGGATGTCATATGTTCGTCCTTCAGGCGGTGAGATTCTCTCTACCACAGAAGTTGTATTCTCTTGGACTACTAATCTGGAATCGACTACTGAGGTATATCTCCGACCATCAGGAGGTAGTTATACCCAATATACGGGTGCAGATGCATTTGAACATATAATCACAATAGACGAGCTCACACTGGGAGTAGAGTATGAATTCTATGTATCGAGCTACTCAACCAGTGAAAATCTAACCGTTGATAGCACAACTCGTACATTCATTATTGGATCCGGAATCGGATTTGATAGCAGTTCTTATAGCGCTACAATTGATCGGGACTATAACCAAGAAGTTATGATTTCAGTCACCAACTTTGATTCATATGCACATCAGTTGTTGGTTGTTGTTGATTCATCCTATGATGACCTATACATTGGATTCATAGGTAATGGGTCTAGCGATCGCCCAATCTATGTAAACCCTCTTGCATCACTCTCTGTATCTTTGAAGGCTCATGCACAAGATGCAATGCGCCTAACCTATACTATTGGCCTGAAACTCATCAACCTTGCTGCAACTCCTGATGATGAAGAACTCATCGACTATTCCGTTCTGACATTGATACTGAGGCCTGTGGAAGCTAACTTTACACTTGTCGAGATTGCAGACGATCCTCACACACTAACTAAAACATTCAATCTAACAAACTATGGATCTATTATTACAGACATAACTATCTATGCTGATTCGAACCTATCATCACACCTCATTTGGGAACCACGAATCACCCATATACGTATGGAAACGTTCGAATCCAAGATTATCAAGGCGCGATATATTCCCGATTGGAGCTTTACCAACAATACATCCGGTATCATTTATGCTAGTGGGTACACACTAATAATTGATCTCAATGTCGTTTTCCAAACGGATTATGAGTTGTTCTTTGGAGGAGGGGATGCCCTATATTCAGAATTCATTGATACTCAGTTTTGTGTAAACAACCCATTTGTCCAAGAGGAGTTTGGGCTTATTCCTGGTATTCTCCCAGGTGAAGGACTATTTGGTGAGGTCTTTGCTGTCATAGGTGAAGTTACAATAGGAGGAGAGACTGCAGCTATTGGAAAAAGAATCTACTCCAATACCTTGATTGATACTGGTCCCTATGGTTCTGTCACAATCTTCACAAGTGATGGATCTATGCTAATATTCGGACCAAACACACGAGTTGGTATAAGAGATCCTCCTGGGGTGGGGGAAACTGTATTGGATTTTATCAAAGGAGCTGGTGAGTTTATCCTAAGTGGAGTGGATGCAATTTTCGGGACAGTGGGACCCGATGTCTACTGTAACGGATGGATAGGAAGGCGCGGAACTCATTTCAAGCTCAGTTATGACGATTCAACAAACGAATTCGAGATTCTACTCTATCATGGTGCTCTCGAAAGATATGACAATCGAACTGATACTTGGCAAGGATTTGCAACTGATGCTGAGTTTGGTCGAACATATAACATTGTTCGCCAATACAATCAAGGTACAGGTGATTATGATTTGCTTTTCAGAAATAGTACAGATTTCGGAGAGATATGGTCAGGGAATCAAACTCTTCTTAGCTCCCCAAATCTCGAGAATGTCTCAATCACCGTTGGTCCAAATAATGCGATATTTGTGGCCTATGAATTATTAGATGCAATCTACTATATTATGAGCCAAAATAATGGGACAAGTTGGAGTGTCCCAGAACTCGCTGTCGCGAGTGGTGCTACAAATCCTTACGTTTGTCGAGTAAAAGACACAAATATAGTCCGCCTAGGTTGGATCACCAATCAAGGAGCATATTATGAGGAAACCATTAATCTTGGATTATCATGGTCACCCGTTAAACGAGACCCTTCATATAGCAAGAATGCTATTGAGGCGTATGTCGAAGTGAAATTCAGACCAACGTGGGGAGTCAGACCACATGACGTTTCGATATTGATTAACGGTCATGAAATTGCATTTCTAAACAACACGATACCACATGGGACCTACCTAATACCAGTGAATCTTGAATATCTCCACTTCAGCTACAATGGGGAGATAATACCCAATGTAATAACGCTGGATACTCGACATCTACCTGGTGGAGCTTATCAAGTGGCAAGCCATATTCGAATCATTGTTAGGCTATCTAACATGGTGATACCGGTATTTTGCGATTCGCAAGCTGAAGCTGATATCCTGTCCAAAAATGTAACCAATGTTGCATTCAATGTGACAGATGCAGGGATTTACGCCAATCATATTGAATCCCCAGATGTGGTGAGAACGGGAATGGAACTTGAAATCAGTGCAGAGGTCATGAATTTGGGAGACAATCCAATATCTGATGTGATTGTAAGGTTCTTCGTGTGGACACCGCCCACACACCAGTGGTGGCCCAGAGATCGCATCTCATATGATTCACTTGAATGGTATCAGATAGGAACGAATATGTCATTACCTACAATTGACTCAGGGTGTTCAGCATCAATTAGTATTTATTGGACTCCATCAGAAAGGAACGATTATCAGATCTATATCGAGATAATAAGTCCCAGCGATGAGTATGAACCAAACAATTTCGACTATAGAATGATATTTGTAAGAGGCGATGTTGACGCCCCTGATATCATCGTTACATACCCCAATGGTGGAGAGATTATTAGCGGAACCGTATACATATCGTGGATTGCAGAAGATCCCAATCCTACTGATACGCTTTCCTTTAGCGTCTTCTACGGTAATGGTATATACTGGATTCCCCTCGATTACAACGTTCCCTCACTATATCTAATATGGGATTCTACCACAGTTTCTGATGGTCCATATAAGATAATGATCAATGTAACAGATGGACTCTTCACTGCAAGCGATATATCGGATGATTTCTTCATGATCGATAATCTGATGAGCACAACTGCAACAATTCCATCTACGTTCACAACACCCACAACAACAACTACTCACACACCCTGGTATAATGAAGAATTCTTGGGACTGAAGGTGTGGATGTGGGTTGCTATTGGGAGTGGTGGAATTATTCTTGTCATAGTGGCGATTGTGATTAGAAAACGACGTGGAAGTAGTTAGAATCCAAAATTAAGTTAACCAAAACAAGAAGGATTTGAAAAACCTTGGTAGAGAATTTCATTCTGTGTGAGTAGGGATATTAGCAAATTTAGCACATAGGATTATCATCATGGGAATAGCGATTATTACCACTACAATGATTACAAATGTTGTAGGAAAGACAAAGAAACCTTCGATTCGATTTAGAGTTTGTACGACAGTTCCTGCATCAAGTAGTCCATTGTAGTATTGCAACGTAAGTTGGCTAGAAGCAAGTACGCCATCTGCTTTCGCATAGAGCATAGTATTGGTTATAGTACAATTCATCGTTGGCGTAGGACCACCAGGTATTAGGTCAATGTTGACATAAGCGTTATAGCTATACATGAAACCCCAGAATGATGAATTATCAAAATAGGTAGCGTTCATGAACTTATAACCATCCCACAGATGAATCTTCGAATCATTGTGGATTTCTTGAAGGAGGATCCAATTGCCTATGGGCATAGCAAACGAGACCCCACTAATTATTGAGGCAGTAGAGCCATTCTCGAAGACCAGGGAACCAATTGCATATGGTATCTCTGTCCAATTAGTCAATGTTGGGGGAATATCTTCAAGATATTCGAGTGTCACCTTTGCAATGAATGATTCATCGAGGAATACGGGGTCTGAAAATAGGGGATAGCAACTTCCAGATTTTGTTACTTCATAATATATCTCTTGACCTTCTATCACACTCCAAGTCAATCCCTGTGAATTCTGTGCAAGGACACCAGGAATTAGAAGAATGGATAGTAACACTATGAGAGAGATTATTGATTTCTTCATTATCAAAACTCCATCATTGGATAGAGCGGTTTTTCTCTTTCATAGGGTCTATTTAAATTAGACATAAATTCTGGAAAAAAGTGAGCCCATTGGGCTCTTTTATCCAAATCAAATTATTCTGATGTTCGCACTCGCGACTTACCATTCTTCAAATTATAATAATTTGAAAATGTCAGGGGTTCATGAATGGAATCTGGTTTGGTGGATTCATATTTTCCATTAATGAAATCAGCAAACATCAACATCTGCTGCCTAATCACATCTCTAGCGTTCTCTCGTCTCATCGTACGTTTCCTTTTGTTTGCGTACCGTCCCGACATTTTTTCATCTCCATTTCGATTTTGACAACAGAATCACGGAGTATGGTAAGTGTCTAAGGTCCTCTTCCCCGAGAGGACCGCGATAAGAAAGAGCCGACATCACGAGGAAGAGAACGCAACACTAGATTCCACTAATGTGGAACCAATACATAGGTGTTGTATTTCCTCGTGACATTGTTGTCAGGTAGATGTTTTAGAGTTTGTATTTAAAATCTCGCTTTGAAGTATCATATGTGTACAATATCGAACATTGAAGCGAGAGATTGTACATAACAGACTCTTGTTACTATGATACAGTCAGAAATCTCCAACTTCAGAGGCAGGTTTTCTTACGCCAGTACAAATGGAACTCAAACTTGCGAGATTCCATTGACCATGCTTGCTTTTGGCGACACTCACTGAAGTAGGGTTGTCTAACCCTTCACAATTCCACGCCTGCGTATTATTACGATGACTACTATCACAATCACTCCACCACCTATTCCAACTCCTATAATGATGATTATCAATATATCTCCACCCGCTGGAGGTGTTGGTGTAGTGGACGTGGTTGACGATGTTGTTGTTGATAGAGTTGTAGAAGTTGTTATCATTCCTCCCGATACATATACCGAGAAGACTTCTGATCGTTCATTTCCATATGGATCTGATACACTCACCAAGAGATTGTATTGCCCTGGTGTAAGAGTCACTCTATTTGTCAGTAGTCCAGTCCCGCTTATTCTGAACATGTCAGTATTGTTCACATTCCAATTGGCAATACCAGAGAGATCTGTTGCTAGAAGTTGATAGCTTAAATCTTCTCCATATTCAAGAAACTGATCAGTTATGTCTGTAAGCCATGTAGGAGCTTTGGTGTCCCGAACTTCAACAATAAATGCACTCCATAGGGTCTGCCCAAAGACATCGTTGACATATACAGTAAGGGGATAGATACCTGGATCTAAGAAACCTATTGTGTATACACGACCACTGTAATCAATGGTAAATTGAAGGGAATCATCCACCCACCACTCGTTAAGCCCTGAAGGATCAGTAGCATTCAGGTCACAGACAAAGTCAGTTCCATATTCAACAAATTGGTTCACTGGTGATTCTACCCAAGTAGGAGAGTGGGTGTCAATGACAGTTAATCTGAAACTGTCCGTGAGAATATTGTTTGATGTGTCATTGATCCAGACCTGTATGCCATAGACACCAACAGGTAGGACACCTATTGTTGTTACAAGTCCATCATCGTCAATAGAGAAGTGAAGTGTATCATTCAACCACCAAGAATCTATACTAACTTGGTCTGTTGCATTTAAGTCATAGTAGAGGCTATCTCCACACTCGATAATTTGATCTAGTGGTAATTTTGCCCAAATAGGATACGCCAAGTCCAATACGACTACTGTAAATACTCCTTCAAGGATATACCCGTGGAAGTCAATAACGAAGACACGAATACTGTAACTTCTTGGTGAGAGGGTTGTGATGTTTGTGACGATTCCATTTTGGTCGATGTTGAAATGTGTTGTATCATTGAGCCACCATGTATCAAGACCGGGCGGTACAGCAGTAGCATT
>CAYWJO010000016.1:67525-68868 GCA_964458565.1 uncultured archaeon | reverse complement strand
ATCGATGATAATTTCATAGGATTTTGGTGTTTGGTCATAGACTATCCATGCTACATTGGGAAACGTGCTGCCCTCAGTGAGGAAGATATCATCTGGGTGACTCACCTCAGGTTTGAGATAGTCCGGAACCTCCTTCGTGAATGGAGTTGAACTATTCAGATACCAACGTGCATTTCCGGAAGGGTCAACTAACCGCATCATGAAATACACTGTAGAGTATGATGGTAGGCCAACTACAATTATTGAATGCTGTATCTGAGGTAGTGTTCTGTAATCCACCAGAGTGAGATGTGTAGAGTTTTGTCCAACGTAGAGCTCAGCATAGCAGTTCTCATTGGTTTCTACGGTCACGTTCAATGTATCCAGTTTAACCGATGCACTTAGGCTCCCAGCATAAGGCGCAGTCTGATCAAGGGTCGTTATATGATGAAGTGAGCTGTTAGCCATGTTTCCAATGTCGTCAGAGACACCGATGATATACCAATACTCGGTTTTTTCTTCGAGCCCTGTGATATCCAGCTCATGATGCATGGAAAACACCGGGTCCATCACTGACATCGAGAGCAGCTGACTGAGACCATACCAGACAGTTGCATTGGTGGTCTTGTCAGTGTCAAAGACGAGTTTGATCGTAATATTGCTCGTTGTAGTGACATTCAGACTCACTATTTCCGGTGCCTCTGCTGTTAGTGTCGTGAAGGTATAGAAGGCACCACTGTTATTATTTGTGGACCTACTTCCCCAGGCGTCACTTGACTCGACCTCAAAGTAGTATGTCATGAGTGGTTTGAGATTAGTGAGCGTTATAGAGTGGTCTATGACAAACTCAGTCACTGTGGTTGACATATTGAGGTTCACAGCTGAATCTCCATAACGGACTGTCGAGTCTGCATCCTCATCAGTAGTCCACGTCACTACAGCGCTGCACTTCTGAGCCTCCGCTGAAACATCTGTGATGAATGGGGGGGTCAGCCAGGAGGCATTCACAAGCTCGTCGACCAGCAACACCCCATATGCAGGGACTTGAGTGGTCGCCTTGATAGTGACGTTGGAGTCCTTGTCAATCCAGTAATTCATGTAGAACCAGAATCCCATCTCGAACTGGCTCACATTAGCTAGCCAGCACTCAAAGGTTCCTGCTGGGGTCGTGATGGTATCTGTGGTATTGACCGTGAGGGTCATACTTTCACCCTCTGCACTCTCTATTGGACCTATGGTACTTCCCACAGATACTCCCTCAAGATCGAACCATCTGTCCCACTGATAGGGATGACTTGTTCCGAATGCTGTGTATATCGCGTATTCTACCACCGCATAGCAGTGCTCATGACCTCCCTCTCCTG